>DATJJJ010000069.1:0-79999 GCA_035492215.1 Edaphobacter sp. | reverse complement strand
CGCCATCTTCACCTTCAGTGAATATCTCCGCCAGTCCTTCATCCGCGAGTACCGCGTCGCGCCCGAGAAGGTCTTCAACGTCGGCGGTGCCGTCAACCTCACCGAGATCCCTGATCCCGCTCCGCAAAAGGATTACCGCTCCCCCCGCATCCTCTTCATCGGCACCGAGTTCAGCCGCAAGGGCGGCCCCCAGCTCCTCTCCGCCTTCCGCACCGTGCGCGAGGCCATCCCCTCCGCCGAGCTCCATATCGTCGGCCCCACTCAGGTCAACAACCTCCCGCCCGGAGCCATCCTTCACGGCCATCTCTCCAAGGTCGACCCTGAGCAGAGCCAGAAGCTCGAGTTCCTCTTCCGTGAGGCCTCGCTCTTCGTGCTCCCCTCTTTCTATGAGCCCTTCGGCATCGCTCCGCTCGAGGCCATGCTGTATCAGCTTCCCGCCGTTGTCACCAACGCCTGGGCCCTCCGCGAGTTCGTCACTCCCGGCGTCACCGGAGCTCTCGTTGAAAAAGGCTCCGTCGAAGACCTCGCAACTAAACTCATCCAGCTCCTCTCCAACCCCGACCACCTCGCCGAGATGGGCCGTCAAGGCCGTGAGCTCGTCCTCTCCCGTTACACCTGGCCAGCCGTCGTCGCCCGCATGGCCACCGTCATCCGTTCCCTCTGATCCGCAAAAGAGCAACGGGACCCTTTTCAGGGTCCCGCTCACTTCTCTTCAACTCAATCGTTTCGTTTAGGCTGCGCTTCCGAACGAGGCCTGACGGCGACGGCCATAGACCGTCATCCCCAGCAAGCCCAGTCCCGTTCCCAGCAGGAGCCACGTTCCCGGTTCAGGAATCGGGCTTGCTGCAGGCTGCGCATCGATCTGGAACTCGAAGTCCACCAGATCGTCCATGGCATCGGGAGTAAATCCGCCAAGGATGGAGTACACGCCGTTATAGAGGCCCGGCGTCATGCCTGCAGGCAGGTCCACCGTAAACAGAACTCCGTCGAGGATGGCATTCGCAGGAATGACAGGTGGGAAATTCGCAAACAGCATGTCGTTGAGAACCAGGGGGCTGTCAATCGTAAAGTTGCTTCCGTTCAGATACAGGTCCGGGTTCCCGGTGTTATCCAACTCCACTGGAAACGAAACGCTCGAACCGATAATGCCGACAATCGGATCGGCCGAAGCGCGCGAGGTAAACCCGAGCAGAACAACCATCACGAGCATGGAAAACGAAACACACATCTTCTTCATCATTATTTTTCTCCGGTACAGAGTTTGGTCCTGCGAGGCCCGGTCTTCTGTTTTGTTATTGGTTCACTGGAAGTGTAGCGCGAAGAGATCCGCCAAAGCTCCCGCCTTGATAGGTACCCGTCAGCCTCTCAACCGTGGCCGATCCCGGCGCTCCGGCTGAAGCCGGAAAGTCGATCGTCACTGTCTTTGAAGCTCCCGGCTGTATGTCGCCAAGCATGGCCGGCAGCGGAGATCCCGATGCATTCCCCAGCACTGCCGCCGCCAGCTTCACATCCTCTGCCGTGCCCGTGCCGTTGTTCGTCACCGTAATCATCGCCTGGTAGCCGTTCGCCGTGGCCGTCAACGCCGAGCTCGTCGCCAGCTTCACCGTCCCCTGCACCGCAGGAATCCGGAAGTAAGCCACCGCCGGATCGTGGTCGCTGATCCTCGTCGGGTTCGTCGCATCGTTCAGGTTCACCAGAGGCCAGTCCGAATCGATGTGCGCATACACCAGCCGTGTATTCGTCGGAACCAGGTCCTGCGTCACCACGACGTGGTCCAGAACCTGTGCGCTTCCATCCTCGACGTAGCTCTGCCGCTGGTCCGCCGGAAGTAGAGTCACCAGGTCAACCAGAGGAGGATTCGCCAGCCCTGCTACCGGAGGCGTCACGACCTGATCCGCCGGAACCGGGTTGCCCTTCGTCACCCCGATCGTGTCCACAAAGCCATCCGAGAACTCGAACGAGTTGTAGTCGCCGACCGTCACCACGTGCTCGCCCGCCGCCTGGTAGCTCTGGATCAGCTTCGCCAGATACTCCGCCTGCGCCTCGCGCTTCAGCCTTACCGTCGCACCCGTGCTCGTCGGGTCGTCGATATCGATCAGCGACCGCTGATGCACCGAGATTACCGTTACCGGATAGTCCGCGGCCGAACCACGCTTAATCCCCGCATGCAGAACCAGCGGTGTCCGGTCGTTCAGAATCGCCTGCTTGCCCTGCGAGTTTGTAAAGGTGGTCGTCAAACCCGACTGCTCCACATTCACCGTCGTCACGCGCGTCGACTTCACCAGAAAGCCCGTGTTGATCGCCGTGCCGTCATTCGCCAGGAACAGATACGGCACATATTGCGGATCGCTTCCGCCCGCCGCTACCGTATCCGAGTTGATCTTGTTCGCCAGATCCGTCAGCACCGCAAGGTTTTCGATCTCCTGCGTGCCGATAATGTCCGGCGAGTTCAGCACCGTCCGGATCGCCAGCGAAGCCTTCGCCAGCCTGCGCTGATAGGCCTCCGTCGTCACCTTCACCGCCGAGCTTCCCGGATTATCCTGATCGTTCTGATCGTTGTAGAACCGCTCCATGTTAAAGCTGGCAATCGTAAACTCATCGCCAGTTGCCGCAGGAACCGGCTCGACCATCATTCCGCCGGTCACGGTCGGACGCGTTGCCGCATCCAGCAGAATCTCCGGACCGCCGAACGAGAAGTCCATCACGCCCACCATTCCGGTCAGCGTCGTGTTGCTCGTCAGGTTGATCGCAGGTCCGCCAAACGCAATGCTGTCAAGCTGCAGCAGCTCCGGGTTCGAATCCCATAGCGGAACACTCGGGGGCAGAGGACCGAATCCCGTATCCGTCACCGCGACACCCGGCTCACGGAACGGCCGCGGAACTCCCGTCACCACGCCATAGAAGCGGCCGTTCGAGGTATTCGTCTCGGTCGTTTCATTCAGCGAAGCATCCGTCCCGCTCGTCGTTGTGAACGAATCGATCGCGACGCGCATTCCTTCAAACCGCGTGAACTGGAAGATCCCGCCCGTCGGCGAATCCATCGCCGCCGTAATCTTCACCGGAGCCGGAAGCGGCCGGCTGGTTCCGATCAGCGTAAACGTCTGCGGCCCATCGATCTCCGTCCCCGGCGTCAGGCTCGTCGTGGGATACGTGCTCACCACGCCCGTTACCTCCACCTCGCTGCCGATCGCAATATACGAGGGCTTCGCCGTCGATCCCGTGTAGACCAGAACGCCCTGCGGGGTCGTCGGATTCGTGCTTGCGTCCTTCGCCTCCAGGTAGAACCCGTTCGACTTCACACCCACCACAATGCCGCTCGTCGTTACAGCCTTGGTGGCATACGGCGAAGGCTTCGCCGACTGAATCTCCTGAATCGAAACCGTCGGAGGCGGTACCGCAACCGTCAGCGCAATGCTCGCGTGCGCCGAGCGCATCTGCTGGTCCATCACCGTCACCGGCAGGCTGAAGCTTCCCGTCGACATCACCGGCGCGCTGTACGAAAAGACATTGTCTCCCGCCACTGCATCGCCGTTCGTTCCGTCATCGAACAGTGTCTGCGTCGCTGAGCCGCCAATCGCGCTCAGGTCCGCCGCCACCGCAATGCCGCTGCTCACTGGCTGCGTCCCCAGAGTCACCGCAACCGTCAGCAGCGTCGAATTCCCCGAGAACACCGTCGAGGGCGTCGCCTGTCCCGTTGCCGCCAGCGGCGTCGGAGCGCCGCATACAAATGGAGTCGAACCCGAGTTGTGCGGTGCCGGGTCCTGTGCCGCAAACTCCATCCCGCTGTTGTTCGTAATCGTGCACACATTCGTGCGGACATCAGCCTTCGTCGTGCTCGGCGCAGGCGCGGGAGAACCCAGTGAGCAGCTCGCCGTCGTCCCGTATCCCACATAGTCCACCACCGTCGGGTCCGACAGATTGCAGGCCGAAGCCAGCTTCGTCGTCGACGACACCAGGGCCACCTTGCCCGCCGTCGCTCCAAACGCAATATTGGTGTCCGCAACATCCGGAGTCACCGGAAGCGCCGCTCCATTCGATCCCGCCGAAGCCGCAATCAGGTAATACTGCCCCGGAGCCAGCGTGATCGTCGCCGGAAGGATCGTCACCGTTGAGATCGTGCTTCCCGTCGCGCTCGCATACTGAATGCTGTAGTTGTTCAGCGTCAGCGTATTGCCCGTCGGGTTGAACAGCTCCACGTAATCCGCATTCAGCACCGCACCGCTGTTGCCGCCGGCCGCGTAGATCTGCGAAAGGATGACGTGAGTGTTGTTCTGGGCAAAACCAGCCCCGCAGAACATCGCCAGGACAAGAAGAAGAGACACCGAGACCGAGAGGTTTCGACGCACAAAGCTGTAGGTGAGCATGCGCCGATCTTAGGCAAATTCTTACCAGAGCAGGTTTAAAAGCCGGTCAATTCTATTAGTTGCAACAACTTGCATAAATCCGACACCCCAAAACCAGCATGCGAAATGCATCCGATCGAACAAGGAAGAGTGATGAATCTCAACGAACCTTCTGCTTTGAGATAAGCCGGAAACCGTGGAGGGGATGAGCGCCTCCCAGAAGTAAGTTCCTCAGGAGGAATCAGATAGCAACTCTCTTCCGGCACAATCTGTTCTAAAATTCGGCGAAGGTTTCGGGTCTATAGGAGATGGGCACAATGTTCTACAACCGCCTCACGAATCGTCGCGAGATGATGAAGTCCACCATGGCACTCTTCGCCGCCGGTCTGCTCGGCAAAGGGATTCCCACGGCGGAAGCGCAAAGCTCGATCCAGAATGTAAACAAGCACTCCAGCCCATCGACGCTCAAGATCACCGACCTCCGCTACACCGTGGTGAAGAAGCCCGGACCAAGCCCATGCCCCATCATTCGTATCGACACCAACCAGGGCATCTATGGGCTCGGCGAAGTGCGTGACGTCGCGAACTATCAGTACGCAATGGTGCTCAAGACCCGCATCCTGGGCGAGAACCCGCTCAACGTCGATTACCTCTTTGAGAAGATCGCGCAGTTCGGCGGCGTCGCGCGTCAGGCGGGCGGCGTCGCCGCCATCGAGATGGCGTTGTGGGACATCGCCGGCAAGGTCTACAGCGCGCCCGTCTACCAGATGCTCGGAGGCAAGTGGCGCGACAAGATTCGTATCTACGCCGACACCCCCGAGGCCGACACCCCGCAGGCCTTCGCGGCCAAGGCCAAAGGCCGTAAGGAGATGGGCCTCACCTGGATCAAGGTGGATATCGGCACCGACGTCCTCAAGGGCCGTCCCGGCATGCTCGTCGAGCCTGCCGACCAGCACAGCATCGAGTACGACAAGCGTCTGCCGCATATGTTTACCGGCAACGAGCTGACAGATAAGGGCATCGACGTCTACTGCGAGTACATGTCGGCCATCCGTGAGGCCATTGGTCCCGACATGCCTCTCTCCACCGATCACCTTGGACATGTCGGCGTGAACTCCATCATCCGCCTCGGTCGTGCCTACGAGAAGTTCAACCTCGAGTGGATGGAGGACGTTATCCCCTGGTGGTACACCGACCTGCTGAAGCAGATCACCGACTCCACAACAACGCCCACCATCACCGGCGAAGATATCTACGAGATCGCAGACTTTGAGAAGCTCTGCAGCACCCACGCCGTCGACAAGATTCATCCCGATCTCGCGACCTCGGGCGGCATTCTGCGCACGCACAAGATCGGTGACATGGCCTACCGGTACGGTGTGCCCATGGCGATGCACTTTGCGGGAACGCCCGTCTCCTGCATGGCCAACGTGCACTGCGCGGCGGCAACGAGGAACTTCCTCGCGCTCGAGAACCACGCGCTCGACGTGCCGTGGTGGCAGGATTTGGTCAACGAGGTCGATAAGCCGATCATCAGGAACGGTTACATCGCAGTGCCGGATACCCCGGGGCTCGGCGTGACGCTCAACGACGAAGTCATGAAGCAGCATCTCGCTCCGGGCGTCGGCTACTTCGAACCAACGCCGATGTGGGACGAAAAACAATCCTTCGACGACCAGACATTCAGCTGAGGAAGCCATTCTGCAAACCAGGCAGCAGGAAACATCGCAAAGCGTTGAAGGTACTTCTCTACGAATAAGACCATTGCCCTAACGCAGAGTTCGACATGGCGCATATTGTACGGAGGTAGCTATTCCCGATAATCTGGCCTACCCCAAGGATGCGATCCATGAAGAAACTCGCGCTGTTCCTGGTAATGAGTGTTGTTTTCGTTTCGGCACAAACCCGAACCCGCAGTGGGCAGTCTGATTCTTCCGCGCAGTCTTCCTCTCCCGTCTTCGCTCGAGGACACGGCTTTCCCGGACGCTCCCGTGGCCCCGAAGGTCCAAGCCCGGTGACCAACCTGTTGACGCTGCTCTACCAGAACGTCAACTCCACCGAAGCCCTGTCGAACGTGCGAAAGATGTGGGAGACCGACCGCTGGTTCGACTTTGCTCACTTTCAGGAGACCGCGAAAACTGTAGCCGACATCATGAAGCAGGCCGGACTCGATGACGTCCAGATCGGCTACGCTCCTGCCGATGGAACCACCCAGGCGGGCTTCTGGACCGAGCCCATGGCGTGGGACGCCCACGTCGGCACGCTCGAAATCGTCTCCCCCAAAGTCCCCGAAGACATGCGCGTGATCGCAGACTATCAGCGCGTCCCTGCTTCGCTCTGCATGTGGAGCGGTCCCACGGCTCCCGGCGGAGTCGAGACCGAGATCGTGCTGGCTCCCAAAGACATCAAGACCGCGGACCTGAAAGGCAAGCTCGTGCTCGGTGGTCGCATGTCCAAGACCGCACTGGCGAAAGCCGGCGCGCTCGGCATGGTTCACGAGAGCGCGACCAACCCGGCGCTGCTGGATGAGCGCGACTGGATCAACTCCTTCGGCGACAACGGCTGGGCCTTCAACAAAGGCAACGCGCCGCTGGTCTGCTTCTCCATCACGCCCCGCTCGCAGCAGTACCTTCATCAACTGCTGGAGCGTGGCCCGGTGAAGGTTCGGGCGAACGTCGATACCCGCTACTACACCGGTCAGTACCCCTACGTCAGCGGAGCGATCCTCGGCACCGACGGCTCCGCAGCTGAAGAGGTCTTCTCGCTTGGCCATATGTACGAGGTAGGCGCTGGCGACAACGACACCGGAGTCTCCTCGATCATCGAAGCCACCGCTACGCTGAATCGGCTGATCAAAGAAGGCAAGCTCCCCAGGCCCAGGCGAACCATTCGCATCCTCGCCATGGGAGAGCGTTACGGTAACCTCGCTTATCTGTATGCCCATCAGGACCGTGTGAAGAAAACCATCGCCGGCATGTGTATCGATTCGCCCGCCGGCTGGCAGAACCTCGCGGGGACGGAATACAACTGGGTGATGAATCCGCAGTCGGCCACCTCGTTTGTCGATGCCTTCGTCCTGCGCCTCGCCAAGGAGTACTACCCCATGGTGGATCGTCCCTTCCACTGGAGCGAGTACAACAGTGGAACCGACAACGATCTCGGAGATCCGATGATCAACATCCCCACCGTGGCTCCGCGCGGCGGCCACGGAATCATCGCTCATCACACCAGCTTCGACACCCCCAATCAGGTCGATCCCGATTCCTTGCGCGACCTCAGCGTCATGAACGCTGCCTACGCCTACTTCATCGCCTCGGCAGGTCCCGACCAGATGCACTGGATGGCGCAGTTGGCCCTTTCGCGCGGTTATGACCAGATCAATGCAGGGACCGAGAATGGACTCGATCAGATCGCCGTGGCCAAGAACGCCGACACTCTCGGCCGCCTGTTGTACTGGGAGACCGCTCGCGTCGACTACAACCTCGCCCGCGAAACCAAGGCGGTGAAGCAGGCCGCCGATCTCCCGCAGGGAATCGCCGGTCTGGACTCTTTCGCCGATTTGCAGAAGAAGCGGATCGAAAACGCCGTGCAGCAGCGCGCCACCGAACTGCATCTTGGAACGATCCAGCCCTCCGCCCCCAAGGTGAATCCTGAGGCGGAAAAGATCGTCGTTCGCCGCAAGAGAATGGGCACCCTCACCCTGGACGATATCCCCGTCGAACAGCGCGAAGGATACCCCGCCAGTTCTTTCTGGGGACCGACCACCGCCGCGCTCTACTGGTGCGACGGAAAGCGCAATCTGGCCGAGATCATCAAGCTGACGGAGCTCGAAATGGGCCAGTCAAACTTCGACTGGGTCGGTTACTTCAAGTTCCTTCAGAAGCATGGCTACGTGGACTTCGTGCAGCAGTGATCGTCGAATATTTCCAATAGAAACAGCCAGTCAAACATTGCTTTACAACAAGGAGGAAGGGCACGAAGTTTGCCCTTCCTCTTTACGTTTTTGCCTTAGCGAAGGCCGCCTGCCGCCTCAATCAGCGAGCCGGTCAGCCATCCCGCATCGTCCGACGCCAGATAGCTCACGACCTCGGCAATGTCCTTGGGCTGGCCGATGCGGCCCAACGGAGTCTGCTGGATCATGCTGTTCAAAAAGTCGGAGCCTTCAACACCCGCAGCCGCTACGCCCTCCGTCTGCACCGGGCCGGGGTTGACGGCGTTCACTCGGATGCCCTTGGGGCCAAGTTCCTTCGCCAGCACGCGGGTAATCGTATCGACCGCGCCCTTCGTTCCGGAGTAAATGCTGGTCGCCGGAACCGGCATCTGGCTTGCAACCGAACCAATGTTGATGATGCTGCCTCCGCTCGAGGGGAACAGTGCCAAAGCTGCCTTCGTGGACAGCAGAAGACCCTTCACATTGGTATTGAACATGCGATCGATCTCAGACTCTTCGATCTCTTCCAAAGCAGCAAACGCGTACACGCCCGCGTTGTTCACCAGAATGTCGACCTTGCCAAACGCCTTCTTGGTCTCGGCAAAGATCGTTGCAATCTCAGCTGCCTTGGCTACGCTTCCGCCAACGGCAACTGCATTTCCGCCCGCTGCCTTGATATCGGCAACGACCTTGTCGGCGCCTTCCTTGCTGGAGGCATAGTTCACCACCACGGAGGCACCCTGTGCCGCCAGCTCTTTTGCAATGCCTGCGCCAATACCCTTCGACGCTCCCGTAACCACTGCGACCTTACCCTTAAGCTTGCTCATACATCACCTCTCGATATTTCGATGTCGGTCGAATATTTCGACGAACATCGAAATAGATGATTGGATCGAGCCGATGGATTCAGCCGTCGCAAAAAGATTGATCGAGAAGAGATTTACAACGAAGAGAGGCGTCTCAGATACGCATCCCAGACCCCGCGCTGCAGGATCAGATTGCCGCAACGGCCTTCCCGCTCCACCTGGATCAGACCCGCTTCCGCCAGCTCTTTGATGTGATGAGAGATCGTCGCAGGACTGATGACGTTATGCTCCTGCAGATTGGAACAGGCCAGCGGACCGGCTTGAAAGGCTGCGACCTGCTGCAGAATGGCAAACCGGCGCGGATCGGCAACAGCTTTGCTGATGGCCAGAAACTGCTCGTCCGAGAGCGCTTCCGCTTTCTTTACCGCAACCGGTTTTGTTTCACTTCGTGGCATGCTTCCTTATGCAAGATGACGGGACGAGGACTTTCGATGCTCTTTCGCCAATTCTAAATTTTGTCGACGTCTTACATTTGCTACGGCTAGACAAGCCTTCGGAAGCAGCATCCCCAACACGCCAATCGCACACAGCCGGATCGATTAGCACCATTCCTCGGCTGTAACAAGCCGCCTGCCATCTGCTACCATGCCCGCCATGAATAAACTTGCGCCATTCCTCTGGTTCAACGACAACGCAGAAGAGGCCGCCGAGTTCTACCTGAGCGTCTTCCCCCACGCACGCAAACTCGGCGAGCTGCGCTCCAAAGGCGTCGGCCCCTGGCCCGCGGGCAAGATCGCCACCATCTCGATCGAGCTGGAAGGGCAGGAGATGGTCTTTCTCAACGGCGGTCCCTCGCAACAGCTCAACCCCGCCTTCTCCTACTTCGTCCGTTGCGACTCACAGCAGGAGATCGATACCTACTGGGACAAGTTGATGGAAGGCGGCGGCAAACCCATGGCCTGCAGCTGGCTCACAGACCGCTTCGGCCTCTGCTGGCAGATCGTGCCGCGCAACATCGACGAATTGATCCGTCACCCCAAAGCCATGGAAGCCATGATGGGGATGATCAAACTGGATCTCGCCACACTGGAAGCCGCCGCGCGCGACTGATCGCTACGATCATTTAAAACTCCGGCTATCGGCAGGAACGTTACACTCAACGGGTGAAAATGAAGATTCTGTTTGTACCTATCCTCTTGACCGCATTGGCCTCGACCGTCACCGCGCAAGACGTCAAAGAGTTTCTCGGCCGTTGGGACATGACCGTGACCCCCGCCACCGGCAAACCTTATCCGCAATGGATCGAGCTCACCGAGAACGGCGGCAAGATTGAAGGCCGCGTTCAGCCGAGGGGCGGCGCATGGCACGCAATCACAGACGCCCACATCGAGTCGGGCAAACTGATCGTGACCGTGGGCCAAGCCGGTCCCGATTCAGCAAAGAGCACGGAGATCAGCTGGGAGCTCACATCCCCCAGCGCAGGCAAGCTGACAGGCATCGAAAAGCGCGGCGACGTCGCCGGCCCGTCGCTCGCCGGCGTAAAGGCGCCTTCACTGGATCGTCCTATGCCGAAAAAGTGGACTAGCCCCAGGCCCATCTTCGACGGCAAAGATCTTAAAGGTTGGGAACCGATAGGAAATGTCGCGAACAGCAAATGGGTGGCTCGCGATGGCGAACTGGTGAATGACAACCCCGAAGTGCCCGGTCAGCAAACCCACGGGGCTGCCAACATCATGACCACCGAAAAGTTCCAGGACTTCAAGCTGCACATTGAAGTGAACTGCCCGGAAGGTGGCAACAGCGGCATCTATCTGCGAGGTCGTTACGAGTTGCAGGTGGGAACCGAAGGCGGCAAGCTTCCGTCGCATGAGATGGGTGCGATCTACAGCTGGTATCCGCCGCCTGCGAGCTCGAAAAATGATCTCGGAAAATGGACGACCTACGACGTCACTCTGGTCGGAAGACACGTCACCGTTTTGCGCGATGGCAAGATGTACCACGACAACGTCGAGCTTCCCGGCCCCACCGGCGGTGCCCTCGACAGCAATGAGGCCGAGCCGGGGCCGTTCTACCTCCAGGGAGATCACCACGGCGTCATCCGTTACCGCAACATCACCATCTCCGTTCCGAAAAACTAAGGTCTGTTTTGAGCCGCGTGCAACTTTCAGAAGAACCTCCGAGACCCCCGCGAAAGCATCGCGGGGCGGCGGTTCCTCATCAAAATGCGAATGTCAACCCAAACCGTGACTCGCGCGATCGAATCCGACACTCCACCCAGTCTCATCTACTCCAAATTGGCAGATGCCTCTCTGATTCCCCAGTGGGCGCCTGTCTTCGCAGATAGAGTCGAGCCTGCCCATGGAAACTCGTTCCGAGTGACAAAAGGCAACGAGACCTTCCATCTGGATGTTCTCTTGAATGAAGCAAGCCTGACGGTCGATTACCTGCGAAGTATGGCAAATGGAAAACGAGGCGGAGCCTACATTCGCGTCATGCCCAGACCCATTAGCGGAAGCGTGATCACCATGACGGTGCCGGTCGCTCCCACGACCACGCCAGCAGAAGTTGCTACGGTTTTGGAACAGGAACTTCAGGCACTTCTCAAATTAGCTGACTGATTTGCCCTGAAGTTCAGCTGGTCTCCCCGTACCGGAATCTGTCAAGACCTGTTCTGGCTAAACATAGGAAAATAAACCACTTCTATCTGCCATCCAGTTTCCGCTGGATTGCTAAAATTAAAGAGAGTCATAGAAGACAAATCCCCGGTCAAGGCCGGGGATTCTTCTTTTAACTCATTCTATGCAATCACTTGGGGCCAAAATATTGATTTTGAATAACTTGCAAACGAAGTACGAGCCTAAGTCCAATGCAATGAATACTTTGTGCAAGATTGGTGGGGGGTGGGGGTGTCAATCCACCCGGCAGATCAGGCACTTCAGGTAGGCCGTCTCCGGCAGGGTCAGCACCTCCGGGTGGTCCGGCGCAGCCCCGCGCACCTCCAGAACCTGCACTCGCCTCCGTGCGTCTGCAGCCGCAGCCCCCACAACCCCGGTAAACTCCTCCCGGCCCACGTGGTGCGAGCACGAGCAGGTCACCAGCGTCCCGCCCGGACGCAGCATCTTCATCGCTCGCAGATTCATCTCCTTGTACCCGCGCAGCGCACCCTCGACCGCCCGTTTCGACTTCGCGAACGCCGGCGGATCAAGCACGATCGTGTCGAACCTCTGTCCTGTCGATTCATACTCCCGCAGCAGATCGAAGGCGTCGGCCTCGATCCAGTCAACCTCAGCCTTCAGGCCCGGATTCAGCGCCAGGTTCCGGTCCGCCACCTCCAGAGCCGCACGGCTCACGTCAACACCTGTCACCCGCTCGCACCCCTTCGCCAGGTGCAGCGCAAACCCGCCCTGGTAGGTGCATATGTCGAGTCCAGCGCCCCGAGCGTAACGAGAGGCCGCAGCATAGTTCAGCCGCTGATCGAGAAACGCTCCTGTCTTCTGTCCCGAGGAGGCGTCGTAATGAAATCGCGTGCCGTTGATCGTAAACACCGTCGTCAGCCGTGCTCCGCTGCCGCCCAGCAGAGGCTCCGCAGGAGGCGCTGACAGCTCCTCTAACTCGCGGATCTTCGCATCGGGCCGCTCCACAATCGTCGTGATCGAGCTGCCTAGACGTTCGCGAATCGCCGCCGTCAGCACCCCGCGCACATCCTCCTGCGCCGTGCCCTGCGTCAGCAGTTGCAGAATCACAAGGTCGTTATAGCGATCCGCTACGATCCCCGGCAACGCGTCCGCCTCGGCAAAGATCAGCCTGCAGGAATGGTCATTCGCCGAGGCCGGTGCAAGCTCCTCACGGAGAGAAAGCGCGGCGATCACGCGGTCGCGCACATCGTTCAGGTACGCCTCACGCGTCAGCTTCGCCTCACCGCTCACTAGCCGCACGGCAATCTGCGAAGCCGTGCTGTACAGGCCTGAGCCCAGCGGAATCCCGCGGCCATCCGCGAGGGTCACCAGCGAACCCGCCGCAATCTCCGTCTCGCCCTCGCGCGGAATCAGCGCCTCGACATCGGAGCGATAGACCCAGAGATGCCCCGCTCGCAGACGGTCCGCCGCCCGCCGCGCCACCACAACCGCCGGTCCATGCTCCTGCCCCGGCAACACCTCAGCAACCCGCTCTCGCTTCTCTCTGGCCATCTGTTAATGGTCGCACACAGCAGCGCGCCGCAGAACGCGACGGTTGATAGCATCAGAGTTGAGGACCTGAGTGCATACCGTAGATGTCGTTGTTCTGGGAGCAGGCGCCGCCGGGCTGATGAGCTCCATCGAAGCAGGCCGCCGTGGACGCCGAGTCGTTCTCCTCGACCACGCCGAGCGTATCGGCAAAAAGATTCTCATCTCCGGCGGGGGACGCTGCAACTTCACCAACATTCATTGCCGCCCCGAGAGCTTCCTCTCCCAGAACCCTCACTTCGCAAAGTCTGCTCTGGCCCGCTTCACCCCCTCCGACATCCTCGCGCTGGTCGAAAAACACAAAATTCCTTATCACGAAAAGACGCTCGGCCAGCTCTTCTGCGACCGCTCCGCGCAGGACATCGTCACCATGCTCGAGCGCGAGTGCCGCGACGCGAACGTCCGCATCCTGACCGGAGTGAAGATCGAGCGCCTCGACGACCACTCCACCGCACAAACCCGCCGCTTCCACATCGAAACCTCCGCCGGAATCTTCCAGGCCGAATCGGTGATTGTCGCCACCGGAGGACTCTCCATCCCGAAGATGGGAGCGACCGATCTCGGCTACCGCATCGCCGAACAGTTCGGCCTCGCGATCGTCGCCTGCCGACCCGCCCTCGTCCCCCTCGTCTTCAACTCCGAAGACCGCGAGCGATGGTGCGATCTCTCCGGCCTCTCCACCGAGGTCATCGCCGCCGCAAGCTCGAAGCGCCCCGTACGCTTCCGCGAGAAGATGCTCATCACGCATCGCGGCCTCAGCGGTCCGGCGATCCTGCAGGCCTCCTCTTACTGGCAACCCGGCGAGCCGATCGAGCTCGACCTCGCCCCCGAACAACAACCGCTCGCTCCCCTCTTCACCCGCAACGCGCGGCGCGACACCGCTTCTGCAACCGCGGCACTCCGATCCGTCCTGCCCGCAAGACTGGCCGAGCGATGGCTCACCGTTCATCCGCCCGCAGGCTGGAACAACACCGCGCTCGAGCACTTCGAGCAGGACCTCCACACTTGGCGCATCACACCCGCCGGAACCGAAGGCTACGCGAAGGCCGAGGTCACGGCAGGCGGCGTCGATACCGCCGAACTCGACGCCAGAACGATGGAGAGCCGCAAGGTTCCGGGGCTCTACTTCATCGGAGAAGTGGTCGATGTCACCGGATGGCTGGGAGGCTATAACTTCCAATGGGCCTGGGCCTCCGGGGCCAGCGCCGGCCGCTTCGCATAACCTACTGAACGACGAGCGTAAGGTCCACAGTCTGGGTAAGCCCTGCGCTCGAAGCTGTGACCTTGATCCCGTAGCTTCCCGTCGGCGTGATCGCGCCCACGCCGCCGCCCGACCCCGGCCCCCCGGAGGAGGGAATCATTCGCCCGGCACCGCATCCATTCGCAAGCACCAGGAGGCAGATGAGAGCCACAGTCATTCGCCTTCGCCGGACCGCGAAGAGTCCAACCGGCAGCAGGAACACGCCCCAGAAGATCTGGTTCGAAGGATGGACACGTGAAGAGAGCTGCGGTACGCCGGTCAACACTGTAACGGACACTGTTGTTGCATTGCCGTCCAAAGTCAGACTTGAAGGCGTGATGTTGCAGGTCGAGTTCGCCGGAGCGCCCGAACAGGTGAGACTCACCTTCGTGCCTGCTACCGCAGGGCCCGAGCGGAAGAGCAGGGGAAAGACGGCGTTTTGGCCGCTTGAGGTGGTGACCGAGGACGGCCCGTTCGTGGACAGCGTGAAGGATACTCCCGCGCCGGTCAACGGCAGCGTCTGCGGTGAGTTGATCGCGCTGTCGGTGATTGCCAGAGTTCCCTGCCGTGCTCCACCTGCAGTGGGTTTAAACATGACCTGCATCGTGCAGGCAGAGTTTACTGCGAGCGTATCGCCGCAATGGTTGCTGCCTGGGGCGATTGCGAAATCTCCACTCAGGGCAATGGTGTCGACTGAGAGCGGGATTCCCCCATTGTTGGTCAGGGTGACTGTCTGGGCAGCAGAGGTCAGGCCGACTCCGGTCGGAGAGAAGCTCATACCGAAGAGGGGCGATAACGAAACTCCTGAAGGGGCAAGTCCTGTGCCGCTTAGCGACACGCTCTGTGAGCGGAACTCGTCGGAGACAACGAGTGCGCCGGTCGCTGTTCCCAGGACGGTAGGTTGGAAGATTACGCCAATCGAGCAGGTCGAATGTCCAGCTAAAGAATTGCCGCAGGAATTGACTGCGACAAAATCGCCTGTCGTGTGAGCCGCAATCAAAGTGAGTGAGGCATCGCCTGTATTCGTCAACGTCACTCGCTGGACAGAGCTGGAGGTTCCCAGAGGCTGGGGCCCAAACGACAGAGCCGCGGGCGCCAGGGCATCGGTCGCGGGCAAAACTCCCGTCCCGGCGAGAGCGCCGGTCAGGGCATGATCCTCTGCTGCGATCGTGAGGGTACCTTCGCGGGAGCCGGATGCGGTGGGGGTGAAAGTAATTCCGACCGTGCATCCGCTGTTGGCCTTAAGGCTGGAGGTACAGGTGTTCGCGGAGAGATGAAAGTCACCGCTCACCGCTGGCGCTCCAAGACTCACCTGAGAGCCGCCGGTGTTGGAGATCGTGATGTTTTGTGCAGCGCTGGTGGCGTTCACGTTGGTTGCGCCAAAGCTAAGGAACAGGGGCGTTAGTACGACAGAGCCGCCAGGTGTGCCTTTTCCGCTCAGTGCTACCGTCGCCTGTCCACCGCTTACATTACCGAAGATGGTCATCGTTGCGCTGCGATCTCCTGTTGCTGCCGGACCGAAGCGTACTGCGACGGCGCACGTCTGCCCTGGCTCGATGGAAGCACTCACGCAGTTATCCGTCTCGAAGAACTCCGCCTGTGGGCCTAGCGGTAGTTGCGCAAGGCTGATGTCGATTCTGCTGATCGTAAGCGGAGCATTGCCTGTATTCGTCACCACGACGCTCTTCGATTCGCTCGGTGTACCCACAGCCTGTTCGGCGAAGCTTAGCGTTGTGGGATTGAGTGAGATCGCCGGTTGAGCAGGCAGGGTCGCTGTCAGCAATGGAATCTGCCACACTCCCCTGCCATAGGTGGCGGCGCGCAGCAGCCCCGTGCGGCCATCGCCCGTAGCCATTGCAGGAGCCGCAACAAGCTGAGTGACCGGAGCATTCGGCAGACTGGAGCCATACACGCTCCAACAATTGCTGGTTTCGCAGGTCGTAACCTGCGTCGTCACATAAACCCCGGTATCCAACGCGACATAAATCGTGTTGGCATCGTTCGGGTCCACCACAATGCTGTTGGCAGGAACATTCGGGAGATTGCGGCTGATATTGCTCCAGTGCGCCCCCGCATCGAGGGAGCGGTACACATGCGCGAACCCGAACCCTGCGATGGTGACGTAAACCGTATTTCCGCTGGGGTCATGAGGATCCATGGCAATCGAGGAGATATCGTATTTGCCGGAGTTGAATCCGTTCGCATCGCCGAGGGTGACTATAGGCGAGGAGGTCACATCGCTCCATGCGCTGGTTCCGGTAGCTCTCTGGGCTGCCTGCGTGACAAAGAGATGGCCACCCGTGTTAGCACCGCCGGAGAGTGTACCGGCCATGCCGGCATAGATCACCTGGGAACCGGCGTTCTGTGCATCGGTCGAGTCAGAAGCCGGACCACCGGCCGCGAGCGAACGAACCATTGCATTCGTGGCGGCGCAGACAGAGCTTTGGGGTCCAGCGAGCATCGTGCTGATCGCATTGCTGGCCGACCAGAGTGTGCCGTCCGAGTCCGGACCCCGCCATACACGGCAGGTACCAGCAATCAGGTTGGAGGAGAGAGCGGGATCGAGCAGCCAAGGAACGTGAACGAGAGAGAGGTCTCGCTGCGTCTGATCGGGGCCGATCGTCGGCTCTCCTGTAAAGTCCGATGCGACGCACTGGCTGCCTTTGTCGCAACGTCGAACCGAGACTCCTGCCGCTGTAGTGATGTACCAGAGATTGGGATTTGCGGGATCGATGGCGACGCCGCCGCCTTCGCCCGCCGACAATTGATTCCATACATCCAGTCCCGAGGTGGTTGCTGCGCTTGTCGCGGCTGTACCGTTGGCTCCTATTCCCACCAGCAACGTGGATGCATCGGAGGCAGGCTGCGCCAGACTTTCTACGTCGGCGAGAGATCCAAGAGCGCCGTTCAGGTTCTCAAAATGCGCAGCGTCGTCTGCCGAGCACGGCGCTGCACGTTGATCGACTCCATCGGTCGAACGCCATAAGCCGCCATCATTGCCTACAAACAGCGTTGGAGAACCCGCCGTGGACCACACCGCAATCGCGTGCTGTCCCGGTGCGACTCTGGCAGGAGCACTGCATCCATTCAATGCATTGGTGGTATTGCGCAGTGTTGCGCAGCCCGAAGCAATCGAGCAACGATAAAGATCTAAAGTGCCTGCAAAAAGCAAAGTATCTGTGCCTGAATGAACTGCTGCGAGCGAAAGATTGTAGTCTCCCTGCGGAATGCAATCGTGCTGAGTGCTGTCGAGCGGGCAGTCTTCGGCCTCAAGGGAGGTACTTCCCAGCTGCTGTGCAAAGTTGACTGCAGCGGAGCATGCTGTTCCGGTGTTCGTGCAAACGTCTCTCCACAGCCCTTGATCGTGATTTCCCGGAGCTACCGTCAAGGCGTACATATCCCCGGTTACCGGTTCGACGGCGAGAGTTCCGCGAAAGATCGGACAGGAGCTGCTGCCGATCCGGTCCGTATTGCTGGGGCAGACTGCTGTGGTCAGTCCAGGTCCGGGCTGATGGTCCAGCCGCGTCCATGTCGTTCCATCCGTGGATTCGTAGTATCCGTGATATCGGATGGCCGCATAAAACCGCTTCCTTGCAGGGTTCCACACAACGGCAGTTGCTGCGTTGCCGCCCGAGGTATTGCTGCCTGTGGACAGAGGGCGCTCGACGATTTGGGCTCCATCCATCACGGTGCTCAAGTGCCACGTGACGCCTGCGTCTGTCGAATAATAGAGTCCCATGATGCTGCTGGCCGGATTCACTCCTCCCGTCAGCGCGCTTTTTTTTGCCTCCGAGACGGCCGCTACCACGGTTCCAGGAGCAGTCGTACTCCAGGCAAAGCCTGTGAAGCTCAAACCGCTGAAGGAGTTGTTCTGGTTTACCGTCTCCCGCGAGTTGCTTATCAGCGTCCAAGTGAGGCCGCCGTCGGCGGAGCGCAACAGACCTTCGCCGTAATAGGAGTCCATGGCATTGTTTGGATCGCCCGTTCCGGCGAGGAGGACAGAGCCCTGCGCGCTGAGCGCTCCGATACTGAGAGAGGGAACCGCTGCGCTGCCTGCGTTCCCGCTGAAGACCGGTAGCGTATCGGTGAGGGGATCAAAGCGAACTCCCGAGGATGGCCCGGCGGCGTTTGTTGATTTCCATACACCACCGCCAGTCGTTCCAACATAGACGGTATTGCCTGTTGAGTCCGATGAGTCGATCGCAATCGCTGTGATTCGCCCGGTCACTTTGCCGTAGGCGGCTGTCATCACCTGCGCCGGCCCCAGCGGCTGCCAAGGAGCATCCAGTCCGCTTACGCTCTGCGCTAGGCCTACAGCAGAAATTCCCATCAGAGAGATCCATGCGGCGACGCATACCGCCCTTCGGGCTTTCCGCAGACACACTCCGAGTTGCAAGGATTTCACCGACCCCATGGCGTGCTAACCGATCCGTGCAGGCACCTGTTGCTGATGCTGCAAGGTGACACCGCTGGAGTCAACGCAGAAGCGGCAGAAGAAGGGAGGGAGAGTTTCAGAAAGGGATAAGAAATCTCTCATCTTCCCGACTACAGACCGGTTGCGGGATGAAAGGTAAGCGCGGCTTCGCCGCAACGCTGGGTCAGCAGCGCACGATCTTGGGGGAATCGATCGATCGCGTGGCATTCCTGGAATCTATGACCAGACGCGCTTGTCTCACAATCTCACCATAGTTGTAGAGCGAATGATCGGTGAGGATGAGAACGCAATCGAAGCGGTCGAGATTCTCGAGCGGGGTGGAGCGCATGCTCAGATCGTAGTGACGTCCACGGCCGACCTCGTCGAAGAAGGGGTCGTTGTAGCTCACCTCGGCTCCGGCCTTGCGTAGTTTTTCGATGACCACCAGCGAGGGGGACTCGCGCAGGTCGTCCACATCGCGCTTGTAGGCTACTCCGAGCACCAACACTTTCGCTCCGCGAAGCGAAGCCCCGTTGCGCTCGAGAGCACGCGCTGCGGACTGCACCACGTAGTCGGGCATTGCCTCGTTCACCTCGCCCGCAAGCTCGATGAACTTTGCCTGGATGCCGAACTGTTGCGCCTTCCAGTTCAGATAGAACGGGTCGACCGGAATGCAGTGACCGCCGACCCCAGGTCCCGGATAGAAGGCCTGGAAGCCGAAGGGCTTGGTTGCAGCAGCTTCGATGACTTCCCAAATATCGATACCCATGGGACCGCAGAGTTGCTTGAGCTCATTGACCAAAGCGATATTCACGCAACGGTAGATGTTCTCGAGCAGCTTGGTCATTTCGGCAGCAGCAGGAGTCGACATGGGAACCGTTTTACGGAAGACACTGCCATAAAGCGCCGAGGCCGCAGCCGTTGCGCGCGGATCGACACCGCCGATCACCTTGGGGATATCGCGCCGCGGGGTGATCATGTTGCCCGGATCTTCGCGCTCCGGCGAAAACGCAACCATCACGCCATTTAAATCGGTGGCTCTTTCCTGGTTGCGGAGCACCTTCAGGCCCTTCTGGCTTCCATGTCGGTTAATGGTTTCGACGATGATCTCTTCTGTTGTGCCAGGATAGGTGGTGCTCTCAAGCACTACAAGCTGACCTGCCCGAAGATGGGGCGCAATCGCTTCGATGGTCGAAACCACGTAGCTCATGTCCGGCGTGTGATCTGGATGCAATGGAGTAGGAACACAGATCAGCACGGCGTCCATCGACGCGATCTCTGAGAACTCCGAGGTCGCGCGAAAACCGCTGCGCTGTGCCGCCTGAATATGCTCTGGTTCTATGCGATGGATGTAGGATTGGCCCGCGTTGAGACTGGATACTTTACTTACGTCGATATCGAAGCCGGTAACCCGGAACCGTTCATCGCTGAACAATAAAGTCAGGGGAAGACCCACATAACCGAGCCCGATAATTCCAACCCGAGCCGTCCGCTGGTTAATCCCTGCTATCCACTCTTCCAGTCCCATAAGATCCGTTGATCCGGCCAAGTTTTTCAGCGTCACTTTGTCTTTCCTAACCGCCAAATTCATCGCGATACCATGCGACCGTGCGGCGTAATCCTTCTTCAAAGCTCACTCGCGGCGCATAGCCTAATGCATCTGCGACAGCTGAGATATCGGCCAGTGAATCGCGGACATCACCTTCCCGCTCCGGACCGTATATAGGTGGATGCTTGAAGTCGAGCAAGGTTGCTAGAAACGCATAGGTTTCGTTCAGGGTGTGCCGTTCACCGCACGCCACATTGAACACCTTGCCGGCAGCCTTCTCCGTCGGAGCTTCGATCGCCAGCAGGTTTGCGTTCACGACATTCTCCACTGGAGTAAAGTCGCGGCCCTGTTCGCCATCGCCGAAGATCGTCGGACGATCACCACGCATCATCATCACAATAAACCGCGCCATCACACCGGAGTAAGGAGAATCCGGTACCTGCCGCGCGCCAAAGATATTGAAGTAGCGCAGGCAGACTGTCTCCAGGCCATAGACCCTCCAGTAGGACTGCATATACAACTCGCCCGTTAGCTTCTGAACTGCATAGGGCGAAAGGGGCTGCGGAGACATGGTCTCCACGCGGGGAAATCCAGGCTGATTGCCATAGGCCGAGGATGAAGCCGCATAGACCACGCGCTTTACCTTGGCCAGCCGCGCCCCTTCCAGCACATTAAAGGTGCCTCCGATGTTGATTTCGTGGCTGGGACGAGGCTCTTTTACGCTGCGGGGAACGCTGGGAAGCGCTCCTTCATGGAAGACATAGTCCAT
Source organism: Edaphobacter sp. (assembly GCA_035492215.1). Classification (GTDB taxonomy): domain Bacteria; phylum Acidobacteriota; class Terriglobia; order Terriglobales; family Acidobacteriaceae; genus Edaphobacter. The sequence continues at coordinate 58,724 of DATJJJ010000069.1, read as the reverse complement.
GCCCTCACAGGCCTTCTGGACGGCTTCAGCATCCGTGAGATCGACCTCGTGTAGATCGATCCGGTCCTTTACAGCGTCAAGATTTTTTCTGAGCCCGGTTTCGAAGTTATCGAGCACTCTGACCTGGTCACCACGCTCTACAAGAGCACGTACCAGATGCGATCCGATGAAGCCGGCACCGCCGGTAATAAGGTAGTTTGCCAAGCTTTAAGAATATCAGCCCTCGAAGTCCAAACTTCCCTCTTGCGGTAAAACCTGCATCTGCTGCATGTAGAGTTTGGAATTGAACTTCTTGCCCGTCGAGGCACCCGACATATAACGAATTTTGCCGAAGATCGGGCGCTCATTCCAGGCACGGTCGAACTTGCCCAGAATCGCCCAGGCGATTCCCGCGTAGCCATTAGGGTCGCGGCCGTCGAGAAAATATTTGTCATTCAGGTGCACGGCATACTTCATTGCTGTCTTGATGTCGGGGGTCCACTCCAGAATTTTCTTGGCCCAGTACATGCGCATGACGTTATGCATCCAGCCGTCGCGCAGCATTTGCTGCTGCGCGGCATTCCATAAGTCGTCGTGCGTTTGAGCGTGCTCGAGCTCGTGCAGTTTGTAGATCGACTCACGTTCATCGCGGGCGTGTTCTTCGATTGTGCGTTTGGCCCAGGGCTCAGCGCACTCCGGCGAATCGTAGTGCTTGGTGTGGCGCACGAAGTTCACCGCCAACTCCCGCCACACGATCAGCTCATTGAAGAAACCGTCTCGTGCCGATTTCAGCTTCGGAGTTTTTTTCGCAGCTGCCTCGACCGCAAGCGCAATCGTCAACGGGCTGATCTGTCCAAAGTGTAGATAAGGCGACAGGCGCGAGGAGCCGTCGAGCTCCGGCTTATTCCGGCTCTGTTCATAGTCAGGAAGAATCTTGTCCACAAAGTGCCGTAGGCGCTTCATCGCTGCATGCGTTCCTCCGGTCCAGCCCTCCACCGGTAGAACACTGCGATCCAGATCCTTCCAGCCACGGGTAATGTCTTCGTCGACAGGCTCGGAATAAAAGCTTCGCGGGCGCTTCCATTCTTGGTGAGCCTTCAGATTTTCGCAAGGGTGCAGAAAGTCAGGAAGCAAGCGGTAGAGGCGAGGTCGAATGGTGAACGCGCCATACTGCGCTCCTTCAATCAGCTTTGAAGGAACGATGACGTCGGCATCGACCGTCCAAAAGGGAATCTTCAACTGCGACGCAACCTTGCGGCGCCATGCTTCCGGACCCGGCATCGGATTTTCGTCGGAGATCACCATCGCGGCACCTGCATCGGCGAACATGCGCTCGGGAGTCTCGTGAGGCGACCGGCGCATCACAAAGGCGACTCCGCGCGACGCTAGATCTTCTTCGATGTCCTTCAGCCCCTGGTTCAAAAACGCATAATGCCTGAGGTTGGCGTGGGGAAAGTTCGAGATGGCAGCGAAGTACGCCACGACGGGAAGCTCCAGAGCGTTCGCCAGATTTATGGCGATATCGAGGGCGTGATTGTCGCGTCCGCGCTGTGCGCGCTGCATCCAGTAGACGACGCACCGTCCCTCGCGATCAGGTTCACCGTTCCGGCGCACAGTCACGCGCGAATCCGCAGCGATCTCCATCAACTCTTTACTGATTTTTTCTTCTGACTGTTGACTTTGGCTGCTATCCGCAGCCATTCGTTTTGTAGGGGCCATCCGCCGTCTCCTCAGGCTCAAAACTACCTGAACTACCTTGGAGACAGATTTGCTATGTTCTGGTTGGTTAAGTTGTCGGCCCGGCTGAGACGTCCGTCGTGAAGATGGAACTGTTCGCCGCGCCACACGACGGTATTTCCGGCAAAGCTCCACAGCCAAAAGGCGAAGGCGAAAAAGTCGCGCAGCGGCAGCAGCCAAAGATCCCGCAGCACTTGTCCGTCGCGCAGTACACCCACCCCAACCGACAGCGCCACTGACACCCGTGCCAGAAGCGCAAGGCTCAGCAACGTAAAGCTCCACAACGCAAAGCCGCTGGCGATACAGGCGAAGACCGCCCAGGGAAGGCAGAAGGTGATTCCCAACCCCACGTAGCCCAGCTTGCGCGAATCGCGGGTAGAGCGCGCCCAGCGGAGCTGATGATCGACAAAGCCACGCAGGCTGTAGGCGGGCACAGCGGTTTCCACCACTTCGTCGGCCAGCTCTACGCGATAGCCCGCTTCGGCAATGCGCACACCCATCTCGTAGTCGTCGGCAAGGTATTCCACCAGCGGCTCAAGTCCACCCGTCTGTGCCAGCACACTTTTGGTCGTTGCGAGCGTCGAGCCTAGTCCGAAGCGAATTCCGCCTTCAAGCTTGCGTGCCGTCAGCACTCCGGCGAAGAAATCCGTAGAGATGCCCAATGCCTCAAGACGCGACCACAGGCCTGCGTTCTTCGAAGGCGTGACCCCAATGTAAGGCGCGGTCACCAGTCCCACTTTCTTTCCACCCGGAAAGGCCGCGGGAGCAAAGCAGTTCATGATACGGCTGAGGTAATGAGGCGAAACCAGAATGTCGCTATCGTTGATGACGATGTGCTCGTATTGTGCTTCCTGGAGCATCTGCACCAGATTGCTGACCTTGCCGCTGGTTCCCAGTCGCCGCGTGCACTCAAGGAGGCGAATGTTGATGGAGGGAAACTCCGCTCGCAGCCGCTCGATCTCCGCGACCGCTGGGTCGTTCAGACTGGAGACACCAAAGAGAATCTCGTACCTGCCGGTGTACTGCTGTTTGCAGTGACTCACGAAACCGGCGTACATGTGCTGATCGATCCCCTTGACGGGCTTGAGGATGGAGACATCGGGGGAGAATCCGAGGCCACCCTTGCTGCCGCAGCAGGTGCGATGAAAGTCACGCGCACCCCACAGGACCAGCGCCATGTAGACAATCCCCGCCAGCGCCAGCAATGCTACGAGGCCCTCGATGCAGTTAGCCAGCATGTATTTAGTCTACCGGCTGTATCCTGCCCTGAGGAGCCGTCCTGCCTACCACTTCGGTTCGTTGGCCGAAAGCCTGTGAATTTATGAGATCTTACGGCGGGTTTATTCGTAGCGAAGTGCTTCAATCGGATTGAGATTAGCCGCCTTCCACGCGGGATAGATCCCAAAGACCAGCCCGATTGCGCAGGAACAGAGGAACGCCGCAATCACCCAGAGCAGCGAGACCTGGGATGACAGCACAAAACTGAGGCCGACCGCCAGCGCGCTGCCCAGCAGAATCCCAATAATTCCACCCAAGGCACACAAAGTCATCGCCTCCAGGGTGAACTGCGTCAGGATGACCTTTTTGGTCGCCCCGATCGCTTTGCGAACCCCGATCTCGCGTGTTCGTTCCGTCACCGAGACCAGCATGATATTCATCACGCCCACACCGCCAACCATCAACCCTACAGCAGACAGGCCGAACATGAGCAGAAAGAGCGACCCCGTAATCTGTGTCCACAGGCGCGTGATCGAATCGGAACCAAAGATGGCGAAGTTGTCGTCCTGCTCGTTTCGCACCTTGCGCCGCCGCCGCAGCAACTCAGTGATGGAATCGATCACTGCGGACTTGTTCTTCTGGTCGTCGAACTTCACGCTGACCCAGTAATCCAGCACCTCGGGGTGCAGCTTATGGAAGGTCGTAATGGGGAAGTAGGCAAAGTTGTCCGCGGGATTCTTGCCGCCGCCAAAGGCGGCCTTCTGTTTTTCCAGAGTTCCTACAACGGTGAAGGTCAATCCTTCAATCTGGATCTCCTTGCCGATGGGACTATCCTGCCCGAAGAGATCCTCAGCGGTGTCGTGGCCCAAAACAACGACATCCGATGCGCGTTCCTGATCGCTCTCCGTGAAGTAGCGGCCTTCGTGGATGTCCCAGTCGTAAACATCCTTCGATGAGGTGGTATCCCCTTCGAGCGAAACGCTCTCGACTTTGCGGCGGCCGTACTTTGCTGTCACCATACCGGCCCCGAACTGGAAGTTCTGATACCGCAGCGAGGGCGAGACCGCGACTACATGAGGAAGCTCGCCGATGGCCTCAGCGTCCTCCATCGTGAGCTGTTTACGGGTTAACATCTCGGTTGTCGGCCGGACTCCGATGACGGGAAACCGGAAGACCCAGATCACATTGGTGCCCATGGCCTCAACCATGCCGGAGACGCGAGAGTTCAGTCCGTTGATCACCGAGGAGATCGCAATTACCGTAACTACGCCGATCACGATGCCCAGAATCGTCAGCCCCGAGCGCAGCTTATTTGCTCGCAACTGATCGTAGGCCATCTTGACTGCTTCTTTTTGATCTCCAACGTTCATGGCGTCTCCTTATATCTCCGACCGCAGCGCCACAATCGGGTCCAGGTCCGCGGCCTTTCGCGCAGGATAGACCCCAAAGAAGATTCCGACACCGGCGGCGACCACCAGACCGGCAAAGATGCTCCAGATCGCAATCGTTGAGGGAAATCCCAGCAGGACGGTCACGATTTGAGCCACCAACATGCCGCCGATCACGCCGATTGCTCCACCGGCAAGTGCCATCGTTCCCGACTCGATGAGAAATTGAAGCAGAATGTCGCTGCGCCGAGCCCCTAATGCCTTGCGAACTCCGATCTCACGCGTTCGCTCTGTCACCGAGACCAGCATGATGTTCATGATTACGATTCCGCCGACGACCAGCGAGATTCCCGCAATCGCCACGGCCACCGCCTCGAACCCCTGGCTGATGCTCTTCCACAAACCTACGAAGGTGTCGCTGGTATCGAGCGAAAAGCTATCCGGCTCACCGGGACGGTCATGCCGATCAGAGCGCATGAGCTGCCGCGCCTGGTCGGTCGCCGTTTCCAGATCGACCTCGCCTCCGGCCTTGGCGTAGATCGTCAGTGTCTTCGCCGTTCCGTATGTCTTCTGGTAGGCAGAAAGAGGAACGGCGACCCAGTTGTCCTGACTCTGTCCCAGGGTCTTGCCCTGTTTTTCCCCCAGACCGATGATCGTGTACGGAACGCCGTCCACGCGGATCTCCTTGCCGATAGGGTCATCGCCCTTGAGCAGGTTTTCCTGAATATCCGACCCGATCAGGGCTACATGCGAGGCATGTTCATCGTCGGTTGGGGAGAAACCCCGGCCCTGCACGATATTCAGATTCTGCATATCGGGCATCTCCCAGGTCTGTCCACGAATCGTCGTATCGGTCGAGGACTGTGTGCCAAAAACTATCGTGCCGGTTGTGGTCTGCTGGGCGCCAATCTGAGAACAGTGCCGGCAATTCTCCGCAATAAAACGGTAATCATCCATCAGGATGTTTTTCCGCTTCTGAAACGCCGTGTACTGCTCATAGCTGGTGATGATCTGCGGCTGCTTGCTGATCGTGAAGGTATCGGCCCCGTAACGGTTTACCTTGCTGGCGACGTACACATTCGCACCGTTGACCAGCGTCACCACGGCGATCACGCTGGCCACGCCAATCACCACTCCAAGCAGAGTGAGGATCGAGCGCAGCTTGTTCGCCCACAGCGACTGCAACGCGATTCTGACGGCTTCTTTGAACTCCATAACGGTCTGGATCGGGACAAGCCCGAGAGTATCAGTCCTCCGTGGTCAATGCGAGGCGGCTCGTCCCACAAAGTTTACGTGTTCCATGTCTATAAGGTTCCTTAGTTTGGAATCCTTTACGCTCCGCTCGCATCGAGAAAATAGACTAGTCGGTTAACAGGAGTTCCATGACGGCTCAAAATACCCGCGATCATCTCCTCGAAGTCGGACTCAAGCTGATTCACTCCATGGGCTTCAACGCCACAGGCATGAAGGAGATTCTCGATACCGCCAAAGTTCCAAAGGGATCCTTCTATCATTACTTTCCCAGCAAAGAGGCCTATGCAAACGAAGTTCTGCGGCTTTATGTGCAAAACGAGACCAAACGATGCGGCAGAATCTTCAGCGATCCCAGCCTTCCTCCGCTTGAGCGCCTGCGAAATTACTTCGAAGAGCTGATCCGCGTCTATGGGCCCGAGGCCGAGACTACCGGATGCCTCATGGGAAATCTGAGCCTGGAGATGGCCGACCATAGCGATACGACGCAGGCGCTTCTCGAGGAGTCCTTCGGTCAGTGGCAAAGCGCTGTTGCCGCGCTCCTTCAGGAGGCGGTCGATCATGGCGACTTGCCAGTTTCGACCCAGCCTGACGAATTGGCCGAATTCCTTCTGAACTCCTACGAAGGAGCTCTAGTACGATCGAAGGCTGACCGCTCCGCGAAGCCGCTCACAACCTTCCTGCATTTTGCCTTTACGGCACTTCTGTCTCCGGCTGGCAGCAGGTAAAACCAGCGATGGATAAAAAAGCGACATATTTTCTGAATCTATAGACCGACTGGTCTACTCTATCTCGTATGTATGCCGGTTCTGCTGGCGGAAACTGCTCAGGATACAGGAGATCTTTTATGGCCACTTCATCGCAAAACAAAGGTAGTGCACTCATCACCGGAGCTTCTACTGGAATCGGCTCTGTCTATGCCGATCGTCTCGCCGAGCGCGGATACGATCTTATTCTGGTGGCTCGGGACCACAAGCGTCTCTCGACCCTTGCCGATAAGATCGCCGCGGAGACAGGACGCCGTGCGGAAGCTCTTCCGGCCGACCTTACCGTCCGCGCCGATCTTGCCCGGGTGGAGGAACGACTTCGTTCCGACTCAACTATCACAGCGCTGGTTAACAATGCGGGCTTTGGTGCCACGACAAGCCTTCTCGACTCGAAGGTTGATGAGATGGACAACATGATCCAGCTCAACGTCACGGCGCTTACTCGTCTTACCTCTGCGGTTCTCCCTGGCCTGATCGCTCGAAAGAACGGACTGATTATTAACATCGCCTCCATTGTTGCCCTCAATCCTGAGGTCCTCAACGGCGTCTACAGTGGAACCAAGGCCTTCGTGGTCAACTTGACGCAGTCGCTCCACAATGAAGTGAAAGATAAAGGAATTAAGGTTCAGGCTGTTCTTCCCGGAGCCACCAGTACGGAGTTCTGGGATCGCCTTAACTACCCCGTACACAACCTTCCCGAGCAGATGGTCATGACTGCCGCTGACATGGTCGACGCGTCGCTCGCAGGCCTTGATCAGGGTGAGTTGATCACCATTCCTTCACTGCCTAATCTTTCCGATTGGGAGGTTTACGAGGCGGCTCGCAAGACGCTTGGCCCCAACCTCTCTCACCGGCAGCCTGCTTCGCGTTATGGCATCAACGCCTGATAAAGATTTTTGGAGGAAGGAGCCTCACTCCCGGTTCCTCTCCTCCAGAAACTCTGGATGAAAGTTTTTCATTGCCGGGATAAGTTGAAGATTTTCTGGCCGCTTATCGCTCAAGTTGCAGGTACAACCCGTAAATTTTCTCTCTTTTCCCAACCTCATAATTTACAAACCACGGTTCTTCTCGATAACCTTTCCAAACAAAGGGATCGGTGCGGTGCCGAACTCCCTAACTCTCCAGAGCCGGAAACTTGAATTCTATGTCTCAGCCCTTTCGCCCTCAGTCCAGCCGTGTCGTACTGTTTGCAGGTGCACTTCTGCTGGCAACTGCCACGTTGGTCGGCTGCCGGCAGGATATGCACGACGAGCCCAAGTTCTTTCCGCAACGGTCGACGACCCTGTTCCCCGATGGACGCTCTGTAAGGCCGCAGGCCGTAGGGACCGTAGCCCGGGAACAGAATCTCTCCGGAAGCTACTTCGAAACCGGCATGGTGGACGGCGCCGAAGGAGATGGACTTCCCTTCAAGCTGACGCCTGCGGTCATCGAGCGCGGCCAGGAGCGCTTCAATGTCTACTGCTCGCCCTGCCACTCCCGCGTGGGTAACGGCAAAGGGATGATCGTGCAGCGCGGTTACTATCCGGCGGCGAACTTTCATACCTACCGCCTGCGGCAGGCACCGCTCGGACACTTCTTCTCTGTGATCACCAATGGCTATGGCGCCATGCCGGATCTTGCCGCTCAGGTTGCACCGGGTGATCGTTGGGCCATCGCCGCCTATATTCGCGCATTACAGCTCAGCCAGGATGCTGTGCAGGGCGACGTTCCGACTGGAGCTCATGTGCAGCCGATCAACGCCGTTCTTGAGAACTCCGGGTACTCATCCCATTTCCTAGACTCGTGGGGCACGCCGGCAGAAGACAACCGCAAACAGCCTCCTTCACCGCCAGCAGTATTGCCCAACTCGCTTCCAGCGCAGGCCGTACCCACCGCCCAGGCCAAGCCTGCTGCTCCTGCTCCGGCAGAGAGCACAAAGCCGTCGGCTAAGAATCCTCTGGTCGCTTCCAATGCCGCGCCGGTTCCTCCGCAGGGAGCAGCTGCTGCGAAGCCAGCCGCAGCTTCCGCGGAGAAGGGTGACGTCGCCAAAGGCAAGGCAATCTACGACAGCCACTGCTCGGTTTGTCACCAGCCAACCCGCGCCGGCATGCCTCCAGTCTTTCCATCTCTGATCGGGATCGTCGACAAGGTTGGCGAAAAAAGGGTCCGGACCGTGGCCAAGGTTGGAATTCCTGAGGCGAAACCTCCGATGCCTCCGCATCCCGATCTGACCGACAAGGATCTGGACGACCTGCTCGCGTTTCTGCGATCCAAGTAAGTTCTCTCACCGCTTCGAGAAGACCCGTCCGATGGAGCTTTATTTACCGGACGGGTCTTAGCGTTTTCGGGGTAAACTTAGACCTGCAGGCGGCTGGATGATCGCTGCCGCTCGCGCCGCAAGGTGTCGGGCGGGGGAGGAAAGTCCGAACTCCGCAGGGCAGTGTGCCGGATAACGTCCGGGACGGATGGTTCAAGCCATCTGGACGGCCAGTGCCACAGAGAACATACCGCCCGGCTGCGCAAGCAGTCGAGGTAAGGGTGAAAAGGTGCGGTAAGAGCGCACCGCGTCTCCAGTAATGAAGGCGGCAGGGTAAACCCCACACGGAGCAAGACCAAATAGGCAGGGATTTCGCCGCTCCTCTCCACGCGGCGAAGGCGTACCGGCCCGGTGCGCCCAGGCGGAGAGATCCGGAGGACGAAAGTTCGAAGGAAGCCGAAACCTGCGGGTAGGTTGCTGGAGCGGCGCAGTAATGCGTCGCCTAGAGGAATGATCGTCTAAAACAGAATTCGGCTTACGGGCCGTCTGCAAAGAACGAACATGGCCCCGAAGATCGCTTTACACGATCCCGGGGCCATCAATTTTTCTGTCCATATGAAACGTCTCATTAATTCCTTTTTCCCAAGGTCATTGTTGTGCTGCCTCGGAAAGCCTTGATCTTTGTTCTCGCCAAAGACTGCGTCTTCCCACTACACTCCTAATGTTTTTGAAACGTCTCAATTGAAAGGCGCAAAACCATGCCTGCTTCGCCTCGACCCGGCTTACAACTTGTCCATCGTTCTCTGGTACCGGCAACCATCCTCGTCCCCCTGCTAATCCTTTCGGGGACTCTGATTGCGCAGTCGGTTCCTCCCGCGCTCGAATCTCCGCCAGCCAGGGCCCCGCAATCTGGTCCTAACGGCGAAAAGTTGCCGGGCATGCCGAAGTTTCACGATCCCGCGCCCTACGACATCGACGAGCACACCGGCTTCACCCAGATCTTCGACGGCAAATCCTTCAACGGTTGGGATGCAGACACCAGCATCTGGCGCATTGAAGACGGCATGATGATCGGCGAGACACTCGAAGGCAAGGCGAAGGGAAACAACTACATCGTCTATCACGGCGACAAGACGCGCGACTTTGACCTGAAGCTGCAGATGAAGATCGAAAAGGGAGGCGGAGGCGGCATCCAGTACCGCAGCGTCACCGGCAAACCCTGGACGCGCGCTCAGCCTAAGGATGTTCCCCCTTACGACCTGAAGTTCATGATGACCGGTCCGCAGGCTGACTTCTGGTTCCCAGTCAGCGCTGCTGCGCAAAACCACACCGGCCAGTGGTACTCCGAAAACACCATGCAGGGCATCCTCGCGTATCGCGGTCAGGTTACGGAGGCGCTGCCCGGCCAACCCAACCGCCTCGTTGGAAATATCGGCGACAAGCAGGCGCTTGGCGGCTACGTGAAAGTGAACCAGTGGAACGACTACGAGATCATCGCCCGCGGCGGCGTGATGATGCACTTCATGAACGGACAGCTGATGGCTATCTTCATCGACGACAACAAGGACTCTGTTAACAACCAGCCCGGCCTAATTGGCTTCGAGATCGAAAGCCAGCCCTGCAAGATCTCCGTGCGCGATATCTGGCTGCGGAAGTTCGACTAGCTTTCATTCAAGATGCAAAAACGCCCCGGCATTGCAACAGGCCGGGGCCGGCAGTTTTTCGGAGAATTGCAAAAGCCTAACGGAACCGCAGATATCCCCAACGCTCGGGCACATGCATGTTGATCACGCCCTGCGGTGACCAGACCCAGTTGTCTTCTTTCGGCTGGCCGACCTTCCACTCCACACGACTGAAGTTGATCCTCCACTCTGTTCCCGCCTGCGGCTTCGGCACCTGTTGGCGCGAGGCAAATGCTGTCCATGGGATCGCAATCTCAAGCGTCCAGTCCTGGTCCTGATCGGCTCCGTTGTTCAGCGTGCCCTGAACAGCAACCGCAGTCTTCAATCCTTCCATCTCCCAGCTGTTATCCGCTTTGCCGCCCATCCGGTAGGGCTTGTTGAGATAGAGGTCCCAACCGGTGTTGAGCGCGTTCATCTCAAACTCGAAGTAACCCTCTTCATTGCGTAGTGGCTTTAGGAATACCTCAAAGTCATTGTCGTGAAAGATCACGGAGTCATGTTTGGTGAGCGTGGCCTTTACCTCCGGCTCCTGCAACTCGGCGGCAATGTACAGATACTGATCGTCCCAAAGCATCTTGGCCCGTGTGCGGAAGCGCGGCCGCGGCTTGATGTCGCCTTCGATGTCGACAAAGTCGTCAGTCCATACCGCCGTTGCCCATACTCCTTCGTCGATCTTTCCATCCACTACCACCGGCTCGACCGCGCGATGAACCTCGTAGACCTTGGGCTCGCCCGCAGGCGGAGGCAACGGCTTCGCAGCCAACCCACTTGGCTTATGCGAGGGTGAGGGCTCCTGCGTCTTCGCACCCGGTTCAATTTCCGCGCTGTTGCATCCAGCTGGAGCGTTCACAGGATTACACCGCGCGACATAACCTCCTGGCAGCCCGACCGTATATCCGGTCCACGGAGCAGGTTCGCTCATCGAAAAGTCGGTGCTGATCATCTGGGCTCCACTACCCAGCAGCTCATCCCGCCGCGTCGTATCGTTTGTGCGCCCCTGATCGGTGTTGTAGTCCGATCTCGACCGCACAAGATATCCCTTCTTCACCAGAGCATCGATTGCCGCCGCTGAGCCCGAGTCCTGCTCGACAAAACCCGCCTCCGGCTCACCCGGACGTCCATTCACAAAGAGCAGACGGCCCTTCATCATTGGGTGGCCCTCTAAATACGGCGCCGCGGATTTGCGGTTATAGAGCAGAAAGACGATCTTGCCTCGTGCCTCACGCAGCGTGGGCCATCCTTGCGCCAGTACTGCGGCCTCCAGCGTTGGGAATTTGCCCCTTACCTTATCCGGCGTGATGATCTCCTTCTCGGGAAAGACCGAGTGAATCTCAGCGTCCATGGCGTCCCAAGTTGCGGCCGTCCACGGTTCCGCTGTCACTCCATCGGGAAGTGGCCCCAGCTTGCCCTGCTTGTCTTCAATCAAGATAAAGATCGGCACATGCCCTTTGTGGGCGTGCGACCACGTGCGAATCGCCTTCAGGCAATTGACGAACAGTGCGCAGCTGCTGCGCTGATTCAGATCGCCCAGATGAATCGTCTTGAATCCCGGCTTATCCATGTCGTGATTCGGATCGAAGTCCGGATCGGCAGGCAGGCCTTCCTGAGCAGTCAGCTCAACGATCTTCGGATGCGAAAACCTTCCGCCCTTCGGATCCTGTACGATGTCCAGCTCCAGCTGCCGCGCACCTCCATCCAGCTGCTGCGTTAGGGTCTGATGGTGGTACTCCACGCCGTGGTAGGTCCTGGCGTAGTGCTCCTGAACGTACTTGCCTTCGCTGGAAGCGAAGCCCATGTTGTAGCTGTTATGCGTACCAATCACCTGAATCTGGTTCAGATGAACCACTTTGTCCTGTGCACTCTGTTTCTGCGCAGAGGCTGTCAACGAAACGAGCGCGAGAGACGCCACCCCGAACCAACGCGACATGACTTACGACCTTTTATGAAAGTGAAGATAAGATTCTCTCACCATATCTCACCCAGGCACTGCGGTCACCGCTTCCGTCAAATTCCGGTCTATGATCTTCAGTAAGGGCCCAACGACAACATCAGTGGTTGATTCATTTAGCGAGGAGTATTCCGTATGAGCCGGGTCCTTGTTATCGGGACCGATAACCGTGTCGTCCACGAAGTGGGCGATCTTCTTTCCGCGTCGGGCATTCCAATCGAATATGCTGCTGGTCCCGTGGGAGCGTTGCAAAAATTGCGACTCCGTTCCTTTGGAGTTGTTGTGACCAGTCCGGACAGCTCGATCGATGAGGATCTATCGCTGCTGGAAGAGATTCGCCTCATCCGGCCAGGCATCAAGCTCATCCTTCTAGCTCCGCAAAGTACTCCCGACGAGGTGATCGCGGCGCTTAAGGCGCAGGTTTTTGCCTGTTTCACGGCTCCCTTTGATCCTGAGGCCATTGCGAATCTGGCGCGAAATGCTGCCTCATCGAGTCAATGGCGCGACAGCATTCATGTCTTAACTGCCCGGCCAGGCTGGGTCTCTCTGCAAGCCAATTGCAGCCTGCTTACCGCAGAACGTTTAATGACCTTTGCCACGGAACTGAGTACGCAGTTGTCCTCAGGTCCCCGGCAGGAGATGATGCAGGCTTTGCATGAGATCCTTCTGAACGCTATTGAGCATGGTGCTGCCTTCAATCCCGAACAGGTCGTCGAGATCACTGCAGTTCGCACCCAGCGGTCGCTCGTGTTTCATCTGAGAGACCCGGGCTCAGGCTTTCGCCCCGAATCCATCAGTCCCGATATCATCGCGGACTCCGAGGGCTATGATCCCACGATCCATATTCTCAAACGGGAAGAAGCCGGACTGCGTCCCGGCGGATACGGTCTTCTCCTGGCCCAGGGAACTGTGGATGAGTTGATTTATAACGAGATCGGCAACGAGGTGCTTCTGATCAAATACACGGACGCTCTCTGAGCCGGAACAGCTTAACTGTCCTTGCGGTAGAGCAAATCCCGGATCGCCTTCCGGCGAGCCTCATTGGCCTCGCGCTCACTTTTGCGCTCATCGGCATCCATCGAATGCCCAAATTCTGAACCGGAGGTATCTTCCTCGACGCTACACTCCAGGCATCGATTGGCAAATCCCGGCTTGTCGGGCCTAAGTTCGAACTCTTCCCCGCAGACCACACAGACTTTGATAGGAAACGGCATTGCGTCTCTCATTTTAACCGAGGAAAGGGCTCTCGGTAACTGTGTGTGCGGGTGCTTTTCTCCCCTTCGTCACAAACTCCCCTGCCCAAATTCCTGTGATACCGTTCTGAGAATGTGCCGCTTTGCACTCGTACTTGCAACCTCACTTCTTCCCGCACTTGCCTCTGCTCAGATGCCCGTCTCTCCAGAGACTCGCAGCAACGTGGCGTACATCGTCGGCGACGTCATGGTCAATGGACAGGCTTACGAGTACGACCGGCAACTCGCCGATACCATCGGCCCGCGGCTCACCGGTTCGGCAAACTATGAACGCGCCGTCGCCTGGGCCGGGCAACAGTTCCGCACCCTGGGGTTGACCAACGTTCACACGGAGTCCTTCACTCTTCCTGCTACCTGGGAACCTGAGACCCCTGCCGTCGGCCACATGATCACACCGCGCATCCAGAACCTGCACCTCTACTCCTACGGCTGGAGTCCCTCGACCCCGGCCTCCGGCGTCAAGGGAGAGGTCGTCTACCTTGAAAATCTGACCATCGCTGGAATCGACACTCAGAAAGACAGGCTTGCGGGCAATATCGTTCTTCTCGACCACAGTAGTATTGGAGAACAAATTCCTTTCAACCAATTCCGCAAGGCTCTCGACCATCTCGATCAGCTTAATCCCAAGGCATTGATCATTGTCGGCGCTGCGGATGGCACAGAGTCTCTCTCGTCGTTAAGCTACGATGGCAGTCTCGCTCCTTACCCGGTTGCGCAGCTTGGCCTTGAGGACACGAATCTCATTAAACGCCTGCTCAAGCAGAGCCACGTCACGGTTGAGTTCTCTTTCAAAAATCGCATCCGGAAGAACGTTAAGGTCGACAATGTGGTTGCTGAGATTCCCGGACGGGATCTTCCCAACGAGGTCGTCATCGTGGGCGGTCATCTCGACTCCTGGCAGCCTGCCACCGGAGCGCAGGACAACGGAACCGGTGTCGCAACTGTTCTCGATGTTGCCCGTGCGGTCAAGGCAAGTGGCCATCCGCCTCGGCGAACCCTTCGCTTCGTGCTCTTTGGTGGAGAAGAGCAGGGAATCATTGGCTCAACTGCCTACGCTCGCAGCCACCAGAATCAGATGTCCACGATCGACTGCGTTCTCATCTCCGATACGGGAGCTCAGCCCGCCAAAGGCTGGTACGTCATGGGTCGTGAGGATGAAAAGGAGGCCCTTACGAATGTAGAGCCTCTGCTTTCCGGTCTCGGCTCAGCCGATACAACGCTTTCTCTTGAATTTCTCTTTGAGACTGATCACATTGCCTTCGACCTTCTTGGCGTTCCCACGCTCGTGCTCTGGAACGAGACCGACAAGTACTTCAAGCTGCACCACAAGGCATCTGACTCCTTCGATTCCGTCAACCAGGCTGACCTAAACCAGGGTGTTGCCACAGCGGCAGCCACGGCTTATGCCATTGCCGACTCGTCAGAATCCTTTGCGCCGCACGATACCCCCATGCAGATCGAAGAAATGCTTCGGAAGAACAATCAATACGACGACTATGAGTTCTTCAAGTCCACCGGCATCTTCCCGTAGAGCAACGCACGACGATCTTTTTCAGCAGACCCATAGATACGACAAGACCACGAGGACTACACTTAAAACATGCACATGGTCGCCACCCCAAACCGCCGGATGCAGCAGGTGCTGAAGGCTTCCATGGTGCTGACTTTCGCGTATGTGCTGGCGACCTTTCTGTTCGGTCTGCGATCCCATTCGCTAGCACTGATCTCCGAGGCGGGACACAATCTGAGCGATTTGCTGGCGATTGTGCTCTCTTATGTCGCGGTCTACTTCCAGGGACGTCCGGCGACGGACAAGAAAACCTTCGGGTACCAGAGGGCAGGCGTGCTGGCGGCCTTCGTGAATGCGGGAACACTGGTGGTGCTGTCGGCGTGGATTGCGATTACGGCGATCCAGCGGCTGAGCGTTCCTGTGGAGGTGCGGCCGAAGATCATGATGGAGGTCGCGGTTGCCGGCGTATTGATGAACGGGACGGTCGCTGCGTTGCTGTGGCGCTTCTCCGGAGACGTGAACATCCGCAGCGTGTTTCTGCATATGTTGGGTGACACCCTTTCGACGGCAGCTGTGATTATGGGCGGTGCAGCTATTCTGTTTACCCGGATGGACTGGGTGGACCCGGTTCTGTCACTGCTAATCGCAGCAATGATTCTGTGGAGCTCGGTAGGAATTCTGCGCGAGACGCTGAATATCCTACTGGAAGGTACCCCGCGCAGCATGCGGCTCAGCTCGGTGCGCGAGGCGATGCAGTCAGTGGAGGGGGTTCTGGACGTGCATGATCTGCATGTATGGAGCCTGGGGACGAACTCGCATGCGTTGGCCAGCCATGTGACCGTGGGGGAGATGCCGGCTTCGGAGTGCGCGCAGATTTTGACAGAGATTAATTGTCGTTTGCATAACCGGTTCCACATCAGCCACACAACAATTCAATTTGAAACGACGGGATGCGAGACGACTCATGGGTGCAGCTCGCCGCCGGAGCCTGAGGCTGTAGGGGCGCACAACCATTCGCACCACGGACATTCCCACTAAAACTGCAGAACAGAGGATACGTTCCTACAGAGGCTCAGAGATGGCGGGCTTGGTGGGACGGTGAAGCACGTATTTGCGCAGCGACATGACGGGAAGCTCGAGGGCATAGCGCGAGATGAGTGTGAGCACGATCGTAATGGCAAAGACTACAACCAGGCGCACAAAGTAGGCAGCGAGGTCGTTGGCGCGAAGCGGTATGTAGTGGTCATAGGCGTCGCGCACGAAGGTGTGAAACATATACAGCGCATAGCTGATGAGTCCAAAGAAAGTAAGGACGTGTGAGCGGAGCAAGGCAAGGCTGCGGTGTCCGGAGTAGGCGATGGAAAGGCCGACGAGACCGCCGCAGAGAAGTGTGATGCCGCTGACCTCAGTGGCGGCGTGGAATGCGATGTGAGCCAGATCTTCGGGAATGAAGGCGGAGATCGCAATCATAATGATTCCACCAGCGAGGAGGTTGTAGAGAACGGCGCGGTGGGAGGCCAATCCCTTGCCGACGCGCTGGCTGCGCTCGAGCATGCAGGCCAGAAGGGCGCCGAGAGCGAGGCCATCACACTGTAAGTAGGTGTGGCGGTAATTGAAGTGGCCGAAGCAGGCAAAGAGATAACGCAGAGCGATGACGGCGATGACGATGCCCAGGGCCCAGTGGCGCAGAGAGGCTACGGAGCGACGGCGAACAATGGTGGGCCAGAGGAGATAGAACTGCTCTTCGATCGCAAGGGTCCAGAAAGGGCCGATGGAGGAGACGTGAAAGACGTTGGCGAAGTTGGCGATGAAGAAGAGGCAAAGAAGTACAAAGCGGCCTGAGCCGGGAATGAAGATCAGCAAGCCGATGGTGCAGAACGCATAGAGGGGAAGGATGCGAAGGGCTCGCTTCCAGTAGAAATCGCGATAAAAATCGGGGCTTTCGCGGTCGCGAATGATCAGCGACGTGATGAGGAAGCCGGAGAGAACGAAGAAGACGTTGACTCCGCTGTCGCCAAAGCTGGCTGCGGTTGCGAGGCCGTGAATGAGGCTGCTATTCCACTCTGCGACAGGAACGCCGGTGAAGCAGAGGTGATGAAAGAAGACGAGCAGGGCGGCGATACCGCGGATGCCATCGAGTTCAGGCAAGTGGCCGAGCCTGGGAAGACGCGAGTCGACAGAACGTGCATCGGCGACGGCACGATCTTCAGGCCCGACTTCTTTGATGTTTTGCATTCCCTTCCGTTCCGTAAGTGTTTGGATGAATGAATCAGGACTATCGTTCTCTGGGATTATGCAGGACCGAAGTAACGTTTTAGACGAAGGAAGGGTTGCTCATAAAAGCGGAAGCTGAGCCATGCCAGTGGCAATGTGATCAAGAGGTTACATAGAGGGATGGCAATGTGCAGCGCAACCTTGGAGTGAACGTGACTATAGAGAAAACCGGAGTATGTTGCTCCAATCATCATATGGATGATGTAAATGCCATAGCTATACTTTCCCAGCCAGCGCAGTACGCGGGCTTTCATGAGCGATGCGGTGAAGCCGGCGCGCAGGACCATCGCGATGAGTGAAGTTCCGCAGATGGCGAGCAGAGTGTAACCGATGGTATTGACGGTTCGGTTTTCCTGCCAGTGAAAGTTGCCTGAGTGAATTCCGATAGCGAGGCAGGCGAGCGCGGCTAACCAGAAGGCGGGAGTAGCTGCTCGAAGAACGGCGGCTCGGCGCGGTCCGCGGACAGCAAGCGCGAGCCAGGCTCCGGCAAGGAGCGAGTCGCAGCGGCAGATGGTCATCTTGTAGGTGGCTTCGATGGTCGCCCCGTGAGCCAACATCAAGATGCGGGCAACGGGAGCCATGAGGGCAAGGATGAGAGCGATCCAGAGCAGACGTCGTCTCTCTCGAACCCAGAAGACAATGAAGGGCCAGACGAAGTAGAACTGCTCTTCTGCTGCAAGGGACCACAGGTGACCAGTGAGGTCTTTAATAGGAGTGGATTGCGACCCATGCCACCAGACGGGTGTGTTCTGCAGATAGAAGAGGAGTACGTAGAGCTGTCGGCCGCTGTGCCAAGTAGGGCGGAAGATGAGGAACAGGATCAACAGTACGCCGTAGTAGAGGGGAAAGATGCGGAGGACGCGACGGACGTAGAAGTTGCGGAAGTAGTGCTGGGCACCGAGGGAGTCGAAGAGAATTCCGGTGATGAGGAAGCCGGAGAGGGCGAAGAAGAGATCGACGCCAATCCATCCTGTGTCGCGAAGCTTGAGGATGAGATTGATGATCGCTGAGCTGGTGGGTGCGTCGTTAGAGCGGAGAAGATGGAAGAGCAGAACGAGCAGGATGGCCAGACCGCGCACACCATCGAGAGCAGTGATGTGCGGCATTCGTTTTGTGTCAGGAGCCGCCGTCTCTTGTACGGGCTGTGTCCCTGACTGTGGAGGAACCTGTGCTACAAGGGCCGAATCTGCCATTCTTACCCCGGGGGAGGTTTCAGGGCGGCACCACGCCGCATATCTAAAGTATGGGTCTGGAGGATTCGACAGACCCGCTCACCAAGTGCCAGAGAGTGGTAGAGGTTTGCTAGTTTCTTTGTGGAAACGCTGGATTGTTGGAAGCGTTGTGGGGAGGTAGAGAAAGACCGCGTTTCGAGTACGCGGTCTTTCCAGAGAGGTTTGTAAAATTTAGTGGGTTGCGGCGGGTTCGTTGATCTCGGCGACGCGCTTGGCGAGCGTCTTTTCGAGGTCTTCGAGCGCCTTGGAGAAGCCCTCGATGCCTTCCTTGAGCTTGTCGCTGGCCATGCGGTCGGCGGCGTGCATTTTGTCGAAGGTCGCCTTGTCCATCGGAATCTTCTCGATCTTCATTGCCTTGGACTTTTCAGGATCGAGCTTGCGCTCGAGGGTGCCGTTGTCGGCTTCGAGTTCACCGAGGAGCTTGGGGGCAATGGTGAGGAGGTCGCAACCCGCGAGCTCCTTAATCTCGCCAGTGTTGCGGAAGCTGGCGCCCATAACGACCGTTTTGTAGCCGAAATGCTTGTAGTAGTTGTAGATGGTGGTGACGGATTTGACGCCGGGATCGTCGGCTCCCTGATAATCCTTACCCGTGTCTTTCTTGTACCAGTCGAGGATGCGGCCGACAAAGGGCGAGATCAGGGTCACCTTAGCTTCGGCGGCGGCGATGGCCTGGTGGAGACCGAAGAGCAGGGTCATGTTGCAGTGAATGCCTTCCTTTTCGAGCTGCTCAGCTGCCTGGATACCTTCCCAAGTGGAGGCGAGCTTGATCAGAACGCGCTCACGCGAGATTCCGGCGTCCTCGTACTGCTTGATAATGTCGCGTGCGGTCTCGATGGACTTCTGGGTGTCGTAGGAGATGCGGGCGTCAACCTCGGTGGAGACCCGGCCGGGGATGATTTCGAGAATCTTTTTGCCGAAGGCGACGGCGAGGGTCTTGAAGGCTTGCTGGGCGATCTGCGCATCGGTGGCATTAGCGCCGGCTTGCTTACGGGCCTGCTGCAACACATCGTCGACGATGGACTGATACTCGGGCATGCCGGCGGCAGCCTGGATAAGAGAGGGATTCGTTGTGGAGTCAGTCGGCTTGTACTGCTTGATTGCGTTGATGTCACCGGTATCGGAGACAACGGTGGTCATGCCACGAAGCTGTTCGAGAACTGTCGCCATATTGTGCACTCCTTCGCTGCTTAGTTTGATTTTATCAAGGGACCAAGCGTTGCGCAGAACTGACTCTACAGAGAGTTTTTTAGAAAATGAACAAATTGAAGCAGTTATTGCACCTTATCGTGTGCATAGCTGACTACACGGGTTAGTTTCCAAGAGCCATCGTTCAGCTGCCAGATCATGAGGAAACGGGCTTCGCCGACAGGCCATTCCGCTGCGCCGGGGTCAAGGAAACGTGTCATGCCCAACTGCCTGGCGGCAGGAAACTCCTTTTCATGGCCAGGGTGATGGAAACGATGAACTCCCAGCTCCATTGCTCCATAGCCTTTGACGGGATATACCTCAAACGTGTCGGGGACCAGCTCGCGGATCATGACGTGGCAGGTATTGTTTTTGACGGCGTTGAGGAAAGCTTGTTTCCCCCGCATCAGTCCGTCACGGTCGTGATAGAACTCCAGGTCGTCTGCGACCATGGTGCCCAGTTTCTCGATGTCGCAACGATTGGCTGCGGAGAAGAGTTCGGTATCGAGCTGCTGCAAGGTCTGGAAGAGTGCCTTGTCCTGTTGAGCAGAGAGAGGTATGACACCGAGCAACAATGCAAGGGACGTAACGGCAAGCCGTAGAAACAGGCGCATGAAAACCTCCAATGGCAGCGATTACGGTTCGCTGACGACAGAAGTTCCCATGCGCGCTTCGAGGGTGGCTATTGCGCGGTCGAGGTGGTTGTCGACGGCTTGCCCCAGACACTGTCAAGAAAGAGATATCGCTGGCGGTGAGCGTCGGGCTTGGCGACGGAGGTACGGTCAAGATGCATGGTCTGCCACTCGGTGGGGCCATAGGTGGGCCATTTGGGCATGCCGGAGCCGTTGGGGTCGCCGGTCCGGGCGAAGTTGATCCAGTAGGACTGGATTTCGTTGGAGAGCTTGCGGTCTTCAGGACGCCATACAGCCTCAGGTCGGGAGTCGAGCGTACCGAAGACGTATTCGATGTCGTCGGAGTGGAAAGCTCCGGAGGCGGCTGTATGGAAGCGGTCGCCGGGGTTGCCGAGCGCGAAGTAATAGCGGTAGACGGGAGCCTTGCCGGTGGCGACCTGCTCTTCGAGCCACTTCCAGGTGGAGTAGGCGATGAATTTGTCTCCAGCGTAGTCGGCTGCGGAGTTAAGCGCCTCGCTCTCGGTGGTGTTGGGATAGAGCTTGAGGAGCTCTGCCGACTGCGCCGGGAAGTCGTGCTCGGCCTGCACGGCGAATCCTGAGGCGGAGAAGATGTTGAGGCTGCCCGCGATGCCGCCGCGGCCTTCATCGGCATTCCATCCGGCGAGAGTGGGAACGTGGGCTTCTTCACCAGCAGCGTAGATGGCGGCGACGGATTTGGGCAGGAACCACCCGTCAATGTCAGGGCCAAAGTGCGGAGCAACGCCAGTGCCGCGGAGGGGCCGCATGATGTCTTCGGTGGAGAGGCGCCGAAGCTCGGCGAGGTTGCTGGTGCCGTAGAGAGTGAGCGCAGCTGCCGAGTCGATCTTTTCGCGCTGCTCACGTGGCAGGTCCGCAGGACGCGAGGTGGCGATGGCTCCGCCGCTCTCACCGATGGCGTGCTTGATCAGATCGCGGGACATGGGTGAGGCCATATGGAAGTTGACTGAGAAGGATCCGGCAGATTCACCAAAGATGGTGATGTTGTCAGGGTCGCCACCGAAGGCGGAGATATTGCGCTTGACCCACTGGATGGCGGCGTTCTGGTCCATCAGGCCGTAGTTACCGGAGGCGTGGTGCGGGGACTCGGCAGTAAGCTCGGGGTGGACGAAGAAGACAAAGATGCCGAGGCGATAGTTCATGGATACGACAACGACGTTCTTGTGTGCGAGGAACTGACCGTCTTGACGGCCCTCGGAGGTCGCTCCTCCCTGGAGTCCGCCGCCGTAGATCCAGACCATGACGGGTAGCTTGCCGGGTGCAGCGTTGGCGGGAGTCCAGACGTTGAGGGTGAGGCAGTCCTCGGAGGCGCCGGGGTCGTGAAACATCATGTCTCGAAAGATGGAGGCCTGCACACAGTGGTATCCGAAGTCGTGTGCGGAGCGAACGCCGTTCCATGATTCAGCCGGAGCCGGAGGAGCCCAGCGCAGCTTGCCGGTGGGCGGTGCGGCATAGGGGATGCCTTTGAAGGCGAGCACCTTGCCATCTTTGGTGGCCTCACCCTCAACGGTGCCCTTGTCGGTGGAGACCTGCTGAGGAATCTGGGCGAAGGTGACGGCGGTCGACAGCAGAAGAGCTGCTGCCTGCAGAAGGGCTCGGCGGGTCGGCATTATCATGTTTTGTCCGAAGAAACGGTAGCACAGGATGGAGTTTGGGTGGAATTTGGTGAAGACCGTCAGGCATGCCGGTAGAGAAGCAGGTTTCCTCACTTCGTTTCATTCGCCGCCTTTGGCGCGACCAGGAGGCCCAGTCGGAATGACAGGGACTCCGCCGGATCTCAGGGTCTTGCTAAGCTTTTTGGTCTTCGGAGGAGAAGCCGTTGGTAAGAATGCCAAGTCCGGTGACTTCGACTTCAACGGTATCGCCTGCTGCGACGGGGCCGACCCCGGAGGGCGTGCCGGTGGGGATGATATCGCCCGGTTCGAGAGTGAGAAACGCGGTGATGTAGCGCAGAAGATGGTCGATAGGGAAGATGAGATCAGCTGTTGAGCCCTGCTGTTTGACTTCGCCGTTGAGTCGGGTTTCGACGGTGACAGGAGAGCCCTGAAGGGGGTCAATCTCGTTTGAGACGATCGGGCCGACGGGGCAGAAGGTATCCCAGCCCTTGCCGCGTGTCCATTGGCCGTCGGACTTCTGGATGTCGCGCGCTGTGACGTCATTGACGATGGTGTATCCGCGGACGAAGCTGCGTACGTCGTCATCGGGGCCAAGGTTGCGGCAGCGTTTGCCGATGACGATGGCCAGTTCACCCTCGTAGTCGATGCGTTTGGAGAGCGCGGGCATGCGGATGGTTCCGTTGGGAGCGAGCAGAGAAGATGGCGGTTTGAGAAAGAGAAGAGGCTCTTTGGGAACGTCATTTCCCATCTCGGCAGCATGTTCGCTGTAGTTGCGACCGACGCAGACAATCTTCGTGGGAGTGACGGGCGGGAGGAGAGAAAGTTTGGAGAGCGGAGCTGCAGTGAAGGATTCGGTCATGCGATCTTCAATCTCGAGCAGTCGCTGCCTGAGGTCTTCTTCGGGAGCGACCATGGGGCGTGTCGCCCATAGAGCGCCGTCACGCTGCTCGACGAAGGCGTAGCGAGAGATGCCTGAGGGTGAGAGATATTTGCAGTACTTCATCGTCTACCTTCCTATAAGTGAGGAGTCAGTGCTTGCTGACGGGCTCGGTGACTTCGCCGGACGGTGAACTTTCGTTGCCGGAGCCATCGACAGCCGTAACGCGGTAAGTATAGGTGCCCTCCAGATTCGCTGCGGTATCGGAGAAGGCGGGGCCGAGAACTGGTTTTGTTGTCAGGCGCTGAAAGATGCCGGTGGTTCCGTAACGGCGATAGACGTTATAGCCCGCGATATCTGTTTCAGTATTGGGCTCCCAAGAGAGATCGATTGTGGGGGAACCGGATGGTGATCCAGGAATTGCGGCGAGCCCATGAGGGGGCGAGGGAGGAAAGCTGTCCTTCATGGTGAGAGTGATGGGAGCGGAGAGTTCGCCGCGAAGCTCATACCGTTTGCCGTCGAGCGCGATGGTATCGATGCGCTGGGCGCGATAGATGTATTGTTGTCCGCGGAGGGCGGTGCGATCGAGAGTTCCGCCGGGGTCCTGCTGCGGAGTGTCGTCGTGGCCGGTGCGCAGTTTGACCTGGGCGGGTTGTTCTTCAGGAAGCGCGACGGCGGATTTTTTCGCGGGCTTGTTGGGAGTGGAGACGAGGGTTCGGTCGAGCTCTACGACGGTCTGAGAACCACTCGGCTGCCACTCGACGAGAGCTCCTTCTCGCGTGGCGGTGGCTTTAAGAGAAGCCACCGGGAGGGGTGGATTTCCGGAGGGAACAAGCGCTGTCGGTGAGAATCCAGCGGAACGGCCCTTGGGATTGAGAAGACGAATGCGGTATCCAATGAGCGCAGCGGGATCGTGCAATAAGTCGGGCGGGAGCCGGTCGTCGGCCTCGGTGGGGCCGGGTTTTACGGTAAGGTGAAGCACGGTGTCGCAACCGGAGACGGTCTGGGGTGCGGGATCAGAGGGCTTTCCTGTACTGAGTGTGGGATGAGCCTCGCGGCAGACCTCGGCGGTGATGGGCAACGTCAGGTTGAGACCATCGGTTGTACGCGAAGGCGTGGTCCAGTGTAGATGCACCAGGTTGCCGATGCGTTGGGCGGAGAGATCGGTGACGACGCTGGCGAGATGCAGCGAGGGAGGCCGGGGAATGCCGGGGCTAGCGCAGGAGGCCAATAGAGGCGCCATGACGGTCGTAACGGCAGCGGCGGCGAAGCAACGCTGCGAGCGACGAGATTTGATGGAGGAATGCGAAATTTGCATCGGGCTACGGACTTTTGATCGTCAAACTTCAGCGTAGCATTCCGGCGCGGGACTTGTTTTTTGGTGGAGGACTCCGATGCGTCTTTTTGCGATGTCAATAAGTTTTGCTTCATCATCAAGTTTGCGCGAAAATGTCGTGCTAAGTCCGTTTGCAGAAAGGATGTGGCGCGGATGGTCTTCTCAATCTTTGTACTTTGCTTTCTGATCGGATGTGTGGCCGGGTTACGTTCGATGATGGCACCCGCCATTCTTTGCGCAGCCTCTTACCTGCGATGGATTCATCTGGACGGGACACCCCTCTCCTTCCTGATGGCTCCGGTGACGCTGTGGATTTTTACGTTGCTGGCAATCGGTGAACTGATCGTCGATAAGCTTCCGATGACTCCTCCGAGAACTGCTTCCATGGGTCTGATTGCCCGGGTGATTACGGGCGGTCTATGCGGAGCCGCGCTGGCGGCAAGTGGAGCGAAGAGCCTTGGGGTAGGAGCTTTGCTGGGAGCTATAGGCGGGGTTGTCGGAGCGTTTGCCGGATACAACATTCGCCACGGCCTGGTGACCCATATGGAGCTACCTGATTTTGTGGTTGCGGTGATCGAGGATCTGTTAGCGATCTCCGGTGGCTTGTATGTCGCTTCGAGGATGTAAACGCGTTATTCGCGGCGGAGAGCCTCCACAGGGTTAAGCGCAGCGGCGCGAAAAGCTGGAAGGAAGCTGGCGGCGAGGGCGACTGTGGCCAGCAACGCGATAGCTGCGAGAATCGTGGCGGGATCCCACGATTGGATGCCATAGAGGATGGAGCTTGCGCCGCGCGTGACGAGGAGAGCGATGATGGCTCCGAAGAATGTACCAAGGAGCAGCATGCGCCCGGCTTCGCTCATGACGAGGGTGATGATGCTTGCACGGGTCGAGCCAAGCGCGATACGGATGCCGAACTCGTTGCGTCGGCGGGTGACAAGGTAGGAGACGACGCCATACAGTCCGACCATGACAAGGACGGCAGCCAGAATGCCAAAGAATCCCGAGAGAATAGCGAGCAGACGTTCGCGGAGAAGATTGTTTCGGATGATGATCTGAAGCTCAAAGAAGCGAGTGCGGATCTCAGGGTGTGCGGCAGCAAAGGCATGCTTAATGTTCTCGCTGATGACCGCGGAGGGAAGTGCGGAGGAAATGACCATCGAGGTGAAAGGGCCATCGGCTTGGTTGGGAAACTGGAGAGCGGGAACGAAGGCCATGGGTTCAGGATTGCCGCGTAGATCGTTGTACTTGGTATCGGGGATCGTGCCGACGATTTCGAAGAGCGTCGAAGGATAGGTCGGCTCGGCTCTAGTGCGGACGGTCTTGCCGAGAGGGTTCTGTCCATTGAGATAGGTGCGAACGAAGCTCTGGTTGACGATGGCGATGCGCGGAGAAGAGGCGTTGTCGTTGTCGTTGAAGCCGCGGCCGGAGACGATGGGGATGTTCATTGTCTGAAAGTAAGTGGGACTGACCCAGGTGAAGCGGCTTGATCCTTCTTTGGGCCCAACATCGATACCGTGCGTCCAGCTTCCGCCGGCCAATGGAATCATGGAGGTGATTGCGGCATTGTTGACTCCGGGCATTCCGCGAATCTCGTTGACGAGTTGACGCTTGAACTCTTCAACATGTGCAGGTTCGATCTTAGTGTTGGGGAAGCCGAGAAAAACGGCGGTAATTCCCTCTTGGCGCATTCCCGTATCGACCGTCATAAGGTTGCGGAAACTGCGCACGAAGAGCAACGCGGTGACGAGCAGCACCATAGAGACGGCAACCTGGGTGGCGACCAGAACGCGCTGAACGGAGAAGCGTTCCCGGTGACCCGCCGCGTGGCCGTCGCCTATTTTGAGGGCGTGAATGGGATCGGCTTTGGAAGCGCGGATGGCGGGAAGAGTGCCGAAGATGGCGCAAGTAAGAATCGCGACGGCGGAGGCGAAGAGGAGCACATGCCAGTCGGTATGGACGGTGAGTGAAAGGGAGTCGTTTCCCGTGGTCAGAATGCGTATAAGCAGACGGCTGAAGAGCTGGGCGAGACCGATGCCGAGCAGAGCACCCGTGATGGCGAGAAGCGATGATTCAATGAGGAGCTGGCGCAAGAGACGAGCGCGCGTGGCTCCGAGAGCCATCCGGACAGCGACCTCACGCTGCCGAGCGCTGGCGCGGGCCAGCATGAGATTGGCAAGGTTGGCGCAGGCGATCAGGAGAACAAGTCCGGTGATACCGAGAAGGATCCAGAGCGAAGAGTCGTACGAATCGCGCAGGTTGCTGACGCCGATGGCCGCCGGAAAAACGCCGAGCTTGAAGTTGCGGAAAAGTTCTGTAGATCCGGCGCTGTAGCCCTGGGGCAGGGCGGCCTCAAAAAAGCCCTTGCTGACGGAAGTGAACCATTGAGTGGCGCGTTCGGGGCTCCAGCCACGAGCGAGACGGCCCATGACGACAGTGTCGAAGTGCTCTCGCCGCACGTTGGGTGGAGTGCAGAGAGGCGTAACGAAATCAAAGCCCTCTCCGACGGCGAGACCGAAGAAGCGAGGTGGCGTGACGCCAACGATGTGGTACTGGAGACCATCGAGGACGACGGATTCGGTAGAGGTGATGGGACGGCCACCCATCTGGGTATGCCACCACGAGTAACTGACGACGGCATTGGGCGCCGTGCATGCTGCGGCTACATCTTCGGGACCGATGAGACGGCCTGCAAAGGGAGCGACGCCGAGGACATTGAAGAAGTCACCGGAGACATTGAGAGCACGCGCAGGGCGAACATCGTTGACGGTCAGGCCGGTCTGCATGTTCTGGAACCCGGCACGCCACGCAAAGACCCCGGAAAGCGGTTCATGACTACGCTCGATCTCCTGCCAAACCGGTCGGGTAAGCGACGCGTAACGAGTCTCGTTGATGCCCATTCCTCGGTTGCCCCCGATGATGTGGACGTCGACAAGCTCTTCAGGATGCTGAATCGGAAGGCTGCGCAGACGGACTTCATTGAGGAGCTGGAAGATGGCGGTATTGGCCCCGATGCCGAGCGCGAGAGTGACAATGGCGACAATCGCAAAGAGTGGAGAGTTGAAGTAGCCCCGAATCGCATAACGAATATCTCGCCAGATGGAATCGAGCGTAAGGGAGGCATGGATGTGCTCGACGCGTTCGCGGGTCGAGATGGGGTTCCCGAAGCGTAGACGAGCGTCGCGTGCGGCGTCCTTCGGAGACATGCCAGCGGCGATATTGTCGTCGGTTCGCATGGCGATGTGGGCCTGAAGCTCGTCTTCGATCTCTCGGTCGAGGGAAGAGCGACGAAAGAGCGCGGCGATGCGGCGGAGAAGGTTCATTCGTGTCACCTCAGACGTACTGCATGACAGCCTGCACGCCGCGGACGGTCTGCTCCCAGGCATGTTCCGCCGCGGCGAGTTGTTTACGACCCGCCGCAGTGAGGGAGTAGAACTTGGCACGACGATTGGTTTCGGTCAGGGCCCATTGCGAACGCACCCACTGGTTCTGCTCCATGCGGTGGAGCGCGGGATAGAGAGAACCTTCTTCCACGCGAAGCAGATCTCCCGAAACACGCTGGATATGTAGAACGATGCCGTAGCCATGCAGCGAAGAGTTCTGCGCGAGAGTCTTGAGGACAAGAAGCTCAAGAGTTCCCTGTAGGTCATTTTTAGCCATAGCAGCCTATGCCTCGAAATCTAGGTATTCGCGAGTGTGCGGGAGCTTATACCTAGATGTCAAGGGATATGTGACGAACTGCGGGTCGGCGTATAAGGGGTGGAGTTTGGCGGAGGTGGAATGAAGCGGATTGGCTGCGTAGTCATGATGATGCTGGCGTTGCGATGCGGTGCGCAGACGGTGTTGGCGCCGACGCCTCCGATGGGCTGGAACAGTTGGGACTCTTATGGGCTGACGATTAACGAAGCCCAGTTCAAAGCGAATGTGGACGTAATGGCGAAGCGGTTGAAGGCTGCCGGGTATCGATACGCGGTAGTGGATGAGGGATGGTATCTGGAGAATCCGCAGAAGAAGAAGGATGAAAAGTTTGTCTACCGTCTGGATACGAACGGCAGGTATGTGCCGGCGCTGAGCCGGTTCACGAGTGCGAACGGTGATGCCGGGTTCAAGTCCGTGAGCGAGTATGTGCATGCGCAGGGGCTGAAGTTTGGTATCCACATCATTCGCGGGATCCCGAAGGAAGCGGTGGAAAAGAACGCTGCAATTGCGGGATCGTCGTTTCATGCACAAGATGCGGCGGTGACGAGCGATACATGTCCATGGAACCCGGATAACTTCGGTGTCAAGGACTCGCCTGCGGGGCAGGCCTGGTACGACTCGTTGATGCGGCAGTATGCGCGATGGGGTGTGGACTACATCAAGGTGGACTGCATTGCTTCGCATCCGTACAAAGGCGATGAGATCCAGATGATTCATCGCGCGATTAATAAAACGGGCAGGCCGATAGTGTTGAGTTTATCGCCGGGGCCTGCGCCACTCGACAAGAGCGCGGAGGTGGCGGCGAATGCACAGCTGTGGCGCATCAGTGATGATGTATGGGACCGATGGGAGAGGCCAGCGAACGAGCACTTTCCGCAGGGCGTGAAGAACCAATTTGCGGTCATTGAGAGCTGGACGAAATCTGTAAAGCCTGGCAACTGGCCCGATGCGGATATGCTCCCGCTGGGAATGCTGGGACCGGTGCCAGGACGGGGAAAGCCGCGGAAGACGAGGCTGACCGAGGATGAGCAAAAGACGCTGATTACACTTTGGGGGATTGCACGGTCACCACTGTTTATCGGGGCAAATTTGACTGAGCTGGACGAGAAGACGCTGTCACTGCTGACGAACAAAGATGTGATTGCGATGAATCAGAATGGCCACAACCAGCGACAGGTGAGCGGCGAAGGAGACATGATTGTGTGGGCTTCGGACGGAGGTTCTGGGCAGCATTTTCTGGCGGTGTTCAATCTTGGTGTCACTCCGATGAGGATTGATCGATCTGTGGACGCGATAAGCAGTACAGCAGGAATTGCTCCAGGGAAGTTCATGGTAAGAGAGATCTGGAGTGGAAAAGCTGCGCAACCCTCTTCCGGGGCGATCGATTTGACGATACCGGCCCACGGTTGCGTTTTGCTTCAGCTGCAAAAGTAATTTTTTGCGGAGAGGGGGCTAGCGCAATGGAGAGAACGGCAGCGGGCGCAGGATGAGATTGGTGATGTTGGCGACGATCTGAGAGTCTTTGAGCTCGGGGGGCGCGCTGAGCTTCTTCCATTCGGGATCGGTACTGAAGGCCTGCCAGCGCTGCTCGCGTTCCGCGAGAGAATCGAACGACAGCATGTAGGTGATGTTGGGCTGGCGCGGGCCGATGACGGATTCGCCAATGAAGACAGGACGCATGCCAAGCCGCTGGAAGATGGCGATTTCGCCATGGTTGAACATGCCGGCTTTGCGCTTGCGCGCGGCGATAGACTGCGATTGATAGATGCGGAGCTCAAAGATGCGTGCGGTGCGCGTTGTTGTATCGGTGGGAAGGATGGCCTCGGGGAGGATCGAGAGGCTTTGCAGCAAGGTGCTCTCGGTGGTGACGAAGGGCATTCCCGGGCCGGAGGCGAAGGCCTGCAAGGCCTTTTCGTAAGCGGGATCGGAGGCAAGCTTTGCTAGGTTATCCTGCATCGCGGCGAGTGAGGAGTACTGCGCGATGCTGAAAAGGCTAGGACTATCGGGGCCGATCAGATTGGCAAAGGCTCCGACCGGCTTGGCTCCTGCGCGGGTAAGCGCGGGAAAGAGGCCGACCTCAAGATAGTCTGCCGCGCGTTTGGATTGATCTTCGTCGCTGTTGTGCAGGCGCCATGTGGTGATCTCGAGGAAGGCTTCTTTGGTCTCGGCTGCGTGGATGGGGGTGGAGAGGAGAGAGGACATAGCTGCGGCACCTGCGATCCATTGACGACGATCCATGATGTTTACGGTATATCAGGATGACGGTCTTGATGCTCCGGTTTGCTTCGGGGGTGGCTTCGCCTTACTATCGCCTTGAGTGGATTTCACGAAGAACAAGTCGAAGATTGACCTGAACGGACCGAAGGGAGCCGAGGCGGAGCGTTTGGTTTCGGCAGGCCGTGTGGATGAGGATGCTGCCTTTGAGCTGAAGCTGCGGCCGACGCGGCTGCATGAATTTATCGGGCAGGCAAAGGCAAAGGAGCAGCTGGCAATTGCGCTGGAGGCGGCAAAGTCTCGCGGCGAGGCACTGGACCATGTGCTGCTGTTCGGACCTCCGGGGTTGGGCAAGACAACGTTGGCGACGATCATTGCGAACGAGCTTGGCGTGGGATTTCAG
The DNA here is from genome assembly GCA_035492215.1 of Edaphobacter sp. GTDB lineage: Bacteria > Acidobacteriota > Terriglobia > Terriglobales > Acidobacteriaceae > Edaphobacter. Next base: position 28,254 of record DATJJJ010000069.1, on the reverse strand, counting down.
CAAACAAGTGGACCGGCGCTGCAGATTCAGGGCGACCTGACGGCGATCTTGACGAATATTCGCGATCGGCAGGTGCTGTTTCTGGACGAGATTCATCGACTGCAACCGGTGCTCGAGGAGAAGCTGTATACAGCGCTTGAAGACTACAAGTTGGACATTATGATCGGGCAGGGGCCGGCGGCGCGCACCCACGTAATGGACATCAAGCCATTTACGTTTGTGGCAGCGACAACAAGGCCGGGGTTGCTGTCTTCTCCGCTGCGGTCGCGATTTGGAATTCTGCTGCGGCTGGAGTTCTACACAGACGATGAGCTGCGGTTTGTAGTGGAGCGCTCAGCTGATGTGTTGGGGGTTCCCATCGACCGTGATGGCGCGGCAGAGATTGCGATGCGCTCGCGTGGAACTCCGCGTATTGCCAACCGTCTGCTACGGCGTGTGCGCGATTATGCGCAGGTACGTGCGGCGGGAAAGATCGACCGCGAGACGGCGCAGAACGCGCTGGAGTTGCTGGAAGTAGATGCGCATGGCTTCGATGAGCTGGACCGGCGGCTGCTGCGGACTATCATCGAGAAGTACGACGGCGGCCCGGTGGGATTGAATACGCTGGCTGCGGCTTTGGCCGAGGAGCAGGATGCTCTGGAAGAGGTGTATGAGCCGTTCCTAATCCAGATTGGGTTTCTGGATCGGACTCCACGAGGCCGAGTAGCCACACGGCTGGCTTATGAGCATCTGGGGATCGAGATGCCTCGGAAGTTGAGCTTGTTTTAGGATCTTCGATCAAGTGTGAGTCGTAGTCTCTTCGACTTCACTGTACGTTCCTCGATCGGTAGGATTCTCAAAGTCTCAGGCGAGAGCACGCGCGAGATTTCCACCTGCCGCTTTGAGTTTTGCTTCTGCAGCGCCGCGGTCGATTGAAAGCTTCTGCATTGCGATGGCGACCTTTACGCTGCCTGCTTCCGTAAGGAGTTTGGCGGCGGTGAGGCGATCGACTCCGGTAGCATCAGCGATGATGCGTTGGGCACGGTCGACGAGCTTTTCGTTTGTCGGTTGCACGTTGACCATCAGGTTTCCGTAGACGGCTCCGGTGCGAATCATCACGCCAGTGGAGAGCATGTTGAGCACGAGCTTGGTCGCGGTGCCTGCTTTGAGACGTGTGGAACCAGTGACGATCTCAGGACCGGTGACAGGAGCAATTGCAATGTCGGCAACGCCTGCCATTGCGGAGCCTTCGACGCAGGTGAGCGAGAGGACGAGCGCGCCGAGTTTCTTTGCGGCTTCCATGGCTCCGAGGACGTAGGGGGTTCGGCCGCTGGCTGCGATACCGACGAGGGTGTCGGGCGCACCATCTTTACCAAAGCCTGCAGCGAGGAGATCGGCTGCGCCTTGCTCGCGGGAGTCTTCGGATTTTTCACTCGACTTACGAAGCGCAGAGTCACCTCCCGCGATAAGGCCCTGCACGAGCGTGGGCGGGACGGAGAAGGTGGGCGGACACTCGGAGGCGTCAAGAACGCCTAGACGGCCGCTGGTTCCGGCTCCTATGTAGAAGAGGTGGCCACCCTTTTCAAAGCGCGAAGAGATCTCGTCGATGGCGCGAGCGATCTGGGGAAGCTGCGTGGCCACGGCGTCGGCGACGGCCTTGTCTTCCTGATTGATGACAGTGACCATCTCGAGTGTGGAGATCTGGTCAATGTTTGTCGTGCGAGGATTGCGAGCTTCGGTAGTGAGGGTGGCGAGGTTGAGGTCGTTCATCACTGACCATGATAGGCGTTCGCCGGTGTGACGGGCAGGGCGATTATACGGTTTATAGTTTTCAGCAGGCGTTATGTGGAAATTGCGGATTAGTGCAACTGTTGGTTGAGGTTCACTCCTGACGAAGTGGTTTAGACGCCACAATAGCCATACCAAGGCACGCGGCGATGAGAATCTCAATGATGATGGGCGGAAGAAAGAAGAAGCGATAGGAGTTGACGGCGAGGGCAAGGTAGCCAAGAAGGAAGATCGCAAAAATGGGGCGGAGGTCGATAGTCCTGTTGTGGGAGAGGTTACCGAAAAGCCAAAAGACGACAGCCTCCATGGTGAGGCAGATGGTAAGGCCAAGGCCCATGCCGTGGTAGAAGTGCCAGAGGCTACGTGTGCTGCCCATGATGGGGAAGAGGTTTGCCTTCATCGCATCTACAGCGATTTGCTGTGGACCGGGGGCTGGGGCACCGTAGACGCCGCCAAGGGTGTGGGCGACAGCGTGAACGAACGTAAGAATCGAGGCAGCACGCAGCCAGGGAGCAGGTCTCATGCCTGCTCCTTTGCGGTTCCCTTGACGAACTCTTCAAGAATGAATCCCCAGGCTCCCGGACCATCCAGACGGTCGCGGAGGTCGACGTAGTCTTCGCCGTGGCGCTCGAGATTGTAATGAGTGAGCTCGACGAGCGTGGAAGAGGCGCTTTCGGGCGTGAATCGGATGTCGAGATCGCTTGCGTGAGAAAGATCGGGATTGAAGCTCCAGTCCTGCTGAAGGTGCCAGGAAAGAGTAATGAAACAGGGAGGGTCCCAGGCACGGACGAAGCCCCAGCTGCAATCATTGCCCTGAGCATCGCGTTCGTACCAACGGCCTCCGACCCGTGGTTCGACAACGATGGTCTGGAAGGGATTGGGGGCGATGTGATGGGAAGCAGGCCACCAGGTCTCCATCTGTTCGACGAAGATGGAGAAGGCGCGCTCAGCGGAGACGGGTACACGGACGCTTTTATAGACGATGGCTTTTTCGGTGGCTTGGGGCATGGTGGGATTCACCTTTCTGCAAGGGCTTCTTTACTCTGCTAGCTGGTTTTGCGGGTGAAGCGGGAGCCTGGGACGCGGCGACCTGGAAGCCGCTTAGGGCCTGGGTCCAGATGGCGTCGAAGTGGTCCCGAAGACGGGCAATGCCTTCGGGCGAAAGTTGATAGACGCGGCGTGTGCCCTGTTTGCTGTCGAACACGAGACCAGCATTCTTGAGCACGCGGAGGTGCTGGGAGACCGCCGGGCGACTGACGGGCATGGTAGAGGCCAGCTCATTGACGGCCAATGGACCGCGACTGAGGCGATCGAAGATCGCCATACGCGTGGAATCGGCGAGCGCGTCCAGCCCGGATTGAAGGTAAGTATTCACTTACGGTAAGTGATAACTTACCTAAAAGGGTGATGTCAACTGATTCGCAAAAAAAGAAAGTGGATTGGTGATATCTTGGCCCCCAACAATGCGGGAACGATCTTTTAACAGTTTTGGTACAGAGGAGCAATCTATGATGGCCGTTCGTACGTCGCCGCAAGTTCTTTCACAAGAGAACACGACGAAAACCTCGCAGCGTCTTGTCTTTCTTGATGTCTTGCGGGGGGTGACTATCGCCTTCATGATCCTGGTCAACAACAACGGGAGCGAACAACTTGCCTACTGGCCTCTAAAACATTCTGATTGGAATGGATGTACGCCGACCGATTTAGTCTTTCCGACATTCCTCTTTGTAGTGGGAATTACGATTGTGCTCTCTACCGCATCGCGAATTGCCCGCGGTGAATCGAGAAGTTCTCTGTTCAGGCATGCGTTGCAGCGATCTGCAATCCTGTTTGCCTTAGGCGTCCTGATTCATGGGTTTCCCAGGTATCCGCTGGAAACATTGCGAATCTACGGAGTGTTACAAAGAATTGCGTTGTGCTATCTCGTTACCATCGCAATTTATCTTTGGGATCGGCGTGTGACTACGCTTGTTAGCGTCTCGATCGTATGCCTGCTGGGATATTGGATACTCATGCGCTGGGTGCCCATTCCGGGATTCGGAATGCCGGGACGCGACTTCGCCTTTCTCGATAAGGACATCAACTGGGTTTCGGTTGTGGATCGGCAATTATTCCCCGGACGATTGTTGGAAAAGACCCGGGATCCCCTCGGGCTGATCAGTACAATTCCGGCAGTTGCGACGTGTCTATTCGGTGTGCTGACCGGGATTTGGCTTCGCACCGCAAGAGGAATGAGAGAAAAGGCATACGGCTTGCTCGTAGGAGCAATCACTGGGCTTGTTTTTGGAGGCCTGTGGGGAATATCTTTTCCCATCAACAAGAGGCTGTGGACAAGTTCTTATGTAGTATTCGCAGCCGGTTGGACCCTTCTAATTCTATTTCTCTGCTACTTCGTGATCGAGATCAAAAAGCACCAGGGCAGGTGGACATATCCATGGAAGGTCTTTGGATCGAATGCCATCTTTGCATACGCTTTTGCAGAATTGCTGTCGATCGTTTTGGAAGTCATCCATATTGGAGATCATGCGGTGAGCCTGAAGGAATTGATTTATACAAGGTTCTTCGCTCCTATCGTTGACCCGTCCTTCGGCTCACTGCTCTATTCCTTGAGCTATGTGTTGGTCTGCTTTGTTCCATGTCTGGTGTTGTTCAAGAGGCGAATCTTTATCAAGATTTAGTCTTCATCGTTGCTCAGAACCGATTCGTACTGAACTTCAGACGCTCTCTAAAGAAACTTTAAGCCAGTGAAAATATGGCAAGTGAGGGCTGTGCCCGTGTGCATCTTATTTCTATGAAAGAAGACCCCGGGATATTGGGTCTCTCAGCTGAAAATGAGGAGAATTCATGGCGGAGAGTCGCTTTAAAACCATTGAACCGAAGATTCTTTATTTCGGAACACCTGTTGCTCTCATCAGCTCGTTGAGTGAGGATGGGACCACCAATCTGGCGCCGATATCTTCCTTCTGGGCATTGGGATGGACGGTTCTACTTGGTCTGCTGGACGAAACAAAGACAGCTGAAAACCTTGCGCGTCATGCGGAATGTGTCATCAATCTTCCGTCACCGGAGATGTGGCAGCAGGTCGAGAAACTGGCCCCACTCACCGGCAAAAATCCTGTGCCAGAGATTAAGTCGAAGCAGTTCCGATTCAAGAAAGATAAATTCGGGTCGGCGGAGCTAACCCCGATTGAGAGCGAGGTCGTGAAACCCTCACGTGCAGAGGAGTGCCCGATCCAGATGGAAGCCAAGGTGTCCCGGTTGTATACGATGTCAGGTCAGAAGCTCGCCGATCTTGGAGGCGGCGTTGCCGCTGAAGTTGAGATTCTTCGTGTTCACGCAAGCGAAGAGTTTATTAAGGGAGATAATTACATCGACCCATTCAAATGGTCTCCACTTATCTACAACTTCAGACACTATTTCCGTCTATCCCAAACAGAGCTGGGAAAGACCTTTCGTGCTGAGTGATCTCCCCTTCGTTTTTCCAATCTGGCGATCGGATTTGCACGACCTCTATCGAGACGTAGTCTGGGTGAGTTCGACATCGGCAGTGCCGATGCGGCCGGAGGCGGTGGAGCGAACAACAAAGCGAACACGGGTCGCTTTGGGATTGTTCGCCATCAGGTAATGAATCTCGAGACCGCGCTCAAGGTGACCGGAAGGAGGGACGTTGCCGGTTGCGTTAGCGTGAATGACCTTGGCGTCGTGCTGGAGCGTCTTGCCTTTTTTGTCAAAGAGAGAGGTTAACAGAATGACGTCAGTGTGACGTGGCTCGGTATCAGTAGCGTAGCTCCAGGTAAGGCCGTCAGGATTCACACGGATATTGAAGGTGTTGGGTTTGTCGACGCTGCGCTGGACGGAGATGGGCAGGCCATCGTAGACCATGGTGCTGCCTTCAGCGGAGAGGAGATCGGCAACGAGTCTCTGTGAAGGCTTGACGGGGTCGACGCGGTCCGGACCGTATTGCAAATAGTAGCCTTCGCGGGTGGTGACGGTGAGACCGGGACGGTTGACAGTGACTTTGATGCGACGGAACTTCTGCGGATTGGTGGAATCGTTGGTAGGACGGTAGGTAAGGGTGTAGAAGTTGGAACCGTCGCGAATGGCGGTGTTAATCTCGGCATCGACGTCGTTGCGTCCGTAGAGCGCCCTTCCGCCGGTGGCGGTGGCAAGCCGGGCGAACTGGTAGTTGCCGCCGAAAGGATCGGTTAAGGCAGCATCGGCGCCATAGGCCTGCGGATCGACCTTGAGGCCAGCGGGATCGATGGTGTAGAGAGTGATACGAGCGTCACGCAGTACGTTGACAGCGTCTTGAACGGCATTGTTGATACGGTTTTCGCTGTCGATGGGGATGCTCGCGAGATTGAGATTGGGGAAGCCGCGTCCGATCCAGATCATATTTTTGTGGCCGGGGTGGCCGATGACGGCCTGCGCAACGCGACGAAGGGTGATGAAGGCAGTAGCGTAACGTTCCGCAAACCATGCGCCCTGATGCGCCTGCCAGGGATAGGCGGCGAAGTGGTGATTAAGAGCGGAGATGAGATCGCCTTTGTTCTGCGTGTAGTCGTGCAGAACAGTGAAGTTCTGCAGGCTGACTGCGACGAGCATGGTGGGGGTGGAAAGCTTGCCGGGCTGCCGCTCCAGAAACTTCTTGAGGGAGTAGCGGGCGAAGGCCATGTCCTCGAAGTGTGTATTGAACTCATCGAGCAGGATGATGTTGACCGATGCGTGAGGGGCCAGAGCGTCGAGCGCGGCGGTGGAATCGATGTTGGAATCAGCCGAAGTGGTGTGAGTTCCTACGGGTTCGAAGTTGAGGATGGTCTGAGGCTCGTCGGATTCAGTGACATGGAAATCGTCCTTTTTCAGATCAGTGACGACGTTGCCTTTGGCGTCGGTGACGACCATGTCGAGGATGACGATGCGAGCATTTCGGGTGATGGTGTAGACGCCGTTGAGATCGCGTGAGGTCTGAGTGTTGCTCGGCGCGGGATGCTGCGAAAAGATGGGCAACGGAAAGAGGGTACTCAGAAGTGCCGCTATGATCCGTGTTTTCATGCAGCGATCTTTCTCCTAAGTTTCACTTTTAGAGTAAACACAGATGTTAGGGACGAAGTTTCGAGTAAATTCTATGCCCAGATGAATTTACACAGGCGACCGTAGAGTGGTTTTCTGAATCTCAAGGAAGAGCCGTACTATTCCTCCCGCATCTCTGCGGAAAATTCACAGAGTTCATGAATCCTCGACGCTACTTTGTTGCAGCCGCATCTCTAATCGCTGTTTTGTTTCTGTTTTGGATCGTCTGGCCTGCACGGCCCAAGAACGAAGGGAAGTCAGATGTGAGTTCGTCTGCGCCTGCAAATAGCAAGACGGCACCGGCAAGCAAAGAGCTGACGACGGTGTACGCGCACAATCTTGAACTGCGCAAGGGGCCGGAGTTTCGCATTTATGTGCGCTGGCTTCGCGGTGAGATGGAGCCGGTGAAGGCAGGCCAGGTGCCTTCTCTCGATAACGTAGATTCGTTTCTCTTCCACATCGATCGCGGACTGATTCATGCAAACGTCGGCGATATCCAGCAGTATCTCAACTCTTCGCTGGTGGCACAGCAGTCGCCGCTGAAGAATATAAAGCTCAATGGCGAAGGGCAGCAGCTGAAGCTGTCGGGCACACTGCACAAACTACTAATGCCGTTGCCGGTGGAAGTGATCGGTACGCTATCGCCAGGGCCGAATGGCCGCATCCACTTTGCGGTTTCAAAGATCAATGTGCTGAAGATTCCGGTGAAGGCATTGATGGGTGGCCTGAAGGTTGAGGTCAAGGACATCGTAGGAACGACTCCGGCGCAAGGGATCGCGGTATCGGACAACGACATCTATCTGGATACGTCAAATCTGCTGCCTCCGCCGCATATTCGCGGTCAGATCACCGGAATCAAGGTTCAGGCTCCGGACGTCGTGGTGACGTATGGAAATACGACTCCCGAGGATGAGACCGAGCTGTCACGATGGCACAACTTTTTGCGACTTCGCGGAGGGTCGCTGGAGTTTGGCAAACTTGCGATGCATGAGACAGATCTGACACTGATCGATGCCTCGAACGATGTGTGGTTCGATCTGGATCTGGCCAACTATAGGCAACAGCTAGTGAAGGGCTATAGCAGGATGACCCCGGATAACGGTTTGGAGATGTATCTGCCGGATGTTGGGAAGGTGATGCCCCCAGGTGAGGTGTCGCTGGATACATTGCGAGATCGGAGTCGGCCGCTGCCGAAACCGGCAGGAAAGTAGATGTCAGGGCAGGATGACGACGGGACCTTCTGCGGTTTCGTGTTTAACGGCCTGCAACGCATCGTTGGCCTGATCGAGAGTAAAGGTACGAACGCGTGGGTGAATTCCAATCTCGGCAGCGACGGCGAGGAAGTCACGGGCATCGTCGCGGGTCATGTTGGCGACAGAACGAATCTGGCGTTCACCCCAGAGTAAAGTGTCGTAGTCGAAGGCTGGCATCTGGTCCAGGTGAATTGCATTGATCGCGACGATGCCTCCCTTGCGCAGACTGGAGAGCGCGGAGACGACGACCTGTCCTGATGGAGCAAAGGTGACGGCGCGGTCGAGCTCTACGGGAGGCTTATCGTTTTCGCTGCCGACCCACTTTGCACCAAGCTCTTCGGCCTGCTTGCGATGCTGCTCGCCGCGAGTAGAGACGTAGATCTCGCAGTTCCAGTGACGAAGAACGTTGATGACAAGAGAGGCGGAGGCTCCAAAACCGAAGAGGCCGACACGCTCGCCGGGCTGTGCGCCTGCGACACGGATGCTGCGGAAGCCAATCATTCCGGCGCAGAGCAAGGGAGCGACGTCGGCGTTGGAGAGCGTAGGAGGCAGAGGATGAACAAAGTTCGCGCGTGCAGCGACGTACTCCGCATAGCCCCCATCGACGGAGTAGCCGGTGAAGACGATGTTGTCGCAGAGGTTCTCTTCACCGCGTTTGCAGAAGGGGCAAGTGCCGTCCGTTCCACCAACCCAGGAGACTCCGACCCGCGCACCAAGAGGGAGCTCCGCGGTAGCACCGTCGACGATTTCGCCGACGATCTGGTGGCCGAGGATGAGTGGGTCGCGCAACGTGGGCAGATCATGTTCGAAGATGTGCAGGTCGGTGCGGCAGACACCGCACGCAAGAACCTTGAGAAGGACCTGGCCGGGTCCAGGCGTAGGACGCGGAACGTCTTCAATGGAAAGCGTAGGAGCGAAGGAGCAGAGGACTGCAGCTTTCATCAAGGTGTCTCCTTGATTCATAGTAGCGCTCTTCCCGACGATTGTTTAATGCACTTCGGTTGCGACGGCTCGCGCAATATCGGCGTGGATGGTGTTGCGTTCTTCGGTGGTGATATCGGTCTGGGTGAGATAGCTGGTAATGAGGATTGGCTTGCTTGTGGGTGGGTAAAGAGCGCCGATGTCGTTATTGGAACCGTGTTCGCCTGAACCAGTCTTGTCGGCTACCTTCCAATCTGCAGGAAGGCCCGCGACGAACTTCGTCTTGCCCGTGGTGTTGGCGAGCATCCAGTCGGTGAGTTGTTTTTTTGTGTTGGGCTTGAGGACGTCGCCAAAGAGGATCTTCTGGAGATTGCCGAGCATGGAGTTGGGGGTGGTGGTGTCGCGTGGATCTCCAGGAATGCTTTCGTTAAGTGCGGTCTCGTTGCGATCGAGGCGTGTCATATTATCGCCGACAGAGCGGGCGAAGGCAGTAATCGCAGGTGGGCCGCCGAAGCTGGCGAGCAGAAGATTGGCTGCGGTGTTGTCGCTCAGGGTGAGCGCAGCTTTGCAGAGCTCGGTGACGGTCATGCCTGAGCCGACGTGTTTTTCGGTCTCAGGGGAGTAAGTGACGAGGTCGGCCTTGGAGTAAGAAACGATGCGGTCGAGATGTTCCTTACCTTGATCGACGCGCTGAAGGATAAGGGACGCGGCGAGAAATTTAAAGGTGCTGCACATGGGAAAGCGCTCATCTGGGCGATGGCTCACACGCTTGCCGTTAGGAAAGAGGACGGAGACGCCGAGACGCCCCCTACTTTTCTGCTCAAGAGCAGAGAGAGCGGCGGCGAGATCGCTTGTGGATGATGCAAAGAGTGCGGAGGGGGTGATCGCAGTGGCGGCGATGGAGGCGAGGGCAGAGCGACGGGTAAGTGTGGGGAGCTGCATGGAGGTGAGTGCGATTCTACGCAAACGCCGGTGTGGAAACAGTGTGGATCACGGGAGATCTGTGAAGCAGTATCTGGAGGGGCAACTTCAGCGTTCGATGCTTATATGGAGCGTGTGGCAGCTCGCGAAGAGACTCAGTTGTCAGGGTGAACAGCCTCGAAGAAACCTGTATCGCCATGATCATGAAAGTTGTCGGTAATCTTGTTGCCCTGCTTGCGGCCAACGACGCGGGGGCCGTCGACGCGTCCGCGAAAGGTGAGCACTTCTCGAATGAGATCGACACGGCGATCGATCAGATGATGTGGAACATGGTGCAGTGCGTCTCGCAGCGGGGCGCATAACTCGCATTAAGGATGAAGCGGCGGATGCTGCGCACGGAGCCAGTCGAGTAGGCCCGCGGGATCGTCGGTGATGATGGCGTCAACCTGAGCGTCAGCGAGCTTCTTCCACCCATCGGGTGTATTGCTGGTGTAAGGCACCACCTTGAAACCGGCTTTGTGCGCAGCTGCAACCTCACCAGGTGTGGCGAGAATCTCATCGGGTGAGAGGAAGTCTCCTCTGGAAATTCCGGCGACCCGGGCAACGTGAACGAAACTCTTATCGGGATCAGTGATTCCCATGAGCTTGTCATACTTGGCCTGACCGAAGAGTGCCGAGAGACGGATCTGAGGATCAATTTTCTTCATTGCATGGAGCGTGCGGAAGTCAAAGCTCTGCAGGATAACGCGCGACTGCAGATGATGATTGCGTACAGCCCGGTCGATCATCTCGACGAAGACCTCAGGCGAGGGCGTGATCTGAGGTTGGTTGGTGAAGATCTTAGTCTCAACATTGAAGTCGAAGTTGCCTTGAGGAGCGAGGTCGAGTACTTCGTCGAACGTGGGGATATGCGTATTAGGAACCGCGACCTGGTGCGAGAAGGCAGTCAGCGTAGTCGCACCGCAGTCGTACTGCTGCAGCTCAGCCAGGGTAACGGAGTGGATGAGTGTTCCAGCAGGCAGAGTGGGACCAGAGCAGTGGCGCTCGTTGGCGAGCACGGCCTTCATGAAAGGAGTATCGCCTTCAGGTTGAATGAGATAGGGAGAATGGGAGACGACCAGCACATTGTCTTTCGTGACAGCGAGATCAAGCTCGAGTGCATCGACTTTGTGATCGATGGCGAACTGAAAAGCAGGCAGGGTGTTTTCAGGCCGTGAAGCACGTCCTCCGCGATGCGCATGGACGAGGATGGTCTGAGCGGAGACCGACAGAGCTGAGCCCAGCAGCAGAGCAGCAATGATTTTGATCATAGGTTTGATTGTGCCCTTAGGGGATTACAACGTAATAAACCATTTAGCGTCACTCAGATTCCTCCCATATTTTTTGGGGGGGGTAATTTTTTTGAGGCAAAAGCCTTGCACTAATAGTCGATCATCGATATAGTCGAAATCCGACCATGAAAGTCTTAAAGTTCTACACCACTTTTTATAGGCCTGTTATTGTGATCCGGCGTTCGAAAGCATTTTGGGTGCTTCAGATACTTGCCGCAATAATGATGGCTGTTTTTCCGTCTTTTGTTTACGGGCAGACATCAGCTGCTTCTAGGTCTTGCCGCTCCACGGTCACGGGAGATCTTGAGATCGTTCCTCTCGTAAGTAAGGTTTATGGGAATGAGAGAAAGCTGCGCATATGGCTTCCTCCGGGCTACAACGATGCGGAACAGAAGACAGCAACGTATCCGGTACTCTACATGTTTGACGGCTCGTGGCTGTTTGATCAATGCACTGCTCCCCCGACACAGGGCGAATGGAAGGTAGATGAAACGCTTACGGAGCTTATTGAAAAACATCAGGCTGCACCACTGATTGTTGTCGGAATTGATAGCAACGAGCATCGCGATTCGGAGTATGCGCCGTACGGCAATCCTCTTTTCTTTGGTCCCCCAAAGGCCCTTCAGGGTGCGCAGGTTCCGGAGTTTCTGACGGAAGATGTGCAGCCATATGTCGCCGCACATTATCGGGTGAAAAAGGGTCGTGAAAATACTGGAGTTGGAGGTTCCTCTCTTGGGGGTGTCGCTGCTCTGATCGCTCTCCTGAGGCGGCCAGATATCTTTGGAATTGGGTTGTTGGAGAGTACTGCGATGCAGTACGGCAATGGGCAGTTGCTGCGGGACGTCACGCCCGTCGTTGTCGGGCCGGTCCGTGTGTCGATTGGAGTAGGAACGCAGGAGTTAGGGCCGGATGCAAAGATGCTTGGAGTCCCAAACTTCGATGAAGCTTTTGTCTCGTTGAATAGAACCCTGGCTGAGAATTTTAAAGCTGCCATTGCGAATCATCCTGAGGTGCTGTTTACGGTGCAGGAGGGTGGACGCCACGGTGCTGCTGCATGGCGTGATCGCTTTCCTGCGGCAATCCAATTTCTTTATCCTCCTACCAAGAAATGAAGAGCTTTTTATTGATACAACGGAGGGATGATCTTTCGTGGTGTCGTCCTCCTCACGCTCTGGTTGCCCGTAACGATCGCCGGTTTCGGACAAGAAAAAACACAAACAGTCACGGACGGCGAGGCACGGCAACGTGTGGAGCTTGGAGTGAAAGCCCTGCAGCAGTGGTACGACGCACAGATGGGTCTTTACAAGACAACAGGGTGGTGGAACTCGGCAAACGCAATCACGGCCCTTACTGACTTCATGCGCGCAACCGGATCGAAGCAGTACGTTTCGGTTCTGGCGAATACCTACAAGCAGGCGCAGAAGACGATTCCTATAGAACAGCGTACCGATCCGAAGAAAGAGCTCACAGGGTTCCCCGGTTTCATCAACAAGTACTATGACGATGAAGGGTGGTGGGCTCTGGCATGGATCGATGCTTACGACCTGACCCACGAGACGCGATATCTCACCATGGCGCAGTCTATCTTCGACGATATGGCCGGTGGATGGGACGGAACCTGCAGCGGCGGCATCTGGTGGAGCAAGGATCGCAAGTACAAGAATGCGATTGCCAATGAACTATTCTTTTCGGTCGCTGCACACCTGACGACACGGATTTCGACGGCTGAAGGACAGACGTATGCCGACTGGGCATCGAAGGAGTGGCAGTGGTTTCGCACGAGCGGGATGATCAACGGGGATCACCTGGTCAATGATGGACTCGTCATCGACGCCAAGACGGGTGCCTGCCGTAACAATCAGAGGACGGTCTGGACGTATAACCAGGGCGTACTGATTGGTGCGTTGACGGAGTGGGCAAGAACCGGAGGCGGTGCCGATGTCCTGACCCAGGCAAGACAGATCGGTGATGCAGCAGTGGCCCATTTCAGTGACAAGCAAGGCGTGATCCATGAACCGTGCGAGCCGAAGTGCAGTGCCGATGGGATTCAGTTCAAAGGGATTTTGATGCGCAACCTGCGTGCCCTGAATGCGGAGGCCTCTGAGCCGCAGGTTCAGACAGCTTTTGCCGCAAATGCGGGTGCCATTTGGACGAAGGACCGAACCCCCAGCAATACGTTTGGCGTGGTGTGGTCAGGGCCTCCGGGAGAGCCAAATGCAGGGACGCAGAGCTCAGCGATCGATGCCCTGGTAGCAGCGATTCCGGCGAAAATCACAGGAGGTGAGGCGCTCCAAACAAAGGAAAATCGCCCGGTGACGCTAAAATAGAAGGGTTACGGAAAAATTCGAAAAGGGAACGGAGTCAGATGAGCACAGGTGTATTGGCAGGGCAGGTAGAGGCGGCGGCGAAGGCAGCTGGCCTGGTCGTAGTGGAACAGCAGGAGGGGAAGGACTTCTCCGGCGGTCCTACGGCACGCTTTACCCTCGGCCTGGCGGCTAATCCTTCTAAGACGCAGCCGCTGGAGTTGAGCGCAGCTTTTGACTTCAACGGAACTGCGTTGAAGTCGGTGGTGGAGACCTACATGAAAGAAGCTGCGACCCGCCTGAAGAATCCTCGTCCGGACTGTTATCTGACCCTGCACGGGCTCCCGCTGAGCTTCGGCAAGTTTGAGTGGCCCTTTCATGCGTCGACCTCGGGTGCGGATACCTATATCGTTCATGGTGAAGCTCGTCTGGAAGACGGTAAAGAGAGTTTGCTGCATGCCAAAGTGGCTGCTTCGATGACGGTCACGTTTGCCGAGGTGGTTGCTGCACTCGAGCAGCCTTTCGCCGAAGGATTTATTTATAACGCCATACGCAAGACCATGGACCAGGGACAGTTGGAGCTGGTCAAGAGCGGCAATCGTCAACCGGTTCCGGTGACGACGCGCTACTACAGCTCGAAGCAGAAAAAGTTCATCTTCAATGACACGACGGACGCGCAGCGGCAGGAGTATCTCGCGGCGAAGGTCTTCTGGCTCTCTGGTGTTCTAGGCGGGGGCGAGCCGGTATGGTTGGCCGATCCCCGGGACGCTCAGTACCTGAACACCACGGTCGAGGAGCTACAGAGGACGGCAGCCGCAGTGGCGCATGAAGGAGTGATTCTGCTGAATGCTGATACCGAGTTTGCGACACCGGCCGAAGCGCTAATGGCGCATCGCGAGGGATACGAACAGGAATTAGCAGCAGCTATGCAGTTCATTAAGCCCTCCTTCAACGAAGAGATGCGAGCTGGTCACACCAATATGTAGCCATTGCGATCTAAACCAATTCTGAACAAAGGCCTCTCATAAAGAGGCCTTTGTTCTTGTCTGCATTATTTAGACGATAGGGTGAGCAGCGGCGACTCCGCAGCGCGGACAGAAACCAGCTCCCACAGCGAGACTACTTCCGCAGGATGGACAAAGGATCGTTGCTGTCTGCAATGGAAAAGCGCCGGAAAGGCGAATCTGGCTTGAGATGTGTGTTGCCTGCATGGCGTTATAAGTACGAACGCGGCCAGGCATAAGAAAGGCTTCCACAAATCCGAGGATTGCGGGAATACCGGTCCAGCTGAAAAGAAGATAAAGAACGCCGAGACCGTTACGGCGCAGATAGAAGTGGTGAAGACCGAAGGTGCCGAGGAAGAGAGCCAGAAGAACGCCAACGACTTCGTCGCGGCGGGCCTGATCGTATTCGGCATAGAACCATGCGCGCTGGTGTTCGGTCATTCCGGCAGTGTAGAGAGGGTCGGTGTAGTTCAAAGCTCCAGTCCTCCAAATCCTGATGAGAATACGATGAAAAGACTTACCGAGTTCCGTGCCGCTGCGAAACTGCAGCATACACGACCATTTTGATCGTGGTTAGTAAGCTATACGCGGACTCGGGTAGTCGTGATTTACAGGAAATATTTTGTGGACTACTGTGAATTTCACGCAGGCTCGCTTCTTAGCGGGGCAACAAGTTTCGGGAACACAGACTCAAACGATATAACGAGGAGGCAGCGATGGAACAGATTCATAATGGACAGTGCGGACTCTGTACACACTTTGGCGAGGGTCATTCTTCGACGCCGGCGCTGGTCACGATCATGAAGAGCCACGAAGCTCCTTTGAATATGGTCGATGAGTGCGGCCATCCGAAGCATGCGTCGCTCCATCTGAAGGTAACGCCGATCAGTGGATGTGACGGATTTGCACCTGCGGCACAAGCCTGACGGTTCTCTCTGAAACAAAAGGGGCTCGGGAGGGATCTTCTCCTGAGCCCTTTTATTTTTGTTGCCCACCGCTAAATGTCAGTATGAAGAAGGATTCGTAGTTTGGGTTTTGATGAAACTTTCGGGCGTCTCATCCTGCGAATGGACGAAATGAACATCCTCCGGCGGACGTCGCGGTGTGTCGATGGCGAGCACGGTGAAAGGGTGTTCGAGGATTCGTGTGAGCGCGTGGACGATATTTCGTTTAAAAAAAATTAGCTCACCAGGACCGATCTCGCGCGGAGGATCATCGGCGATTGCGATCTCGGCGCGTCCGGAGAGGACGTAGAGGTGTTCGTTGCAGCTGGTATGGAAGTGCGCCGGTACCGTTCGGTAGACGCGAAAGACGCGGCAGCTGGCCTCCTGTTCCTCGATCAATCGAAGGTCAGTCAGCATGGTTTCAGCGGTTTCAGGTAAGGTTGCGGCGAGCGCGGGAATGTCAAAGATTCGCTTTTCTGTCGACATGATGTTCTTTTGATCGTTGGTGAGGTGTAAAGATTCTTCAGCGTGTAGCGTATTTGAGGTGGCCCTGTCGCCATGGAACAGCGGTGCGAGCGTTGAGGTCGAAGACGATGCTTCCACCACGAATCGTCATCTCGGGCACGATGCGCTCGGCGCCATCCACTTTGCCGCCCGCAAGATCGGCATAGCCGAAGTTGCCGTGGTCAACGCGAAGAACAGCAATGTCGGCAATGGAGCCGACGGCAATCTGTCCGAGTTCTGGATGGCCGATCTCCGTGGCAGGATTAGTCGTTGATTCGCGAATCACTTCTTGCAAAGGAATGCCAAGCGCGAGCATCTTGCTCATGACGTTAGGCATGTTCAGCATGACTCCGGTCGCAGAGCTGATATGGAGATCGGTCGAGATGGAATCCGGAAAGAAGCCGTTTTTCACCATAGGCTCTGCGAGCGCGAAGTTGAAGGAGCCACCGCCGTGGCCTACATCAAACTTGATGCCGCGTTTGCGGGCATCGAGCATATAAGGGGCTGGTTTACCCTCAGGAGTTAGAAGTGGCGCGGGCATACGGAAGACATGGGTACTGATATCGCCGGGCCGTAGCAGTGTAGAGACCATCTCCTGGTACGACTTGTTATCGAACCATCCGAAGTCGACCATGACAGGAAGGTGATTCCGATTGCCGGCTGCGATAGCATTTTTGACCGAGATAAAGTTGGGCTGCTGCCAGTGGGCGGTTTTGATGCCGACAATGATGTCGCGGTTCTCGGCAATCGTCTTCGAAAGAGCATCGAGGTCCATGTCGTGCTCATTCTGCTCAGCAATATCGTCAGCGTTCTGCATACCTGCGCCGACAATGTTGATGAAGGCAAAGATGCGCGTCTTGGAGGTGTCGATGATGCGATGGCGAAACTCAGCAAAGTCGCGCCAGCCCGAGGACCCTGCATCGGCTACTGTGGTCACACCGTTGGGGACGGCCATAACGTCGGCTTGAACCGAAAGATCGCCATTCCCCCAGGCGTTGTGCCGCAGACCCAGGAAGACGTGCTCGTGGATATCGACGAGGCCAGGCGTGAGATAAAGGCCTGAGATGTCGATGGATTTCTTTGCTGCGTTTGCCGGGAGAGAGGGCTCAATGGCCGCAATCTTGCCATCGCGAATCGCTATGTCGCGTGTTGCGTCAACATTGTTCTTCGGATCGATGACGTGACCGTTCCGAAGAACGAGGTCATATTGCTGAGCATACGCAGAGAGAGCGCAGGTAAGAAGTGTTGCAGCCAGGATGCGGAGCATGGCTGGAAGTATATCGAAAGTACACTCGCAGAGCGGGTGCGTGCTCTATGAGCAGATCGAAAGGAAGTTCGCTTGGACGCCCGCCATCTCAAGGGTGATTGGGGCGTCGGGTGTAAGCAGGTCAAGAATCTCACCGTCGGCCTGTAGAGGGAGACGCGCTTTATAAACTCGGCCGGGAATGGTGGTTATGCGTACTCGAAGAACATCTTCATAGTGTGCGGCGGCATCTGCATTGGGGGAGCGACTTCGCTGTCCGGCCCCAAATGCAAGAGCCTCAAGGGAGGCTCGAAGAAGGCGAAGCCGCGAAGCTCCTTCTATGCTGGCAAGACGGAGAAAGGGAAGCTGAAGACCACCTCCCGGACGCCAGAGGTTGAGCGCGCTGACGCGAACTGCAATCATCTCAGAACTGTTACGAAGGATGTTTTCTCTCTCTACGGTAGTGATCTCGAGTGTAAAAATCTCCAGCGGATGGGTCGCTAGAACCTCGAAGCCCGCAGCGAAGTAAGAAAGTCGCCCCGTACGATGTTTCCCGTAACGATAGGCCGCGCGCATCATAGCGGCATGGCCGCCGAGCCCTGCTGACATAGCGAAGTAAAAGCTCTGTTGTGCCAGACCGCAGGTGATCTTTCCCAGTGGAACCTGCATAGGCTTTGCAGTCAACAAAGCCCGGGCGGCAGCAACGGAGTTGCGTGGGATTCCGAGGTTCTGGGCGAGGATGTTGCCAGTGCCGAAGGGGCAGATGCCGATAGGGATGCTGGATCCGGCAAGCTCTTGTAGAAGTCCGAAGACGGTGCCGTCTCCTCCGCAGACGATGACGGCATCGAGATCATCATCGGGTAGGATGCGTCGGGACGTGTGTGGCACCGGCGCAGTCTCGATCAGGCAAACGGAGATGCCGGCCTCTTCAAAGATCTGGCGGATGCGAGGGATCGTTCTTCGTCGCCAGGGCGAGAAGACGGGGTTGACCAACATGGCGATCCTGCGCACGGGATTCATGCTACATCGAAGATCTTGATGGTTCGTGCATAGAATGTCTCCAGACGACGTCTTTGTTGTTTAAGCCCCAAAACTGGACCCAGCGTGCATCGACTCCTGCGTATAGTTCTTATCCTCGCAGCCTCTCTCCAACTGCCTTGTGCCGGGTGGTCGCAGGCAACCGCCAACCTCGGGCGCGAGGGCTGGTATGCCGATCCTGAGATCCATATCTTTAGCGGCCAGTACTGGATCTATCCAACCTCATCGAGCCCTGAGCCGGACAATCAGCATAGGACCTTCAATCCAGTGCAAGAGAAGTTGCGCGCCGGGCATGTGATCCACCCGGTTTATCTGCTGCACACCTCGCTCGATGCTCTCTCATCGCCCGACCTGGTGCACTGGACCCGTCATAAGGGCGTGATGGATGTGAAGGACGTTGCATGGGCGGCTTATGCGATCTGGGCGCCTTCTGCACTTGAGCTCAAGGGCAAGTACTACCTCTTCTTTGCGGCAAACGATATTCAGAAGAAGGACACATTTCCGGGCGGTATCGGGGTAGCCGTGAGCAACTCGCCGGGTGGTCCGTTCGTAGACGCGTTGGGCAAGCCGCTGATCGGTGAGTTCCACAATGGAGCACAGCCAATCGATCCCTTTGTGTTTCGCGATGACGACGGGACAATCTACCTCTATTACGGTGGACAGGCCCACTGCAATGTAGTGCGTCTGTCGCCGGACTTGAAGAGTGTTGTTCCGATGAAGGACGGCGAGATGTATCGCGAGATCATGCCGGACCATTATGTAGAAGGGCCGTTCCTGATCAAGCGCAAAGGCGTGTATTACTTCATGTGGTCTGAGGGAAGCTGGGAGAACTCAACCTACGGAGTGGCGTACGCGAAGAGTGCGAGTCCGACGGGACCCTTCGAACGTGTAGGCAAGATTCTGGAGACGGACTCGGCTATTGCCAACGGGCCGGGGCATCACTCCGTATTGCAGATTCCGGGAACCGAGGAGTGGTATATCGTCTATCACCGGCATCCGTTGGGTACGAGCGGAGCAAATCAGCGCGTTTTGGCTATCGATCGGATGTACTTCGATACCGATGGCAATATCAAGCCGATAAAGATGACGGCCGAAGGACCAGGACCGCGACCGGTTCCGAAGATAATCTCGGGGCATCAGTCGAGGGAGTAAGATCGACGGCATGAAGCGACGACGAAGCTTGAAATCAACTGCACTGATAGGTGCTGCCTGCTTTGGGGTGGCAATATCCGGAATGGCGGTGGGCGCAATGGCGATTGGCGCACTTGCAATCGGGGCTTTGGGAATCAATCACCTGGGCATGGGAACCGGCAGGATCGAAGAGTTGAGCATCGGCAAGCTGATCGTCGATGAGCTTACGGTCAAGAAGCGTGTCGAAGACGCTTAATTGATTTTTTATGCATAGAGATGGCTGCAGGTTTGCGCGCTTTTATCAGGGTGTCGTATAACGCTGCGTAGAATCGCTGATGCACAGGTACGGGCCCTTCGTTTCCTCTACTTCGCTACCTTTCAAAGGAGCTTTTATGGCTAAGATGCGTGTCGTGCAGGTTGCTAAGGCTGGTGGTGAGTTGGAGCTGGTCGAGCGAGAGATTCCGGAGCCGGGCCCGGGGAAGGTTCGGGTAAAGGTTCAGGCCTGCGGAATCTGCCACAGCGATTCAGTGACCAAAGAGGGATTGTTTCCAGGGATTCAGTATCCTCGGGTCCCGGGGCACGAGATCGTCGGCATCGTAGACAAGCTGGGTGACGGCGCGAAGGGATGGAAGGTCGGCCAGCGGGTCGGCATCGGCTGGCATGGCGGTAACTGCGGGTACTGCAAGAACTGTCGTCGTGGAAATTTCTTTGCGTGCACAAACGATCTGCAGACGACAGGGGTGAGCTTCGACGGCGGCTACGCGGAGTACATCGTAGCTCCGGCGATTGGGTTAGCGGAGATGCCGGAGGGATTGAGCGCGGTAGAAGCAGCTCCGCTGATGTGCGCAGGGCTGACGACATTCAACTGTTTGAGAAATGCAGGCGCTCACCCTGGAGACGTGGTTGCGGTGCTGGGACTGGGAGGCCTGGGGCATCTTGGCGTGCAATTCGCGGCAAAGATGGGGTTCAGAACGGTTGCGATTGGTCGTGGAGCGGATAAAGAAGAACTGGCGAAGAAGCTGGGCGCTGAGGTGTATATCGATAATCAGGCTCAGGATCCTGTGGCGGAGTTGCAGAAGCTGGGTGGAGCGAAGGTTGTGCTCTCGACGGCAACCAGTGCAGATGCAATGGCCGCGGTGATGGGCGGCCTGGCCCCGAAGGGAACCTTCATGATTGTAGGGGCAGTGCCGAAGATCGAGGTGCCGGCGCTCCAGATGATCCTGCAGTCGCAGTCGGCGCAGGGATGGTACTCAGGGACATCGATTGACTCAGAGGACACGCTGAACTTCAGCCTCCTCGAAGGAGTTCGTTCGATGAACGAGATCTACAAGTTTGAGCAGTACAAAGAAGCGTACGAGCGCATGATCAACGGGAAGGCCCGGTTCCGTGTGGTCATGACGATGGAGTAAACGTAATTAAAGAGAATAGAGGTGTCTTGGTTATGCGAAGAAAACGACTGTGTGGATATAAAGAAAACCCTGTTCTCTCTCGATTGACAAGCAGGATCTTATTGGCTGCGGTGAGTGTGATGGCTGTATTGTCTACCGTCACGCTGGCTCGAGGTCAATCGAACACGGGTACCCAACCTGCTCTAAAAGTGGATCAAACATCCCAGCTTGGGGGAGCGCTCTACCGGAAATGGCTGGAAGAGGATGTTCGCTGGATTATTACCCCGGAAGAGAAGGCGCGGTTTTCGACGCTGTCGAGCAACAATGAGCGGAACGAGTTCATAAGGCAGTTTTGGCAACAACGCAATGTCAAGGTAAACGGCGTTCCGGGTGATAGCTTCAGAACAGAACACTATCGCCGCATTGCCTATGCAAACCAACACTTCGCTCATGATGAAGCAGGCTGGAGAACGGATCGTGGCAGGGCCTTGATTCTGTACGGGCGACCGGATTCGATGGACACCCATCTTGTTACGAGAGGCCAGGAACGACCTTATGAGGTATGGCACTATCAGGAAATCCAAGAACCGACAGGTCTCAAGACGGATGTCACGATGAAGTTTGTCGACGTTTGCAGCTGCGGTGATTTTCAATTGCAAAAACTTGATCGATAAATCAAGTCACCACTAAAGAAAGATGTTTGGACAGAGACGCGATGGATCGCGGTTTCTGTTTTTGTTGAGGGTTTCGCGATTTTTCTTTACTCCTCCGAAGCCTGGGTATTATGTTTCACGGCAGGGCTCTTCAGCAAAATTTATAGATAGGCAGCGTGATCCGACCGATGATCAATCTGGCCTTCCGTACAGCACTCCTTCAAAGTGAACGGCGCCGTATCTATGGCGTGATTGCTTTTCTTTCGGCCTTTGCTCTGGCCGTTGCAGCTCGTATTCTCATCTTTCGCTCTCACATGAGTCCGTGGGGACCCATCGTCCTGCTGCTCGTTGTGGTGTATGAGCTGTGGATGCTCTCTTCGGTCACCAGGGCTTTGAAGACCGGTCACGATCTTTCCGAAGCGTTATGGATCTTCAGCATCGTTCTGGAGATCGCCGTGCCCGCGCTGGGTGTGGCTTATTTCGCCAGTCCACGGCTGGCTGAGGATTATCGCCCTATCGCGACTCCCTGGGTGCTGGGCTTCTTTCCCTTGATTATGCTCTCGGTTCTGCGCCTGAATCCGCGTCTCTCCCGGCTGGCGGGACTGGTTGCGATGATCGCGTATCTGGTGAGCGCCTACGCCGTGGGATGGCGACCCAGTTTCCACGATCTGGCGAATCATACGGTCGAGCAGACCGCGGTTGCGTTTTATGCCGCGATCCTGCTGCTGTGCGGTTTTATTGCCGGTTTGATCAGCGCGGAGATTCGCAAGCATGTGGAAGCGGCACTCCATGAGGCGGAGATGGAACGGCAGCTCAAGGAAGTGGAGCACGATCTTGAGATCGCGCGATCGATTCAACAATCGCTTCTCCCCAGAACCCGCCCGACGATTCCAGGACTGGAGATCAGTGGATGGAATCTTCCAGCCGATGCTACGGGAGGAGATTACTTCGACTGGAAGAAGTTGCGGGACGGCCGTCTCGTCGTCTCTCTGGCAGATGTCACGGGCCATGGCATCGGTCCCGCCCTGCTGGCGTCGCTTTGCCGCGCTTATGCGCGGTCCAGCTTCGATACTCACAGCGATGTGGTGCAGGCGGTGCAACATATCAATCAGTTCTTCGGAGAAGATCTTACGGATGGCCGTTTCGCGACCTTCGTGGCCGCGGTGTGCTCGGGCGATGTGGGACGGATTGAACTGTTCTCCGCAGGGCACGGTCCTTTGTTTGTGTACTCCTCTGTCGAGGATCAGTTTCAAGAGCTGGCGGCGCAGGCGATTCCGCTGGGCCTTTTACCTGAGCTGGATTCCGAGGAGCCTACGGTTTTGAACCTCGGCTCCGGCGATATGCTGGTGCTGGCTACCGATGGGTTCTTCGAGTGGGAGAACCGGGACGGAGAGCAGTTCGGTTTCGAGAGGCTGATTGAGGCAGTACGCGCGTCGCGCCATCTCGCTCCCGAGGAGATCATCGCCGAGCTTTATAAGGCGGTGAAGAAGTTCGCGGACGGATCGAAGCAGATGGACGATCTGACGGCGGTCGTGATCAAGCGAGTTTGAGAGGAAGTCATACCCCTCCCCCACTTCTTGCGCAAAGTATTGATTCTAGAAATTTTAGGTTGGTACCATCGAGGTAAAGCTGGACTAACCCAAACTCTAACGCGAAGCCCACAGATACCAAATCGCTATGAGCAGCCAGACGCCCAAAAAGACGGCTGCCGCCCTGACTGTCATCCCGAGCCGCTTGAGCCTGTCGAGCATGGCTCAGGGTAGTCAAAAAGCCCAAGGGAGGCCAAGTCATTTCTTGCCAGCGTAAAACATTGAAAATAAATAGCTTGAAATCTTTGCTTTGAAGCAAAAAAGAGATGGCCCCGAGAGATTTCTCCGTCGGGGCCTCCTGCTCTTTGGGGCTACTTCAATTTTAACTGGTGGAGAGGAACTGGTCGGCAGACTCGATCCGTCCTGTTATGAATGGTTTGGGGCGTTTCAGGGCTTGACGGCGGCGTTTTGGAGGCGTCGGCGTAGAAGGGAGAGACCACCGGTGATTCCGGTTGCAAAGAGCAGCAGAGTGGAGGGCTCGGGCACGGCGGGTGTGGACGGTGCGGGCGTGAGGTTGCCGAAGTTCAGCTCCACATAAACCGGATATTGACCTCCCTGATCGAGATCCATCCAGGTGTGGCAGTCCGTTCCGCAGGTGAGATTGAAGGTTCCAGACGAGCTTCCCGGAATCGCGATCGAAAACTGATAGAAGGTCGCAGGATCGATGGCGTTGTAGATGGTGGCCCCGAGAAAATTACCGGGGTCAATGCTGGTTGGTCCGGGGTTGGTGAAGGCGAAGGTGGTTCCCGTAGTGATGTCGTCGAAGGTCAGGTTTGCCGCGACGAGTGTGGAGGCTGCATCGAAGGTCAGGGTTCCTGACAGGGTACCTTGATCTGAACCGGAGTGGACGCCCGAGGTTGGGGTTTGAACGTTCAGACTGTAGTTGCCAACAGGAAGCGGATCGCAGAAGGCTGAGGCTCCGGCGAAGGAAAAGACACATAGAAGGCCCAGAGCAAGAAGAAACTTCTTTCTCATTTCAATTCTCCATTTGAGAAGGTTTTTAGAAGCGTGGCCCGTGATTGTTTTGGAAACAGTACCACCGTATCAGGTACGTGGCGGAGATGTTTGAGGATGAGTGGATATTCGCCTTGGGAGCGGTGCGTTGGGTGAGACGTTCCCTGCAGCCTGCACGTCTTATTTAGAACGAAGCACCAGGAATCCAGATGAAATGCAGCGATGCCGATCCTGACTTTATCAGGAGATTTTATGCTTGAGCATGAGAGTGAGCTTTCGAAGCTCGTCGATCAACTGAATCGATCTGCAACGACTGCGAGATCGAGCGAGAAACGATCGCTCGAACAGGTACTCACGGTTGCGTTCAAGCGCCATGCCTCAGACGTCATTCTGGTTGCGGGTTCGCCGGTCACGTTGAGAGTCAATGGTGCTTTGACGCCTGATTCGGGACCATCGCTTGCTGCGGAAGATATTCGAGGCATTCTGCTTCCGTTGCTTACAGCCAGCCAGTTGCAGCAGCTGCAGGAACACAAATCGTTGGACTGCTGTTTTGTGCGGCCTTCGATCGGAAGATTTCGGGTGAACTTCCACCATCAGCGAGGCACGCTTGCAGCCGCGATTCGTTTGCTGCCGGAGCAGGTTCCGACACTCGAATCACTGCATTTGCCTTTGGCCCTGGGAGCGTTGACTGAGAGACGGCAAGGCTTGCTTCTTCTGACCGGGCCGACCGGCTGCGGTAAGACATCCACGCTTGCGGCCTTGGTTGACCGCATCAATCTCAAGCGGCATGACCACATTCTTACGATCGAAGACCCGATTGAGTATCACCATGCGAATCGCAGTTCGCTGGTGGAACAGATCGAACTTGGATATGACACGCCGAGCTTCGCTCAGGCAGTGCGGTCTGTTTTGAGACAGGATCCGGACGTGATTATGGTGGGCGAGATGCGAGACAGCGAGACGATGGCTGCGGCCTTGACGGCGGCGGAGACCGGGCACCTGGTTCTGGCGTCGTTGCACACGAACGACGCAGCGCAGACGGTTTCGCGCATTCTGGATACGTTTCCGTCCGGGTATCAGTCGCAGATTCGGCAGCAGCTGTCGTTAGCGCTGCTGGCGATTGTTTCGCAGCAATTGCTCTCGGCTGCAGATGGGGCCGGTCGCTACCCGGCGGTGGAGATTCTGGTGGCTACGAGCGCAACGCGAAATCTGATTCGTCGTGGAGATGACCATCAGCTACGAGCGAACATTGAGACGGGACGAGCGGAGGGGATGATGACGATGGAGCAGTCGTTGGCGGAGCTCGTTCGTGTGGGGCGTATCTCGCGTGAGACGGCGTTCGCGCATTGCTATCATCCGGAGGATCTGCGGCGACATCTCGGTGGCTAGCGCCTAGACGGGGAGGCCGTCCTCCATGTGCCATGCTTCGTTTGCTGAGTCTGCTAGCCGGAGCGGAAGCCAGAGGACGAAGACGGTTCCGTGCCGGTTGAGGCGCTGCGAGCTGTAGGTCTTGATGTATCCGCGATGCTTGTGGACGATTCGCGAGGATATCCAGAGGCCGAGGCCGGTTCCTGCAATTCCTTTCGTGGTGTAGAAGGCATCGAAGATATTTCCGAGGGTCTCAGGGGATATGCCTGTGCCTGTGTCTGCAATTGTGATGCGAACCCCGGGCTCACCTGTGGACCACCGTGT
Organism: Edaphobacter sp.; assembly: GCA_035492215.1. Classification (GTDB taxonomy): domain Bacteria; phylum Acidobacteriota; class Terriglobia; order Terriglobales; family Acidobacteriaceae; genus Edaphobacter. The sequence goes on along the minus strand of DATJJJ010000069.1, from coordinate 2,548 downwards.
GGCATTGCTGGTGCGGATGGTGAGCCTTCCGCCACTGCCGCGCATGGCATCGAAGGCATTCGCGACGAGATTATTCATGACCTGACGTATGTCTCCTTCGTAACAGGTGACCTGGACTCCAGGACTGTAGTCGCGGATGACACTAACGCCGGAGCTGGCAAGGCGGGTGTTGTAAAGCCCGAGCACTTCTTCCACCAGGTGGTCAGGTTGTATGGTCATGGCCGACGTTGACTGCCGGTGGAAGCGCAGGGTGTGCGATGTGACCTGCGCGACACGTGCGAGCTCGCGTTCCGCAGTTCCCAGATAATCCTTGGATTGCTGGCTGAGGTTGGGATCGTTGCGCACGATGAAGAGGAGATTGGTGACTGCTTCAAGCGGATTGTTGATCTCATGCGAGATGGAGGAGGCAAGCTTGCCGACGGCGGCGAGCTTCTCGGCCTGGATCAAGGCCGCCTCAGCCTTTTTCTGCATGGTGAGATCGGTAAAGAAGACGGCGAGGTCCTGCGCATCGTCTTCGACGTCGAGGCTGGGAATCATCGCCGCGCCCAGCAGCATGGGAACCAGAGTGCCGTCTTTGGCGATGTAGGACTTTTCGTACGTCTGGGCGACGCCGGTCTTCTTCAGCTGATCGAGTGCAGTCCGATCGGCCTTGGCATATTTGGGAGGTGTGAGGCGATCCCAGCGAACCTCTCCACGCCTGACTTCTTCTTCGGTGTAGCCGATGAGCTTGAGCAGTGCAGGATTGACGTAGATGAGATTGCCGTGTTCGTCGCCGATATTGATTCCCACGCTTGCGCGTTCAATCAGCATGCGAAAACGTTCTTCGCTACGACGCATCAGCTCACGCGCTTTCTTCTGTTCATCGATGTCGGCGACGGCGACGATGCCGCCCAGCCGCTCGCCCTCGGTGTCGACCACGGGCGCGGCTGAGATGCTGATCCAGGCGCGCGTGCCGTCGCCGCGCTGATAGAGATACTCCTCGCCGCGCGTGGTTGCGCCTGTGATGAGAGTGCGGGCCATGGGGTACTCCTCCGACCGCAGGCGAGTACCGTTGGAGTGCATGGCGAAACGCTCGGAGTAGTGATCTATCGAAGGGCTGTGTTGCAGTGGATGACGGAAGATGCGATCGAGTTCCGCATTGCCCATGAGGATGCGCCCATTGTTGTCCGCGACCAGCACGCCCACGGGCACGCTTTCAAGGATGGCGTCGAGGCGGGCGCGCTGCAGGCGAAGCTCTTCGCGGATGCGGGAGTAGCGCAGGGCGAGACCAAGCCTCGCTCCCAGCTCCTCGGCTGCGATTCTGTCAAGGTCGTTGAAGGGGAGGGCAATGGTGTCGCGAATGAACGTGATCACGCCCACCTTGTCTCCGTCCGCAGCGATGGGCGTGCAGAGCAGGGAGCGTGGGTGAAGATCTTTGCGCAGAAAGGCGTGATGCTGCGGGCTGAGAGCGATGGACCGCAGATCTTCGTCGGTACACTCCGGCATGAGGATCGAGATGCCGTTCGCGATGACGGATCGAGACGGGTGCTGCAGATCTGCCGGCGACGGAACGAAGTCAAGCAGACGCTGCATGAGGGGGCGCCGTTCCGGAATGCGATGCTCGCCAACGGTGCGGTCGAATGCCCCAGAATCTGTGAGCAGATCGAATACGGCGATGTCTGCAAAATGTTCTGTGCTGAGCTTGCCGATGCGGTCGAGGATCTCGTCGGGCAGAAGTGCTTCGCCCAGAATTTTTCCGCTGCCGGAGAGCAGTTCGAGATTCTTCTCGGCCTGCCGTCGCCCGGTGACGTCACGGAAGACAAGAACCACGCCAAGGAGGGTGCCTTCCTCGTCGATAATCGGAGCGGCGCTATCGTCGATGGCGATCTCCGAGCCATCGGGACGAAGGAGCAGGGTGTGATTTGCCATGCCCACAACGGTGCCCAAGCGGAACACTTTGTCGACGGGGTCTTCGACGGTCTTACGAGTTGTCTCGTTGATGATGACGAAGACGCTTTTAAGGGGCTTACCGATAGCATCGGCCTGGGTCCAGCCGGTTAGCTGTTCCGCCTCCGCATTCATCAGGACGATACGGCCTTCACGGTCGCAGGAGATAACGCCGTCTCCCACTGCGCGCAAAGTTATGGCAAGAAGCGTGTCGAAAGATAGGGTCTGCATAGCTCCGGTCGAAATTCGAACAATTACGTGCAACGCATCAGCAGAAAATTAGATGCGGCTTCAGTCTAAAACTTTGTTTTCAATTGGTTGCCCGGCTGGAGGAAATTCTGGATGGTTAGGAACTTCGCCGCTGAATGCATTCGCTTGCGCAGAGTCTGGGCATCTCTGGCGAAGGCATTCGAATGGCCTACCATGCGGCGATAAACTTCGGCATGAGTGACAGGCCTATCCATCCTCTGCGAGGCATCGCGGCGAAATATTACTTTTCGGAGAGTGCGAAGGCAACGTAGCTGCCTCCGGAGGGATCCTTCGACTTTCCTCCACCGGCTGCGATTACGACGAACTGGCGTCCATCGGCCTGGTACATGGCAGGCGTGGCGTTTCCAGCGGC
>DATJJJ010000068.1:0-13050 GCA_035492215.1 Edaphobacter sp. | reverse complement strand
TTCATCGAGGTTTCAACCGGATTTTTTCGTAACTTAAGTATAACACGCTCAGGGGAGGAAACGGAGGGGACCGCAGAGGTACATCCGTCGATTCCTCACCCGTTCACATCACTGATAATAATGAACTTATTGGCTCATCTTTCCAGTCCCTCAACCCGCTCCACAGAGGACCGGTTCCGCCACGTACACGCCTCAATCCTTCTTCCCCAGCCGCCCTTTGATCTCTCCGCCGGGGTCGTCATTGCTGAACGAAGCGAGGAATCGCAGCCTTTGCCTTTGCGATCTGCCCCATTCCACGCCTGTCAAGCGGAATAAGCCGGTAAATAAAACAAAATCAATAAGATCGAAACGCCGACGAGTTTGCTTCAAACCGCTACACTGATAAGAAGAACCAATCCCGGGTGATTCCCTGCACCTCGGATCGCAAATCTTTGTCTTCGAAGAACTTACTCGAAGTCTTCTGCAAAACAAAGAACTTACACGCGAGGTCCGGACCTAAGTCATTTCGATGGAATATTTTGCACTGCTTTGACGGGAGGGAGCCTCCCCGCGATTCCGGCCCGAAACTTCCTGCGCGGAATGCACGAAACCTCGTATATACTTGATTGGTTGTCAAAAAGCAGCAAAACCAGGAATCACCAATGCCAAAGTTGAAGACACACTCAGGCGCAGCCAAGCGCTTCAAGAAGACCGGCACCGGCAAGTTCAAGCGCGGCCAGTCCAAGATGCGCCACATCCTCACCTCCAAGAAGACCAAGACCAAGCGTCACCTGCGCTCGATCACCCTGGTCTCTGAGGCGGATTCGGCTAAAGTCGCCCGCATGATTCCTTACGCCTGATGCAGGCGCAGGAAAGAGTTTTTCAGATCGAGCCGCTGAAGACAGCAAAGGGCCGGTAAAAGCGTAAAGGCCCCTGGAGTGAGCGAAGCGAACTCCACCGAGATCTGAAGTAGCAAGGCGAGTGAAGAGGCAAACCTTACCTCCAGCCGCTTAAAACGATGTACGCAAAAGGAGAACTACGATGCCCCGTGTAAAACGGAGTACAAAACGTAACGACCGCCGCAAAAAGATCCTCAAGCGCGCAAGTGGTTACTTCCTCACCAAATCCAAGCTCTATCAGGCAGCTCAGGAAGCCGTCGAGCGCTCCCTCATGTTCGCCTACACCGGCCGCAAGCAGAAGAAGCGCCAGTTCCGCTCCCTCTGGATCGTCCGCATCGGCGCTGCCGCCAAGCTGAACGGCATGAGCTACTCGACCTTCATCGCTGGCCTCAAGGCCGCGGGCAACGGCCTCGATCGCAAGATCCTCGCCGACATCGCCGCCAACGACCCGGCAGGCTTCACCGCTCTCGCCGAGCAGGCCAAGGCTGCTCTCGCCTCCGCGAAGGCCGCCGCCTAAGCCAACAGTCAGTACCGAAGAGGCGCGGCTTCGGCCGCGCCTCTTCTTTTGGAACAACCGGAGTTTGCATGATTGGAAAAGCTCAGCGAAGAGAAGCCGCTCGTGAGTTCAAGGAGCGCAAGCCCTCCCCCGGCATCTATGCCATCGAGTGCAGCACCACAGGACAGCGCTGGATCGACGCATCGCTCAACCTGGACGCCGCGGAAAACGGCCAGTTCTTCCAGCTCCGCCAGTGTCTGCATCGAAACAAGGAGATGCAGGCTACATGGAACGCTGAAGGCGAAACCGCCTTCCGCTTCGCCATCGTGGAGCGCCTTCCTGAAGAGACTTCGGCGCTCAACCGGAACGATCTTCTGGTCGAGCGCAAGCGATTTTGGGCCGCACAATCAAAGGCTTAAACCAGGCTCGCTGGAAATTTACGAGAGGAACAGAAACGATCGTCTATGCTTGAAACTATGCCGACCGTTCCATCCCCAACGTCGCAGAGCCACTCCCGCGTTGCAGAAGGATCGACCCCAACCAAGCCCGCCTTCGAATCCTGGGGCCGGTATCCAACCTACAACGCCAAGGTCATCCCTCTGCACTGGCAGGGTGACTTCCCTGCGGTTGCGCAGAACCTTCATAACGGAATCCTTCCCGTCGGTCTCGGACGCAGCTACGGCGACGTCTGCCTCCTCAAGGACGGCAATCTGCTCGCCACGCCGGGCATGAATCGCATCATCTCCTTCGACCCGGAGACGGGCCTGCTGACCGCGGAGGCCGGAATCTCACTGGCCCAGATCCTCGACTTCGCCGTCCCGCGCGGCTTCTTCCTCCCCGTCACGCCGGGAACGAAGTACGTCACCCTCGGCGGCGCCATCGCCAACGACATTCACGGCAAGAACCACCACGTCGCTGGCACCTTCGGACGCCACGTCACCGAGTTCGAGCTCGTCCGCTCCGACGGCAGCTTCTACTACTGCTCTCCGACGAAGAATCCCGAGTTCTACGCGATGACCATCGGAGGCCTCGGGCTCACCGGCCTCATTCGCTGGGCCACGCTCCAGCTCAAGCCCATCGTCTCCCGCATGATCGACTACGAGGGCATCCAGTTCCACGGCATCGACGAGTTCCTCGCTCTCACCGAGGCAAGCAAAGAGATCGAGTACACCGTCAGCTGGGTCGACTGCACCTCCACCGGCAAAAACTTCTGCCGCGGCATCTTCATGCAGGGCGATCACTCATCCAAACGCGCTCCGCTCAACCCCTCGCCCGAGCCCAAACTGATCTTCCCCTTCGACGCACCCGGCTTCGCTCTCAATCACCTCAGCGTCGCCGCCTTCAACACCGTCTTCTTCCACAAGCAGATGAAGAAGCAGGTCGTCACCCTGCAAGACTACGAGCCCTTCTTCTACCCGCTCGACAAAGTCCTGCACTGGAACCGCATGTACGGCAAGAGCGGCCTCCTGCAGTTCCAGTACGTGATTCCCTGGAACAACGCGCGCGAAGGCACGGTCGCGATCCTCAAAGAGGTCGCAAAGTCAGGCCTGGCCAGCTTCCTCGCCGTGCTCAAAGCCTTTGGAGACGTCCCTTCGCCGGGCGTCATGAGCTTTCCTCGCCCGGGCATTACGCTGGCGCTCGACTTCCCCATCAAGCCGAACAAGAGCTTCCCTCTCTTCGAACGCCTCGCGGACATGATACTCGATTACGGCGGACGCCTCTATCCTGCCAAAGATGCCGCCATGACCTCGACGCAGTTCCAGGCCTTTTATCCCGAGTGGGAGCAGCTCGCCCGCTTCCGCGATCCCATGATCACTTCCAGCTTCTGGGAGCGTGTCACTGGAGACCAGCCGAATCTATGAGTCAAAACCAGACAGAAAACAACTCCCCTCAGCGCAGGATTCTCGTTCTTGGAGCAACCTCGGGCATTGCCGAAGCCACCTGCCGTATCTGGGCATCCCGAGGAGCCAGCCTCTTCCTCGTCGCCCGCAACCCTGAGAAACTCGCAGCCGTCGCCTCCGACCTTCGCGCCCGCGGAGCCGCCTTTGTCGACACCGCGGTAGCCGATCTCGACGATACGAACAGTCATCCCGCCCTGCTTGGGCATGCGGTCAACTCGCTCGGCGGCCTCGACGTCGCCTACCTCGCCCACGGCATCCTCGGTGACCAGACCAAAGCCGAGCAGGACTTCAACACCACGGCGCACATCCTGCACACCAACTTCATGGCTCCAGTCTCGCTGTTGACCTGGCTGGCAAACTTTTTCGTGCAGCGCCGTACGGGCGTCATCGCGGTACTCTCCTCGGTCGCGGGAGACCGTGGACGCAAATCGAACTACGTCTACGGCTCGTCCAAGGCAGGCCTCTCCGCCTTCCTCGACGGTCTGCGCAACCGCGTCGACCGCGAGGGCGTTACGATCCTCACCATCAAGCCCGGCCCCACAAAGACGGCCATGACCGCGGGAATGAAGGGCTCGGAGAAGTTCGCCGACGTAAATGCAGTCGCCAAATCCATTGTGGCGGCGATCGATAAGCGAGTCGACACGCTCTATGTCCCCTTCCAGTGGCAGCCCATCATGTTTGTGATTCGCCATATTCCGGAGCGCGTTTTTAAGAAGCTCAATCTTTAAAACTGGCTCTCTCGGGACATCGCAGGAACTTACCCGGCCTCCTGGACCAGGAGGCCGCCAACGCCTTTCAGAGGTCGTAAGAAGGCAGACAGCCTCCAGACGTTATATCTTGGAAGGGTAAGCTGAATGCAGGAGCGGAAGTTTGCAGAAGAAGATGCAGGAGTTTTTTTTGCCCGAAGTGACCAGGACCCCACAACGATTTGGACGTATTGCCTGGATGGGAATCCTGGCAGCCGGCCTGATGACCGCCACAGCCTTTGGACAGGGTGCTCAGGTTCAGGCTCCAACGGCCCCCAAAGTCTCCCCGACCGCCAAGACAAAGATGGGCTTCATCGCGCCCGTGACCTACGACAATAAGTACGAGATCTACGGCGGCATCAACTTCATGAACTTTCAGGCCGGGCAGGATCTGCCGACCCGTATGAACCTGGGAGGAGCCGAGATTCTGGGTACCTACTGGATGACCCCGAAGTGGGGCCTGGGAGGAGAGTGGCGCGGCGAGTGGGGAACTACCCCCGTCCACCCCAATCCATACATTGGAGGACGCCCTCTGGTCTCGCTGAATATGATCATGGGCGGAGCCCAGTATCGCGGCCCCAAGAACCAATATGCCGCTCTGAACTTCCACGGCTACTTCGGTGCAGGCTTCGGCAACTTCAACCATAGCACCGGAGTCGTACCGCCCCAGGCGTTGCCCCAGATCGGCCTTTACAGCAACCGGACAGCTCCGATCGGTGCCCTTGGCGCAAGCGTCGACATTAATCACACGAAGAACATCGCCTTTCGTCTCTCGCCCGATCTGATGATCGAGCACTTCGGAAACGAGACGCGTGAGTTCTTCGCCATCTCCGGCGGTGTCATCTATCGATTCGGTAAGCGATAAACTTTGCTGCAAAAAGACAAGGGCCACGCCGTCGCTTCAAGCCGGCGTGGCCCTTGTCTTTTCCGAAACTAACCCCCGTTACCCTGCCGCAGAAATCCCGGAGCCACCGGGTTCTCATAAACCGAATAATCACGCGTGACTACGGTGAGTCCGCTTCCGGAGACAAAGTAGTTCTTCTTGTCCTCCTGCGGGTCGTATCCGATCACCGTTCCATCCGGAATATGCACGTCACGATCGATGATGGCATGACGGATGCGGCAGTGACGCCCGATGTTGACGTGCGAGAAGATGACCGACGAGTCCACATCGGCGTAAGAGTTCACCCTGACGTCCTGCGACAACACGGAGTTTCGGATAACCGCACCCGAGATAATGGAACCGGCCGAGACGATGGAGTTGATGGCCATGCCGGTACGCCCAGGCTCGCCGAAGACGAACTTGGCTGGCGGATACTGGTAGGGACGTGTGCGCATGGGCCACGACTTATCGTAGAGGTTGAAGGTCGGCGAGACCGAGGCCACGTCCATGTTGGCCTCGTAATAAGCCTCAAGCGTACCCACATCGCGCCAGTAGAGGGCCTGCTGCTTGTTCTCGTCTACGAAGTTATAAGCCTGCATACGGTAGCGGCCAAGGAGCTTGGGCAGGATATTGTGGCCGAAGTCATGCTTGGAGTGCGGGTCTTCGGCGTCGTTGATCAGCTCCGGTAACAGCACGTCCGTGTTGAAGAGATAGATGCCCATCGAGACGTCGACCATCTCTGGATGAAAGGGCGAACGAACACTGGTCTCTTTGGGCTTCTCGATGAAGCCGGTGACCTCTCCCGTTCGCGCTACCTCCACAACTCCGAAGGCTGAAACCTCGCTGGGGCTGATGGGGAGGGTAGCGATGGTAACGTCTGCCCCCGAGTCCTGATGCTGCTGCAGCATCAGGGCATAGTTCATCTTGTAGATGTGGTCCCCGGAGAGGATGAGGACGTACTTCGGCTGCTCCGATCCGATGGAGTAGATGTTCTGATAGACCGCGTCGGCCGTGCCCTGATACCAGGACTTCGAGACTCGCTGCATCGGCGGCAGAATCTCGATAAATTCGCCCAGCTCATTACCCACCACAGAGCCCCAGCCCTCACGGATGTGCCGGTTAAGCGAAAGAGCTTTGTACTGCGTGAGAATGTAAACCTTGCGGAGGTCGGAATTGATGCAGTTCGATAGAGTGATGTCGATGATGCGGTATTGACCGGCAAACGGCACGGCAGGTTTTGCGCGATCGCGAGTCAGCGGGAAAAGACGTTCACCAGCGCCACCAGCCAACAGAACACCAAGTGTATCTCTCATCATCAGCAACCTCTTTTGTCAGCCCGGAAGGGCATGTTGTTGGGATGCACAAAATAACGGCTGCGTCCCTGGGAGAAGACGCGAGTCTACCACGAAGAGATTGAATTCGGATCATTTAGAACAGGAGCGCGGGTCGGGCGGGCGCGATCTTCCGATTGAGGTTTAAAACAAAGAACGGATAGCCTTATTCGAGGCATATCCGCTCTTTCCGAACTTCAGATCAGGGTAGTTCGATCCCCTGGTGGCTTTCGGTCAATGCCTAAACGCTGGGCTCAGGCGCCTCATCTTCTCCTTCTCCCGTTTGTTCGTCCACACTGATGCGCAGCGATTTTAGAAAATTAAGATCGCTGTTGGTGAACGGCCCTTCGACTTGCTCAGTGGTCTCTTCCGGCTCTTCGGCCGAGGCTTCGACTTCGTTGAGGCCGATAGTGGCCTCAAGCATGAGCAGAACGTCGAATCCCTGTTCGCGAATGTCCTTAACGACAACCGCGATGTCTTCCGACTCGGAGACTGTCTCGTGAATCGCTTCACCGAGCTTCTGGATTAGAAGTTTGACTTTGGGGTTCAATGCCACCTCCGGGGTGCTCGATATGCAACTGACCTCGCATCGGGTATTCCCGGCAAAAGAGTCCGGCGGGAACGGCATTGCGGGCACTGCAGACTACTACTTTGACGACAGAATACCCCCATCCGCGAGCGGGCTGCAACGAGATTAGAATCTGCTTGGATTCCCTCAGAGCCGAAGTGAAAAAGAATCAAAAAAGTCTTCGTTAGGCCACTGTGCGATGATCGGACCACGCCAGCTCAAGCCGGTACGCTAGCTCCTGAATCGGAACTGTTCTTTGTGGGTTCCACACAACAGCTCCCACGGCGGCGGCACAGAATCCAGCGGTCATCCAGAAAACGCTCTTCATACGAGAGGACCTCCCCAACTCCACTGATTCATCCGGTAGGATGCCCGGCAGCGTCTCGGCGTTTCATCCCGTCAAGCAAGACCCCTCACTTTTGCGAAGACGGAGGGAAAGACTACACTCGACGGTATGGATTCGGTACGCTTTGGCCGTGCGTTGGGGATAGGAGCGCGCGCGGCCGCCAAGACACTGGTAACGGCTGTGGATGCGGCGACCTCGCCCAATCCATCGGCCCCAGCATCGTCTCAGGCGCGCCCCCCTCAAGCAACAAAGCCCCCTGCCGCTACACGAACCGTGGAGGCTGCCGCGACGCGAACTGTAGAGCAGGTCACACGCACGGTAACCCAGGCAAAGCAAGCAACGGAAGGCGTCGCCCGTGGTGGAAAACGCTTCGGCAGTGCCGTGTGGGGGCCCTTCGTCAAACTCTCCGGGGTTCTATGGCTTGAATTCACTGGCGTCTTCTTCGGTATCTTCGCTGCTTTTGCAATCAGCGGCGCTTGGAAACTGCGCATGAATCTGCACGAGACTGCTACGAATCACCAGGAGCATCTCCACTTCGTAATGGCCGCCGTAATGGGTGTAGTTTTCAGCTACTTCTGCGTCAGCAGCTTTCTCCGTGCAAGACGGAAGGAACGCGCAGCAACAGGCCGCTAAGCCTGCTGAGTGCGGTGGAAGATCATCTCTGCAATATCCTGCACCTGCTCCACGCTGATGCCCTCTCTCTGCTGTATCGCGAGAGGATGATTCGGATCGCTCACCATAAATTGTGGCCTTTGGCCGACAATCTGGGTGTGCACCTCGACCTCAAGATTCAGGGTGCTTCCGAAGAGGAAAAGATCCGTGCTGAGCCATGCGGGGAAAGGCGGCTGCTGCTCGCGCCCGTCCGTGTTCCACATCTCGTTGGTTCGAAGGAAGTTTGCCGGACTGATCTCGGCCCAAACGCCCCAGACGAACGGCGCATCCAGCTCGTGAACCGGCACAAGGATTCGGCCACGGAGGTAAAACTCGCGGTTATCGATGACACACTGGTCGGAGGTAATCACGATGCGCTGGTCAATCTCCGCCGGAGGGATTGCCAGAACGGCCTGCGGCGCGTTCACGCTGTACTTCAGTGGCAGAACATGGTGATGTTCTCCGCAAACCGTACAGTCAAATCCTGTCTGCAACTCGCTGGCCATAGCTTCATTCTTCCATAAAATGCCCGGGAGAAATGCACATTGTGGTGTGCACGGTATCTCTACTCGAAAGCAGACAAAAACGTATTCGCTCAGAAGGAGTCTCGGATTCCGCCGCCAACGGGAGTGCTATCGTTTCAGTAGGCTCCGTGCCAAACGATACGAAGGATCTCCTCCCATGGCTGAGACAACAACAGAGCTTCGCAAAACTGCATTGAACCCTGTCCACCGCGCCGCCAAGGCGAAGATGGTGGATTTTGGCGGCTGGGACATGCCGGTGGACTGCTGCGGCCTGACCGCCGAACATATGGCGGTGCGAACCGGCGTCGGCGTCTTCGACGTATCGCACATGGGCGACATTCAACTGCGTGGACCTGGATCGCTGGCAGCGATTCAGAAGCTCTGCATGAACGATGCGTCGAAGCTGCAGGTGGGTCAGGCGCAGTACTCTGCGATGCTCTATCCCAACGGCACCTTCGTCGATGACGTAGTTGTCCACAAGCTCTCCGACAACGACTACCTGATCGTGATCAACGCCGGCACGCGCGAGAAGGATGTGCAGTGGGTGCGGCAGGTCATCGGTGGCATGCCCAGCGTGCACATGAACGACTTCAGCGACTACTACACGCAGATCGCGATTCAGGGTCCGAAGGCGCAGGAGACTCTGCAGAAGCTGACTCCTGTTGATCTCAGCCAGATCAAAAATTATTGGTTCACATGGGGCCAGGTCTGCGGCTTGTACAACGTCTTGATCGCCCGCACTGGATACACCGGCGAAGATGGCTTTGAGATCTACGTCCCTTCCGATGAAGCGACCAGCGCACGCGTGTGGAACGAGGTGCTCGAAGCCGGTAAGGAGTTCGGCATTCTGTCCTGCGGTCTGGGAGCGCGCAATACGCTGCGTCTCGAAGCAGCCATGGCACTTTACGGGCACGAGATCTCCGACACCATCAATGTCTTTGAAGCGGGTCTGGGACGTTACGCCAAGCTCGACAAGGGCGACTTCGTTGGCCGCGACGCACTGGTTAAGATTCAGGAAGAGGGCGGCCCCAAGCGCAAGCTGGTGGGACTGGAGATGATCGAGCGCGGCATCGGACGCGATGGCTACCCTGTCTTCTCGCTCGACGGCGAGCGAATCGGCGAGATCACCAGCGGCTCTCCCGCGCCGTTCCTGAAGAAGAACATCGCTCTGGCGTATGTTCCTGTGGAGAGCTCCGCAGTGGACACCGAAGTCGCTGTGGAGATTCGCGGACAGAGGGTGAAGGCAAAGATCGTGCCGACTCCTTTCTACAAGCGTCCCCGGAAATAGCTCGCCAATTTTCATACTTTTTCGCTCCTGCCCTGCCGCTTCAGGTGAGAGGCTTAAAGGAGCGGATGCAGCCTGTTTTGGAGGAAGAATGCAGTTTCTCGTTTTGACAGAGCGCTTCACCGATAAATTCCCTGCCGAGGCGTGGAAGCCGGAGCTGATCGCAGCCGAGGGCCAGCGCGTGCGCGAGCTCTATGCCGCGGGTCTGTTGCGGTCCGCATGGCGGCGCAAGGATAAGCCCGGTGCGGCTCTGATCCTTGAAGCCGACACAGAAGCTGCGGTGCGAGAGGCCATCGAAACCCTGCCCCTGTTCCAGTTGGGCATGATCGGGTTTCCCCTCGTAACCCAGCTCGAACCCTACCCTGGATTTGGCCCTCGCTGAGCGGCCGGAACGCCGGACACACTACAATAAAAGCGGAGACTCCCTAACATCTATGTCCTATCCTGCGGATTACAAGTACACCAAGGAACACGAGTGGATCAGCGCCGATGGTGCCAAGGGCACGGTTGGCATCACCGATTACGCGCAGAACTCGCTCGGCGACATCGTCTTCGTCGATCTGCCTAAGGTGGGCGATAAAGTTGAAGCCGGAAAGATCTTCGGTTCGGTCGAGTCTGTCAAAGCGGTCTCAGATCTCTATTCGCCGGTAACGGGCACCGTAACCGAGGTGAACGAAGAACTGAAGGACGCTCCCGAAGAGATCAACGCCGATGCCAATACCACCTGGATGGTGAAGGTGGAGCTCAGCGATCCCTCAGAACTGGACGGCCTGTTGTCGGCGGCCGATTACGAAAAGTTCGTCAGCGAAGAGACCGGACACTAAGAAGAATGCGCTACCTGCCAAAATCCCCTGCGGATCGTAAGGAGATGCTCGCCGAGATCGGCGCAGCCTCCATCGACGATCTCTTCTCCACGATCCCCGCGGAATATCAACTGAAGCGCGATCTCGCGGTTCCGCGCCAGCACGGCGAATCGGAGATCATCGACCGCTTCCGCGACTTTGCCGGACAGAACGCCACGGGCTACGCAAGTTTCCTGGGTGCCGGCGTCTACCGCCACTATCGCCCGGTGCTGATCGACACGGTCGTCTCGCGCGGCGAGTTTCTCACCAGCTACACGCCCTACCAACCGGAGATCGCCCAGGGAACCCTGCAGGCGATGTTCGAGTTCCAGACGATGATCTGCGAACTGACCGGTATGGAGATCGCGAACGCCTCCATGTACGACGGCTCGACCGGCGCTGCCGAAGCCATCATGATGGCCGTGCGCGTCACGGGACGCGACGGCGCTCTCATCGCGCGCACGGTGCATCCCGAGTATCGCGAGGTCGTCGCAACTTACGCGCAGCATCAGGAGATTCCGCTGGCTGAGGTGGGCTACACCGAGAATGGCCGCGTGGATCTTGCTGCGCTCGACGCTGCCATCAACGACACCACGGCCTGCGTTCTGATTCAGTCGCCGAACTTCTTCGGAACCATCGAAGACGTTGCTGCCATCGCGGAGATCGCACACAAAAAGGGCGCGCTGCTGATCGTCTCGATCGCAGAGGCCATCTCGCTCGGCATCGTTCGACCTCCTGCGGAAGCCGACATCGTCTCGCTCGAGGCGCAGAGCTTCGGTGTCTCCCCCAGCTACGGCGGCCCCTTCTGCGGTGTCATCGCCTGCAAGGAAAAGTTCCTGCGCCAGATGCCCGGCCGCATCGTGGGCGAGACCAAGGATATGGACGGCAAGCGCGGCTTCGTGCTCACGCTCTCCACACGCGAGCAACACATTCGCCGTGAGAAGGCGACCTCGAATATCTGCACCAACCAGGCCCTCGTCGCCATGATGACGACGGTCTTCCTCACCGTCTACGGCAAGGAAGGCCTCAAGGATCTCGCCGTACAAAACCTCGCCAAAGCGAAGTACGCTGCCGACACGCTGAGCAAATCCGGTAAGCTGCTCTTCAACGGCGCGCCGCGTTTCCATGAGTTTGTGCTCGATCTTGGAAAGGATGCTCAGGCCACCAACACTGCCCTGCTTGAGAAGAAGATCATCGGCGGCCTGCCGCTGGCGAAGTGGTACCCCGAGCTCGGTCCGAATGCGAGTCTGTGGTGCGCGACGGAGCTGACGGCCAAAGCGCAGATCGATGCGGTTGCCGAGGCTCTGAAGTAGCCATGGAGATCTCCGAGATTATCGGCGAAGAGTTGAACGCAGTGGAGTTTGTGCAGGACTTCCTCCAGCTCCGCTTCGATACGCCGCTGCTGACACTTTATGCATGGCCGCACGTTTTGCTGAGTGAGTTTTCGATTGCCTTTGGTGAGCCGGAGTACCGCAATGCGCTCTGCGCCCTGATCGGCGAGAAGGTCGAAGAGGCGACGCTTGAGGAAGGCGATTCGCTGACGATCAAATTCGAGAACGATACGGTACTTGCGCTGTCATTGCGCGAAGAAGATCTGGATGGCCCCGAGGCGGGAGCGTTTTCACCGACCGGGTCGGTTGCAGATCAGATGGAGTTTTGAGGAACACGGGATGAGTGATTCGAAGTTCATCGGTTCACCTCGCAAGGTGACCACGCATGTCAACCAGAACGAAGACCTGATCTTCGAGAAATCCTCGCCGGGCAAGAAGGCCTATCGCCTCGCCGAGCTCGATGTCCCCGAGGTCGATGCCTCCGCCCTGCTGGGCGATGCCGCACGCAGTGACCTCGGCGTCATGCCGGAGTTGAGCGAGATCGAGATCATCCGCCACTTCACTCGCCTCTCCACCTGGAACTACGCCATCGACCTCGGCATGTATCCGCTGGGAAGCTGCACCATGAAGTACAACCCTCGCGTCAACGAGCTGGTCTCGCGTCTCGAAGGCATCGCCGAAGCGCACCCCTACCAACCCGAATCGCTCTCGCAAGGCGTGCTCGGCATCATGAAGCTGCTGAGCGACTGCCTGGTCGAGATCACCGGCATGGATACCATCACGCTGCAGCCTGCTGCCGGCGCACATGGGGAATTCACCGGCATCCTGCTGGCCCGCGCTTATCATGAAGCTCACGGCAACGCTCGCAAGAAGATTCTGATTCCCGACTCGGCGCACGGCACTAACCCTGCAACCGCTGCGGTCTGCGGCTATCAGGTCGCTAACCTCAAGTCGAACGCGCAGGGCATGGTCGATATCGCCGAGCTCGAGCGCATGGTCGATGAAGACACTGCCGCGCTCATGCTAACGAATCCCTCGACCATCGGCGTCTTCGAGAGCGAGATTCACAAGATCGCCGACATCCTGCATGCCAAGGGCGCTCTGCTTTACATGGACGGCGCCAACATGAACGCACTCGTCGGCAAGACGCGTCCCGGCGACTTCGGTGTCGACGTGATGCACCTGAACCTGCACAAGACCTTCTCCACTCCGCACGGAGGCGGTGGCCCAGGCTCAGGTCCCGTAGCGTGCAAAAAGATCCTCGAGCC
>DATJJJ010000067.1:0-8214 GCA_035492215.1 Edaphobacter sp. | reverse complement strand
TTGCCCGCGGCAGCTTCCCGGGCGAAGTCGAGGAAGGGCTGGAGCGGCGCGGGATCGAGCGGGCCGGGCGCGCCGTCGGGGAGATAGCCGGTGTGCAGGCTGTCGACGAGGACGATTCGATCGAAGAGCTTCCAGTTGTCGTGGTTCTTCAGGATCTCGCGGATGGCGCCGTAGCCTGCGCTGAAGGAAGAAAGGACGATGGGCTTGAACTGGGGCGGATGGTTGGGATCGATGGCTTTGGCAGCCTCTTGAAGAATCTGTTGAAATCGCGCCGGATCGTGGAAGGCGCGGGAGTAGACGCCGGAGCCTGCACCGAGGTTGAAGGTGAGGATGGCTGCTCGCGGATTGACGGCGGCGACGCTCTGTTCGGCGACCCAGGGTTCGCCGTGGAAGTGGATGTAGAGCGGCATGGTGGGACGGATGTGTGCGGTGTTCGGGAGGAGAAGAGTGCCGATGGAGAGATCGATGCGACGGCCGGGGATTTCGATCTTCGTGAGCCGCTTGTGGGCGCGAAGCGATTCCGTCATGGGGGAAGGGTTTTGCGCGGCGGGCTTGGGAGGGCTTTGAGGTGGATTCTGCGCAGCGGATAACGGCAGGCTGGGAATCAGAAGAAGGGCAAACGAGAGGAGGAGGCGGCGGGAGAGTTTCATCCGCCCCCAATGTACAGCAGAGCGCATGCACCGCACGCGGAGCCTCGCTTTTTTGCGACTCCGCGTGCGGTGTTTCGGCGGAACTACTGCGGGGTGATGATGCCTCCTACGGGGAGGCTGGTGGGCAGCGTACCGGGGCGGCGGAGGTGCATGGCTTCGGCGGTCATGTCGGTGTACTTGAGACCGGCACCGGTGTTGAAGAGGACGACCTTGTCGGTGAGCTTGAGCTCGCCGGATTTTAGAAGCTGATCGTAGGCGGCAGTGGCAGCGGCGCCTTCGGGCGAGAGGAAGATGCCTTCGTTGCGGCCGTAGTCGAGGATGCTCTCGAGGATGATCTGGTCGTCGGAGGCGATGGCCTTGCCGCCGGATTGCTGGAGGATGTCGAGGATGATGTAGTCGCCGTAGGGCTTGGGGACGCGGAGGCCTGCGGCGAAGGTGTCGGCGTTCTGGAAGAATTCGCTGGTGGATTTGTGCTGGTCGAAGGCGGTGGAGATGGGGGCGCATCCTGCGGCCTGGAGGGCGTACATCTTCGGGCGCTTGCCGCTGACCCAGCCGAGTTGCTCCATCTCTTCGAAGGCCTTCCACATGCCGATGAGGCCGACGCCTCCGCCGGTGGGGTAGAAGACGGCGTCGGGATAGGTCCAGCCAAGCTGCTCGACGAGCTCGTAGCCCATGGTCTTCTTGCCTTCGACGCGGTAGGGCTCCTTGAGGGTGGAGACGTCGAACCAGATTTCGTTGGCGGGGGTGTTGGATTCTTTCTGGGTCTTGATGCGTTCGCCGACGATGCGGGCGCAGTCGGAGATGAGGCCGTCGATGAGATTGACGTCGGCTCCGTAGACGACGCCTTCGACGTAGTTGGCGAAGGGGACGTCCTGCGGCATGAAGATGTGGGCTTTAATTCCGGCGGCGGCGGCGTAGGCTGCGAGGGCTCCGGCGGCGTTGCCTGCGGAGGGCACGGCGAGATGCTGGAGGCCGTAGTGCTTGGCCATGGTGACGGCGAGCGAGAGGCCGCGGGCCTTGAAGGCTCCGGTGGGGTTGGCTCCTTCTTCTTTGATGTAGAGGCCGGGGTAGCGCCTGGAGTGCAGCATGGGGGTCCAGCCTTCGCCGAGAGTGACGGGAGTGACAGACGGCAGGACGGAGGCGTAGCGCCACATGCCGAGGGAGGCCGGGGATGCTGCGGCGTGGGGAACGATGTCGTCGCGGCGCGCGGTTCGCTTGAGCTCGTCCATGTCGTAACGGACGTAGAGGGAGCCGGCGCAGAGGGGGCAGACGGTCTGCGGAGTGTCGGCGGAGACGTGATGGTTGCAGCGGGAGCACTCGAGGTATGCGATCTGGGGCATGCTTCGATGCTACGCGATGTTATATGCGGTGCGAGAATGGAGGGCATGACGAGCGGACGGGTGCGCATGATTGCGGTGGACGTCGACGGGACACTACTGGGGCCGGATGGGCAGGTGAGCGCGAGGAATCTGGCAGCGCTGAAGGCTGCTGAGCGATCCGGCGTGGAGGTCGTCATCGCCACGGGGCGGCGGCACAGCTATGCGATGAAGGTGCTGCGAGGGCTGGAGCTGGGCGAGGAGAATGGGCTGATCAGCTCGAACGGCGCGGTGATCCGGACGGTTGGGGCGCGGTTGCTGGAGCGGACTCTGTTGGAGGCGGAGACGGCAGAGTGGCTGGTGCGGCATATGGGGGAGTTCCGAAAGTCGCTGCTGATTACCTTCGACCGCGTGCAGGCCGACGGCGACGATGTGCGCGGCGCGCTGGTGGTGGAGGAGATGGAGGATCTGCAGGGGAGCATCGGGAAGTGGATGGCGGCGAACGAACCGTACATCGAGCGCGTGATTCCGATGGAGGATGCTCTGGGGCGCGAAGGAATGATCCAGATGATGCTGTGCGGCACGATTGAGCGGATGCGGCAGGCGGAGGAGCGGCTGCTGAGCGATCCGAAGGTGCTGGGGGTAGGGCTTTCTCCGCTACGAAGGAGCGAGGTACGGCGCGAGGGCGCGGGGTTGCGGGCGAAGGCGCAGGCGGAGGCGGCTCTGCACCGGACGGAGTATCCGGAGCGCGATTTGAGTATTGTGGATATTCTGCCGGGCTGATGCAGCAAGGGCCGGGCGCTGATCGATCTGGCGATGCAGCGCGGAGTGGAGCGCGAGGAGATTCTGGCGATCGGGGACAACTGGAACGATGTCTCGATGCTGGAGGCAGCGGGAAGCGCGGTGCTGATGGCGAATGCTCCGGCGGACCTGAAGGTGATTGCGGCGCAGAAGGGATGGGGTTTGGGCGCGCATTATCTCGATGACGGCGTCGCGATTGCGGTGGAGGCTGCGCTGGATGGAGAGATCAGCCTGAGTCCGCAGTAAAGGATCAACTGCTGCTCATGAGAAAGACCAGGGGGCGGCCTGCCTTCTTGCCGGTGAACTGCCAGCGGCGGACGAGGATGGAGTAGGCGACCAGCGCGGTTTCGCCTTCGCCGAAGAGCAGGTAGGCGATGGACTGCTTCATGAGATTGCGGGTGGTGAGAGCGAGGATGACGCTGATGGGATCGAGCAGCTCACAGAGGTAGGCGACTGCATTGGCGACGGCGACGGCACCGTAGACCTCGAGGTGGTAGTTGGTTCCGTCGTGGGTGATGCGGAGGCGAAGGCGGGCGAGGAACTCGCTGCGGTTGTCCTGCAGGTTGACGTGGAGGAAGGCGAGCGGCTCGGTGATGACGTAGTGCTGACGGATCTTCTGCTCGAGCGGCTGTTGGGCGGTTGGGCCTCCGCCGTGATAGGGGATGAGGCTGATCTTTTTGCCGACGATGGTCTGCCATAGACGGGCGGATTCGTCGTCGATGAGAGTGAGGTCGGTAATACGCAGCTCCGTGGCACGGAGAGAACGGCTGATGGCGCTGGCAACCAGAAGAAGGAAGATGAAGGTGGCGGCGATGATGATGCCGTCAGGCCGCTCGTGGATGTTGTCGAGGAGCGTGTAAAGAAAGACGAGCGAGATGAGGACGAAATAGAGTGCACGCAGAATCTTAAGTGGAGTTCGGAACGTGCATTCCTTCCAGAGCGCGAGACAGACGGCGACCGCAGCCGAGAGCATGAGGACGAGGACACCGGTGGCGTAGGCTCCGCCCTGGGCTTCGACGCTGGCGCGGAAGATGAGGGTGATGACGATGTCGATGGTCAGCAGGGCGAGAACGAGCGGTCTGCGGTAAGAGACCCAGCGAGGCACCATGCCGAAGCGCGGAAGGTAGCGCGGGATGAGGTTGAGAAGGCCGGCCATGGCAGAGGCTCCGGCGAACCAGAGGATGAGGATGGTGGAGAGATCGTAGATGGTTCCGAAGGTGGCACCGAGGTAGTGATGCGCGAGATAGGCGATCGCACGGCCGGAGGCATTGCCGCCGATACGATATTCAGATTCGGGGATGAGGAAGTTGGCGACGGCGCTGGAGAGCAGGAGCATGACGCTCATGATGAGCGCAGCGGTAAGAAGTAGCTTGTGGGTGGAGCGGATGCGTCCCTGCGGCACCTGATCGTCGGAAGTGTCGTTTTCGTTGGTGATGAGCGGCATGACGGAGACACCGGTCTCAAAACCGCTAAGGCCAAGAGCGAGTTTAGGAAAGAGAAGCGCGGAGACGAGGAAGATGGCGGTCCAGTCGCCGTGGCTGGTGAGGAGACGGTCCCAGTGCCGGACGAGCTCGGGATGGCGGAAGACCTCCCATAAGCCGCGGAGAAGAACGATGAGGTTAAGAACGAGGTAAGGGACGACGACGATCTGAGCCAGCCCGATGGCCTCGCTGAAGCCAACGAGAAAGACGAGAGCGAGGAGAAAGAGAAGACCGAGGGTGAGGAGGACGGAAGAGTCGCCCACATAAGGATGGATGAGAGAGTTGGCGATGGCATGACGGGCGGCATCGGCGGCGGAGAGCGTCATGGTGATGATGAAGTCGGTCGCGGCGAAGCCAAGGAGAATCAGGACAAAGAGCTTGCTCTTCCAACCGGAGAAGAGATTCTCGAGCAAGGCGATGGAGCCCTGACCGACATAGGAGCGTTTGGCGACCTCGGCATAGACAGGTACAGCAGCCAACAGCGTGACAACGACGAGGATGGCCGTAGCCGGGATGGAGAGCGCGCCAGCGGCGAGAAGAGCGATTCCGGGTTGATAGCCGAGGGTGGAGAAGTAGTCTACGCCGGTGAGCCAGAGGATCTTATGCCAGGGATGAGTCTTTTCCGTGGGGTCTTCCTGGTCGAGACGCTGGCCGCCGAATAAGAGTCGCTTGAACCAGGTCTGTGGGGCCACCTGATCGATGAGGGGGAGGCTCAGGACATGCGGCGGCTTCTCGGTATTGAGCATATGGGCCAACATCCTATACCTGCGGTGTGAAATCACCTTTCGTGACCGCAGAGATAAACCACTCCTGGTATGGGACGGTGATAGGCTTTGGGGAGTGGTATTGAAGCTCATTACGAAGGGTGCGCTGTGGACCGCGCTTGCGGTTGGGGTCGTGCTATGCCCTGCGGCGAAGGCTGCAGAGCATGTGACGCTGAAGAATGGATTTGAGCTGGACTGCTCACGGCAGGAGATCCGGGGCGATCGTGTGCGGCTGTACTTTGCATCCAACGGAAACTATCTGGATGTTGCCGCGGATGCAGTCGCAAAGGTCGAGGAGGTCCCCGATCCGCCACCGGCGGCGGCTCTTCCAGAAGAGAGTGTGGCAAAGCATCCTGGGGTTGCGGCGGAGCTGACGCCGGCAGAGATGCATACGATGCTGGCGCATGCCGGTGGCGAACATAACATCGATGCCGATCTGCTGGCGAGTGTGGTGCGCGCCGAGAGCGGCGGACACGTGAGGGCGGTCTCTCGCGTGGGAGCGCAGGGGCTGATGCAGCTGATGCCGAAGACGGCTGGAGAGCTGGGAGTCGACGATGCTTTTCAGCCGGAGCAGAATATTGCCGGGGGAACGGCGTATCTGGATCAGCTACTGATTCGATATCACGACAATGTGGCACTCGCGCTGGCGGCGTATAACGCGGGCCCGGCGGCGGTGGACCGGTATCACGGCGTGCCTCCTTACCGGGAGACGCGCGCGTATGTGGCGCGGGTGATCCGCGAGTTTAACCGACGCAAGCGAATGGCCGCCGACCAGATAGCACGGGCCAAATAGCAACGACAGATTCTGAAGAAATGAGGCAAGGCGATCTTCGATGAAGAGACGAGGTGGAGTGCTGTGGGCGGTTCTGGTGATTGTGCTCGCGGTGATCGTCTTTGTTTATCGCGACCGGATTCACTTTGACTGGGCGAACTTCTGGGAGCAGATCAAGCATATCCATGTGGGCCACGCGGTGGCCGGGATTGTGCTGATCTATGTGACGTACTGGCTGCGGTCGATTCGGTGGAGCGTGCTGGTGGGTCCGATGAAGGAGGTTCGCTCGACGGAGCTGCTGGGGCCGCAGTTTATCGGCTTTACCGCAGTGGCGCTGTTTGGGCGGCTGGCCGACCTGACACGGCCTTATCTTGTGGCGAGGAAGATTGGGCTTTCGCTGAGCTCGCAGATTGCGGTTTGGACGCTGGAGAGGATGTTCGACCTGGGAGCGGCGGCGTTGATCTTTTCGACCGCGCTGGCGTTTATGCCAAAGAACATGCCCCACCATGAGATCTTCATGCGGACAGGGCTGATAAGCCTGACGGTGACGCTGGCGATTGCGCTGTTTGCAGGTGCAGTGCGTATGGCGGGAGGTGCGGTGGCCGGGTTTGCGCGGATGGTGCTGAACCCGTTGTCGAAGCCTGCGGCAGAGAGCATTGCGGAGAAGATCCTCGGATTTCGTGAGGGCCTGAATACCCTGAAGAGCTGGCGGGAGTTTCTCATCGTCGCGGCGATTTCGCTGACGATGTGGTTGATGATTGCCTCGGCTTATGTTCAGACGGCGCATGCTTTTGTAGAGACGCCGGAGCTGGGACAGCTTTCGTTTTCGCGAGCGATGCTGCTGATGGCAGCGAGTATTGGCGGCAGCCTGCTGCAGCTTCCGATTGTGGGATGGTTTACGCAGATTGCGGTGACTGCGACGGCGATGCACACCTTCTACGGCGCACCGATTGAGGCTTCGACCGCATGCGGTGCCCTGCTGCTGGCGGTGACGTTCCTGTGCATTATTCCTGTGGGATTGATCTTTGCGCAGGTGGAGCAGGTGAGCCTGAGAAAGATTGCCACGGAGAGCGAGGCCGCCGGGAAAGAGGCGGAGGCTGTGCAGGAGTGATTGGGAGTCGTGGCTGCAATAAGGCTAGCAGCCTGTAGCACTGCTAGAATCGAGATAATCCGATGAAGTGTCCTTACTGCGGTTTTACCCAGGATCGAGTGGTCGATTCGCGAGAGAGCAAGGAGGCGGACTCTATCCGCCGCAGACGTGAGTGTGAAGGCTGCAACAAGCGGTTTACGACTTACGAACGAATCGACGAGATTCCTTACATGGTGGTGAAGAAGGACGGCCGGAGGGAGAAGTTCGACCGGCAGAAGGTGCTGAGCGGCCTGCTGCATGCCTGCGAGAAGAGGCCCGTCTCCGCGATCAAGCTGGAACAGATTGTCGATGAGACGGAGGCCTACGTGGTGGATTCTCCTGAGCGCGAGCGGTCCACGTCCGAGGTGGGCGAGTTGATCATGTCGCGGCTGAAGGAGATCGATACGGTGGCGTATATCCGGTTTGCCAGCGTGTATCGGGACTTCAAGGATGTAAGCGAGTTCAAGCAGGAGCTGGAGCAGCTTTTGAGCGGCAACGGCAAAGATCAGAAGAAGAAGCGATAAGTTTTCGGCAAGACGGGAAGACTGGAGAGCAGTTATGGCAGTAGAGAGAACACACAAGATCACTTTGATTCCGGGCGATGGGATTGGCCCGGAGGTTTCTGCCGCGGCGGTGAAGGTGCTGGAGGCTGCGGGAGCAGCGAACGGAGTGGGGTTTGAGTGGCATCGCTATGCTGCGGGCGCGGAGGCCTTCGAGCAGACGCGGGAGTATATTCCGCAGGCGCTGTACGACTCGATCGAGCAGAACAAGGTTGCGCTGAAGGGGCCGGTGACGACTCCGGTGGGCGGAGGATTTGCTTCGATCAATGTGACGTTGCGGAAGAAATTCGATCTGTTTGCGAACTTCAGGCCGGTGAAGAGCCTGCCGGGATTGGTGACGAAGTATCCCGACATCGACATGATCATCGTGCGCGAGAACACGGAAGATTTGTACTCCGGACTGGAGCATGAGATTGTTCCGGGCGTGGTGCAGTCGCTGAAGATCATTACGGAGAAAGGCTCGACACGCATTGCGCAGTTTGCCTTCGACTATGCGCGTAAGCATGGACGCAAGAAGATTCATGCGATTCACAAGGCGAACATCATGAAGCTGTCGGATGGCCTGTTTCTACGTTGCTGCCGCAAGGTGGGCGAGGGCTTTCCCGAGGTGGAGTACAAGGAGCACATCGTCGATAACACCTGCATGCAGCTGGTGCTGAATCCTTATCAGTACGATGTGTTGCTGACGGAGAATCTTTACGGCGATATTCTGAGCGACCTGTGCAGCGCCTTTGTGGGCGG
>DATJJJ010000066.1:0-28811 GCA_035492215.1 Edaphobacter sp. | reverse complement strand
GCCTTGATATGAAGACGTCGACAGGAGAACAGATCTCATTCATCGCAGTGAGAAAGTCGAAGCAATAAAGGTGCTCCGAGACAACTATTACCGTATGAAGCGATGAAAGGCGCTTCGGCCAGTTTGCCCTGAGTTTAACTTATGGTCAGTTCGCTGAGCTAAGAGGTAGTCAAATTGACAGTACAGCGGGTGTGCGGTTTCGTAGCGCATACCTGAAGAGAACACAAGAGTTTTCACGCACTCTTCTCCATAATCACGCTAAGGTGAAGGCAGACAAGCGGGCAGGCTTTAGATATAATCGCCGTTTTGTGCGAGAAGCAGAAATCGGAATAGAAGTTCGGGCATAGCGGATACTCGCTATTATTGCTTTCCGTTCCTTGAGTTGTTCCCAACTCTTTATTTCTAAGCGATTGAAGAGAAATGGTCGGGACGACTAGATTCGAACTAGCGACCTCACCCACCCCAAGGGTGCGCTCTACCAGGCTGAGCCACGTCCCGACTCTCTTACCTGCCATCAAGGTGATGACAGTGGGGTAACTTGTTAAGTGTACACGAGCAGAGCTACTTGGTGGGAGGAACATATTCCTTAGGAAGGGCACCGCCCTCACCAAAGAAGAACTCGTTCATCTGCTCTACTAGGAACTCCTGCGCCTCGCGCGTCCAGGGCTGCAGACGGTACTCATTAAGCAGCATCTTTTGACGCTCCACCCACTCACCCCAGGCCTTCTTGGACACATTTTTGTAGATCTTCTGACCGAAATCGGAGTCGAACGGAGGCTCGTCTAGACCTTCCATCTCCGCCTTGTACTTTGTGCAAAACACCATATGAGCCATGCGTTCCTTGAACTCCTTTTACATCCTTCATTTTACGATGTTCCGACCATTGTGTCGGGACTAGCGTCGAGGTTTGCCTTTTGCCTTGCGGTTGCGTAGACGTTTTGCAGTCTTTGTCTTGGACTTTGGTTTGCCGGAACGGTTGGGACTCGTGTGATCCTCCGGCTGGTGCGTTCTTGAGCGCCTCAGAGAACGTGGGGCTTCAGCTCGTTCATACTCGGAAGGCATCAGGGCAAACTGTAGCCTACGTTGTTGCCGGTCGATCCGATCCAACAAGACGTGGACTTTGTCCCCAATCTTGAAGATACGGCCATTGCGCGTGCCAACGATGGTGCGATCTGTGTCCCGGAAGAAGTAGCGATCATCTTCAAGACTTGCGATAGGCACCAGTCCTTCGATGAATAACTCGTCCAGTTCGACAAAGAATCCATACTTTGTGCAGGAGAGGATGATTCCTGTGAAGTCATCACCCACGCGGTCCTGCATAAATCGAATCTTCTTCCATTCGATCAACTCACGTTCGGCATCGTCGGCTCGCCGTTCGGACTGACTCGATTCTGTCGCAATCGCATCCAGCTCCTCCGGGGGCAGAGGCCCATTCATCTCTGAGCCGCGAGATTTGTCGACCAACCAGCTTCGTGGCCTCTCACCCCAGGGCTGCGGCTCATCGCTGGGGATCGGGAAGCCTTTTGGATTTGCTCCGGCATGTAGCAACGCGCGCAGTAATCGGTGGACGATCAGGTCAGGGTACCGCCGGATCGGTGAGGTGAAGTGCGTATAGCAGGGCGAGGCAAGCGCAAAGTGACCAACGTTCTTCTCGCTGTAGCGGGCTTGTTTGAGAGAACGCAACATCAGGTAGGACAGGATGCGTTCTTCAGGCTTGCCCTGAATCTTTGCCGTTAGCCGCTGATACATCTGCGGCGTGACCGGGATGGCGTCGGGAACCTCATGCGTCTTTACACCGCGTCCTGAGCCACGTGCCTCGCGCCTGTCGCCTCGCGTCTGCACGCGTTTTACCGGGAGTGAACTGAAGCCGAGAGTGTAGCCAAACTGGGAAGCAGTTTCTTCGAACTCGACAATGCGTTTTGGGTCGGGTGTTTCATGGATGCGATAGATGCCGGGGATTCCATTCGCTTCGATCCAGTGTGCTACGCATTCGTTCGCGGCCAACATGAATTCTTCGATCAAACGGTGAGACCATCCTCGCTCGGAACGAACGATGGCCTGCATATTGCCTTCAGGGTCGAACTGGACGACCGGCTCGGGAAGGTCGAAGTCGATCGAGCCGCGATGTTTGCGTTTGCGGTTCAGACGCAGAGCCAGATCATGCATGCGTTCGAACTCAGGAACCAGCTCCTGGAACTGCAGCCTGGTTTCAGCGTCTCCATCGAGAATCGCCTGAACCTGTGTATAGGTCATGCGTTTTGCACTGCGGATGATGCCTTCGCAGACCTGGTAATCGACGACCTCGCCGCGGGGATCAATCTCAATGAGGCAGCTCTGGACGAGGCGGTCTTCATCGGGTCGAAGGCTGCACATTCCGCTCGAGAGATCATTGGGCAGCATAGGAACGGCGCGGTCAGGAAAGTAGACCGAAGTTCCACGCAGGCGAGCTTCAAGATCGAGTGCGGTGCCTGGCCGGACGTAGTGACTAACGTCCGCGATGTGTACCTGGAGCTGCCAGTTTCCATTGGGCAGAGGTTTTACATAAACCGCGTCGTCGAAGTCGCGAGCGGTCTCTCCGTCGATGGTCACGATGGGAAGTCCGCGGAAGTCGCGGCGGCGAGCCGATTCGTCTGGGGGCAACGTATCGACAGTCTGCTTCGCGGAGTCGGCGGCTTCGGCGAGAACGTTGGCTGGAAAGACATGCGGCAGATGGTGCTTACGAATGATGATCTCGACATCGACTCCGAAGGCATCGGGCGGCCCAAGGACCTCGATCACACGGCCTCGCGCCGGCCTTCCTGGTGTGGGGAAGCCGGTGATTTCGACATCGACGGCGAGGCCTTCGAGCGGCATGTGAGGGTCTTCGGCGGCTGTCCAGAGTCGTTTCTGTTCCTGCGCTTCTTCGCCGAGTACTCGGTGCGGTGTTGCGGACTCAGGGACGATCTCATCGCCTTCGGCGATGAGGATTGGCTGGGTCATGCGGTCGTCGAAGGGAGTGATGTAGTTGCCCTTCGCGAGTGGGAGATCTTCCCATGGACTGCGGCGGTGCGAGCGAGCATAGTGAAAAATTCCGACGACGGTCGGATTGCGGCGCGTGAGGACACGGGCGACGCGTCCGGAGCGCCGTCCGTCGCGTCCGCGCGGAGCTTCGTCGACCAGCACTTCGTCGCCTTGCATGGCTCCGTTGAGCTCGTTGGGAGGAATGAAGAGATCGTCTTCTCGATTTGAACTTCCGTTGGGGCGGACGAAGGCGTAACCATCACGGTGGAGGTCGATGCGTCCGGCGACGAGGCGTTCGCGCGTGGGATGCTGCTCGGTCGCGGGTTCGCTGCGGGCGCGGGAGGGCCGGGCAGTTCTTTCGGGGGCCGCGGAGGGGAGGCTCCAATGATCGTCGTCGATCTTGACCAGGGCTCCGCGGGCGGTGATGCGAGCGAGTTGTTCGAGGAGCAGGCGGCGCTCGCGGCCTCCGCCGAGGCCGAGCTCGCGGATGAGCTGCTTGTAGCCGGCGCGCTGGCCGGCGGAGCGTTCGATGCGGCGGATTAGTTCGCGATCGGTGTACTTATAAGGATGGCCGGACATTCAACGATTGCCTGTGTGAGGGTGGTTTCAGCGTTTGGCCGAGAACGATGCCGACTCGTTGCGGAGGAGGTTGGCGGCCTGCTCGAGGGTCGTGGCTGGCGGTGTGGGGCGGATGTCGCTCTTGATCTCGTCCTCCTGCTCGCTGATGGTCTTGAAGATCAGGACGTGGCCGTTGATGTGGATGTGGGATTCGGTGATCTGCCAGATTTTGGGGGCGAGCCGGCTGCGATTGACGCTGAACGTTCCTCCCTGCTCCATACGTCCGAGCAGGCCGTATCCAAACTTCACGTCGCGGATGAGTTTGCCGGAGATGTGCTGGATGCGGTTCTCCGGCTTGGTGACGACGATCTCTCCGGCCATGGCGGCGAAGACGCGGGATTCCATGGTGGGCGGATTGAAGTTCGGGTTGGGGATGAAGGAGAAGGTGGTTGCGTCGGGTTTATCTGACTTAATGGTCCAGAGGAAGGCATCGGGGAGCATGCGGAGCATATTTTCGGCGCGTTTGTCGTCCTGCTGGCTGTCTTTGCGTTGCTTGGCCTGCTGCGATGGGTCGTCGACGAACGATTTGATTCGCTGATTTTCCTTCTCAAGATCTGCAGGGCTGAGAGGCTGACCGTTCTGCATGATCTTTTTCTTGACGGAGCCGTGGTCGGTTTCAACGACCTCGTAGATGAAATCTCCCTCGGGTCTGCGAACGTTAGATCGATAACGCCAGCGAGAGTGATCGTCGCGGTCGGCGGCGAGCTCAGTATCGACCGCGGTGCGGACAAGCTGCTGCGCGTGGGGGTCCTGGTGGTCCTGAGCCCGGGCCACGGGGGCGAACAGAGTCAAGGAGAGAAGCGAGACAGCAAGGGTGCAACCAGATCTACCAGGGTTCATTTCTTTCTGATCCTATTCCTTCCTGAGAGTTAGGATGCAGAGCCTCAGTCTATTGTCCTCCGGGGGTACACCGGGGGGTATCGATTATTGCGCAAAGTATTCATTCTAAATAATATGACCCCGGACCACTCCTGCAAATTATTGGAAATGAATGGTTTGGCGACAGAATATTGATTCTAAAAGGAAAACCCCTGATCCAAGGGACCAAGGGTTTCTTCTTTATCTCTGATCTTTATTGTAGCAAGCCGACGCAAACTGATCGTCGTTTCCAAGTAATTTATTTTGTGACACTTATGGGGTTAATGACTTGACAGCCGGCAGATGAAAAATGAGGATGGCCGGGAATACTGTCTCGGAGATTCTTCGCTTTCAAGGCGTTGAAATAGAAAAGGGAAACCGAATGGATGTGGATTATGTCGTCATGCCGATCGTTCTGCTGTTCTTCGCAGTTCTAGTAGTTTGGCTGGCGGTTCGGCGGTTGCGATCCATCCCGGCAAAGCCCTTTGGACGGCTGCGAAGGATTGCTGAGCAGATTGGTTTATTGCTCGTCATGTTGTTGGTGGTGGCAGCGGCGGCCAGCAGCCTGTTCAACACCGTTGCATCGCATCGGTTCTGGGCGATGCATCCTCCTCCCGGAGAGATTGTGGAGGTGAACGGGCACAGAATGCACATCGACTGCATGGGGCAGGGTTCTCCGACGGTGGTACTGGATTCCGGCTGGGGGAACGATTCTCAGGTGTGGAGAGAGTTGCAGCCTCAGCTTGCGGAGACTACCCGGGTTTGTTCTTACGATCGTGCAGGGTATGGCTGGAGCGATGCCCTCCCTGCTCCGAGAGATGCGGACCACATTGCGAGCGAGCTGCATGAGCTTTTGAAGAAGGCGCAGGTCACGGGGCCGATTGTTCTGATGGGTCACTCGATCGCGGGACTTTATATGCGCGACTATGCCACGCGATATCCAGAGGATGTGGCGGGCATGGTGCTGATCGATGTGTCCACGCCTTTGCAGGATGAAAACCCGGTGATGAAGGACGGAGGCTCGTCGAGGTTACGACCATTGATGTTCCGCGCGGCCTTGATTCTCGGAATTCCACGCTGGCTGGGAATGTGTACAAAGATTCCAAAGGGGTACGAGACTTTTGCCGGGCGGTATATGGGAGAGGATCTTTGCCGGATTCACTATATGGACATCGATAGAGAACTGGACAGCTTTAACCAATCTGGCCATGAGACCGTGCATACGGGGCCTTACGGAGCTTTGCCGATCCTGATTTTTTCTCATGATCCCGCGCAAGTGTTTTCCGGACATACTCCTTCGGCGGAACAGGTGAGCGAGCAACGCGCCTGGAGCGAGATGCAGGAGGATTTGAAGAGGCTTTCAACCCGCAGCCGGAGGATTATTGCGAAGGGAAGCTCGCACAACGTCCATCGAGATCGCTCGCAGCTGGTTGTGAAGGAGGTGCGAATCTTTCTCGATCAGATTCGAGGCACAGCTCCAGAACCTTCGGCTTACGGCACCACTGTGGAGGAATAACTCCCGGTCTCTGGGGAGAGACCGAGAGTAAGTGCGAGGACGGAGTTTTAGACGGCGGCGACTTCGTGGGTTTTTACAGGCTGATAGGTTCCGGGGAGGGCGCGGCTGGCGATTGCCATACGATTCCAGGCGTTGATGGCCATGATGGCAAAGGTGAGGTCGGAGAGTTCTTTTTCGTTGAAGTGGGCGCTGGCTTCGGCGTAGACCTCGTCAGGGGCGTGGCCCTGAGCGATGAGGGTGATGGATTCGGCCCAGGCAAAGGCGGCGCGCTCGCGGTCTGTGTAGTAAGGGCACTCACGCCAGGCATCGAGAGAGTAGAGGCGCTGCTCGTTCTCGCCGAGCGAACGGAGATCTTTCCAGTGCTTGTCGAGGCAGTAGGCACAGCCGTTGATCTGGGAGATGCGCAGCTTGAGGAGATGGATGAGGTTTTCCTCGAGGCCGGACTGGGCGATGTATTTTTCAAGGCCGAGCATGGCTTGGACTCCGCCGGGGGAGAGTTTGGCGTAGTTGAAGCGAGGCTGCATATTGGTTCTCCTTCTTTCTTTCACTTTCAGAGGGTGATTGGTGGATCGGTGGTTGAGGGCACGGTGGAAGATCAAACCGGCGACGGGGGTGAAGTCGGATACAGGGCCAGCAGAAGGGCGCCGGCTGATGCCGAGAAGACGGAATAATCGAGTGGCTTTTTGAGGCCAAGCGAGAGGCTCATGGCAATGGCGAAGAGAAGAAGCAGAAGCGATGAGGCAAGAGCGAGGGCGCGAGGCAACGGGCTTGCGGAGACGATGCGCGAAGGAAGAAGACCGTAGAGGAGAAGTCCGAGACCACAGACTGTTTCTCCGAGCGTGGCGGTCCATGCGAGGAAGGGAATTGTCGATGCAGGCATGAAGGAGTTGACCTTCGCGGTGTAGGCGGTGTAGGCGGTGAAGTTGGCGAAGTTTCCCCAACCGCCATATTGACCGAGAAGACCGAAGCGGTCCGCGACGGCGGAGAGGAAAGAGATTCCCAGGGCGATGCGGGCGTAGCTGAGCGCTGCCTGCGTGATTCCGCTTTGCTGAGAGGAGTTCATTAATGACTTTCCGTTGGAGAAACGGGGACCGTAAGGGGTGTGGGGTGGTCGCAGACAAAGGTCGCGAGAAAGGTTGCGGACTCACTCTGGCTGGCATTGGCGGAGACGAGATGGCGTCCGTTGGGAGACTCGTAGAAGCTGTCGCCTGCGCGGTAGATGGTGGCTGGTCCGGGCCGAGAGGCAGCGGGGTCCTGCACCTGCATGCGTACGGCGCCTTCGAGGACGTAGCCGATGACGGGGCAGGGATGGCTGTGAGGCTGGGAGGACTGACCCGGAGCGTAACGAACGCGAACGATCTGAACGTTCAGATGATCTCCCCGAAGAGAGGGAAGAGGCTGTGAGAGAACGGTTTGGATCTGCGCAGCAGGTTGCTGTTGTTGTGGAGACGCAGCTTGTGCTGTAGCGGTGACGACGGGCAGTGGCGCGTAGCAGATCACTGCGAAGATGTAGCCCCAACGCTCCATAAGGGTCATGCCGAGTCTCCTTCGGGTACTGGTTTGAAGGTAAGGAAAAGAAGACTGGTGGAATAGATCCATTTAGGATGGTTTTGCTGTACCACTTTTAAAGGGCTGCGATGGCGAAGCGATCGGGATTAACGGAGATTCTGCTGGGGGAGCGAGCGGAGGGAGAGCCTGTCTATCGCTGGCTCTATGGCGCGTTGCGCAGAGAGATTCTGGAAGGCCGTCTGCGTGCGGGCACGAGACTGCCGGCGACGAGAGATCTTGCCGCGGAGTATGGACTTTCTCGCGGAACGATTGTGACCGCGTTTGAGGAGTTGAAGGCGGAAGGATATATCGAAGGCAGCATGGGGTCGGGAACGTATGTGAGCAAGGTACTTCCTGAGGAGTTGCTGGAGGTGAGGAGGAGTAAGGCGCGAAGGGTGAGGCCTGAGCGTCCCCGGCGACGCTTGGCGAGATACGGCACGGCCCTGTGCGGGTTTCCGAGTCTTGCTGGCGGAGCCTCGCGAGCGTTTCGCGCGAATGTGCCTGCGCTGGAGGAGTTTCCTACGGCGCTGTGGGCGCAGATTGCGAACCGGCGGCTGCGGCGGGCTTCGATGTCGATGCTGCGAGGATGCGAGGCAGCGGGATATCGACCACTACGCGAGGCGATTGCGGCTTATCTTTCCCGCTCGCGGGGCGTGGTGTGTACGGCGGCGCAGGTGGTGGTGATGTCGGGAGTGCAGGAGGCACTCGATATTGCGGCGCGGTTGTTTGTGGGGCAGGGCGACAGGGTGCTGATGGAGGATCCGGGGTACATCGGCGCGGCGCGGGTGTTCGATGCGATGGGAGCGAAGACGATTTCGCTGGGCGTGGATAGCGAGGGAGCGAAGCTGCCGGGCAAGAAGCAGGTTGCGAAGCTGGTGTATGTGACGCCGGCGCATCAGGCTCCGCTGGGCGTGACGATGAGTTTGACGCGGAGGCTGGAGCTGCTGGAGTGGGCGCGGCGTGCGGAGGCGTTGATCTTCGAAGACGACTACGACGGGGAGTATCGCTACTCGGGCAGGCCGGTGCCGTCGTTACAGGGTTTGGACCGGCATGGAGTGGTGTTGTTTGCGGGGAGCTTCAGCAAGGTGCTGTTTCCGGCGCTGCGGTTGGGGTACCTGGTGGTGCCGGAGGATCTGGTGGAGAGGTTTGCGGCGGCGAAGTCGATTTTGAACCGGCACGCTCCGGTGCTGGAGCAGACGGTGCTGTGTGATTTTCTCGATGCGGGGCACTTTGGGCGGCATCTGCGGAGGATGAGGGAGGTGTATTCCGAGAGGCTGGGAGTTTTGCTGGAGGAGGGGCGAAGGCTGCTGGGGGGAGTGATGGAGATCTCGGAGATAGAGGCGGGATTGCAGACGGTGGGATGGCTGGCGAAGGGATTGGATGGGCGCGCGGTGGCGAAGGCTGCGGCAGAGCGAGGCGTGGAGACGATGCCGCTGGCGGGGTTTTATCGGAGCGCGGAGGAGAGGAAACAGCTGCCGAGAGATGGGTTGCAGCTGGGGTTTGCAGCAGTGAACCCGAAGGAGCTGCGGAGAGGTGTGGAGGAGCTGGCGCGTGCCATTGACGGAATGGGACGCGCTGGAGAACGCTATACGACTTTGGTGGTGGAGGCCTGAAGGGCGGCTTCGATACCGGAGTTGACCTCGGCGTAGGCGAACTCAGCCGAGACGCGGATGCCGTTCATAATGGCGCGTTCGTTGGAGGAGCCGTGGCCGACGATGCAGACGCCGCGGACGCCGAGCAGAGGAGCTCCGCCGTATTCGGAGTAGTCGAGGCGCTTTTTGAAGTCATCGAAGGCTCGGCGGGAGAGCAGAGCTCCGACCTGAGAGGTGACGGTGGATTTGAGGGCTTCGCGCAGGGAGGTGGTGACGAGCTTGGCGATGCCTTCGGAGGTTTTGAGGGCTACGTTTCCGACAAAGCCATCGCAGACGATGACGTCGCAGTTGCCGTTGTAGATATCGCGGCCTTCGACGTTGCCGATGAAGTTGACTCCATTGAAGGCGCGGAGGAGAGGAAGCGTGTCTCGGGTAAGGGAGTTGCCCTTGGAGTCTTCTTCGCCGATGGAGAGCAGGCCGACGCGCGGGTTGGAGATCTTGAGGACATTCTGGGCGTAGATGTGCCCCATGACGGCGAATTGAACGAGGTTGTCAGGGTCGCAGTCGACGTTGGCACCGACGTCGAGGATGAGGGACGGGGTTCCTTTGGTGGTGGGGACGATGGCAACGAGGGCGGGGCGGTCGACGCCGGAGAGCATGCCCAGCACCATCTTGGCGGTCGCCATGGCTGCTCCGGTATTGCCGGCGGTGAAGAAGCCGGCGGCTTTGCCGAAGCCTGAGGCGCCGTGAGGGTGAGGGGAATGAGGATTGCGGGAGGCAAGCCCTTCGCGGACCATCTTGAGGCCGACGCGCATGGTGGAGTCGCGTTTGGAGCGAACGGCCTGGGCGGCCTTGTCGTCCATGGTGATCCACTCAGAGGCGGGCGTGATGAAGACGGGAAGGTGCTTCTGATGCTTAAGGTGCTGGCGCAGGATGGGACGCAGGATATCTTCGGGACCGACGAGGTGCACGCGGACGTCGTAGTGACGTGCGGCAAGGATGGCCCCGCGGATCTCAGGATCGGGGGCCTTGTCGGAACCCATCGCGTCAACGACGATGTCGATCGGCATCAGGAAACGATAACAGGATATGGATTGCTGGGTAAGGCTTTAGAGGAGATCCAGAGCCTTGACGACAAGCTAGCTGGCTTCCTTGACGGTGAGGACTTCACGGCCCTTGTAGGTTCCGCACTTGCGGCAGGCGCGGTGAGGCAGCTTGCGCTCGTGGCAGTTGGGGCACTCGGAGAGTCCGGTGGGGGTGAGGAAGTCGTGGCTACGCCGCTTGGCGGTGCGCTGCTTGGAGTGGCGCCGTTTTGGATTAGGCATTGCAGTATCCCTTTCGCTTCGCCCGAACCCCGGGCAGAGGCGCGGGACGCGGAGCGGAAAACTTATATTTAGTGCTTAACCTCGATTTTGTCAGCCAGACCCGCCAGCGCATTCCATCGCGGATCAGACGGGGTCTGTTCGCAGGAGCATATTGCGAGGTTCTGGTTCTGACCGCAGCGAGGGCAGAGGCCCTTGCAGTCCGGTTTGCAGAGGGTTCGGCTGGGCAGGGAGAGCAACACCTGCTCGCGCACGACATCCTCAAGCAAAAGACCGCTTTCCTCATAATACCCGATTTCGGTCTCGTCGGGGGTAATGGAATGCTCCCCGGTCTCACTATCGGCTTCGGTGGGACGGAAGATGAGGTCGAATTCGCCGGAGAGAGGGGTGGGGACGGGATCGACGCAGCGGGCGCAGAGAATCTCGAATTCGCCCTTGTAGGAGGCTCGGAGGCGGATGTCGTTGACCTGCGAGCTGGCACCACGTTCTTCGCTGCGGTGCTCGATGAGGAGGTCGGCCTGTCCCTTGACGGGGAGCGGGGAGACCTGGCGGATATCGGGACCGTAGTCGAGGACGTCGGGAGCGATGGTCTCGTCGATCTGGAGGGGCTCGTCAAAGAGTTGAACGGGAGTGATCAGCACGTATTTAAGCGTAGGACTTTGGTGGGGCGGGGTCAATGGGTGATGGGAGCGGTGGAAAAAGCAATGGAGAAAATATTTCTCTTTTGGTACAGACAAAGGAGAGAGGAGTGTTTTAGTGTGGTGCGAATGAAATTCAAACGGGTTGGGGCAGGGCTGTTTCGGAGAACGGCGGGGGCGGTTCTCGTTTTTGGGTCGCTGGCGGCGGGGGTGTCTGCGGCGGAGCTTCCGCGGCTGGAGCACAAGGACGGGCGCTACACGCTGATGGTGGATGGACGGCCTTATTTCCCGCTGGGGGCACAGGTGGGGAACTCGAGCGGGTGGCCGGTGAAACTGGCAGAGCTGTGGCCTAAAGCTGAGGCACTGCACCTGAACACGCTTGAGGTTCCGGTGTACTGGGAGCAGTTGGAGCCGCGTGAAGGCGTCTTTGACGATACGGTGGTCGAGGATGTGGTGAAGCAGGCGCGTGCGCATCATGTGCGGCTGGTATTGTCGTGGTTCGGAACATGGAAGAACGGGAAGATGCACTATGTTCCCGATTGGGTGAAGCAGGACACGCAGCGGTTTCCGAGGATGGTGACGCGAGCGGGGGAGAAGATCGATGTGCTGAGCGCGAATGCTCCGGCGAATCTGGAGGCCGATCGGAAAGCGTTTGTGCACCTGATGGGAGTGCTGAAGCGCATCGATGGCGATCAGCACACGGTGATTGTGGTGCAGGTGGAGAACGAGGCCGGAGCGCTGGGGAGCGTGAGGGATTTTTCTGCCGCGGCGCAGAAGCAGTTTGATGGCACAGTGCCGGAGACGCTGGTGCGGGCGCTGGGAAAGAAGCCGGGAACATGGAAGCAGGTCTTCGGTGACGATGCGGACGAGACCTTTCAGGCTTGGAGTGTAGCCAGCTACATCGATGCCGTTGCGGCTGCGGGCAAGCAGGAGATGGCGCTGCCGATGTATGTGAACAACTGGCTGAAGAGTCCGCGCGGATATCCGGTGCTGACGATTCCAGGGGAGGATTATCCGAGCGGAGGGCCGACGAGCAACATGCTGTCGGTGTGGAAGGCTGCGGCTCCGGCGATCGATATTCTGGCGCCGGATATCTATGTGCCGAACACAGAGCGATATCGCGATGTGATGGAACAGTTCAAGCGGCCGGACAATCCCTTGTTTATTCCGGAGACGCAGGGGTTCGGGCATTTTCCGGGAAGCCATGGAGCGGCACGGAATCTGTTTCTGGCGATTGGAGCGGGGGCTATCGGGTTTGCGCCGTTCGGGATCGATAACTTTTCTCCGATGGGAGCAGACGGGAAGCCGGACTACGAGCAGGTAGGGCTGGCGCAGAATTATGAGTTGCTGGCTCCGATTGCGGATGAACTGGCCGCTTTGCAGTTTGCGGGCAAGGTGAAGACGGCGGCGGAGGAGCCGGAGCTGGAGCAGGTCGAGCTGACCTTCGGGCGATGGAGTGCGCTGGTGAGTTTTCCGCCGGAGTACACGGCGAGCGCGGACACGGGTGGGCTATCGCCCACGGCAGCGTTGCAGATGGGACGCGTGATGGTGGCGCAGCTGGGTCCGGATGAGTTTCTGGTGGCGGGAATCGATGCGCGGGTGAACTTTCGACTGACGCCTCCTGCTGGAAGCAGGCAGGCGCAACTGCTGACCGTGGAAGAGGGAACGTATTCGGGAACAGAGTGGCGGCGGGGTCGTTTGTGGAATGGCGACGAGACCGATGCCGGGTTGAACTTCAAGGCTCCAGGCAGTGTGTTGCATGTGCGGTTGGGGAGCTACTGAGGTGAAGAAGATCGTTTGTATTGGATGACATGAACTCGCGGGGCTCCTGAGGGCGACAGGTTGAAGACGGATGACAAGGTGAATCGGAAGGGGCTGGACGAAGTGCATTCCGTGCAGGCTCTCCATTGAAGGAGTGGGCGATGAAACTGAACGTTGCTGTGCTGTTGATGGCGGGATACTTTGGGGGCGTGAGCGTAGCGGCTGCACAGACGCAGACGCCGCCGAAGACGTGGGTGGATCGCGATACGGGACATCGTATCTATCGGGTGACGGATGAGCCGGGATCTTCGGGCTTTTACTTCAACGTGAATGCCTATTCGAAGGACGATCGTTATCTGGTGTATACGGCTCCGGATGGGATTCATACGCTGGAGCTGGCTACGCGGAAGACGAGGCTACTGGTGCCGAATCCTGTTGTGGCTGCGGGAGCGAGCCAGGAGGAGAAGAATCGTTCTTCGAATCACGCCATTGTGGTTGGGCATAAGACGGAGAGTGTTTTTTTCTCGCGGATGGATGAGGCGACGCATCGGCAGGTGATCTACAAGGCCGATCTGGATAGCGGCAAGGTGACAAAGCTGGTGATGCTTCCTGAGCGGGCGACGATCTCGACGGTGAATGCCGATGAGACGCTTGGAGCGGGTGTTTATGCGGAGACCGAAGCTGGAGCTCAGCAGGATTATGGGCGGCATGCCTCGCGTCCCGGGCCTCTGGTGCAGGCCGAGGATAAGAGCGCGATGATGGAGCGACGTCTCGCGGCACATATTCCGGTGGTGACGTTTACGGTCGATCTGACGACAGGCAAGGTGAAGAACTTGTTTCATTCGACCGATTGGATCGGGCATCTGTTGTTTTCGCCGATCGACCCGACGTTGCTGATGTATTGCCATGAAGGACCGTGGCATAAGGTGGATCGCATCTGGACGATTCGTACGGATGGAACTCAGAACGAGCTGCGGCATAAACGGACGATGCTGATGGAGATTGCCGGGCACGAGTTCTGGGGGCAGGACGGAGAGACGGTGTGGTACGACTGGCAGTTTCCGAAGGGTGAGGACTTCTGGTTGGCAGCCTTCGATGTGTCGACCAATAAGCGGATGGCTTATCACATGCAGCGCGATGAGTGGTCGATTCACTTCAATGTGAACAAGGGCGCTACATTGTTTGCCGGCGATGGTGGAGATTCAGGACAGGTAGCCCGTTCGGACGCAGGAACGTGGATCAACTTGTTCCATCCAGAGTGGAAGAAGGATGAGAACGGCTTGAACGATTCGACGTTCTGGACGCCGGGTGTCTTTCACCGGGAGAAGCTGGTGAATATGGCGCACCACAACTATCGGCTGGAGCCGAATGTGAGGTTTTCGCCGGACAGCAAGCTGATCTTTTTTACATCGAATATGTTCGGACCGAGCTATGTCTTCGCGGTGGAGGTAGCGAAAGCTGCGCCTGGTGCGACGGATATGGAATCAACGGTCGAGCTGGGCAGGAAGTTTTCGCCCGATCCCACCCCAACC
This sequence comes from Edaphobacter sp., assembly GCA_035492215.1. Taxonomy (GTDB): domain Bacteria; phylum Acidobacteriota; class Terriglobia; order Terriglobales; family Acidobacteriaceae; genus Edaphobacter. The sequence goes on along the minus strand of DATJJJ010000066.1, from coordinate 14,426 downwards.
CCTGCGGATAAATAGGAGAGAGAATGCGCCGCTATTCCCAAGTGATTCGACTACGCCCTGAGTGTAAAGAAGAGTACATCCGCTATCACGAGAAGGTCTGGCCGACGGTGTTGGCGACGATTGAGGCGTGCCATATCCGCAACTACTCGATCTACCTGTATGACGACCTGCTGGTGGCGTACTTCGAGTATCACGGTACGGACTTTGAAGCGGACATGCAGCGCATGGCGGCTGATCCAGAGACGCAGCGATGGTGGTCGATCATGGATCCGATGCAGGAGCCGGTGGCGAATGTGCCTGCCGGTAAGAAGTGGCTGGAGATTCCGGAGGTCTTTCACTTCGACGGAACGCCTGTTACGTAAGGCAGTCTGCGTAGGATTGGACTGGATCTTTGAACGTCACGATCAATGGATAGTGCGAAGCTGATAAGGGCGTTTGGGAGTTGGCTGCGGCCCGGTCTGATCGGGATACATGCTGGTGAAGGCCTCCCGCGTGGGTATATAGGGAGGCGACGTTCCCGGAGGCGGGACTTGCGGATGGCGGAGCGCGGCGATCGCCATCCGTGTTCCTTCGTAAGATCCGTAGATGATGTTCGCGCGGAATATATCGTTGCGGAAGGTAAGGATCTGTCTTCGAGCGAAGCGGAATACGTGATTGCCCGCCTTATAGACCGGTCGATTCGATTCGACGGCGGGTTGCGGGAAATCAGGACGGCAGGTTTTAAGAGTAATGACGGCGACGGCGTTATCGGTGTGCATGATGTCGCCGGTTGCATTGACCAGTGAGACAGGAGAGCTGGAGCGTGAGGCGTATTGGAGGGATTTCACGCATCCGGCGAAGCTGAGATCTCGAACAACTGTCGAGCGCTCCTGGTCGATATCGGGAGCGATGTGATGCATGAAGCCCTTGTGCTTAACTGCCAGCACGGCTCCTGTGTCGTGAGTTGAGGAGCTGATCCAGACAGGTTCGGGGAAGTCCTTCGATGTCCATTGCCAGATACGCAGGTGATCGCGACGGTCATAGCTATTAAGACTTTTTTGCCAGTTCATATCTTCCGGCTTGCCGTTCAGATAGAAGGTCGTCATGGGTTCCTGTGCATAGCCGCTGTTGTTCAGCAGGGCGTAAAAATTCTTCATGACGGAACGGTGTGAGACGGGATCGGAGTCAGACCACCCAGCGCTGCGGAAGGCAGAACGCACCATCTGCTCAGACCCGATGAAGACGAGGTTGATGACGTCGGCGTCGACGTTCTTTTTGGTCACGACTCGTGTAGGAAGCTGATCGACGACATGGTCGAGCTGTGCGGTGGAGCCTGTGTCCTGGGGAACAAGCTCGCGGGAGATGGTTTCAGCTGGAGGCGAGAACTCGCTCGTTGTTGCAATGCGGAGGTTCGTTCCTGCGGGGTAATAAATCTCCGGCTCGGGAAAGATAGGAAAGGCGGCCTTGAAGGCGATGAGGATAGGGTCGCTGTAAAGATTCCATGTCGGGAGGTGGATGAGATTGCTGCTGATACTTCCCTGAAAGGTGTTGGAGCTGCGGATTCCCTGAATGATTCCGTTACGGACGGATTCACGGGCATTCTCGACCTCTTCGACACGAGCAGCAAGGGGGATGGTGTCTCCGGTGGTAGATATGGCGTGATTGAATACGAGCTCGAGAGCAGCGGTCTCATGGCGAATCCCCAGGCCAACTTTGCGTGTGCTGCGAACTGAGCCTTCCATGGAGGAACCGACAGGTAGCAAGACGTCGTCGCCGCAGACGAGATCGCGCGTCAGTATGGCGTGGACCGGGTCTCCCGGTTTTGCGGTGTAGGTAGAGATGGGTGCTGAGAGGCGGATCCAGAGAGGTTGGCCCGATTGAAGCTGGTCACATGCAAGTGCCCTGCCGGCGGAACCAAGAAGACACACCAACAAGACGAAGAAGTCGAGATGAAGGAGTGTTCGCCTGATGTGGGGTTCCTCCACACTTCTAAAGGATAGCAAGCGAGCCGCGGCCTTGGGAGGTGTGTCCTTAAGATGTCATTACAAAAATGGATGCAGAAAAATGTCCTTGAGATAGATCGCTGTTGAAGTTTTAACTGAGTGATGGAAGCAGAGTCTCGTCTTGAGCGCGATAAGCTGCGTAGATTCTTAGCCATGAGTTTGGTTGTCTCTGCGCTCTTCGCGTATGGCCTTCAGTCGGAAGAATGAGTCAAATTTATTGAGTGAACGGTGAGATCGATGAGAAAGCTTCTCGGGATAGCGATTTTTTTGCTTTTGGGGATGACCTCTTTATGGGGACAAGGCGCAAAGGCGGGGAGGCCGGACCTGAATGGGGTGTGGCAGTTGAATGTCGCGGAGAGCGATTTTGGTCAGGTTCCGCCACCGACGAAACAGAGCGAAGAGATTACGCAGGCCGGGGAGGAGATGGCGATTGCGATCTCGATCGAGCGCCCGGAGACGAAGCAAAACTACACCTTGAGATTTCGGGTGGGGAGCGGGGAGACTCCGATGGAGAGTCTGTTTCCGCTGAAGGCTCCGTTTCGGGTGCTGAGCGTGAAGGGTGACTGGGTGGGAGCGGCGCTCGTGATGACCGAGAAGGTGGAGTTTCAGGGAGCGACGGGAACGCTGGAGGCGCGGTATCAGCTGATTGCGGGTGGTAAGAAGCTGAAGAAGACGACGCACGTGGTGATGCAGGAAGGAACTCTGGATACGACGACGGTTTACGACAGGGAGTGAGGACAGCGGCCGGGCGTGAGTGAGAAGATGAACTGCCGTCGGGTGGCGATTCCGGCGCGCATGGAGGACTTTCCGAGATGGTTATGGCTTTGAAGGATTTATTTCTGGAGACATTGCAGCGTGAAGAGCAGGGTACGAGAAGGACTCTGGAGCGGGTTCCGGAGGGAAATAATGAATGGGCTCCGCATGAGAAGTCGATGAAGCTGGGGTATCTGGCTTCGCTGGTGGCGTCGATGCCGAACTGGATTGACCTGATGATCCATCAGGATGAGCTGGACTTTGCTCCGGTGGGCGAGAACAAGAGCAGGCCGGTGGAGTGGAAGACGACTTCAGAGCTGCTGGCGATCTTCGACGAGAGCATGAAGAAGGCACGAAAGGCGCTGGAAGGAACCACGGACGAGCACCTGATGACGACGTGGAGACTAAAAGCTGCGGGGCACCTGATTACGGAGGAGCCGAGGTATATCAACATTCAGCATGGGATGCTGATGCACTGGACGCATCATCGCGGGCAACTGACGGTGTATCTGCGGCTGAAGACGGCGCTGGTTCCGGCGCTGTATGGGCCTTCGGCAGATGAGAAGTTTTTTTAGCCGGTGATCGGGTGCGGCTCTCAGTGTGAGCCCTGGAGGCGCTGGATGTTGGCAAGGGCTTCAGGATCGTTGGGATGGAGCTCGAGAACCTTGCGGTAGAGAGCGAGGGCGCGGTCGGGGCGGCCGGACTGCTGATAGAGGATGGCGAGGTTGAAGTAGGGAGTAGGGTCCGTGGAGCGGCGGTCGATGGCGTTCTGGAACATCTTCGCGGCTTCGTCGGTGTGGCCCTGTTGATAGAGGAGAACTCCCAGGTCGGTATAGGCAGCGGCGTCGTTAGGGGCAAGGTCAATGGCGCGGCGGAAGGCAGGTTCGGCCTCCAGATCTTTGCCGGTTTGATGGAGGAGGACGGCAAGATTAAGGGTGGTTCCCGCGTCGTCGGGGTTGAGATTGAGGGCCTGCTGATAGGCAAGGCGAGCGTCATAGAGACGGCCCATGCGGGCATAGGTTTCGCCGAGGCTGGAGTAGGCGCGCTGATAGTCGGGATTGATGCGGATGGCGTTCTGATAGGCGTCGACGGCTTCGGTGAAGCTGCCTTCTTCGCGCAGATTGAAACCGAGATTGAAGTAGAGCGGGGCGCTGGAGGGTGTGGCCTCGAGGGAACTGCGATAGAGGGAGATGGGCGAACTCCAGTCGGAGAGGCGGGTTTCGAGACGAAAGATGCCCCACACGGACCAGAGTGCTACGAGGCTGAGTGCTACTGCTTTTGCGGGAGGACGGGCGTTGGCTGCGAGTGAAATAAGCGCGAGGGTCATACCGACAGAGGCGATGTAGAGAAAGCGCTCGGCCATGCCCTGGTAGAGAAAGATGAGTCCGCAGAATGGTGCGACGGCGAAGAGGAACCATGCGAGTCCTGCCGCGGCTGTGGGAGTTCTCTTCCAGAGAACAACGATAGCTGCGATAAAGGCGAGCAGACCAGCGATAGCGAGGATGGCTGGGAGCGATGCGACGTTGGGGGGAGTGGAGGTTGAACGCTCGACGCTCATGCGGAGAGGGAGGATGGTCCAGGCGAGGTACTTCCACAGAGAAGGAGCGAAGGACCAGAGAGCAGAGGCGCCGGTGGCGCTGTGAACTCCGAGAATGAGGCGAATGACAAAGAGCATGGCAATGGCGCCGAGGTCTGCGCCGAGTGGGATCAGTGCGGAGGGTTGTTTAAGCGAAGAAAGTTTGTCACGGGAGTAAAGCAGGATGACAAGTGCGGAGAAGGGAAGGATGAGGATGCCGGATTCGTGGGAGAGAAGAGCGGCCGCAGTGCTGAAGAAGGTAGCGACGAGGGTGAGCGGGCGGCGATGGTCGAGGTAGCGGAGGGTGGCAATGAGGCTTAGGAGGAGGAAGAAGAGGCAGAGGGGATAGGCGCGGGCGCTTATCCAGGCGACGGCTTCGGAGTTGATGGGGAGGGATAGCCAGAGGAGAGTAGTCGCGATGGCAGCGAGAGATGGGATGCGAAGGCGGCGGAGGAGATGGAGAAGGAGGGCTCCGTTGAGGGCGTGAAGGAAGAGGTTGGTGAGATGGAAACCGGCGGGATGGAGCCCCCAGAGATGGCGATCGAGTGCGAGAGAGAGCCAGTAGAGCGGGCGGTAGGAGGAGCCGGTGCTGGCGGCGGAGCGGAACTCGGAGGAGAAGGTGACGGGCGCGGCAAGGAAGCGGGTGAAGACGTTGTGCCAGGAGGCGAGGTTGGGGTTGCGAACGATCTGGTCGAGGTCGTCGTAGACGAAGGGAGCCTGAAGGACTCGTCCATAGAGGACGAGCACCCAGGAGGCGATGACAAGGAGCCAGATCCAGCTGGGGAGGGTTTCGGTCCAGTGAGGAGGAGAAGGTGGACGCTTTGCGGCTCGTTGCTGGGCCATGGGTTGATGATAGTGGGGTTTGGACTCATGAGTAGAGGAATGGATTTCTTACTGCGCAACTTCGTCGCTTCGGTCGAAATGACAGCACCTGGCGGAGGAGAATAGATCCTTCGACTTCGTGCTGCACGCTTCGTTCGGGACGACGGCGCTATTTATTCGACATTGGTGAAGAGACGGATCCCGGCGATTCCGGCGGCCCCTGCGGCGAGGCACTGCGGTGCGTTTTCTTCGGTGACGCCGCCCAGGGCGTAGACGGGGATGGGGGCGGCGGCGAGACAGGCTTCGCGCAGGGCTTCGAGCCCGGCGGCGGGGGTGACGAGCTGACCGTTGATGGTCTTTCCGAAGACGGGTGCGAAGAGGATGGCATCTGCGCGATTGCGATGGGCGATGTGAACTTCTGCGAGGGAGTGACAGGAGACTGTGACCGTCGGGTGAGGGAGACCAAAGCTGAGGTAGCGGCGGCGGACGTCGTCGGGGAGCAAAGGAGAGTGGGAAGGAAGGTGGAGGCCGTGGGCGCGGCTGTCGAGCGCGGCCTGAAAGCTGCCGTTAATAAGCAAGCGAGTGGGAGAGGATTGTGCGGCGATGGCGGCTAAGGCCTGGATGGCGAGGTAGGTGAGGTCGGCGGGAGTGAGGTCTTTTTCGCGGAGCTGAATGAGATCGATACGCTTCCGCGCCCAGAGGGAGACCTGGCGAAGGAGAGCGTTCTGCCGTTGGGACTCGTCTCCTGAAAAGACAGTGCGGTCGGTGATGGCGCAGCGGAGCACGTCGATAAGTGTAGTAGCAGCAGGCACGTGACGCGATAGGAAGCCTTTGCAGGTTTATGGAGATTTGATCGTCGGGGAGGGGGGGTGTGGTAGTTTTGAGGCAGCGAGTGTGTTCAGAGAAATTGTCCGCAAATAGCGGTAACCCTGAGCAAAAAGAGCCACGTAGGAAGGGACGGGCCCTCGGGCGGCAGCATCAGGACCGCCACTGGAGAGTACGGAAGAGGGTCATTCGCAAACAGAAGCCCATGGCAGGCTGTGGCCGCGTGGAGCTTTGCATCGGGTCCGGAGGGAAGATTCCGGACAGAGTTTGGGGTTTATGAGCAGTGTGTACGATCTGATCGTTATCGGGTCCGGCCCAGCCGGACAACGCGCGGCGATTTACGCCGCCAAGCTGGGCAAGAGAGTTGCCCTGGTTGAGATGCGCGAGGTCGTTGGCGGCGTCTCGATCAATACCGGAACCATTCCGTCGAAGACGATGCGCGAGGCGGTGCTGCATCTGTCGGGCTATAACTACAAATCGATCTATGGGATGAACTACCGGGTGAAGGAACGGATCACGATGGCGGATCTGGCCTTCCGGGTTCAGCATGTGATCAAGACCGAGATCGACGTGACCGAGGCGCAGCTTTCGCGGAATAACGTCGAAATGCTGTCGGGGGTAGCGAGCTTCGAAGACTCGACGCATGTGAAGGTGACCAACTCGCGGGGTTCGACGGTATACGAGACCAAGAGTACCTTGATCGCGACCGGAACCAAGCCGGCGAGTTCTCCGAAGGTTCCGATTAACGGCAAGACGATTATCAACAGCGATCTGGTGCTGGACCTGGTGAACCTGCCGAAGACGATGATTGTGGTGGGCGGCGGCGTGATTGGCGTGGAGTACACGTGTATGTTTGCCGCGCTGGGCGTTCGTGTGACGCTGATTGAGCGGCGGCCAAAGCTGCTGGAGTTTGCCGATCAGGAGATTGTGGAGGCGTTGAGCTATCACCTTCGGGATGCTCGGGTAACGATGCGGCTGAACGAAGAGGTGGAGTCGGTCGAGGAACTGGCCGATGGAAGCGTAGTCGCCAATCTCGAGAGCAAGAAGAAAGTGCAGGGCGATGCGCTGCTGTACGCAGTTGGCCGCCAGGGCAATGTGGACGAGCTGAATCTGCCTGCGGTAGGGATTGAGGCGGATAAGCGCGGTCGTATTCCTGTGGATAAGGACTTCCGGACAAAGAATCCGAATATCTTCGCGGTGGGGGATGTGATCGGGTTTCCTTCGCTGGCCTCGGTGTCGATGGAGCAGGGCAGAATTGCGGCTGCGCGGGCGTTTGGGGATGAATCCGTGGTCTCGAACCCAAGCTTTTACCCGTATGGCATTTATACGATTCCGGAGATGAGTTTTATCGGCAAGACCGAGGAGCAGTTGACGGAAGAGGATGTGCCTTACGAGGTCGGTGTGGCTTATTACCGCGAGATTGCGCGTGGACAGATTCGTGGTGATACGACGGGAAGGCTAAAGCTGATCTTCCATCGTGAGAGCCATGCGATTCTGGGTGTGCATATTATTGGCGAGGGCGCCAGCGAACTGCTGCACATCGGCCAGGCTGTCATGGCACTGGGTGGAACCATTGACTACTTTGTGGATACAGTCTTCAACTACCCAACGCTTGCGGAATGTTATAAAGTGGCGGCTTTCAACGGATTGAATCGCGTGAGCAAGTTCGACTAGAGAGACGCGGGTCCGACACGAGGCGAAGGAAGCAATGGCGAAGTCAGTAGGTGTGACGTTATCGGAGCAGATGTTTGCTGGATTCGTAGTAGACCATGCGCTGGTGGGAGAGCTGCGCCGGTTTCCTGAAGACGAGAGCGATTATGGTGCGTTGGTAGAGATGCATACCGATGCTCTGGTGGAGATGATCTGCAAGCAGGTGATAGAGGTCTCCGAGGGAGATACGAAGCTGGATGCCGTAGGAGTGGCGGTACCGGGCCTGGTTAAGAACGGTGTGGTGGAGGATGCTCCCAACCTGCCACAGCTGAAGGGCGCGCGGTTGCGGGATCTGATTGAAGCCCACCTAAAGAGAAATGGGCTCATGGCTCCGGTGACGATTCTGAATGATGCCGACGGTGTCGCAGCAGGGCTGGCAGCGAGCCATGGCAAGTTAGACAGCGTGATTCGGGTATGGACGCTGGGGCTGGGAATCGGATTCGGTCGCTATCCATTTACGCCTGGAGTGTGGGAGGGTGGCCACACGGTGGTGACGCTGGATGAGAAGGAAACTTATTGCGGTTGCGGTGGACGCGGGCATCTTGAGGGTGTGATGGGACACCGGGCGATGCGGCTGCGGTTTCTGGATTTGGAGCCGGAGGAGGTCTTCGAGGCCGCGAAGAAGGGCGATGCGCGCTGCGTGGAGTTCAAGAAGCTCTATCACAAGGCGCTGGCGGCAGCGACATCAAGCTCAATCCATATGGCGGGGCCGGGGAAGTTCTTCCTGACGGGGCCGTATGTAGGATTTCTGGACCTGCCGATGCTGAAGGATTATGTGCAGCAGATGGTGAAAATGAGCCCACTGCAGGGATATTCGATCGAGATTGTGGAGGAAGAGCCGGAGACTCGAATCATCGGTTCGGCTGTGAGCGCGGAGCAAGCGGCGGGGATATAGCACTATTTGTTTTGCGAGTCGGCGAGAAATCCTTGATGATGGCAGACATGCCAAGGCTCATCGGATCTGCTGCCGTACTCCTCATGTTTTTTATTCCGCTCGCTGATGCTCAAACTCCGTTACGGGCGTCGGATGCGATTCAGAAGATTCGGGAGCATTATGCTCCTGCGCCTCCTCCGAATACGGTGGATACAGTCAAAGCGGGTGACCCGAATACCGTGGTGACGGGGATTGCCACGACGTTTCTGGATACGATGGATGTGTTGCGGGAGGCGGCGCGGCGCAACGAGAACCTGATCATCACTCATGAGCCAACCTTCTATAACCATCTCGACGATACGGTCTTTTTCAAGGACGACCCGGTCTACAAGGAGAAACTGGCCTTTATTGAGCAACATCATCTCGTAGTTTTTCGGCTGCATGATGAGATTCATATGGCGCGACCTGATCCGATCGGTATGGCGCTGGTCGAGGCTTTGGGAGATACGAAGTATCTGGATCATCCTGACGATCCCAGCCGGATTACGATTCCGACGATCTCATTGAAGGAACTGGTCGACAAGATTCAGGCGAAGTTGCATACGAGGACGATGCGGATTGTGGGGGATCCTGCGATGCCGGTGACGCATATTGCGTTTCGTCCCGGTGCCTCGGGGCTTGAGCGGCAGGTGAGCGCACTTCGTGCGGATGGTGTGGATGCTTTGATTGCGGGTGAGGCTTCAGAGTGGGAGACGGTGGAGTATACGCGGGATGCGGTGGCTCAGGGACGGAAGAAGGCACTGGTGCTGATTGGGCATGAGCCTTCCGAAGAGCCGGGCATGGAGCAGGCCGCGAAGGATATTCGTGCTCTTTTCCCGGGGGTGAAGGTGGATCACATTCTTGCGAACCAGTCGATGTGGAGTCCGGATCATCCTCCCGCGAAGTAGCCTGAGCAGGTCGATCAGCTGGTTTTGACGGGGAGATTTGCAGCCTGCCAGGCGAGGATGCCTCCGGCAAGTTCCATCAGGCCCTGAAAGCCTTGCTGCGCCAAGATACTGGCGGCGATTGAGGATCGATAGCCTCCGGCGCAGTGGACGGCGACGGGGCGGTCGTGCGGAATCTCGTGCAGTCGATGTTGCAGCTGACTGAGAGGGATGTTGACACTGTCGGGGATGTGATCGGAGTTCCATTCGTGGGGAGTGCGGACATCGATGACGAGAGGAGGCCGGGACGACGCCAGTTCTTCCGCGAGCATGGGAGGGCTTACGCGCTCGGTTGTTTGAATGAGGTCGGGGCGGTTGGCGAGCGCGGCCATTCCATCTTTCAGGAAGCCGCGTACGCGATCGAAGCCGATGCGTCCGAGGCGTAGGGCAGCCTCCTGCTCGCGTCCGGGTTCCGCGATGATGACGATGGGGCGCGAGGAGTCGAGGATGGTTCCCGCCCAGGTGGCGTACTGGCCTCCAAGGCCGATGTTGAGGGTTCCGGTCATGTGCACTTTGGCATATTCGGTTGCGTCACGGACGTCGAGGAGCTGAACCTCCGCCGGGTTGAGGGCGAGAACCTCATCAAGGCTGAGTGGATGCAGAGATTGCTGAAGCGTGGTCTCGAGTGTGGAACGCTCGCGGGTATTGAGAATGGCGTCGTAGGTGAAGTAGGCGGGAGCGTCCGGCTGATCGGCGGCGACGATTTTGATGAACTCGTCTTTCGACATTGGCTGCAGGGCATAGTTGAACTTCTTCTGCTCGCCGAGAGTCGAGACGGTATCGGAGGAGATGTTTTTTCCGCAGAGGGATCCGGCACCATGCGCCGGATAGATGAGCGTCTCGTCGGGGAGCGTCATCAGTTTGTTATGCACGGAGTCGTAGAGGTAGCCCCCCAACTCCTGAGCGGTCCAGCCAAGGGAGGCGCGTAGGTCGGGGCGTCCGACGTCGCCGATGAAGAGGGTGTCTCCGGTGAGGACGGCGTAGGGCTTGTCTGGATTTTGGGTGAGATCGAAGACGAGGATGGAGATGGACTCGATGGTGTGGCCGGGAGTTTCGAGGACCTGAAGACGGAGGCCCGGGAGGTCGAGGGTGTCGCCGTCTTTCATGGAAACGAATTTATATTCGGCCTGAGCACGAGAGCCGAGGCGAATCTCTGCGCCGCATTGGTCGCGCAGTTCGAGGTGGCCGGCGAGGAAGTCGGCGTGAAAGTGGGTGAGAAAGACGTAGCGAATTTGAGCGCCGAGTTTCTTCGCGTCGTCGAGGTACTGCTGGATGTCGCGTTGGGGGTCGACGACGATCGCGGTTTTACTGGCCTCGTCGGCGATGAGATAGGAGGCGTGGGAGAGGCAGCCGAGATAGTACTGCTTGAGAAACATGGTTATAAGAGTACTGCTGCTATGGGCACCGTGAGAATAGATGGAGATCGTAGGTTTTGTGGAATTACGGAGCAGAAGGTAAAGCCAGTTTCCAGGTGGGATAAGGGAAATCAGCGAGATGGTTTAGGACCCATGCCTATGTTGTGAGCAGAATAACGGCCACTTCGCTACAGAGAATGACTTAAACGGTTTTTATTTCTGGCAGGTGGGGCAAAAGTGGGTGCTGCGGCCTCCGACGACGATGCGTTCGATGGGGGTGGAGCAGGTTCGGCAGGGCTCGCCGGTGCGTGAGTAGACGCGATGGTGCAGTTGGAAGAATCCGGCGACGCCGTCGGCGTCCACATAGTCGGAGACGGAGGATCCGCCGAGCTTGATGGCATGTTTGAGGACTTTGATGAGAGCGGCGCGAAGGCGAGTGAGTTCGTCGCGGGTGAGACGTCCAGCTTGGCGGCGTGGGCGGATTCCGGCGTGGAAGAGGGCTTCGTCAGCGTAGATATTGCCCACCCCATGAAGAAGAGACTGATTGAGGAGCGCAGCCTTGATGGGGGTTTTACGGTTACGGAAGAGCGCGATGAAGTCTTCAAGCGAGATGGTGAGGGGTTCGCGGCCGGGGCCCGTGTAGGCATTGTGGGAGACGGAGAGACGGCCGAAGCGGCGGGGATCGACGAAGCGAAGCTCTTTGCCTCCGCTGAGCGAGAGGATGGCGTGGGTGTGCGATGGCACCGGGGTCTCAGGGGCAGAGACGAGAAGACGACCGGTCATGCCGAGATGGATGAGGAACTGTGCTGTGGCCGAGGTGTTCTTGCCAGTCTTTTTCCCCGTATAGGGGAGTGTGAGGTCGGCCACGATGGTTTTGCCGACTCGGTGAACGCGATCGATGCGGGATTTCGTGAGGAGATCAGCAATCTCGTCAGGAGGGGACTTAAAGGTCTGCGGATTATTGCTGATCTCTACCCCGGTGATGGTTTGACCGTGAACGCGCTGGTGGACACCATTGGCAACAGTTTCGACTTCAGGAAGCTCGGGCATGACTTGATTTGAGTATAGGACGTAACAGGGTTTGGGCCTGTTGACCGGAAGAGATTCGTGATGTGGCGGAAAAATATGTAGATTGTTCGACTTCGCCTTGACAAGGATCGAGGTGGAATCGCGAGTATTTTGTGGGGTCGAAATTTTTCGGCTGACGGAGTAGCGGGAGTATCTCTATACTTGCGTGCGCTATGAGAAGAGAGATTTTTCTGGGTGTTGTGTGCGGCGCGGCAATCTGCGCGTCGAGTGTGGCTGCGCGGTCGGAGACGCTGCTGGTAGCGAATCAGAAGGACGCTAATCTCTCGCTGATCGATACAGCGTCGGAGAAGGTAATCGGCACGATTCCGGTCGAGGGGATTACTGGGCATGAGGTGGCGGTATCGCCGGACGGAAAGACGGCTTATGTTCCGATCTATGGAAACGCCGGTGTAGGCCGTGCCGGGACCGATGGCAGCATGATCTCGGTAATCGACCTGGGGAGCCGGAAGGTGATTCAAAAAATCGACTTTGGGCATGGAGTTAGGCCGCATTGCCCAATCTATGACCGGAACAGCGGAAAGCTATATGTGACGACGGAACTGGATAAGAGCGTCAGCATCATTGATCCGAAGACGCTGAAGATCGTGGGATCGGTGCCAACGGGGCAGGAGCAGTCGCACATGCTGGTGTTGTCGAAGGACGGTAAGCGCGGTTACACAGCGAATGTGGGACCGGGCACGGTGTCGGTGCTGGATATGGTGGGACACAAGACGCTGGCAGTGATTCCGATCTCGGGGGATACGCAGCGGATCGCGATCTCGCGTGACGGTAGCATGGTGTTTACGGCAGACCAGAAGAAGCCACAGCTTGCGGTGATCGATACGGCGACGAACAAAGTAAAGACATGGGTACCGCTGCCGGGAAAGGGGTATGGAACAGCGACGACTCCTGATGGCCGATGGTTGCTGGTGGCTTTGCGAGGATCGAAGAGCGTGGCCGTAGTCGATCTGAAGACGCTGAAGGTAGAGAAGACCATCGATGTGGGAGATGGCCCTTCGGAGATCCTGGTGAGTCAGGATGGGAAGAAGGCGTATGTCGCTTGCAACTTCTCCAACCAGGTCTCGGTGCTCGATCTGGGGCAGTGGAAGGTGGCGAATACGATCGACGCCGGCAAATTCTCTGACGGTTTGGCGATGGCGAAGTAGTTTTTCGTTCGGGATAGTGGTTTGAGAGGTTGAGGGAGGGAAGAGGAAAGTCCTCTTTCTCCCTCAACCTTTTTTAGTGGCCTCCGGTCTGCAGAATGGGTAGGAGACTGGAGTAGTCGTCGGTCCAGAGGCGAAGGCCAGGCTTGACGTAGATCTGGTCGGCGAATCCGATCATCTCGGGCTGATCGAAGAGATGAGGATTGGCGGTCATCAGAACCCATTCGGCGCGGAATTCACCACGGGATTCGGCGGAGCCGGTGATGACGTCACGCGCCTGAAGGTGGGCGGAGTCTGCCAGAAGGGAAAGCTCGGGAGCGAGATCGAGGTACTGATTGGAGACGTGGAAGGCGAGGATGCCGTTCGGTTTGAGGTGGTGAAGATAAAGCTGGATGGCCTGCGTCGTGAGCAGGTGCAGCGGTATGGCGTCGCCCGAGAAGGCATCGACGGCGAGGATGTCGAAGTTCTGTGGGGGTTCGGTGGCGAGGGAGGTGCGGGCGTCTCCGGGAGTGATGGTGATGGCGGCATGAGAGTCGCGCAGATAGGTGAAGAGGTTATGAGCGATGGGCGGGACCTGCGGGTTGATCTCGTAGAAGTGGATGCGATCGCCCGAATTGCCGTAGGCGGCGATGGTTCCGGTACCGAGGCCGATGACGCCGACGTTTTTCGGCTGAAAGTTACAGCACAGGCGAAGAGCCAGACCGATACCGGAGTCTCTCGCGTAGTAGGTGGTGGGAGTACGGCTGAAGGCAGGATCGAAGATCTGCGTGCCGTGCTGAATGGCTCCGTGGAGAAGGGTTCGGATGGGGGCGTGTTGTGCGGGGGCGTCGGCCTGAGTTACGCGAAGGCTGCCGTAGAAATTGCGCACGGAGAGAAGCGAATGCCGGCTGTAGGAGACGTGAAGGGCGATGGAGAGCGTGAAGACCAGAATGCTGGCCGTGGTCCAGAGGAGTCGCTGCGCCCAGCCGTCATGCCAGGTAGCGGCAAGCGCGAGTAAGGACGTGGCAAGGAAGGCAAGGGCGAGGTCGTAGTTAGCGGAGAAGAGAAGCGGAAAGGCGATGCCGACGAGGAAGGTTCCGGCGGCTCCTCCGGCAGCGATGAGGAGATAGAAGAGGGTGGCTTCGGAGGAGCGACGGGGGCGGAGGGCATAGGTTTCGCCGTGGCAGAAGAAGCAGGCGATGAAGCACTCGATAAGGAAGAAGAGGATGGTGAGGGAGATGGGAAGCGAGAAATCGGTTTTAGAGAGTGCGTATCCGAGGCTGGCAAGCATGACCACGAGCACACGGACGACAAGTGGGCGGCGATAGAACGCGGG
>DATJJJ010000065.1:0-3951 GCA_035492215.1 Edaphobacter sp. | reverse complement strand
AGTCTACGCTGGAGCCACCATGGGTTCAGAGACCACGGCTGCCGCCGGCGGAGCACTCGGCAAAGTACGTCGCGATCCCATGGCCATGCTGCCTTTCTGTGGCTATCACATGGGCGATTACTTCCGCCACTGGATCAAGATGCAGCGCAGCCTGTCCTCAACTCCGCGGATCTTCCATGTGAACTGGTTCCGTCGCGACCCGAACGGCAGGTTCCTCTGGCCTGGATACTCCGAAAACATGCGCGTGCTGAAGTGGATCGTTGATCGTGTCCGAGGCCGAGCGCAGGGCAAGGAGACACCCATCGGCTGGACGCCCCACTACGAAGATATCCGCTGGGAAGGTCTGCAGATGTCCGAGGAGCGGCGTCGGGAGATCTTCGATGAGCTGCAGACTGTCGATCGCGCAGCGTGGCGCCGCGAAGTGATGGATCACGAAGAGCTCTTCCTGGCCCTGCACGATCACCTTCCTCCGGAGATGATCTACGAGCGTGAGCTGCTGATCTGCCGGCTCTAGACGAGCCCCCTCCCTGGTTCCCCCCTTTTGGGAATCAGGGTCTCCCGGGAGATGGGGTTGTCTCTTCTATCTCTTTGATATCAAGCTGGCTACGTAGAGGAATACGCATGTTCGCATGCAAAAAATCAATGTCGGATATAAGACACCTGACTCTTGACGTGCCCCAAAATTATCGCTATCTTAACGGTTGTGACAGGACTCCCTTCGGGTTGAGTCGGTCATAACGAAGTCCACCCACTTCGTTGATTAATGGAACACCCACGCAACAGCCCCCACCGCGCTGCGTGGGTTTCCTTTTTTATAGAAGGATTTGCGGTCGGTGCTCTTGACGCATCTCGCAGAACCTTTTAACCTCTTCCTAATGGGATCGATGCACATCGCGGCCTGTAGCTGTTGTCCTTGTTGTAAGGGCACCTGTTGCTGCTGCGCTGAACTCTCCCTCGCCTGGACACAATAGCTAGTAAGTCCGGCTCAGAAGATCTCAGAACCCACGTAGCAGCGCACTCCGCGCACGTGGGTTTTTTATTTGCCCGCGTAAACCTCAGAAAAAGTCACCGTTGAATCGAGGTATCTATGGCAGCCCCAGAAGTATCCGGTAGCCGCATCAATATCGATCTGATCGCCGTTGGAATCGCGCTCACCCTTGCGGCGTTAATCCGCTTCGGCCTTATCCCCCCGATCGGTTTCTAGGATCTTTCGTGTCCGTCCAGACGATCCCGGTCAGTGCACCTGCACCATCGCTCAGCGCAAGATTTCTCCGCGTGCTGCCGGGCGTTGCCCTTCTATTCGGGATCGGCCTTCTGGGCAAGCTTCTGGAACACAGCTCCGTTGTGCTCCGAGCAACGCATCCAGGCATTCCCTTCCCTCACCTGGAATATGTCTTGTGGGCTATCGTCCTGGGACTGGCCGTCGGCAACACTGTTGGTGTAGCGCCGTTTTTCCGACCGGGAGTCGCAACCTATGAGCTGTGGTTGAAGCTCGGTATCGTCCTCGTCGGCGCTCGCTTTCTCCTGCAGGACATCCTACACATCGGCGGTCTTTCTCTGGCACTGGTCGCGGTGGAGTTAACGCTCTCGTTGTCGATGATGCATCTGCTGGGGCGCATCTTCCGCCTTCCCCCGAAACTGACCTCTCTGCTGGCGATGGGATCGAGTATCTGCGGAGTCACCGCCATCATGGCCGCCCGCGGAGCTATCGAAGCAGAAGAAGAAGACACCTCCACTGCCATCGCCGCCATCCTTACGCTTGGTGCCATTGCGCTGTTCACCTTCCCTGCCATCGGTCACGCTCTTCACATGAGCCAACAGGGCTACGGCATGTGGGCCGGTCTCGCCGTCGACAACACCGCGGAGTCCCTCGTGACAGGCGCGCTCTACGGCGAAGAAGCGGGGCGATGGACTGTTCTCGCAAAGACCGCACGCTCCGGCTTCATCGGCTTTGTTGTACTGGCCTATGCGGTCTACTGGTCTTCGCGCGGACTGGCGCCAGACGTCGAACATAAGGGCGTCTTCCTGTGGCGCAAGTTTCCGAAGTTCATCCTCGGCTTTATCGCGTTGTCGATCCTCGCAACTGCGGGCTTCTTTTCCCATAGCCAGCTCACCAGCCTCGGCAATCTTTCCAAGTGGGCGTTCCTTCCTGCCTTCGCCGGCGTTGGCCTCAGGACCAACCTGCGCGACCTTACGAAGCAAGGCTGGCGTCCACTGATCGTCGGGATCCTCGGCGAGATCGCCATCGCTCTCATCACACTCGCGCTCGTCTACTGGAGTTACAGTCACGGAGTTGCGCGATGACTCCTTCGTCTCTGCCTTTTATCAATCGCTGTTGTCGTCGCTGTCGTTAGAGCGAGGACCAGCTCTCTTTTCTAAAAGACTCATCGCCTGATCGACTGCCTTAGTCGGCGTGTCTTTCTTCCCCATCATCTTTTCGGAGACCACTATGTACGACCGCCTCAATACACGTGCTCACTCGCGCGCCTCTCGTGCCGGGCATATCTTTGTCACATTTCTTTCGTTGTTTTTTGCTCTTCTTTCTCCTGCACACGCTCAGGTTGTCGGAGGTACGCTCTCCGGCGTTATCACTGATCCGAGCGGAGCCGCGCTGTCTGATGCGACCGTACTGATTCACAACGACGAAACCGGCAATGAGAGAAACCTTGTCACGGCTGCAGACGGCCGCTTCTCTGCTCCCTCGATTCCTATCGGGACCTATACCATCTCCGTCCAGCACGACGGTTTTAGCGCGCAGCGTCGAACAGGGATTCCTCTCACGGTAGGACAGAGCAAGGAGTTCGACTTTGCCCTGACAGTAGACGCCGTGCAGACGCAGGTCACCGTCGAGGACACACCTGCTGTCGTCAACCTCTCCACACAACAGACATCGGGACTGGTCGATGAGCGGCAGATCCGGCAGCTTCCTCTCAACGGCCGCAGCTACGATCAACTCATCACTCTCAACCCCGGTACTGTGAACTACACAGGGCAACGCTCCGGCGGTGTCGGCACCTCGAACTCGTCCGTCGGCAATATGTTCGCAGTCTCGGGCCGGAGGCCGCAGGACAATGTCTTCCTGCTAAACGGCATCGAGTATACGGGCGCTTCGCTTATCAATGTCACCCCTGGCGGCACGAGCGGCCAGCTTCTCGGGATCGATGCAATCCGAGAGTTCAATGTCGTGTCCGATACTTACTCGGCCGCATACGGCAAGCGGGATGGCGCCCAGGTTTCCATTGTTACCACCTCGGGCACGAACAAATGGCATGGCGATGCATACGAGTTTGTTCGCAATAGCTTCTTCGATGCACGTAACTACTTCGATCTCGCTCGCATTCCCGAGTTCCAGCGGAACAACTACGGCGCCGCGCTTGGTGGTCCCATCAAGCGGGATAAGCTTTTCCTCTTTGGCAACTATGAAGGCTTTCGCCAGAACCTCGGCCTCTCGCTGGTGACTCTTGTGCCTGACGACCAGGCGCGGCAAGGGTTTCTTCCCAACTCGAAGGGTGTCGAAACGGCTACGCCACTCAATCCAATCTCTGCCAAGCTCTTCAATCTCTGGCCCAGACAAAATGGCCCGGAGGTGCTGAATAACGGCATGCTCACCGGAATCGCACAATCTTTCAACACCGCTCAACAGAAGGTCCGCGAAGACTTTGGCACTACTCGTCTCGACGCCAATCTCACCGGCAATGATCTACTCTTCGCCGTTTACACCATCGACGATTCCTCTGCCAACACGCCTGCACAGAACCCTTACTCAGTAGTCGATGAATACCTGCGCGAACAGGTTTTCAGCCTGCAAGAGCAGCACGTCTTCTCGCCGCAGCTGCTCAATACTGCCCGAGTTGGCTTATCGCGCGCGAGCTTCCTCTTCCTGGGCTCTGTTCCCCAAGACATACAGGCTGACACTCCGACATTCGCTCCGGGCAAGCCTACGGGAGCCAT
>DATJJJ010000064.1:0-7278 GCA_035492215.1 Edaphobacter sp. | reverse complement strand
TTTGTTATCCAGAAAACGCTGCTGCGCCTCCACCACCTTCGCCCTGGCGAAGGAGGCATCACGCCAGCCTTTTACCTCGACCCTCTTACCTTCAAGGTCCTTATAGATCGAGAAAAAGTGCGTGATCTCTTTAAGCATGTGCGGATAGATCTCCGAGAAGTTCCAGACGTCCTTATAGCGCGGTTTCCCTTTTCCTACAGCCAGAACCTTTTCATCGCCCACGCCCTGGTCACGCATCTCCAGCAGGCCGATCGGACGAACCTCCATCACGCAGCCCGGAAAGCTCGGGGCATCCACGAGCACCAGAACGTCCAGCGGATCGCCGTCATCGCCCAGCGTTGATGGGATAAAACCATAGTCCCCAGGATAGTGCACCGGAGAATAAAGGTTGCGATCTAGCCGGAAGACGTGGAGCTGTTTGTCGTACTCGTACTTGTTGATCCCTTCCAGAGGAATCTCGATAACCGCGTTGATGACCTCCGGTGAATCGGGGCCCACGGGGAGCTCAAGGTAGTTGGGCATAGAGTTCGTTTCTCTTCTCGTTATCTGCGAAATAGTTTCGCGTCAGCTAAGGCCGGAGGGCGGCCGTGAAAAGATGCAGCAATCATCGGCTGCGGATTCAGATACTGAAAACCGCACCACGTCTATAATCAAACAAGATGAAGGCTCATGTCTATGTCACGCTGAAACGAACCGTGCTGGATGCCCAAGGGCAGACAGTCGCCGACGCGCTCCACCGCATGCAATATCGCGGAGTAGCCGACGTCCGGCAGGGAAAATACTTTGTGCTCACTCTCGACGAGGGACTGGAGCGCTCCGAGGCGGAGGCCGAAGTTGGCCGCATCGCTCGCGAGGTACTGACCAACCCCGTGATCGAAGAGTGCAGCTTTCGTCTGGAAGAATAACGACCGGGTTTTCGGAGCGATTCCGGCTCTCCCGCGCATTTCGAGCTTGTCGTCGCAAGGTAATCCGTCCGAATCGATCGTCAGGGTGTACCGAGCCCTTTCCCGGCCCTGTATCACGCTCGATCAAGGAGATCAGGCTTGAGAAACACATCTCTATCCACGACGAATGCCAATACAGCCTCCTCAACTGAGGAGGCTGCGACCAGCCGATTCGTCCGTGCTTGCCTTCGTCAGCCAGTCGACCGCACCCCCGTCTGGCTTCTCCGCCAGGCCGGTCGCTACATGCCGGAGTACATGGCGGTACGCAAGCACCATACTCTCCTTGAGATCTGCAGAACGCCTGAGATCGCATCTGAGGTCACCATCACTGCCGCCGAACGTCTTGGCGTCGATGCCGCCATCATCTTTGCCGATCTTCTTCTGCCCTTCACGCCCATGGGCGTCGACTTCGAATTCCTGGCCGGGGAAGGTCCTGTCGTTCACGCCCCCATCCGTACCTCAGAGCAAGTCCAGGCTCTCCGCACGGATCGTACGGACGAACTACGCTATGTCGCCCAGGCAATTGAGCGAGTCGCCAAACACTTCTCCGCGCCGCGTCCCGATGGGGATCAGCTCGGAATCATCGGATTCTGCGGAGCTCCTTTCACTCTCGCTAGCTACATGATCGAGGGCGGTTCCTCTCGCAACTACATCGAGACCAAGCGCATGATGTACAGCGACCGCGTTGCATGGCCGCTGCTGATGGAAAAGCTGGTCAAAGTCCTCGTTGCGTACGCCGCGCAACAGGTTGAAGCCGGAGCCGACGTTATTCAGGTCTTCGATAGCTGGGCCGGTGCGCTCGGCGTCTCTGACTATCGTCAGTATTGCCTTCAGCCAACGACTGAGCTGATACGCCGCATTCAGGCCCTCGGGGTCCCTGTCATCTATTTCGGTGTCGATACCGCATCGCTGCTCTCGACCATGCGGCAGACCGGCGCCGATGTTATCGGTCTGGACTGGCGCGTTCCGCTGGCCGAAGGCTGGAAGGCCATCGGGGAAGGTTGCGGCGTGCAGGGCAACCTCGATCCCATCACCCTCTTCGCGCCGGAAGATGTTCTGCGGGAGCGTGTGCGCGAGGTCCTCGACGCAGCGGCCGGACGGCCCGGACATATCTTCAATCTCGGACACGGCATCGTTCCCGGAACTCCGGTCGAAAACGTGATTCGCACCGTCGAGTGGGTCAAGGAGTTCGGAGTACGATGAGCCACGCCGTCCTTCTGCTTGCGCATGGAACTCCCAACGTTCTGGGGGAGATGGCAGAGTATCTCAGCAAGGTGACAGGCGGACGCGCGCTTCCGGACTCTGTTGTCGAAGAGCTTCAACATCGCTACGCACAGATCGGACTCAAGAACACACCGGAGGAAGAACCTCCACCGTTGACAAAGTGGACCTTCGCACAAGGCTATGCCCTGGAACAGGCTCTAGGCAGTACACGAGTCTATGTTGCGATGCGCAACTGGTCGCCCTACATCGCCGATGTCGTTGAGCAGATGAGGGCTGATGGAGTCTCGAGCATCCGTGCCATCTGTCTGGCTCCGCAAAATTCGCGCACCAGCGTCGGGCTTTATCGTCGTGCCCTGATGGCCGCCGCATCTGGAATCGAAGTCGAGTTCGTCGCCGGCTGGGCTGATCACCCCTTACTCGCGCAGGCCTTCGCTGAAAAGCTGCAGCCCATCTGGAACAAAGTCTGCCAGGAAACAGGCCTTCGCATCCCTGTCCTGTTTACGGCGCATAGCGTTCCCTGCCGCACCATCATGACCGGCGAAGCCTCGGTCGCAGGCGCGCGGCCAGGAACACCGATTCAGGACACGCCTGATCCTTACCCAGTGGAGGCTAAGAGGACTGCTTCGCTCGTCGCTGAACTTCTCGGCCTGGAATCGAATGACTGGTACTTCGCCTTTCAAAGTCAGGGTGTCAGCGGCGGACCTTGGATCGGCCCCACCGTCGAAGACACTCTCAAGACTCTCCGGCAGGAAGGAAAGATCGGCGTTGTGATCCAGCCTATCGGCTTCGTCTGCGATCATGTCGAGGTTCTCTACGACATCGACATTGCGTTTCAGGAGCTGGCGGCGGAGATCGGCCTGAAGTTGTGGCGGGCTGAAAGCCTGAACGATTCGCCCACTCTGACTCAGGCACTGGCGCAGATTGCAGCCGGCGCGGAACAGGTGGAAGATCGCACCGCCACCATGAGCGTGAGCCAGGCTCTGCGATGAAACGCATCGCTATCGTCGGCGGAGGCATCTCCGGGGTCACTGCGGCCTACGAACTTGCCCGACGATCCAGTCAGGGCGAATCCCTTCAGGTCAAACTTTATGAAGCGTCTTCGCGGCTCGGCGGAATCGTTGAAACCATTCATGAAGGTGGCTTCACCATTGAAGGCGGCCCCGATGGCTGGGTCACGGAAAAGCCATGGGCGCGTGAACTTGCAATTGAGATGGGGCTAGGTGACGAGCTTATTGGCTCACGCGATGACCAGCGCCGTACTTATATCCTGCTCGATGGAACCCTGAAGGCGATGCCTGACGGCATGCGCATGATGGTTCCGACCGATCTCGACGCGCTCGATGCCTGCAATCTCTTCTCTGACGAGGCCAAACGCGTCTTCCACCTCGAGCCGACTCGAGCGGAAGAATTGAAAAGCTCCGCACCGCAGCAGGACGAAAGCATCGCCTCCTTCATCGGCCGTCACTTTGGCGATGAGGTTCTCGACAAGATCGGTGCTCCGCTTCTGAGCGGAGTCTTCGGCGGCGATGTCACTCAGCTTAGCGTTCGTGCTGTGATGGCTGCCTTCGTCTCCATGGAGCGTGAGCACGGCAGCCTGATCGCAGCCTTCCAAAAACGGGAGTCCGTGGGAGAAAAGAGATCGACGATCTTCACCACTCTGCGGAACGGACTTGGAAGCCTGATCGATCGCATGGTCGCTGTCATTCCGCAGGAGTGGATTCACCTCGGCGTCCAGGTAACCGCAATCGAGCGGAATCACGAGGGATGGCAGATTCGTTCGTCTCTCGGCCAGGAATATTTCGACGCCGTGATGATCGCTGCTCCACTGCACGTCTCTCGTGCTCTTCTGGCTCCAATTGACAGCCGCGCCGCAGAGCTGATGCAGATGGATGCAAGCTCCGCGGTTATTGTCGGCTTCGGCTTCGACCACGCCAGAGATGTTCCGGTTCCTTCCGGCTTCGGCTTTCTGGTACCTCCGTCTTCCGACAGCAGCCTGCTTCTGGCGTGTACTTTCATGGATCAGAAGTTCGATAACCGCGTGCCGCCCGGTGGACGTCTGCTTCGTGCCTTCTTCGGAGGCCGGGCTGCCGAGCGCGTGTTGAAGTGCGGCAACGATGAAACGGCGGCGATTGCCAGGATGGAGCTTGCGAGAATTCTTGGTCCCTTGCCTGAGCCTCGTGTCACCATCGTGCGTCGTCTTCCTCTTTCGCTTCCGCAATATGGCGTCGGGCATCTCGAACGGATGGCCGAGCTTGACGAGCGTGTCCGAGGATTGTCTGGTCTCTGGCTGCTAGGCAATGGATACCGCGGCGTCGGACTGCCTGACCTTATTCGGGATGCGCGAGCTGCAGCGCGGGCTTGCTGATTAGCTCCTGGCTGAGGTCTGCAACAGGGCGTCGATCTCTGCGCGGCGCGGCATGGAGGGTGCGGTTCCTGCGCGTGTGACGGACAAGCCCGCCACAGCACAGGCAAAGCGTGCAGCCTCGATCCAATCCATTCCCTCTGCTAGCCCTACCGCTAAACCTCCATTGAAAGCATCTCCTGCACCGGTTGTCTCCAACACCGGCCCTGCATTGACGGCAGGGATATGTTTCGTTACGCCTCGGCTTTTTAATAAAACTCCCTCCGCTCCGAGGGTGAGCAGCACCCTACCTACGCCACGGTCGAGCAGAGCTTCGGCTGCGCACTCGGCGCCGGCAAGGTCGTGCACCGCAACGCCGGTCAGCGCTGCTGCTTCCGTCTCGTTGGGGGTGATGTAGTCGCAGAGAGGAAAGATGCTCTCGGGCAATGGAAGGGCGGGCGCTGGATTGAGGATTGTCATCACGCCAGCGCTGTGCGCCAGGCGCAGGCCGTGCTCAACGACTTCTGTCCGCAGCTCAAGCTGAGCGACGAAGATGCTTGAGGAGGCTATGGCCGGGGAGGCGAGATCGACCTCCTCCGAAGTCAGTTCGTAGCACGCACCGGGAGCGATGACGATAGCATTTTCGCCGTAACGTGCATCGAGCAGGATGGCCGCAGCGCCGGTTGCAGTTGCGGTCGTCGCGACGAATGTTGTATCGATGCTCTCCGCGCGGTAGAGATCGCGGGCCATCTGGCCGAAGGCGTCCTGGCCAAGCTTAGTGATGAAGGTGACGTTTCCACCGGCGCGGGCGGCGGCAACCGCCTGATTGGAACCCTTGCCACCGGGGCCGATGGCGAAGGATGGGCTCAGCCGTGTCTCGCCCCAGACAGGCAGCGCCTCGATGCGGAAGGCGAGGTCGGCGACATAGCTTCCCAGCACGGTGATGGTTTTGTTCTTCATCCTGTCAAGGATAGTCGAGGCTCCGGAATCCGATTTGGTACAGGTTATCCACCGGAATTTAATACTGGGGAGCGTAAATCACTTGATAGACGCGGGTTTTCGAAGGATACTCCAACCAGCAGCCGAGATTTGGGAGACGGCTGCTTTACTGAGACGCGGATCGTGACCCGATATAGCCGTCAAGACGTTCTTCGGATTCTGCACCTCCACCAGCGACAGATTCTGTCGTGGGAGCGTGCCGGACTGATTCCCCCCAGAAGCGAATACTCCTTTGAAGAGCTTGGGCAGCTTCGCGCGCTGCGCGATTTGCAGGCTGACACGGCCAAGAAGCGGACTCGAATGACGGTCCGGAGCATTCGGGCCTCGATCGAGGCGATGCAGCGAGTCTCAGGGTTCAGCAATCCGTTACTGGAAAGCTCGGCGGTGCGGCGCGGTTCGCGGCTGGCCTTCCGGCTGGACGGCGCACTCGTGGATCCTTTGACGCAGCAGCTGGCCTTCGACTTTGAGGCTCCCTCCGGCTCGCGGCTGGGGATCGTTCGCAACGGCGAGGCACGGGCGGTGAATCCGGCGCAGAAGGCTGCGGAGCTGCAGGAGATGTTTCTTCGGGCGGTCCAGCTGGAGGAAAACGCTGCGACGGTTCCTCAGGCGGCGACGCTCTACGAGGCCA
This sequence comes from Edaphobacter sp., assembly GCA_035492215.1. Taxonomy (GTDB): domain Bacteria; phylum Acidobacteriota; class Terriglobia; order Terriglobales; family Acidobacteriaceae; genus Edaphobacter. The sequence goes on along the minus strand of DATJJJ010000064.1, from coordinate 1,142 downwards.
TCCTTGCCGAACATCCTTCCCATGCCGCAGCGTTGATCAACCTGGGAACGATTCACTACAACATGCGGCTCTTCGAGCGGGCTGAAGGGCTCTACCGCCGGGCCACCGTGGCCGATCCGGAGTATGCCCTGGCCTTCTTCGACCTGGGCAATGTGCTGGACGAGATGCAGAGGCTGACCGAGGCCACCGCAGCCTATCAGCGGGCCGTCGCTCTGGTTCCGCAGTATGCGGACGCGCATTACAACCTTGCGCTGGCCTATGAACGGCAGGGGCAGAGGCGGCGAGCCCTGCGGCACTGGCTCTCTTACGTTCGGCTGGACCCGGTGGGGCCGTGGGCCAATCATGCGCGGGATCAGGCGAGAAGGATTCTGAAGTCAGAGAAGCTTTCCATCGTCAGCCGTCGCGGACGAGGCGTACTGGCGGGGTAGGCCCTCCCTCACCGATATTGCTCAAAATATTGAATTACAAGATCTTAGGCTTGGACCTGCTTCGAAGGTTCGCGCTAAGTTATTGAAAATGCGTAATCCGCGTCGGTCATATTCTGCAAGATATTCATTTTAAATGGCTTAATCGTAATTAAGCTTTAATGCCGCCCGTCTACTTTGCGCTTTGCTGTTCAGAGTCCTGCTTTAAGGATATCGAATGCGACAGAACTGATCGGCAGAGGATATGTCATTTATTTTGTGATGATTAGGTGCGGATAGGAGTTGACAGGCGATGAGTCCAGCTTAGGTAGCCGCACCGGCAAATACTGGGATTCTTCGCTCGCTCAGAATGACACCGGCATGTCGTGACTAGAGCGTTCGTTTGGCGGCGGTCGCTAGAGGGTTAGCTTGGCGATGGTGGCGAGTTGCATGAACGAGGTTCCTTCGTAGATTTTTCCGATCTTGGCGTCGCGGTAAAGCTTTTCGACGGGGTAGTCCTTGACGAAGCCGGAACCGCCGAAGACCTCGACGGCCAGAGAGGCGACGTGCTCGGCGACCTGAGAGGCGAAGTATTTGGCCATCGCCGCCTCTTTGAGGAAGTCCTGACCGGCGTCTTTGAGGCGGGCGGCGTTGTAGACGAGGAGGCGGGCGGCCTCAATGCGGGTGGCCATCTCGGCGAGCTGGAACTGCATGGCCTGAAATTCGGCGAGGGGCTTG
>DATJJJ010000063.1:0-39235 GCA_035492215.1 Edaphobacter sp. | reverse complement strand
CGCTCCGCCCTCGTCGCCTACATCGAGTGGGGCTCACGACTCGCGGTCATCAACTCCGCTCTCCCCACCGAGACCAAGGTCGACGAAGCACCCATGCCCTCATGGAACTGGGGAGTCCCCGGCGGACCGTATGTGCCGGATCAGAACACGTGATCGGTTGTGCTAGCAGCGACTGTTCCGCATCACTCGTTGAGCCTTTCCAAGAGAGTAATAGTAGTGGAAAGAATTGGGAAATCCTTTGATTGCTTCATCGAACGTATATATCAAGAGGAATGAATTGAGTCGAAGTGCACTGACGAGCGATGTCTTCAATTTCTTTTTCCGCAAGAAGACGTTCTAATTCTGTAGGCAAAAGAACTCGAGGGCGTTTTTTTTCTATCCAATATCGAGAACTAAGGGATGGCATAAATTCTTTAAATGGCGTCACAACTACTGGCAAAATTCCCTCGTATTGACGTATGTCGTAATTAGTTCCTTTGCCATGCAAGGATAGCCACTTAGCTTTGTCATCAACTTGTTCCAAAGCATCTTCAAATTTATTGCGTCGGAAGATTAATGCATTCAGATCGCCCCGATCATACGCAATGGACCGAGCATTCGCCTTGCATTCAACGATGATCAAAAATTTCCCACGCTCAAAAGCTGCATCAACCTCTCTGGATTGACCATCAAGTCCCTTACACTCTCCATCTGGCAGGACAGATTTGGAGCCTCCGACAAAAGTCTCGAGCACCTTTCCTTTTAGACTATCCGGAGGAAAAGGAACTCCTAAAAACAAGTAATGAAGGCTAGATATCAGCCACGCGAAATCGACTAAAAATCTTCCTCTGGACGAAGGAACAAATAAATATTTAGGACCTCCAGTCAACAACGAGATACCGCTGCGCTTCTGATCAGTCAATGTGAGAAAAGAAATAGCTTTTTTTACTTCTTCGTTAGAAGGAATCGCAGCGCCTAACTTTTCTGCTGATCGCTCAATTCCTGACATTACAGCTGCTTTTATGTCTTCAATTGAAGATGGGCCAGTATAAGCACGCTGGAACCATTGAAATAGGTTAGCCTCATCAATCGTCCATCTCTCTAAAATTTTAGAGAAAAGAGACATGATAACCATCAATATTACTTCATAGTGGACTCCATGTTTTTTATAGAATGGGCTGCTAAATGCGGCATGAGACCTACAAAAATCATCAACCTGAAATGGCAGTAGATCGAAATTAAATTCGAGATCTTTTGGAAATCTTATTTGCTTAAATAAATACTCGTATCCCGATGCTTTTGTGTGCGCAACGTTATATTGAGCCAAGAAGACTACGCCATCGGCCCGGAAAATATCATTGGAAGATCGAAAAACTGTAGCTGTGGCTGAAGCAATGAATGAATCTCCTCTTTCGTCGTAACTAGCGACTAATTCATTTAACTCTTCAGTTCGATCATCTAAAAATTCGTTATTATTTGCGTGGTCTACTAAGAGCGATGCTCCTTTACTTATAATCCTAAGTGTCGCCCCGCATCGCCACAACTCATAAGCCAACTTTTCACATTGATAAAATCCGATTAACTCATTGAGCCCAAAGTCTTTTAAAAGATGTTGGCGAGTATTAGTCAGATATCGTTCTATAAGATAGGTTCCCTTGAAAGGTTCTGGCACACCACTGAGAACTTCTTCAGGCTTAAGACGATCTGACCACCCTATTCCATCACAATCTTCAGTCGACCCATATTTCTGAAATGATGCCTCTAAAATTTGTCGAACGAGCATTGCGGTTGCTTCAGCTTGATTGGCACCAATTGAATGTGGAGAGAGTCTTCTATAAACATGTATCCAATATGCAATTGAATGCTTTTTAATTTCATCCGCGAGTCTACTCTCTACAACAAAAGCATAGCTTTTTATCAATTCTTGGGCTGACAACTGATCGTAACGACCCTCTGGAACGAGCTTCCAGAATGTCTTCCGAATCTCATGCACACGAGAAAGCGAGCTTGGAAGTTGCGTATGCAACCATGCAAACGCTGGCTGATAGTAATCAAGCAATAAAGATTGTGGCTGACCGGGTTTGTTTGGAATATTTTTCAGGACTGTCTCAGATGTATGAGGCTTCATATTTAGTGCAGCCCATTTCAGCCGTTTTTCTTTTCTATTACGTGGGGACGATAATTTTCTCAATTGTCAGTAGTACCTTTTCGTATGTAAATAAAAAGTAGCTTTATGTTTGCCATCTGTACTATTCGATATAGCTACTCCACACCAAACCGAATTTCAACGATTACTATTTGATATCCAATCGTTATTGAGTTATTAGGTGTCGATTGAAGTTTCACCATCACTCTAGACAACCGTCTCTTTCATGAATAATCTGCAAAACAAAAAACGTGAAGGCTCCGGGCCGCAGAATCTGAAATCCTTGAACTAGAAGACACACCTTAGTGCGACCAAGGGTAATTGAAATAGTGCAACACGACGGTCATCCCGCTCCATCCAAATACGAACCCAACGAGGCAGCCATGAGCACAAAAGTCGACTTCAAGCTTGAGATCGTCGTCATCCCCGTCTCCGACGTGGACCGCGCCAGGGAGTTCTACTCGAAGCTCGGCTGGCGGCTCGACGCCGACTTCGCCTCCGGCACCGACTACCGCGTCATCCAGTTCACGCCGCCCGGCTCCGGATGCTCCATCATCTTCGGCAAAAACGTCACCCCCGCAGCCCCCGGCTCCGCGCAGGGCCTCTACCTCATCGTCTCCGACATCGTCGCAGCCCGCGCCGAGCTGCACGGCCACGGCGTCAAGGTCAGCGAGGTCTTCCACGGCGAAGCCGATAAATACTCCGGCCCCGACCAGCCCTTCCTCTTCGGCAGCCGCCGCGTCAACGGACCCGACCCCGGGCATGGCAGCTACCGCTCCTTCGCCTCCTTCACCGATCCCGACGGCAACGGCTGGCTCCTCCAGGAGATCACCACCCGCCTCGCCGGTCGCATCGACTCCGCCACCACCAACTTCTCCTCGTCCAGCGATCTCACCGCCGCGCTTCGCCGCGCCTCCGAAGCCCACGGCCGCCACGAAGCCAAGATCGGACAGGCCGACCCCAACTGGCCCGAGTGGTACGCCGAGTACATGGTCCGCGAGCAGTCCGGCAAAGACCTGCCCGAGTAAACCAGACGCCCAGCCTCACCTTAACTACACCGCCCATCTTCCTGCCCCAAACTGAACCCGGATCGGCATCGTAGCGGAGAGGTCGCCGGGTGCCCCATCTTCGCGACGGCATCCTCGTCGCTACGGTGGGATGCTCCAGATTCCCCGGTGTCGGGTGGACGGATGCGCCTCCATTTACGCCAAGCCTGGGTGCCCCATCTTCGCGACGGCATCCTCGTCGCTAAGGTGGGATGCTCCAGATTCCCCGGCGTCGGGTAGACCGATGCGCCTCCATCTACGCCAGTGCCGGGTGCCCCATCTTCGCGACGGCATCATCGTCGCTAAGGTGGGATGCTCCAGATTCCCCGGCGTCGGGTAGACCGATGCACCTCCATCTACGCCAGTGCCTGGGTGCCCCATTCATGCGGCCTCATCGCATGAGTGGGCATTCGCGCAAAGCGCGAACCTCCTTGTGGCGCTTCCCCCAAACTCCCCGCGGAAATCTGTCAAGACCGGAAACCCGGTAGATATCTCATTCGCAATGACATATCCGTTGCCGATCAGTTCCCCTCCAACCCTTAAACTGGAAGTAGACCCCCGAAGAGCCGCACCCCGCGGCTCTCGTCGATTCTGCATAGAATCAATACTTAAACCGAAGCCTCGCATTTTGCCGGTCCAAAGCTAAGTCTCCTCTTTTGAAGATTTTGAACAAAACCCTGGGGGGAGGGGGCCGTTTGGTGGTACTCTCTTCGGCACCGGGTCCAGCTCTCTATTCCTCGCCTCAGGAGACTCTATGCGTCTTCGTTCCGCAGGCCCTCTACTCACCCTCGTCCTCGCCGCCTCGTCCACCTTCGCCTTCCAGGCCGGAACCGGCGACAAGGCCGCCCGATTCGCCCAGTTCAAGGAATCCATGGCCGCCAACCACGCCAAGTTGGCCAAATATCAATGGACCGAGACGACCACCATCCTCCTCAAAGGCGAAGTCAAGAAAACAGAGACAAGCAGCTGCCGCTACGGCCCCGACGGGAAAGTCCAAAAGACCCCGCTCACCCCCCAGCAGCCGGCGGCCCAACAGCAGGAAGGCGGACGCGGCGGACGCTTCAAAGCCCGCATCGTCGAAAAGAAAGTCGATGAGCTCAAGGACTACGGCGAGCGCCTCAAAGCCCTCATCGGAGAGTACGTTCCACCGAACCGCGACCGCATCCAGGATGCCTTCCAGGCCGGAAACGTGACCTTCGCCCCCTCCGGCGGACTCACCGCGATCGACATCAATAACTACTACAAGCCCGGCGACAAGCTGGTCTTCTCCTTCGACAGCACTGCCAAAAAGATCCGCAGCATCAACGTCAACAGCTACCTCGACGACCCCAAGACCGACATCGTCACCCTCGCGGTCAACTTCGCCAGCCTGCCCGACGGCACCAACTACTCAGCCAACACCGACCTCAAGGCCGAGAGCAAAAACATCGAAATCAAGACCGTCAACTCCAACTACCAGAAGATCACCCCCTGAGGCTGCGCTAAACCTCTACCAACAAATCAGGGCCCTCTCAGGGCCCCGATCCACGTCTGAATTCGGAATGAATCCTAGCGCGAAACCGCTGCGGTCACCAGATCCAGAACGTCCGCCACGATCCTTGTCGTCGGATCGTACGCCACGACGTAACCGTCGGAGTAGCCGTACTGATATCCCGGCGGCGGAGGAGGAACTCCCTGCCAGTACGTCTGAGGCACTGGCTGAATCACGTAACTCCGTGGAATCGCCTGACCCCGCACGAACACTGGCCGCCTCCGGCCACGCCAGTGATCCGCATCGTGCCGATAGTGAGAGTAGAAGTGGCTACGGTCATCCTGCCGGAATCGCCAGTCGTTGTATTTCTTTGCCTGGCCCGGAGGAACGTGCCCGTAACCATACTTCTTCGCCTGACCCGGCGGAATTCCGCCATGTCCCGGGGGAGGATTGTATGGATCGTGCCCTGGAGGCCCCTGGGCTACCGCAACGCCGGCTATAACAAGAAAAGCCGCCGGAAGAGTAAAGGAAAGAAGCTTCCTAAAGAGGGGAGGTTGTGTTTTATTCATCCCTCAAGCTTATCTCCGGCAAGTCTCCTTCCGTCAAGATTTACCTTTCTCTAAGCCAGAGGTCTGGACAAGGGTGTTACTGTCGTTATATCGGCCTCTCTTCGAATCCTGGTTCGGGCCCCTATGAACGATGAGTCTCTCCACCCCACCGTCTGAGATCCCCTCCCCCACAGACGCGCGAGTCGCGAATGCGCCTGCAGCGGTCCAGGACAAGGAAAACCCTGGCGGATTTGCTCACATCCCGGCACTGGATGGCATCCGCGGACTCGCTATTCTGCTGGTTCTGATCGACCATCTGTTCTGGGCGAACGACCAGACCGGCTCCGCCTTCTTGAATCTCTTTGCGCAGATTCGTGACTCCACCTATTGCGGCGTCAATCTTTTCTTCGCCCTCTCTGGCTTTCTGATCACGACCATCCTGCTGCGGACCTTGAACGTACCGCACTATTTCAGGATCTTCTACTCCCGCCGTACCCTGCGCATCTTCCCGCTCTACTACGGCTTTCTCTTTTTACTTCTGTTCCTCACGCCGGTCTTTCACTTCGTCTGGAACGGATGGCAGTACTACTACCTGGGCTACATCGCCAATCTGGCACTATGGCGCAGCCATGTCCCGCTGAATCTTAAGTTTTTCAACATTACTCACTTCTGGTCTCTGCAGGTGGAGGAGCAGTTCTATCTGGTGTGGCCGCTGATCGTCTACCGGGTGCGCAAGCCCGAGTCTCTGGTCCGCGTCTCCCTCATCGGCTGTGTTGTCATCTTGTCTCTCCGGATCTTCTTCGTTGCCATGAAGGGGCATCCGCACTTTACCAACTACTACCTTCCCTACTCGCCGACTTTTTCGTGTGCAGATAACATCCTCTTCGGTTGCACCCTCAGTGCCTTACTTCAGTCCAAATGGAGAGCGCGAACTCTCGAACTTGCACCTCGCTTCTTTGCCATCTGCTTCTCTCTGCTGATTATGGTTGGCATTGTGAATCACGGACTGGCATGGAGCGGCCCCCACCACCCGATTCAGTTCTTCATTCCTACCTTCGGCTTTACGCTCTTCGGCATTACGGCAACCTCGCTGATTGCCCTGTGCCTGCTGCCCGGAAGAGCCCAAACCCTGTTCAGTAATGGCTTTCTTCGCTTCTTCGGCCGATACAGCTACGGCATCTATGTCTTTCACTTCTCGATCTCAGGATTTATGCAGCAGAGCCTACGCACGTATCTCTACGCTCAGACGCACTCGAAGCTGATCAGTGTCTGCGGTGAGGCCCTGGCTGCAGGTGTCCTCTCTGTGCTGGTTGCATTGCTGAGCTACCACCTCTTCGAGGTGCAGTTCCTTCATCTCAAGAGGTTCTTCGCGTACGACACGCCTCAGCGATCTGCAAAGGCAACTGCGAAGTAGACGCAATCTGCACTCCTGCAAGAATTGCTCTCTAGACCGTCGCCCCAGAGCTCGCACGCTTCTTCGTCAGGAAGTAGAAGCCGATTGCCATTCCAATCAGAGTTACCATCGCGGCCAGAGCGAGGAGCCGCAGCACAGAGACCGTATACTTCCCTGCCGCGGGAACGTAATTGCAGCAGTAAAGCAGAAAGAGGTCCTTCGCCGAAGCAATCTTCAGGTGCGAAGCGTCCACCAAGGCAAGGCGAACATCTCGTACCGGATAATCGATGCCGGAGAGATACTCCGACATACGGCCATCGGGCGTGGCAAACATGATCACGCTGGAGTGCGCAAACTGATCCATCTTTCCATCCGGCCCCGGCACCCGCACATAATGAAAGCCCGTCGCCTCACTCAAAGCAGTGATCGACCCTTGCTGGCCAGTCAGAAAGTGAACTCCCTCTGCTGCTGCTGCGGGCTGCCCTAGTTCGCTAAGAAAGGTCTTCTTGGCATCGCTTGCATCAGCGGGCTGATCCATCGGGTCGATGCTCGCAATGACAACGTCGTAGTCCTTGCCCGGAGTAAAGCCGACTTGCCGTAGCGCAGTTGCCATACCATGCAAAACCTGAGGGCAGAGCATGGAGCATTTGAAGTAGACCAGCGCCATCACCACGGGACGCTGATGAAAGTACGATCCCAACGTGACGGACTTCCCGGTTTCATCCACAAATGCGGCGCCGAGAGGCAGGGACTGATTAAGTCTCTCTACAAGCCCGGCATCTTTTAGATATTTGGGGGTGGATTGAGCGGAGCTTCCCAGAGGCTGGCTATTCACCTGCGCCGTGAGATAGCCCCCGGACAGGATCGTTCCCAACACCACCAAGGCACCAAGTCGCCGCAACCTCATCCGTTCATCCTCCAGCAGATATCCTGTTTCCATGCTACGCCTGAGCAGAGTTTCGCCCAAAAGACACGGCGTATATCGAACAGCGCTGCGGCAAAGAAGCGGCTAAGTCAGCAAGGACACATGGCTTCGGAATTAATGGATCTCGTGACAGACAGAGGAGGCCTTTGGACCGGGAAAGTCTGAGTAGAAGGTTGTGCCGCGGCCACCGGCCTCCCACCATGTCCATTGCCGGGCCGCATACTTCGCACCCGAACCCGAGGGCACCGTGACAAAGATCATGGAGTTCCCCTTGACTGGAACAACCGCAAGAGAATTGCCTGCACCGTTCAGGTAGTCCACGCTGAAGACTCCGGCAGGAAGTCCCATCGTCGCTCCCTGCGCGTCGCACTGATACTTCACTGTTTTGCGCTGGACTGCATCCGTACCGTTCAGATGAATTGTAAGTTCCGTGGCACTCGCTGCTGCGCTCAACAGAGTAAGTGCAAGAAAAGTGTTCCATCGAATCGCGATCGATCTCATTGGGACGACTCCTGAGAGATCCTTATACTCGCTTTCCGTGTTTCTTTAGCAACAAAGCTTATGCGTTCACATACCTTGTGATCTTTACTCATTTTTTTTGACGCTTCAGGCGTTACCTCCGTATGCCGCCTTCACTCTCACTGGGTGCGCGATTCGATCTACGCCAAAGGATGGGCACTCCTGCTCTCTTCAGGCGAATGCCGGTTTGCGCAATCTCCCCAAGGAGTGCACGATGCATCGACCTACTCGTCCTCTGATTCTCTCCATGGCTGTTCTGGGAATCAGCGCATTTTCTCTCTCCGCACAGACACCTGCCTTCTCTTCGCTCTCTGACTTGTCACAGCAGAGCAAGGGGCGCGGAGCCGTCTTTGTGATGACCAACGACGCGAAGAAGAATGAGGTCATCGCCTACGATCGCGCGGCGAATGGATACCTCACCGAAGCCGAACGCTACGATACCGGCGGACGCGGCAGCGGTGGCGTCACCGATCCACTTGAAGCGCAGGGCGCGCTTACTCTTAGCCAGGACCACTCCCTTCTCTTCGCTGCTAACGCAGGCAGCGGGAATGTCTCTGTTTTCAGCGTTCGTCGCAGCAACCTTGTGCTGGTCAGCAAGACTGCTTCGGGCGGAAGCCAACCTGTAGCGGTCGCGCAGTTTAACAATCTCGTCTATGTCCTCAACTCCGGCGGAGCTGGGAGCGTAAACGGGTTTAGGCTCGATCTGGGAGCGCAGCTCAAACCCATCAAAGATGCCTCCGCCTTTCTCACCGCAAACGTAACAGGCGGAGCCTCTATCGCTTTCAGCCCTGACGGACGCTTTCTGCTCGTTACAGAGCGCCTTGCAGATAATATCGACGCCTTCAGCGTAAAGCCCGATGGCACGCTGGGCCCCATCGTGGTCAATGCCAATCCCGCTCCCGGAACCTTCTCACTCTCCTTCGCTCCGAACGGCAAGGCGATTGTCTCTGAGACGGGTGCCGCAGGAACAAACAACGGATCCGCTATCTCCTCTTATACCGTCGGCCAGGATGGCAAACTGACTGCCGTCAGCCAGAGCGTTCCCGCGCTTGCTAACGCTAACTGCTGGAATGCCATTACACCGGATGGGAAGTACGTCTATACCTCCAACGCCGGCAGCGCCTCCATCTCTGGCTTCGCAATCGGCAAGGATGGTTCCCTTACTCCTATTGGCTCGACGATCGTCGGCAACAATCCTGATGGCAGCACTAATCTCGATATTGCCGTAAGTAGTGACGGAAAGTACGTTTACACGCTCAACTCCGGCACTGGAAACATCGGCATGTTCCGGATCGAAGAGAACGGAGCTCTGACAAACTTAGGCCAGGCCGGCGACCTTCCAAAGATGTCCGGCTTCAATGGAATCGCAGCTCTCTAAATTCGAAGCGCCCGCTGAATTCATAGAGTTCTCTATGGATTGAGGCGGGCGCCCGATATCTCCTTTGAGTCCTTTGCTGCAAAGTAAATTCGTAAGGCGATTGGAGGTAAACCCTTCAGGAGTCGAGACTTCAGACTCGCAACAGAATTTCTATCTGACTACATCTTTCCTTTAGGGGAGATTTGCTGCCCCGAGATAATCCATTTCATTGAATTGGCGAGATTTGTTCACTTGTCTCTTAATTGTCAGAAGATTGTCATTCCCTAATGGAAAGATCTTCACCGGCTAGGAAACGGAGTGACAATATGAATATGTTGCAGAACGACAAGGTTGCGGTGAACGCCCGAGTGCCAGAGCCCGCTCCAGTCATGGGCGGAACTCAGATTCTGGTTATTGAAGATGATCCTCGCATGCAAAAAGTTCTTCATCGCATGTTCCGGGAGCAGGGCTACGCCGTGACAATTTGCGGCGACGGCCAGACAGGGTTAGAGACCTTCAGAACATTGAAGCCCGCCGCTGTGATCCTCGATCTTTTACTCCCGAATATCTTCGGACGTGATCTCTGCAAGATCATCAAAGCCGAGCAGCCGGAGACGCCGGTCATTATTGTGAGTGCCGTCAGCGAAGTCGCTGACAAAGTCTTGCTGCTCGAGCTGGGAGCCGATGATTATGTCACCAAGCCCTTTAGTCCTCGTGAACTGATGGCCCGCGTACAGGCCGCTCTCCGCCGGCGGCATAAGCCTACGGTTACCGTCACCTATTCTTTCGGCGACTGCGAGATCGACTTCGCCAAGATGAGCGCCCGCCGTGCCGACAAAGCCGTCGCGTTGACTGCGCACGAGTTCAAGCTATTGAAGTACTTCGTCGAGCATCCGGAACGGGTCCTAAGCCGCGAAGAACTTCTTAACGAAGTCTGGGGCTATCAGTCCTACCCCACCACCCGCACCGTGGATAACCATATCCTGAAGCTACGACAAAAGCTCGAGCCTGACGCTGCCGAGCCACGCTATCTGCAGACGGTCTATGGTGCGGGCTATAAGTTTGTCCCGTAAGTGAGGCCCATGTGCTGAGCGATCAACATGGCCCAGGGATTCGGACGCGCGTTCTTCTGCTGACCTCTCTGGTGCTGATTATTGCTGCGACGACCTGTTCGAGTCTCTTCATCATTCGCAACAGACTTCGACAGCGTGCCCGTGAAATTCTGGCCTCTGAGCTGCAAAATTCAGTTGCGACCTTTCAGGATCTCGAGGCGCGTCGTCTCACCACCCTTGAACGCGAAAATGCTCTACTGGCCAGTCTGCCCAGCCTGAAGGCGCTGATGACCACCAGCGATGCTCGAACCATCGCCGATGGTGCTATCGACTTCTGGAAGACGAGCGGCAACGATCTGTTTGCACTGGCGGACGCCGACGGCAACGTGATGGCCGCGAATACGCAGGCAGGCGCAGGCGACACGCTGAAACTCGATCTGCAGAAGAGCATTACGGATCGGAGCAAGCATTATCTGCTCAGCGGCGGACGCATGTTTGAGTACGCCGTTCGACCACTCTACTTTGGCAGCGAAGCGACCGGAACCGTGCTGGGGTATGTCGTTAGCGGATATATCGTCGATCCCAGATTCCTGCGCGAGATTGGCCGCGGAGCCGGCGCTGAGGCCGCCTTCGTAACCGGCGACCAGATCGCCGTCACCACGCTGCCTGCTGCGCAACAGGATGCTCTGCATACCATTCTTCCTTCGCTTGATCGCAGAAGCGAGATCATCATGCACGCCGGGGCTGAGCGCTTTCTTACCATCAGCCGTGACATGACACCGGTTGCAGGGTTTCCGCTCCGGCTGGTGATTATGAAGTCGTTCGACGCGACCGACCGCGCCGAGCGCGAGATTAACCGGCTGGTCTTTCTGAGCGGTCTGCTGGCCATGATCGCCGGTTCGCTGCTGATGCTTCTACTGGCTCGCATGGTGACGCGACCACTGGAACTGCTGGCTACCGGCGTCCGTGCCTTCGGCGCAGGCAATCCGCGGTACTCGCTCCCTCAGGATGGAACTCAGGAAGTCCGTTATCTGAGCCGCGTCTTCGCGCAGATGCGTGATGAGATCCAGAAGAAGAACCATGCCCTTCTAGAGGCCGAGCGTCTGGCAACGATCGGGCGCATGGCCAGCTCCGTCTCGCACGATCTGCGGCATTATCTTGCTGCGGTCTACGCCAACGCCGAGTTTCTTGCCTCGCCGATGCTGCCGCCTCATGAGCGCCTGGAACTATTCGAAGAGATTCGCCTTGCCGTAAATGGAACCACCGATATGCTCGATACTCTGCTGATCTTCGGACGCACCGGCGCCGGACTGCAGCGCGTGCCCTTGACGATGGATTCCCTCGTCGAGCGCGCAGCGAATCTCGTCCGCACCCATCCTGATACCGAAAGCGTCGTCCTGCGGATTGAGAAGAGTTCGACGGACACGACAGCCGCACTCGATGCGAAGCAGATTGAACGCGCTGTCTATAATCTGATGCTGAACGCCTGCCAGTCCGCAAGGCAGAGTTCTACCCCCCGCGAGGTTGTGGTCACGGTTCACGGCGATGAGACCACGGTCAGTGTCACCATTACAGATACTGGCCCCGGAGTCGCGGAGGAGATTCGCAAGAGCCTCTTCGATCCCTTTGTCAGTCAGGGTAAGCAGAAGGGTACCGGTCTCGGTCTTACTCTCGCCTGCAGCGTAGCGCGAGAACACGGCGGCGATGTAAAACTGGTAAGTAGTCAGCCTGGACGAACAGTCTTCCGCCTGATCGTCTCCCGGCAGATGGCACCCGGCCCAACTAACGATCGGAGCCCTCAGCTTACGCCATGATGCGCTGCACAGAACACGCTGCTGTCTCTTCGAGGTTCTCTGTTCTGAATCCTCGAAGGACACTCCGCATGTTTTGTCTCGCCTCACTGATAACCACAGGCCTGTCGTCGCTTGCGCGGGCTCAGAACAACGGTCAGCCCCCGACTGCGGAGAGCACGGAACAGAAGATTCAGAAGCTGACCACCGCCATGGCACAGGCCCAGGCTCAGATGAATGCCTACCAGATCCAGCTGCAACAGCTTCAGCAGCAGCTTTCCGATCTGCAGCAGCAGTTGGCCGGCGAGAAGTCTGCCCATTCCGCCGCAGCAGCACCGCCCACGCAGGCACTTGGCACGCCGCAACCTTCCGCATCTCAACAAACATCCACGTCACTCGACGAGATTCGTGAGCGTCAGGCGATCGATGAGTCGCAGATCGCCACGCATGAGCAGACCAAGGTTGAGACCGAGTCGAAGTATCCCCTTAAGATCACCGGGCTGCTTCTGTTCAACGCATTCGTCAATACCCGTCAGGTCGATATCCCCTCCGATCCTACTTACGCGCTGAATGGCGGCGGCACTACAGGGCTTTCCCTCCGCCAGACTGTGCTAGGTTTCGACGCGCGCGGACCACGAGTGTTCGGTGCCGCCAGCGACGCAGACTTACGAGTCGACTTCTTCGCCAGCGGTTCGCAGGCAAACTACGACGTTAATGGCCTGCTTCGTATGCGGACGGCACATGCCGGACTGAACTGGGATCATACCCGCGCTTACGTCGCGCTGGACCGCAGCGTGATTGCACCCTACACGCCGACCTCCCTGGTAGCCGTCGGCCAGCCTCCGCTGGCCTGGAGCGGCAATCTCTGGTCATGGATTCCGCAGATCGGCGTAGCACAAACCATCCCGATGCGCGGCTCGCAGCTGAAGCTTGAGGCTGGGCTTGTCGATGTTCCCAATCCGCCACGGATCGGAGGAACCGCAACAACACCCCCAACAGCCTGGCAGGCGGAACGCAGCCGATGGCCCGGCACCAATGCCCGCATCTCCCTGGCGAAGGGTGTGCATGGCGAAGGTCCTGCGATCGGATTGGGCGGCTACTTCAGCCCGCATGAAACTACCGACGGCAGACGGTTCAATGCCTGGGCAGGAACTGCAGACCTGCGGGTTCCCTTCGGCTCGCGATTCGAGTTTCTGGCCAACGCGTATCGCGGCGAGGCACTGGGTGGCCTGGGAGCAGGAGGGTACGTCGACTACGTCTATGAGTACACCTCGCCCACGTCCAGAGTGCTTCATCCTCTCGACGATATTGGCGGCTGGGCTCAACTCAAGTTCAAGCCGAGAGAACGGCTGGAGTTCAACGGAGCCTATGGCATCGACAATCCCTTCGTCGAAGAGATTCGCCGGAGTATCGACACCTCCCCCAGCGATTATGCCGGACTAAGCCGTAACCGTTCTGTTTTTGGAAACGTCATCTATAGCCCTAGCTCTTATCTCCTCTTCTCCTTGGAGTACCGAAAGCTGTGGACAAACTTCGCCGCAGGCCCCACCAACACCAGCGATGTGATTGGTCTTGGCGCGGGGTACAGATTCTGATGCAGAGACGCGCGCGCATCTTATGGTTGACGCTGTTCAGCGGCTCTGTGCTTGCGGTTGCACAGCCCTCTCTTCAAGCCGCGGAGGTTACTGCGCAGCTAGATATGACGCAGCTGCGTGTCGATGGCCATCGACCGGACAAAACTCCCTCAGCCGTTATC
Source organism: Edaphobacter sp. (assembly GCA_035492215.1). Lineage (GTDB taxonomy): Bacteria > Acidobacteriota > Terriglobia > Terriglobales > Acidobacteriaceae > Edaphobacter. The sequence goes on along the minus strand of DATJJJ010000063.1, from coordinate 25,253 downwards.
TGGCTCAAGCCGTTGCAAGCCGAACTGACACATGCTGTCGCGCCCGGTCGATTTACTCTGCTACAGAAGAACAAGACCTTTACGCCCCATCTTCTGGTTGTGCCCGTAGGAAGCAGCGTCGCCTTCCCTAACGCTGACCCCTTCTTTCATAATGTGTTCTCTCTCTTCGACGGCAAGCGTTTCGATCTTGGCCTCTACGAGGCAGGCTCAACTCGAAGTGTGGTCTTCTCCCGCGAAGGAATCTCCTACATCTTCTGCAACATTCACTCTGAGATGAGCGCCGTAGTTATCGCGCTCACTACGCCTTTCTACAACGTGGCCAATGGGAAGGGTGAATTCCGCATCGCCGGAGTGCCCAGCGGGGACTACGAGCTGCATGTATGGGTGGAAGGACAGCGCCAAAATGTATTAGACCGGCAGACACGTCGCATTCACATCTCCAGCGAGAGCTCCGATCTGGGACCGATTGTTCTGGACAAGCCAGAGAAAGAGGAACATCTAAATAAGTTCGGCCGCCCCTACGACGCAGATGCTCATCCGATCTATTGAGAGACAACGGCATACGTCCTCATCTCATCTGAAATTTCAACACCCCTCGAATTATCGGGCCTATTGAAAGTCTCCAGTATCTCCAGAAGGAGGCGTTTTGATGAAGAGGCTTGCAGATTTCCTGCTGAGGAAAGTTGCCGTTCTCACGGCGGTCGTTGTGATCGCACTTGCGATCGGCATCGGTTCATGGTCGCGGGGCAGCCTTCGAGCAGCATGGAACATGATCCATATCCCGGCGAACGCACAACCGTTCTCCGATGCGAGCTCGATCCCCTCCGCCATCGAGGTCGTTCTTATCGGCCTCGACCCATACCGGGTGAATCCCGTCGACCCGCTGCACCGCCTTTTTAACTACCCTCCCATCTGGCTCGATCTTCGTTATCTCGGCATCAGATCTCAAAACTCCAATCTGCTCGGCCTGCTCTTCGCCGTCGCTGCTGTTTGCGGCTATCTCTTTCTCTTCAATACGCGTACTTTTCTGACGATTGCGATCGTCTTCCTAGCCCTCATTTCAAACGGAGTTTTGTTTGGCATCGAGCGCGGCAATAGCGATCAGTTCGTCTTCTTTCTACTGGTCGTCGGTTTCTTTCTTCTCTTTCGTCAACGCGTTGAAGTACGTGCTCGCTGGACGAGCCTTCTGCTCGTCTGCCTTACTGTGCTGAAGATCTATCCTTTCGCCGCCGTGACGGTCTTTCTGCAACAAAGACGCGGGTGGCTTCGCGCATCTCTTACAGCTGTTGCCGCAATCGCTGCTCTCGTGCTCACCTGCGGCCGCAGGCTCCCTCTCGTGATCGCCAATACACCTCTCGACACCGACCTATCTTTCGGAAGTTTTCCTTTTTTCTCTGCTATTGGAAGTCACTTCATGCATCCGCTCGTTCCCTGGATCGCGAAACATCACGCTGCGGCTCCTCTCGCTGCCATTCTGCTTGGCGGCACGGGCCTTCTTGTCGGTGCGCTCGCAGGCAACAGGCTGCAACGCATTCTGCCGCCTCTCAATGCCGGACAGGTTCGTGGAGCCATCGCCATCGCCTGTCTTTCCATCTTCTGCCTTGCCTTCGTCGCGGGATCCAGCTACGACTATCGGCTGATCTATCTCACGGGAGGACTGGCATGGTTGATCGAAGATCTCGATACAGGCTTGAGCAAACGCTCTTTGCCCGCGGCACTCCTCATCCTGCTTCTTCTTTGGAAGCCCTTCTGGCTTTCAATCACAGGAGAGCTGCTCGACGGAGCCGTCTTTCTGATGAGCTCTCTCTGGCTCGGCAGTGCTCTGACGTTTCGCAGCAACGTTCGTGACGAACTCTCGGGCGCAGCTTTCTTTCAGGCAGCGCAGAAGAATACCTCGCTCGCCCCGTCAGCTCACGAAACACGTTGATTTGTACTTGCTAAGTCCCGAGGTTAAAGCCCTGCCCAGAGATCCCGCTCCGCCTGAAACCAATCTTCTTCGTGAAATCCATGAAGGCAGCCGCGATTCACGAAGTAAGCATGAGCACGCTCTGCAATCTGCTCATAGGTCGGTGCCGTTCTCAGCTGGGGTATATCAGGAGCATGCGCCGGCACAGCCGTAACTGTCCCATTCACGCTCTTTGCAGCTGTTTTCTTCTTTGGTGCTGCAACGGCCTTCGGGGCAGCAGCAGCCTTCACTTTCTTGTCCGCAGCGCCTTCTTTGGCAGGCGCTACCGCCTTCTTCTTCGCTGGAGCCTTCCGGGGCCCCTTCTCATCTTCGACACTCATTGCAAATTCTCCTCACCTGGGAATCTTCGCCTCTACGTGCCGGGCTGACTCTAGTGTAGAGGACATAGCCTTGCGTTTGCTTTAACGATCGAAGACAACCGGGTTCCTTTCCACCCACCAACAGGGCTTCCCACCGACCTGCGGCAGCCCTTCCGGAAACAACGAACGCGTGCATTGCACTTCCGCGCGACCATCGGGGTAGTACTCCTCCTTATTGCCTTTGAGCGGGGCGACCACAAACCGGTCCACAGAGACTACGCCGTAACCTCCTCCAGCCAGCGTCCTTCCCTGCCAGACCAGCCAGTCCGCTACCCACAGAGTTACTACGGCCAGAAGAATCCACATCAATCCCCGTGCCACCATTTGAACCAGAAAACGCCCCATGGGTCTGCCTCCGTCTCTCTTATCTCTCTTGAAAATAAATGTTCCTGAATCTTGACAAATCCTCAGCGCACGAATTTCCTTGCACCATGCGTCATCGCCAATCTCTGCCGGCTCTGCTCGGCGTTAGCCTTTTTTTGCTCGCAGGCTGCTCCCTCTCTCCGCTGGCGCGGAACACGGCGTCTTTCTCCAGCGCTGCCAGCCTCGTCGTCGATAACACCCAAAACGCCTACCGCACCGCTGTGCGCCTGAACGAAGAGGCGCAGGCCTCGCTTCTGGTCGCTCGATTCGACAGCGCACAGCCGATGGACCCTCATTCCATCCGCCCGCTCATCGACGACAAGGGCCTGAAGACCCGCACCGAAGTGCTGAACGGCCTGCAGGCCTACGCCCAGACCATCGCCGATCTCTCAAACGGCGTCTCCTCGCCGAAACTCGATGAGGCCGCAGCCGCCTGTGGAGCGAATCTCAAGTCGCTCGGCGATGCCCTCGCTACCTCCACCTCGATCGGCATCAATGTCAGCGCAACCGAGGCGAACGCCGCCAGCACAGCGTTCAAAGCTCTCGGTGACTTTCTGGTAAATCGCCAGGTCCGCTCCTCGGTTCCCAAGGTTATCCACGAGATGGCCCCCCACATCGAAGCGCTCGCAAACCTGCTCTCCAGCGATATCACGACTCTTCGCGATCAGTCCGGCCGAGACTATGAACAGCTCCTCGCCCAGCAGGACAGCTTCATTCGTCACGCCGGCTCGTCGCTCTCGGCCACCGAGCGACGTGCCGAGATCGAGCGCCTTCCCCGCATTCTCGCGCGAAAACAGGCCACCGACGATATGCTCGGCGAATTGCAGACCTCCGTCCGCAAACTCGCAGAGACTCACCACGCGCTTGCCGTATCGGCCACCAGCAAAGACTCCCTGTCGCTCCAGGCCCGCATCGCCGATCTTCGCGCCTCCGCCGAGGGACTCGCGACCTTCTATCAGTCTCTCTCCGCCAGCTCCGATAAATAAGGACTCTCATGCCATCCAACAAGCCATCAGACAAAAAGAGCACGCTAAAACCAGCGACTCTCGACGCCACTCCAGCCCTCTCTGACGCCGAAGTCCTACAAACCTTCAAAGATCCCAACACGATCCAAGCCTATCGAGACCTGTACGACGCGCTGGGCCGCGCCTACTGGGAGGCCTCGGACATCAAAGACAAAGACACCATTCAAGGCATCCGCGATCACATCTATGAGATCCTTACCGATCTCAACATCGAAAAGCTCCAAGCCAATACCGAGTTATTCTTCGCCTTGAAATCGAAGATCGAAGACAACAACGATGCGCTCGGTGACATTAAAAAGAAAATCGCCAAGATCACGAAAAATCTCTCCACCGTCGCGAGCGTGATCTCTGCCATCAGCAAGGTTCTCAGCCTCGCTCCCTCTCTCCTGTAGAGTTGCAAAACCTTGCATTCGCCCTCGCAGGGCTTCCGCTGCCGGTCACGCCGCAACCCATCCCTATAATGAGAACCGGAAGGTAATCATCCAGAATGGGTCTGTTTAAAAAGAAGATCAAACAGGAGCACAAGGTCATGCTCCAGGCGGAACGCGCCGCCGGAGCCCTGCTGCCCGAGTATCACCGCCCTACCCCGGAGTGCCCAAACCCGGAGCGCTGGCACATGTACGACTCCATGACCGCCGAAGCCGAGGTGCTCGAGTTTCTTTACACGCTCGTGACCACCATCAAGCCTTCGCTTGTCGTCGAGACCGGCTCATTCCTCGGCGTCTCCACCCTCTGGATCGCCAAGGCGCTGAGAGCGAATGGTCTCGGGCGCATCATCTCCTGCGAATTCGATCCCGTCGTCTTCGCCAAAGCGAAAGAAAAGATCGCCGCCTCCGATCTCGCGGAATGGATCGAACTCCGCAATGAGTCGTCCTTGGAGATGCACATCGACGGCACCATCGACCTCTTCTTCTCCGACTCCGATCTCCCCATCCGCGAAGCGGAGGTGAAGCGCTTCCTTCCGCAGATCCGTCCCACCGGCCTTATTCTGATGCACGACGCCAGCTCTCATCTGAAGACTGTCCGCGATGCCGCTCTCAAGATGGAATCCGAAGGCCTGCTTTCCTGCATCCTACTTCCTACGCCGCGAGGTCTGGTTGTTGCGCAAAGACGCGAAGGCCGCCGGTAGACCGGACGCCGGATCTCGGTTATCTTCATCTCGCGACCAATGTTTTCTTAAGGAGACTTTCATGGCTCGACGAACTCTGGTGACCTGTCTTGCAGCTGCGCTTCTCTTCATTCCTCTGGCAACTCCGACACCCACGTTTGCACAAGCTGTGCAGCAGGGGCCTGCTCTATCCCAGGAAGATGGGATGCGGATCGTGAACGAGGTTCGCAAGCGGCTTTTGGGACTCACCAACTACTCTGTCTTCGATTGGATCACCTTCGGCTTCAAAGGCAAGACCCTCGTCCTCAAAGGCTATGCTTCGCGCCCCATCCTCAAGGATGACGCCGGACGCGCAGTGAAGAACATTCAAGGAATCTCCGGAGTCGATAACGAGATTCAGGTTCTTCCTCTCTCGCCCAACGACGACCGCGTGCGCGCCGAAGTTTATAACCGCATCTACACCCAGCCTGCGTTGCGCAAGTACAACGCCAACCAGGGATCGCTTGGGCGCGCCATCGGACCCGGTGGCGGAATCGCTCTGGCGGCGGGCGGCATCACCAACAATCCTCCCCTCGGCTATCACGCCATCCACATCATCGTGAACAATGGCCACGTCACGCTGTATGGTGTGGTGCTCAACCAGAGCGACGCAAGCATCGCGTTCATGCAGGCCAACTCCGCACCCGGCGCCTTCAGCATCGACAACGATCTGGTCGTTCAGGGTCAGGCCCCCGGCAAAGAGCCGAAGTAAATCTCACCTACTCCGTGCGCAGCGCCTGCATCGGGTCCACGCTTGAGGCCCTCCAAGCAGGCGCTGCACACGCAACGACAGCTACCACCAGCATCGTAGCCACCATTCCCGTCAGCACGACCGGATCTGCAGGACGGGTTCCATACAGCAGCGAACGGATAACATACCCGACAGCCGTTCCTCCGCATACTCCAATCGCTAAACCTAACCCGACTGGACGCAGACCATCCTTCAACACCATGCCAAGAACCTGGCCGCGTTGCGCTCCCAGCGCAATTCGAATCCCGATCTCGGTCACCCGCTGCGTCACCACATACGACAACACGCCATAGAGCCCCACGCCTGCCAGCAACAAGGACAGCACAGCGAAGGCCAGCACCAGCGATGCGCTGAAGCTCTGGTTGATCGTCGACTGGCCAACAATCTGAGGGATCGTCAGCACGTCAATGACAGGTAACTGCGGATCGAGCGCGGCAATCTCTTTCTGGATCGCAACCGCATAGCTCAGTGGATCGCCGGACGTGCGCACAGCCAGCGTAGACATATAGCCGGTGTCGCCGGAGAGAACCGGGAAGTAGACGGTGGCCTTCGTGCGCTCTCCAGCTCGCCAAAGAGTGTCGCCAACTACGCCGACGACCTCATAGGTTCGCTTCTTGTTCGTGATCTCCGTTCCCATCACAATCGTGCGGCCAATCACGTTCTCACCCGGATAGTAGCGTTTCACCAGCTCCTGCGAGACGAGGATCTTCTTGGACTGATCCAACCGGTCGTGTTCGTTGAATACTCTTCCTGTAATCAGGGGAATACCGAGTGTCGAAAAGTACGCAGGGTCCGCATACCGGATCATTGCATCGGGCTGTTTGTTCGACTCATAGTTCGGACGCTCGGGGATGATAAAGACCTGATCGCCGTCATATCCGCCGCCAGGCACCGTCGAACCTAGCCCCGCCGACTTGATTCCCGGAATGCGTCTCACGCGCTCCAGCAGCGCCTCAGAGAATGCAACGCTCTGCTCCGGCTTGCTGTACACCTCCATCGGAAGGCTGTATCGCAGCGTTAACAGATGATCGTCCGCGATGCCCAGATCCGTGGTCCGCAGCTGGATAAAACTCTTCAACAGCAATCCTGCGGAGAGCAGCAGTACAACGGTCAGCGCAATCTCGACACTCAGCAGCGTCTTCCGCAGCCGGGCGCGAGACACTCCCGCTCCCGCCGCGCGGGAAGAATCTTTGAGCCCTTCCAGAATTCCTCTTTGCGTTGAAGATAACGCCGGCAGCAGTCCTGCAAGAATCGCCGTAAAGCCCATCACCCCAAACGTGAACAACACCACCACCAGATCGACATGAATAGAGGCAGCACGAGGCAAGCCGCGCCAGTGCAGCTTCAGATAGGAGGTCCCCGCCTGCGCCAGCAACAGTCCGATGGCTCCTCCTCCCGCGCATAACAGCACCGTCTCCGTCATCTGCTCCCGCAGCAGAGCAAATCTGCCTGCCCCGAGGGCACCACGAATCGCCATCTCTTTCTGTCTCGCAGCACTGCGAGCGACAAGAAGGTTGGAGACATTCAGGCATCCGATCATCAGCATACAAAGCACCGCAGACATCATCATCAACAGCGGCGTCTTCACCTCGTGCACTACATCGTCAATCATCGGACGCGACATGACGTCCTCTGCCACTGGATGGCCGGCATACTGCATGTGCATGCGATACTGCACCGCGCTCACTTCATCCGTGGCCATCTTCAGACTTACGCCCGGCTTCATTCGCGCGACCACAAACGGGTAGTGGTTGTCATGCTCCTGCAGCCGCTCGGCCGTCTCTCCGTCAGCATAAGGAACCCACACCTGAGTTCGTGCATCGGGATACGCAAACCACTCCGGCAGCACGCCAACCACCGTGTAAGGTTTTGTGGCCATCCGGAACGTCTTTCCCACAATCGACGGATCTCCGCCAAAGCGCCTCTGAAAGAAACTCCACGTCAGGATGGCAACATGATGATCTCCCAGCCTATCTTCGTCCTCACGAAACGTTCGCCCGAGCGCAGGTGTCACTCCCAGCAGCGGAAACAGATTCCACGTTCCCTTTTGCGCCGCTACCATCTCTGGCATCTCGCCATGTTCTCCGGTAACCGTCAAGTTGGAGTAGTGGTATGAGGCCATGTCCGCAAATCCATGCGTCTGCGCCCGCCACTCGAAAAAATCGCCGGGTGCCACCGGATTGTACGGATTGCCCGACGTATTCGCGCGCCAGTGCTCGTACAACATCACCAGGTGGTCAGGATCATCAAACGGCAGCGCTTTCAGCAGGACAGAACGGACCACCGTGAACAGGCACGTCGTGGCTCCGATACACAATGCCATCACCACTATCGCCGTAATGGCGAAGCCCGGCGAGCGCAGTAAAGCGCGCGTGCCATAGCGCACGTCGCGGCTTAGCGTCTCAAGCCATCCCCAGTTCCATACACTTCGTGCCTCATCGCGCAACAACGTTGGGTTACCAAACTGCCGCATCGCCTCGCGCCTCGCATCCTCACGCGAGGCTCCGCGAGCGATGCGCTCCGCGATCTCCTGCTCCAGATGAAACCGCATCTCCTCATCCAGCCTCACCGTCTCACTTCCACGGCGAAAGAGCGTCGACAGCGTCTTCTGCAGTCTGTTCATCCAACGCATCGCAAAACCTCCGTTTGCCCTGCACTAACTCTCGACCACGAGATTGATCGCGGCCGAAAGCCGCGACCACATCTCCTGCTCCTTCTCAAGCTGTGCCCGTCCCGCCGCCGTCAGCGAATAGAACCGGGCCTGACGACCCGTCTCCGTCTCCGCCCACTTCGACCGGATCCAGCCCTGCTGCTCCAGCCGCTGCAGCGCCGGATACAGCGAGCCCTGCTGCACCTGCAGCACATCGTTCGAGATCTGCTGAATCCTCTTCGCAATCGCCCAGCCGTGTTTCGGCTCCAGCGATAGCGTCTTCAGGATCAGAAGTCCCAATGTTCCTTGCACAAGATCGTTTGGTCTTCCCATACTATGTTTATCTACACTACTAGGTTGTAGATCGTCTAGGTATCAGTACGCAGATCTGGTTCTGCCGGTTCCCAATTAAATTTTCTGAAATGGATTTAGAGGTTGAAGAGTTCTTTCAGACGCTTCGTCTGAGCCCGGCTTACTGGAATCTCCGTCTTCTTCGGATCATCCATCCGGAGCTGGTAGCTCGACTTGAACCACGGCACCACCTCGCGGATGTGCTGGATGTTCACCAGATACGAGCGGTGCGCCCTCCAGAAGGCATCCGGATCCATCTGGTCCTGCAGCTCCTCGATCGTCCTGCAGTTCGAGTGTCCCTCAATCGACTGGGTCACCACGGTGATCGTGCCCTCGTCGATCGTGGCAAAGCAGATCTCCTTCTGGTCCACCAGAAGAAGCCGGTTCTGTGTCCGGACGACCACCTTCCCCGTCCCCGGGCGCATCGCCGGGGCCTGGGCCTGTTCTCCCACCAGCTTCAGTAGGGCATCCAGCTTGGAGTCCGTATCTGCCGACACAGCCTCACCGCGCTCCTGCGACATCCTCGACTGCGCCTTTTCGATGGTCTGCAGCACACGCTTGCGGTCGAAGGGCTTCAGCAGATAGTCGACCGCGTTCACCTCAAAGGCACGCACGGCGTACTGATTGTAGGCTGTAGCAAAGACCACCTGCGGCAGCGAAACTCTGCGATCGAGCAGCTTCTTCAGAACACCGAAACCATCCAGTCCCGGCATCTGCACATCCAGAAACACTACATCCGGACGGTGCGTCCGGATCAGCTCCACCGCTTCGATTCCATTGGTTCCCTGGGCGAGTACTTCGACTCCGCCCGCCTTCTCCAGCAGATATTGCAGCTCCTGCCGGGCCAGCGGTTCATCGTCGACGATCAGTGCGGTAAGTGGCATAACCAAGGTTGTCAGTTACCGGTTTCAGACTGTCAGCAAAAAATCTTTTCTACCTGCAACTAACAACCTGCAACCAACAACTACCCTTAGTCACTATACGCCCGCAGGCGTGCCGGGGCATGATCCTCGGCCAGGTCGTGGCCGCACTGCGCGCAGTAGACATCCGTGATCTGCACCCCGCGGAAGCATCGTCCGCACACGGGAGCCACCTGAAACTGACACTGGGGACAGAAGTGGCAGCTCGACGGAATCTCCGTGCGGCAATGCGGGCAGGTGCGTAACAGCGGTTGGCGCAACAGGAAGTACACCACAGCGCCGATCCCGCCCGGCATCAGGACCACGATCAGCATCCACAACCCGGCTGGCATTCGACGCCGCTTTACGTCGCGGCTGACGTACCCCACCAGAAGAACATAACTGGCAAAGGCCGTTCCCCACGAGTAGCCCATCAACAGCCGCATCGGCAGCATCTCGTGCTTGTGATGCGGCATAACTACATGAAACAGATACTGAATCGCTCCAAAGACGAGGACCGCCAGCACAACGGACCACGCCGGGATCAGACTCAGCTCATCTTCGCTGCCTCCCTGGATCTCCGGGTTCCGGTTGTCGTTGGATGCCGACGCCATCGTCATTGCGCCATCTCTCCTTGGGAGCGCCTATTCTGCGCACGGCGCAGCCAGAACATCGCCAACAGCGCCGCTGTCGCTGGAAGAAACCAGAACAACAACACGAAATACTGATCGCTCGCATCGGGCATCCCGGTCGGCGTCAGCTCATACTCATCCAGCATCGTCCATACCGCCGATACCAGAATCACAAGCATGGAGCCGCAAACCGCCAGAGGAGCCCACAGGCTACGAATTCGTTTCCTGCGTGCTTTCATCTGTTGTGCGCGTTCCCGCACAATCCTGTGCGTCCGGTTCACCAACGATGCCTGAGCCGTGCCCCCTGCGAACGTCGCAACTGTCTTGCGCGCCATCTCGCGATCCGCTGTGCTCGATTCCATCATCGTCTTCATCCCCTAGCCCCTGCCGCAGCAGGACGACCACACCTCAGTTTTTCCAGCTCGGGTTTCAATGATGCCAGCCCCCTGTAAAGCCTCGACTTCACCGTCGACAACGGAGCCCGGGTAACACCTGCAATCTCTTCCAACGAAAGCTCTTCATAAAACCGCAGCACCAGAACCTCCCGGTATGCGGTATCGAGGGTCAAAAGCACCTGGCCAACCTCAGCCGAATCCTCCCTCGACGTAAACTGCTCCAGCGGCGATGGCCCCCCTGTTGCAACCTCAAACGGGCGGTCGTCCTCATCGTTCTCGTTCATCTCGTCCAGGCTCGACATCGTACGCTTCCGCGACAGGTCGATCACCAGGTTGCGCGCAATCGTAAACAGCCAGGTATCGAATCTTGCCTTACCGTTGTACTGGGCACCACGCACCAGCACGCGCATCCACGTCTCCTGGAAGAGATCCTCGGCCACATCGCGACGCCCGGTCAGAAACAGAAGATACCGCAGCAGCCGGTGCTGATACTGCTCGATCAACTGGTCGAGCAGCTCAGGATTCTGGCGCTTCAGGCCGCGGGCAATCGCCGCGTTTTCCTCTTGGGTTAACGCAGCCTGCGAAGCAGCTGAGATCGATAGGGCTCCAGTGTTCACTGAGGTAGTGACGCGATTTGCTCCTAAAAAGTCTCGCTCCTGGGACCCTTGACGGGAAAAACCTCGCATTGGTGCTTCAACCGCCATTCTCCGGCCTCCCCCTCTGCAGGAATCCGGAACTGTGGATATCTCAGCATTCTACCGTTCTCCCCTCCGGCCCCGTCTACGATTTTCTTGTTCCCCGCCCTGTAGACTGGACTTATGGAAGTTCTCTACGGCCTCCATCCCGTCGAAGAGGCCCTTCGTGCCGGCTCCGGACGTCTTGACCGGCTGGCCGTGGCCCGCGAACGCCGGGACGCCAAGCTGGAACACATCCTCTCCCTCGCCCGCGCCGCAAAGGTCCGCGTCTCCCTTGAGCCTCGCGAGCAGCTCACCCGCCTCGCCAAAACCGATGCTCATCAAGGAGTTCTGGCCTTTCTTCGCGAGCGCGAGTTCCTCACCCTCGAAGACCTTCTCGTTCCCCCGCTCGACGGTCATCACCGCTTCTTCCTCGCCCTCGACGGCGTCGAAGACCCCCATAATCTCGGTGCCCTGCTCCGCACCGCCGACGGCGCCGGAGTCGATGGCGTCATTCTGCCCGAGCGCCGCAGCGCCCCTATCACCGCCACCGTCGCCAAAACCTCCGCCGGGGCCTCCGAGCACATCCGTATCGCCCGCGTTACCAATCTCGTCCGCTCCCTCGAGCAGATGAAGAAGGCCAACATCTGGGTCGTCGGCCTCGACGAGCGCGGAACCCCCGACTACAACGACTTCGACTTCGCTACCGACTGCGTCCTCGTCCTGGGGCGCGAAGGCGCCGGCCTCCACGATCTCGTCAAAAAAACCTGCGACCATCTCCTGCGCATCCCCATGGCCGGACAGGTCTCCTCGCTCAACGTCTCGGTCGCCGGGGCCGTCGTCATGTACGAGGCCATGCGCCAGCGACGCTCCTCCTCCGTCCAACCAAAGGCCTCTCCTGCTCCCGCAGTTGCAAAGAAGCACAAGGGCCTCGGCAGTTTTTAAATGATCTCTTTTATCCGCACCTCGCTCCTCCGTCCCGCGAAAAAGAACAGCCCTCCGAAGACCGGTGCCAGCCGGTCCACTCATTCAAGGGCACTTCTTCAGTCACGTGGGAGCCGCCTCCTGCTCAAAGCCGCCGTCGCCACGGAGGCTCTTCTGCTCGCCTCCGCCGCCTTCGCCCAGACTCCTCCTCCCCCGAAGCCAGCAGAGCCTCAGGGCCAGATCCTCTTCCATCGCAACGACACCCTGCCCACTCAGCAGCAACCTGCATCTCAACACCCCGCGAGCACTCCGGAAAAGACCGTCGCCTCCATCACCGACGCCGACCGCTCTGCCATCGTCTTCACCGACTGGGATCTCGACCTTCACCTTCGACCCGCGACGTCGCACCTCGCCGTCCGCGCCCGTTTCACCATCCGCAATACCACCTCGGCTCCGATCACCCGCTTCACTCTCCAGCTCTCCTCTTCGCTTCAGTGGGAGAGCCTCTCCTGCCCACTTCCCCTCACCGTTACCCAGCACACCCTCGCCACCGATGCAGACCACACTGGCCAGGCCACCGAAGCCCTCGTCGTGCTCTCAAGCCCGCTCTCGCCCGGCTCCACCCTTACCCTCACCGCCTTCTACTCCGGAGACATCACCCCCAGCGCGCAACGACTCATCCGTATCGGCGCGCCGCCCGATCAGGCCGCCTTCGCCGACTGGGACCAGATCTCCCCTGAGGGCACCGCCCTGCGCGGCTTCGGCAACGTGCTCTGGTATCCCGTCTCCTCCCCGGCGCTCTTCCTCGGCGATGGAGCCAGGCTCTTCCAATTCATCGGCCTCACACGCTCCCGCGAAGCCGCCGCGACACTGCACGTCCATCTCTCCGTCGAGTATGTTGGAGATCCGCCCGTCGATGCCTTCCTCAACGGCCTCCGCCAGCCCTTCGATCACATCGCCGAAGAACCTGACGTTCCCGTCGCCGAATCCCACGGCATCGCCACCGCCGACTTCCCCGCCGCCCCGCTCGGCTTCCGCTCCCCCAGCCTCTTCGTTACCTCGTATCACTCGCGCCCGTCCGACAATCAACTTCTCTCCGTCATCACAGAACGCCCCGAAGCTATCCCTCCCTACAACGCCGCCTCCAACGATGTCGCGTCCCTCATCAAAGATTGGCTCGGCCCCGCGCCCCTGACTCCGCTCACTCTCCTCGATCGCTCCGGCCAGCCCTTCGAGGACGACGCCTTCCTCGCCGTCCCCCTTGTCGCCACCGACGCCCGCCAGATCACCCCGGCGATGGTTCACTCTCTCGCGCACGCATGGTTCCGCTCTTCGCTCCCCTGGCTCAACGAGGGCGTCCCGCAGTTCATCTCCATCCTCTATACCGAATCCACCATCGGCCGCGACCAGTCCCTCGCCCAGCTGCGCCAGCTCATCAACCCCCTCACCCTCATCGAACCCGAAGGCGACAATCCCGCAAAGCCCTCGCCTACCCCGCCGTCGACTGAAAGCTCCTCCAGCTCTTCCTCCGGAGCCTTTTCCAGCTCCGCCGGTCCTGGCAGCGCCGGATCACCCCCGGCCCTGCCCTCCACGCAGCCGCCTCCACCGGGCCAACCCGGGCAGAGCCTCATCGCAGCCCATGACGAGGTCTACTACCGCGCCAAGGCAGCGGCCGTGCTCTGGCTCCTGCGCTCCATCACCGGCGACGCTCCCTTCAAAAGGGCTCTCCAGACCTACCGCGGCGAGGTCCGGCACGCCGACCCATCCAAGCCTGAGGATCCCCATGCCTTCCAGCGCGTCCTCGAGGCCGCCTCGCACAAGGATCTCGCCTCCGTCTTCGACGACTGGGTCTACAACGACCGTGGCCTCGCCGACCTCTCCATCGTCAGCGTCACTCCTCGCTCGATGCCTGCCCGCAACGGCAAAGGAGTAAGCTGGCTCGTCGCCGTTGAGATCCACAACGCCGGGGGCGTCTCCGTCGACGTTCCGGTCACAGTCCGTTCAGGAACCCTTACCTCTACGGAACACGTGCAGATCGGTCCGCGGTCCACCGTCTCTACCCGCGTTGTCTTCGAAGGAACTCCGGACGAGGTTCAGGTCAATGACGGCACCATCCCCGAGACCGCTACGCCCATCCACATCCGAAAGATCGAGATGGTCTCGACCCCTTCTGCCCCATAGCTCAGCTCAACGACGATCCGAGAGTACCGCATCAACCTGCTCAAGCCGCCGCAGGTTACTTTGCCGCTTTTGAAAAGAGAGCGCCGCAACGCCGACCCAGAACAGATCGAACAACAGACTCCAGTGGTATCGCCAAAAGACGATTCCCAGTCCGACAGGAATCAACGTGTAGGAGTAGGCATAGATCAGGAACGAAGGAGCGAAAAGACTGGTTACGCGTTCCAGCCCCGCCTTGTAGTAACGGATCATACCTGCGGGATCAAAACGGTCCGGAACATCGAACTCTCTGCGGCTTTGCATCAGAGAATAAACCGTCAACGGCAGGTAGCCGAGCACGAGCAGAGAATAGCCCAAGCGGGCCTGCCAGCTTCTTGCCACAAAGAACTCAATGCTCCATGTCAGCGTCTGGATGAGGTTCGTAATCCAGATTGCGTTCGTGGTACCGAACCTGTGTCGCTGCGTCTCCGCATACTTCTCTGCAGCCTTGGTCAGTTCGGCCATCGACCGTACCGGAGCCTCACGGTAGTGGAAGAGAACCCGCACACCGCCGAGCGACCAGGTCAGCGCCTTCCAGTCGCTTTCGATAAAGTCCGCCTCGCGCGCCAAGCCTGCAGCCCACTCCTTCGAGCCGGGCGATGCATGCCGCACCACAAACCTCGAGATCCCTTCCGCCGCGCCGCGAACGAAGCTCATAGGCCCATCCCTTCGAACGCCGGCTCCCCTGAAGCCGCAACCGGGACGGAGCTCACCTGCTCTCGCGCATAACGCAGCCCCTCCTGCGTCAGGCGGTACAGATGGCGTGGGGGCCTTCCCTCCTCCGTCGTCTCCCAGCTCGTCTCCAGCAGACGGTGTTCGGCCAGCCGCATAAGAATCGGATACAACGTTCCCGATTTCAGCCCCGTATCCCGGCTGAGGTCGTATCCATATCTCCACTCCTGCGCCGACTTGAGAAACTCAGCCAGCACGAGCGTCGTCTGAGGCGACCTGCGCATCTTCATGCGATAAATCTACCTATGTAGATTTAGGAAATCAACCACATTTCTTCCGATTCCCTCCAATCCCCGCCACAACTCTTGCACCCTGCTCTACGGCTCCCCTAAACTCCCTGATAGAGTCCAACATCAAAGTGTTTTTTCCCTACAAAATCGCAGCATCTTCTCTTCTGGCAGCATCGTTCCTTGGCCTTCAGGCGAACGCTCAGGTCACAGGCTCGTCTTCCAGCTCTAGCTCGTCGTCGTCCTCGACACTCGACAACGAGCAGCAGCAGCGGCCGCTCCCTCGCGCTCGTGTCGCTCAGCCCGAGGCCGGAGGGTCGGCCATTACGCTCGAAACCAGCGAGCCCCTCTTCGATCTCGCCGCCGCCCTCAATACCTGCGGCTACGACACCGACCTCCAGAACTCAGCGCCGGTTCGCAAGCAGATTCGCGATGAGATCAACCAGGCGCTGTCCGCCGGAACCCCCGACGTTCGCGATCACCGCGACGCGCTCTGCAGCTACATCCGCGAACACACCCTCAACGACGCCGGTCTCAATCTCGCCCAGTACATCTCGCTCTCGCTCTACCTCAATCCGCCCCCCCTGCTCACCCCTTCGGTGGGAGAAGCCGAGATGCCGCCGGACTCCACCCAGGTCGTCAACATCCTTCCGCTCCTCCGTACCTTTGCGGAAGACATTAACCTTCATGGCATCTGGGTGACGCATCGCTCCGAGTACGACCAGCTCGTAGAGCTCGTCCATACCCCGATTACCAAAAGTATCCTCGACACAAATATCTATCTCCGCATGCCTGTCTCCAGCTACGATGGACGCCGCTTCCTCGTTCTGCTTGAGCCTATGCTCGCTCCTGCGACCACCAACGCGCGCATCTATGGAACCGACTACATCGTCGTCGCCTCGCCGTCGGGCGATCCCCTCGGCCAGGTCCACATGGACGACATCCGCCACACCTACCTGCACTACCTCATCGAGCCGATGGTCTATGCTCGCGCCAGCGCCATGGACCGCCTTCTCCCTCTGCTGAAGGCCGTGCAGGATGCTCCGCTCGATTTCGTCTATAAATCCGATATCTCCGCCTTCATCACCGAGAACCTCATCAAGGCCGTCGAAGTCCATACCATGGACACCGGCATCGCGAAGCCTAAGCTCACCAGCCAGGTCAAACAGCGCGCCGACTCCGAGTACCAGGCCGAACTCACCGCCTGGGAGCGCCAGACCGAAGCCACCCGCCGCAAGCAGGTCGATCTCGACATGCGCCAGGGCTGGGTCCTCACCAACTACTTTTACGAAAAGCTCGGCCAGATGCAGAAAGACGGCATCAGCCTTAAAGAAGACATCGCCGAGATGGTCTACGGCATGGACGTCGACCGCGAGCGCCACTCCGCCGAACAGGTCACCTTTCTGCCCGAAGGGAGCCATGATTTCGTCAAGCGCGCCCCGCGCCAGCTCAAGGGAGTCGAGCTCGGTGAGATGCAGCTCATGAAGGGCGACGTCGCTGGAGCCGGAATGATCGCCGACGAGGCCCTCAAGTCCAATCCCAACGACGCCCAGGCCAACTATCTTGCCGGTCGCGTCGAGCTGGTTCAGGGAGACCCTGAAGCTGCCCTCACCCACCTCAACAAGACCCTCACCCTCGCCAAGGATCCCCGCACCCTTGCCTGGACCCACATCTACCTGGGCCGCCTCTACGACGTCGCCCGTGACCCCAACCATCCCGACCAGGAGCATCCCGAGCGCACCAAGGCCGTAGCCGAGTACAAGGCGGCCCTCTCCGTTCGCGACTCCCAGCCGGACACCAAAGCGGCAGCTGAAAAAGGCCTCAAGGAGCCCTTTCTCCTGCCCCGGCGTGAACAGGAGCCGGACAACCAACCCCTTGATCCCAGTGGCAAAGCAGAGAAGGACGCCTATAGACCGCCGCCGTCTTCGCCCCAGTAGGAAGCAACTCGCCTCTCTGGAGCGTCCAACATTTCGGTACAGTTAATTTTCCGAAAGGCTCCGCATGCCGACGCGTCCGCGAAAGTCCGCACGACCTTCAACGAGCGAGACAACCTCCGCCCCGTTGTGGGAACACCGGTTCAAGCGCCCTGAGCTGCTCACCCTGGCCCTCACCCACCGCTCCCTGGCCTACGAGACCAATCCCGAGGCCCTCTTTAATCCCGCCAGTGACAACGAACAGCTTGAGTTCGTCGGCGATGCCGTCCTCGGACTCGCTGTCGCTGAAAGCCTCTACCGCCGCTTCCCCTACTCCCGCGAGGGTGAACTCACCCGCCTCCGCGCCTCGCTCGTCAGCCGCCGCCACCTCGGTGCCGTCGCCCAGCGCATCGGCCTGGGGGCCATGCTGCGCCTCGGCCGCGGCGAAGAGCAGAGCGGTGGCCGCCAGAAGCCCGCTCTCCTCGCCAACGCCCTCGAAGCCGTCATCGCCGCCCTCTACCTCGACGGCGGGCTCGAGGTCGTCCGCATCTTCATCGAGCGCCACATTATCGAACCCTCCCTCCCCGAGCTGCAGGGAGCCCTCTCCGACCGCGACACCTTCAGCGGAGCCATCGGAGACCACAAATCCGCACTCCAGGAGTACCTTCAGGCCTCCGGCTTCGGTCAGCCCCAGTACGTCCTCACCGCTCAGAGCGGCCCCGATCACCAAAAGCTCTTCCGCGTCGAAGTCCGCGTCGGCGACGGCGACGGCGGGGTCCGCGCTCTCGCCGAATCCGAAGGCTCCACCAAAAAGCAGGCCCAGCAGCAGGCCGCCCGCATCGCCTTCGAGCGGCTTCAGGCCGAGGAGAACCTCACCACCCGTCACGCCGCCGAGCCCGAACAAAAACGCCGCCGCGCAGGAGCCTCCCTATGAGCAGCCCTGCCGCCACACCTTCCCCTCCGCGCGAACCTGAGCCGCACTCCTCCCGCCCGGTCTCGTCTCCCGCACCGCCTTCGTCCAGCCTGCCCGAACGGCCTCTGCCCGTTCACCCCTACGCCCACAAAGCCGGAGTCCTGCCCGCGATTCAATCGGTGCTCGCCATCATCGTCGTCGCGGTCTTCATCGTCACCTTCACCCTCCAGCCCTTCCGCATCCCCTCCGGCTCCATGGAGCCCACTCTCCTCGTCGGCGACTTCCTCCTCGTCGACAAGCAGATCACCGCCGACTCTGCCGACTCACTCCTCCTTCCCTCGCCCACCATCCATCGCAGCGACGTCGTCGTCTTCTTCTTCCCCCGCGACCCAAATCTCCACCTCGTCAAGCGCGTCGTCGGCATCCCCGGAGACCACATTCGCCTCCGCGGCGGTCACGTCTACATCAACGGCCTCCGCCTCGACGAGCCCTACGCCGTCTACCGCCCTTCGGCCCCCGACAACTTCCGCGACAACTTCCCCCGCCTCCAGAACGCAGATCCCGAGATCGACTCCCGTTGGTGGATGCGCATGCGCAAGCTCATCGACAACGGTGAGCTCATCGTCCCCTCCGGCAACTACTTCGTCCTCGGCGATAACCGCAATGACAGCGAAGACAGCCGTTACTGGGGCTTTGTCCCCCAGGAAAACATCGTGGGTCGTCCGCTGATGATCTACTTCTCGCTCCGCGAGAGCGACGGCATGCCCGCGCTCTCCCCCCGGGCCGCCGGAATCACCCTCAGCTCCTCCACCGTTGCTCCCGGCCCCCTCCGCTTCGCCCGCTGGGACCGCCTCTTCCGCATCGTTCGCTAAAGCCCGCCGGCTGTTCCCCCTCAATGAAATCCCGCAATCCCACCGGTAGAAGCGATACACTGGAAGGAGCACCCTTCGGAGAAAGCATGGCAATGAAGACGATGGAGTCCGTGGACAAGGAAGAAACCGTAGCCGCGGCCGAGAACCAGCAGACCGAGACTCCGCTGGAGTCGCTGGCCTCCATCGCCACCGTCCTCGCCGTCGGCCTCTTCATCATGACCTTCGTCTTCCAGAACTTCGAGATCCCCTCGGCGTCGATGGTCAAGACCCTGCTCATCGGCGATCACGTCCTGGTCGACCGCATCTCCCTCGCACCGCCCTCCAAATGGGCTCCCTTTACCTTCTATCGCGACGTCCGCCACGGCGACATCATCGTCTTCCTCAAGCCCGGCGAACCCGATCTCTACCTCGTCAAGCGCGCCATCGGCCTTCCCGGCGATCACATCCACCTGCGCGACGGTGTGGTCTATGTTAACGGCGTCGCCCAGCATGAGCCCTACGCCGCCATGCCCGCCTCCGACGGCGATCCGCAGCACGAGTTCAGCCCTTATCGCGACGATTTCCCCAGCGTTCCGCCCGACCCCATGTATCAGGTCACGGCCTCCTGGCAGTACGACCTTCCTCATAACATCCAAAATGGGGACCTCGTCGTGCCCCCCGGCAAGGTCTTTGCCATGGGAGACAACCGCCCCGACTCGCTCGACAGTCGCTACTGGGGCTTCGTTCCCCGCGAAAACATCGTTGGACGCCCCATGTTCGTCTACTGGTCCTTCGAGACTCCAGCCGATCAGATCGATAAGCAAAGCGTCGGTCAGCGTCTGGGCTTTATGGGGCATATCCTCATCCACTTCTTTGATCAGACCCGCTGGAACCGTACCTTCCATATCATTCGATAACGGGCTCCGGCCTCCTATCCCCGTTCATGCGGCAGATTGATCTCTCCCACCCTACCGACTCCGTTCTCCCCCAGCCCGGCCTGACGGTTGAGCACGAGACAGCTCCCGCCACCGCGCCGGAGATCCCGGACAACGATCCGGCTCCGCGTCGCCGCCGCTCCCACCTGCGTCGTTTCCGTGCCCTCTATCTCGGCATCCTCGTCCTTCTGCTGCTCGTCTTTGTGCCGCCGCTGGTCAATCTCAACCGCTACCAGCGACGCATCGCCATCAGTATCGGCAACAGCCTCGGACGCCCCGTCTCTCTCGACGGCGTCTCGCTTACGCTGCTGCCGCTGCCCGGCTTCACCATCCAGAACCTCGTCGTCGGTGAAGATCCTGCCTTCGGCTCCGAACCCATCATCCGCGCCAACTCCGTTCAGGTCACCCTGCGCATCTCCTCGCTCTGGCGGCGCCAGGTTGAGTTCTCCACCATCAGCTTCACCGACCCCAGCGTCAATCTCGTTCATACCGCCGACGGCAAGTGGAACATCGAAGGCATTCTCCTTCAGGCCTCCCGCATCGAGACCGCTCCCACGGCTCAGCGTCATGCCGGTCCCGCGCCCCGCTTCCCCTACATCGAAGCCTCCGGAGCCCGCCTGAACTTCAAGCAGGAACAGGAAAAGCTCCCCTTCTCGCTCACCGACGCCGACTTCGCCCTCTGGCTTCCCGATCCGCACCAGTGGCACCTCCGGCTGCGCGCTCACCCCACCCGCACCGACATCAACGCCACCGATACAGGCACCGTCGAGGTCGAAGCGACTCTCGGCGCAGCTTCCTCCCTCAGCCAGGTTCCACTCAATCTTGAAGGCCAGTGGCGCGATGCTCAGCTTGGCGAAGCCACACGCGTCCTCTTCAGCCACGACGCCGGATGGCGCGGGCAGATGAATCTCTCGACCCACATCCGCGGAACCTTCGGCGAGAGCGCCGTCAGTACCCGCATCCGGCTCATCGATCTCCGGCCCGCCGACTTCGTCCCCGAAGCCCCGCTCACTGCCGAGGCCGAGTGCTTCGCCACCGCCACCGGCCTCTTCCACGCCTTCGAGGATCTCCGCTGCAGCTGGCCTCCGGCCACCTCTCCTCAAACCCCGTCCGTCGCTCTTACGGGATCCATTCCCAACGTTCATCATGCCGCAACCTCTTCCCTGCGGCTGGGAACCTCGCAACTTCCGGCCTCCACCCTGCTCACCTGGTTGCGAGCACTTACCCCGCACGTGCCCGACGATCTCAGTGCCACTGGAACCCTCTCCGGCAGCATCGGCTACGAACCGTCGGAAACCCGGAACCAATCCGGCCACTGGCAGGGACAGTTCACCCTCGCCGACGCCACCCTCAAGGCTCCTTTCCCCGCAACCGATACTCCCGGAATCCTGCTCTCAAGCGATATCCACCTTCATACGCCTGCGGGAACGCCAGTTCCAACCCGCCGTCACAAGAACTCAGCCCCCGCTCCGTCTAGCATTCCCCCCCGCGGTCTGGTCCTGGCTCCCACCCCTCTGTTCCTCGGCGGACACGATCCGGCTACCCTTGAGGGTCATTTCGACTCCTCCGGCTACACCATGCATCTCTCCGGAATGGCCACCGCAGACCGCCTCAAGGCTCTGGCTCAGGCTCTGCCTCCGCTTGGCGACGGTCTCCTCAAAGCTCTCCCGCCAAATCATCCCGACGACGATCCCTTCCGCATCGACCTTACCGCCACTCGCCCATGGCGCGGCTCTCAGAGCTGGCTCGACAACACCGTCCAATCTGTCCAGAATCTTCAGCCCAGGCACCCCGCGCGACATTTCGCTCGCTAGGCTTCCTCCAAACAGGTCGCCTCTCTTTCCTGCTGTCAACCTCGAAACATCGTCAAATGGATGAAAAAAAGCCAATTAGCGTTTGCCGACCGGTTTGGCTCGACTGGCTACAATAGAAGAAGCAGGTCAACAGAGGAAGACGAAAAAGAACAGCTTAAAAAGAAAACGGTCCTATCGATAGGACCCTTAAGTCTTTTAAATCAGGACTTTGAAATGAAGCTCTTGTAGCCTCTGGCACTTAGCCTGGGAGGTCCCAGGCTAAGTCTTTATTTAACAAGATTTTGCGATGAAAGAAGGTAGGGGGCTATCCCCGGACCGAGATCCCCGAGAAGGTCATGATCACCTGGCTGCGCACCGGAGCGCCAAAGACGCGGGCGGGCTCAAAGACGCTGAGCAGCAGCTGATCCACCACCTGCACCCGTACCGACTCATCCTCCGGGCCGGAGACGATGTGATAGTCATAGACCTGCCCCCGGTCATTGACGAACGCCTGCACGACGATCGGTGCGTCATCATGGTTCGTCATAATCGGCCGCGGCGCTGCAGCGGAGTAGAGATAATGCGGTGCAGTCATTGCGCCCAGCGGCTCATCGTTGGCCATCACGGCCTGCGGAGCTGCAACCACTCCAAGCAACACGATGATCGTCCCGATCAGGGCCACGGAGCACGCAGCTCCAGCCGATACCTGAACCGCCCACGGACGAATCGTATTCTCCCACTTCAGGGCAAGCGTATCGCGCCAGCTTCTCTTGCTGGCCGCAATCTCATGCGAGATTGCGATACGAAGCCGCATCCCCATATCCGCAGGGGCTCGTGCCGGTCCAAGCGAAGTCAGCGAACTCTGAATCGTCCGCATCGACTCGAACTCCTCACGGCACATCCCGCAACCTCCCAGATGTTCCGCAATCGCCTGCATCTGATGGCCGTCTACGGCGCCGTCGAGATAGGCAGAGAACGAAGACCGCATCCTATCGCATTCAGGGGAGTTCATCTTGCCGCCGTCTCCGGGGGGGAAACAGTCCCGGTCTCAAGGTTGGATGGAGAGTGGGTTGAGAAAGAAGCAGAATTCTTTGGGCCCGTCATCAGCAAGGCACGAAGCGCAGAACGCCCGCGGGTGAGTCTCGACTTCACCGTACCGATGTTGACATCCAAAATCTCAGCGATCTCTTCGTAAGCAAAACCCTCAATCTCGCGCAGCACAACCACAGTGCGGAATGACTCCGGAATCTGCTGCAGCGCCTCCTCGACCCGGCGTCTCAGCTCAGCCTGCGCCGCATGATCGAACGGCGATCCGCCGCTATCCGCCAGCGTAGCCGCCAGAGAGATGCCCTCGTCCCCCGAGTCCGCAGACTCATAGGACGAATCGATCGTCAGCTCCTGCTTCTTATGCCGCGACCACCAGCGCCGTTGATTGGAAGCCTCGTGCAGCGCGATGCGATACAGCCAGGTCCGAAGCGTCGACTCGCCATGAAAGCCGCGAATATTCCGGAAGACCTTAATAAAGACTTCCTGGGTGATATCTGCGGCGTCAGCCGGATCGGTCAGGCTGCGGGCAATCAACGAATAAAGCGGCTGATGATACTGCGCGATGAGAATGCCAAAAGCCTCTTCACTCCCGGCCTTCAGATCGGCGACAAGAGCAGCCTCTTCTGTCGTAATGCCTATCGCGCTGGTCAGATTTCCCAAGTACGTTCCCGCCTGCATATCGGGTGACCTCTACACTAATCGTTTGTGTAACGCATGGCAAATGCACCATTTCTAATGCACGCACGAGAAAAAACTACGCCGCCGGCGACCGAGTGCTCGCTCACTCTAATAACTTAGACACCACAAACTTCGCGATGTTCCCATATGTTTGACGAATCGTCTCCAGTAGCAGAGAATAGATAAAGTTTCTCCCCCAAAGTGGGCCTGTGGCGCAGCTGGGAGCGCGCTTCCATGGCATGGAAGAGGTCATCGGTTCGATCCCGATCAGGTCCACCAAACAACCCCCTACAAATCAAGCATATGCAGGAAGCTGAGCACTCCCTCCTCTCAGTGACTTTGTGTCATTTTGTGTCAAGCGCTCTGGACTGGATGAGACCGTCTTCGACGAAGGCGAGATCTTCGTCCTCAGTCGATGCGGCCGTCATTTATCTCAACGACGATGGGGAACATCAGATCGAGCTGATGCGTTGGGCCTTCAAGCTTCCAGATCGTCTTCTATTCAATGCCCGTTCGGAAGGCATCGAGCGGTCTAAGTTTTGGAAAGGCGCCTTCCAGGTAGTGCGCAGCATCCTGCCTGGAGATGCGATCTATGAATGGCAGGAAGTCGAAAAGGGAAAGAAGAAGCCGAGATACGAGTTCACCATTCCAGGCCAACATCCCTTCGGAATGGCCGCAGCGTGGAAGCTTTGGAAGAACCCGAAGACGGACCATTGGGAGAAGATCTTCGCTGTCCTTACCGGTGAGCCCATCGAATTGATGGTATGAGTTAAGTGGAATGCCTAACTCAACCAAGTCAGAATGACGATCCTTTAACCTCGCAGAATGAGAATGGTGAAGGTTTCGGGGATGGGCGCCGCCGCGCGGCGGCGTCCATCCCCGAAACCTTGTGGGAGGTCAGCATGGGATCTCCGGCCATCAGTTTTGCGAAGTACCCGTCTGTGCTTCAGCACCACCGTGCTCATGAGTGGCTGGTCATGCGTGCGCAATTTGGTCTTGCTCTCAACACCATCGACGCCTATGCACGCGGGCTCAGTTCCTACTTTGCCTTCTCCAAGAAGGAAAACATCAACCCGGAGCTGTCTGGCCGCGCCGACATTGCGAGATGGATCAATGAAGAGCGCGAACGTGGCATAGCAAACGCCACACTCATTCTTCGGCTCACCGCATTACGGCTCTTCTTCGATTATCTGGTCGAAGAAAATGACCGACCGACCAATCCTGTATTCCGCGGCGGCGCTATGCGTGGCTATGGTTCGGCAGTATTCCGTGGCCCTGGTCCGATTCGTCGGGTGCGTAAACTTCCGTGGATTCCCACCGACGAAGAATGGCAACGAATCCTCAATGTCACGGCCTCCGATTCATTACGCGACCGAACCATGCTGGCCCTAGCGTATGACGGGGCTCTGCGTCGCGAGGAACTTTGCTCTGCCGGGGTGTCTGATTTGGACTTTCCTCGACGGCTGCTAAACATCCGCGCTGAGACTACCAAGACCAAGTGCGGAAGAGTGGTGCCTTATTCGCCTGCGACCTCAGCATTGCTCTGCCAATATCTGAATCGTCGGCGCTCGATGCGGGTGGAACCCGATGCTCTTTTCCTGTCGGAATCGTCGCGCAATCGAGCAGTTCCAATCACTCCGTATACCTGGACGAAGGTTGTTGAAGGCATCGCTGATCGAAGCAAGCTGCCGCAGCTAACGACACATACGATTCGACATCTTCGTCTCACCGACCTTGCGCGAGTAGGACTCGACATTCATGAGATTGCTACGATTGCCGGTCATCGAGTGCTTCAATCGACACACATCTAT
>DATJJJ010000062.1:0-24248 GCA_035492215.1 Edaphobacter sp. | reverse complement strand
GGATAAGCCTTCTTGTACTCGTCGAAATTCTTCTGCCACTCCGCGTGTTCCTTCTTGCCCTTCTCCTTGGCCTGCAGCCAGTTCTTCGCAGCCTCTTCAGGGACGTAGAAGCTCTTGTCCTCAGGCCAGCCGAGGTTCTTCTTCGTCGCCTTCACCGCCTCGCCACCCAGCGCCTCGCCGTGAACCTTGCTCGTTCCGGCCTTCGGGCTGCCGTAGCCGATCACCGTGCGCACACGGATCAGCGAGGGCTTCGTCGTCTCGGCCTGCGCCGCCTTGATCGCGGCCTCCAGAGCCACCAGATCGTTGCCGTCATCCACCATCTGCACATGCCAGTGGTAGGCGTGGAAACGCTCCGTAACATCCTCGGTAAAGCTCAGCTCCGTCGGTCCGTCCAGCGAGATCAGATTGTCGTCATACAGCACAATCAGCTTGCCGAGTCCCAGAGTTCCCGCCAGCGACGCCGCCTCGTGCGAGATGCCTTCCATCAGGTCGCCGTCGCCGCACAGCGCATACGTGAAGTGGTCGAGGATCGCATGCTCGTCGCGGTTGTACACAGCACCCAGATGTTTCGCGCCGGTCGCCATTCCCACCGCCATCGCAAAGCCCTGTCCCAGCGGGCCGGTCGTCACTTCAACGCCCGGAGCCTCACCGTACTCCGGATGTCCCGGCGTATGCGATCCCCACTGGCGGAACTGCTCCAGCTGCGACATCGGCAGGTCGTATCCGCTCAGGTGCAGCACGCCATAAAGCAGTGCAGAAGCATGCCCGTTCGACAGCACAAAGCGGTCGCGATTGATCCACTTCGGGTCCGAAGGATCATGCTTCATCAGCTTGTGGTAGAGCAGGTAGGCGATCGGAGCGCAGCCCAGCGGGGCGCCAGGATGGCCCGATTTTGCCTTCTCCACCGCGTCTACGGCGAGAAAACGGAGAGCGTTGATGGAGAGCTGGTCTAGCGCATTTTGCTGATCGGTCTGCTGTTCGCTCATGCTGTTCTTTTCCTCTTCAGGTTCAGGCAGCGCTTGTGGCTGCACGCAAATTCTCTTTGGATTGACTTAGGACGAATGCCTTACCCAGTGTACAGGCGAGGCAGACCTCCCGCATCTTCAACCCTCATCGGGCACGATCTCGACTTCTACATTTCGGCCCAGCCAGCGATCCGGCTGGCCTTCGTGCTGCCAATACTGCGTGAAGATAATCTTCCCGGTCTGGCCCTTCGTCGTAGGAATATCCGCATAGGCCTCGGAAAATCCCACCATCTTCGAGACCTCGTCGCAGCTCGTCGCCCAATCGTCGGTCGTATACACCAGTCGAAAACGATTGTTATCGACGATGCGAAGCGTATCTCCCGCCTTCACCGTCTTCACCGGCCTCCCGGCCGAGTAGATCTGGCGATGATTCCTGAATTCCCGCTGCTCCCGCGGAACCGCATACCGGTCAGCCACCAGCGGAATTCGGTCGAAGACCTCGTTGTTGGCCAGGGAGCGCAGCAGCTTCAGATACTCCGAGTGCGCCCACACCAGCGGCTGGGCTGCCCCCGCCGAACGGCCGAAGTGCAGCTTCGGAGGAAGATCGGCCACATCCCAGATCTGCTCCGGCAGCATGCCGCCCTTAGAAGCAAACTTCTCGATTGCTGTCGTCAGCTGCTTGCAACTCTTGCCCGCCGCCAGTTCATAGTGAGCACGTTCCCCTGTCAGCAGAGGCCACGCCCGTCCCTGTCCCCAACCTTCGTACGGTCCGCCGTCCTTCTTCTGCCCATAGCCATCATGGTTATACCGGCGCCAGCACGGACCCGACGGCGTGTCGATCTTCAGAACGTGATCGACCACCTTCAGCGAATCCACAATCAATGGATCATCCGCACGCCGGATACCGTAACGCACCAGCTCCAGAAATCCCGCATCCACCACCTCGCGCGCCTCAAAGACGTTTTTCTCTCCCGGCCCACGATTCGCAATCCGGAACGACCCCACCGGCACGCTGTCATCGTGGAACGGCTCACCGGGAGCCGGCGGCTGAATCCGCACATAGTGGTACTTCACCTCCGGATGCAGAATGCCCTCCTTCGTCGTCGTCCACTCATCCAGGTTCGCTTCCAGCCAGTCCGCATATCCTTCCAGAAAGTCCGCCAGCTCCAGCGCTGCCTGAGCGCGGGCAATATCGGCCGCGCACAGCAACCCCGAGATCACCGCCGCCAGCGTCGAAGGCGAGTACCCCGCCGTCTCCTCCCAGCGCTCCTGCTGCGTCACCGGGGCATACTTCACCAGAAACGATGCCGCGCGCTCCACGAAGGGAAACACCTGGAAAGTTCCCAGCTTGCCGCGCTTCCACAACCGCCACGCCAGCATGATCGGAAACGCCACCTCATCCAGCTGAATCCCCTGCCAGTACGGCGTTCCATCAATCCAGAAGTTCTGCGCAAAGCTGCCGTCCGGTCTCTGCGTGCAGGCCAGATACACCAGAGCCCTCAGGGCTGTGTCCTCCCGGTCGCACGCCAGCAGAGCCGTCGCCGTCTGCACCATGTCCCGCGTCCATACCAGGTGGTATCCGCCCAGATCGTTATCGCCCTTCGACGCTCCCCAGGGAATCGACGCCGACGCGATAAACGCTCCCGGAAACGTCTTGTCCTCATGCGCCAGCAGCACATTCTGGCTGATCCGTGCCAGGTATCCTCCATCCGTCGCCGCCGGTACCAGCTGCTCGGGAGACTGCACCCTTCCCCACTGCACCAGAAACCGCTTCAGATGACTCTCAAAGGGAGCCGCCAGGCTCTGCAGCATGCTCGACAGCGCCGCATGATGTCCCTCTCCCAGCGCAATCGCAATCGTGAACTCAGGATTCTTCGCCACGTCGATCTCGCCCATCAACGCAATGTTGCCGTCCAGCGCCTCTCCGAACTGCCATGTCATCTGCATGTCGTCGAACAGATCCTGATAGCCGTCGCTGGTCCCTACATACCCGCACGACGTGCGCGTAAAGCCGCAATCGGCTCCCATCGCCAGCGATGTATTCCCCTTCCACGCCAGCAGGCATCGCTTCCCCGCCAGGTCTACGCTGCGCGCCGAGTTTCCTGCTCCGCCGCCGTTCAGGTGCGGAGCCAGCAGCGCATAACACTTCATCCGTCGCAGCACCGCCTCTTCGCCCTCGATCTTCACCCGCACCATCACCGCGGACGCATGCGGATTCGCGATCACCACCTTCGTCACACGATAGCGCCCGCCCGCCTCGCTCCCCTGCATCCGAACCGCCAGCGCATCGCCATCCACATACTCAATCTCGTATTTCAGATCGCGCTTCTCTTCATGGACAAACGTCTCGCCGTCGGAAAACAACAGCTCCATGTCGCGCGTCTGCGGACGATCAATCGTCGGGAAGTAGATCTCATTCAGAATCCCGTGCGATATCGTGTACCAGACCCGGCTCGATGCCGAGTACGCCGTTCCCACTGCATCTTTTCTGCTTGAGGTCCATCTGGGCTCCAGCCCAGGGGCGCCAAACGCAGGTCCATCGTCATCCAACCAGCGGTAGTGTTCAATCGCAGTGCTCATAGTCTCGTATTAGACCGCAAAACCATCTAGAAAGCGTCATCGATGTCGTTCTACTTTCTGCTCCATGAACGACATGTCAATCGTTGGATTGCGCTATCATGGCCGAGGTTACGCTTTTCCCAATCAGGCGTCGGCTTGCATCGTGTCCGGCGCCAAAGGCATCTCAACTGATTGAACCCGGACCGCAAATCGTTGCGGTCGCGTGAACTCACGAACAGGAGATCTACAGTGGCTTACGAACTTCCCCCTCTGCCCTATGACTACGCCGCGCTTGAGCCCCACATCGACGAAGCGACCATGAAGCTCCATCACGACAAGCACCACCAGGCCTACGTCACCAACCTCAACGGCGCGGTTGAAAAGCATCCCGAGCTGGGCAATAAAAATCCCGAGGAGCTCCTCAAGGACCTCAACGCCATCCCCGAGGATGTGCGCAAAGTTGTGCAGAACAACGGCGGCGGACACGTCAACCACACCATGTTCTGGCAGATCATGAAGCCCAAGGGCGGCGGTGAGCCCACCGGAGCCATCGGCGACCAGATCAAGGCCGACTTCGGCGACTTCGAGTCCTTCAAGAAGCAGTTCAACGAGACCACCGCCAAGCAGTTCGGCTCCGGCTGGGGCTGGCTCGTCTTCAAGAGCGGCAAGCTTGCCATCGTCACCTCTGCCAATCAGGACAACCCCATCTCGCAGGGCCTCTATCCCCTCCTCGGCAACGACGTCTGGGAGCACGCCTACTACCTCAAGTACCAGAACAGGCGCCCCGATTACCTCGCCGCCTGGTGGAGCACCGTCAACTGGGAAGAGGTCAACAAGCGCTTCGAGACCGCCAAGAGCTACAAGTAACCCTTCTTCGGACTTCACGCAGAAGAGGCTGCCAACCGGCAGCCTCTTTTTCTTCGCTCTACTCCAACCCCTTCGGCTCCGGAGCAGTCGCCACTCCTACAAACGAATCCGCACAGCCGTAATAAAGAAACAGCTTGCGCTGAAACAGCACCAACCCCTCCGCGAAGGTCGTTCCCGCCGCATACTGCCCCGACCGCTCGAAAGCCTCCTCCGGCCTGAACACCGGCTCTTCCACACGCGCCTTCAGACGTGTCGGATCCTCCGCATCGAATAAAGCCTCCCCCACCGAATACGTCCCCGGTGCAAGCGCAGCATCGCCACCACCATGCTCCGCATTCGCGTCTTTGTTCTTCGCGTTTGTGTCTTTGTTCTTTGCGTTTGTGTCTTTGTTCTTTGCGTTCTCGTCTTTGTTCTTCGCGTTATAGATCACTACAATTCCATCCCGCGTCAGCAACGGCGGCGGCCCGCTCTCAGGAAACGCGCTATCGAACCTCCCTGCCCGATCCTTCAACAGCTCCACGGGCCTTCCACTCGCATCCTCCACCGGCGTCCAGTGAATCAGATCCGTCGAAGTCGCCAGACGAATCTGAATCTCTCCCCAATACATCCAGTACTTACCCTTGATCTTCGCCGCAACCAGCCTGTCTCCCACGCGATGCGTCACAATCGCAGCCGACTTGTACTTCAGCTCTCCATACTTGCCACTCGAGCCGAACGCCTTCCCATGCTTCGTCCACGTTCGCAGATCCTTCGACGTCGCAATCCCTACCGAATACACGCCTCGCGTGCGCGCCCACTGCGTATACGTCAGCACATAAACGCCATCCTCGCGCTCCACAATCCGCGGGTCTTCCACGCCTCCCGGAACCTCGTTCTCCTGCTGGCTGTCATGATCGGGATAAAACACCGGCTCCGGCAATCGCTTGAAGTGAATCCCATCCCCACTCTCCGCCAGCCCCAGCCGCGACGTATGCTCCCCAATCACCATCGCGCCGGTATCGTCCTCAGCGCGATACAGAACATCGATCTTGTCGTCCTTCACAATCGCCGCAGGATTGAACGTGTGCAGCGCCTCCCAGTGCACCACCTTGCCTGAGATCGGATCCTTGAACGTCGACTCCGCTCGCGGACGAATCACCGGAGCCTTCACCGGCCGCGTAAACGGCCCCACCAGCCAGTCCTGATTCTGTGCACTCGATCCAGTCTGCGCTGCACACACGATAGAAGCCGCAACCCACGCCAGACCCATCACTCTTCTCACAGCATGCACCGTCAAGATCATTTCTCCTTCTTCAGCGAGTGATGAGCCATGGACGTGATGAACTCCACACCAGTTACATTCTGCTCTGCATCGACATCGAAATCGAGTTCCTGCGGCTGGTCGATCACAAAGAACCGCGTTGGTGACTCTGGATAGAGGCGCACCGGCTTTGCCCCTTTGGGGATTTCGGCGGTAAGAAAACCTCCCTCAAGAGCAACCTCGATATACGCATACGTACCGACGAAGCGAGACAGCGAAGATGGATTCACCTCTACAACTGCACGCTCGACCGGTTTGAAGTCGGGAAAATCATAGACGGTCGCCGCACTGCGCAAAAGTTGTTCGGCAAGTATCCCACCATCTCCGCCACTCGTCATCACGACAAGGCCCCCGCCTCGCAGATACGCCACCATATCGTCCTGAAAATAAGCCGAGCCCCCGTGCCTCACATAAAGATTGTCCGGCTTACCGCCCACTTCAAAACCAAGTCCCCACGAGCGAGCGCTTGTCTGACCGTTCCCTTGCGTAACGATGGCTCGAATCGTCCGCTGATGTAAAACCTTGTGCGAAGTCCCCGCATACTCTCTCTGAACCTCAATCAGAAACTTCGCCAGATCCGTGGGAGTGCTCCAAAGCCCGCCCGCCGCCAGATTCGGCTCGATAAAATTTTCAGGAGGCGCTACCTTTCCTCTTCCGAAGTACGACGTCGCTGCGTGCTGAGCCAACTTGGGCGGCAATGGAGCGTCGAAGGTGCTGTCGTTCATCCCCATCGGTTGAAGAACAGTCTGCTTCATATAGTGCGAGAAGGACTCCTCCGTTACATCCTCAATCAATAAGCAAAGGACGAGATAGCCCCCGTTGGCATAGGCAAATTTAGTCCCGGGAACGGCTTCAACCCGAACCGGCGCAGTCTTCGCAGGCGTCTCGCCATCAAGCATTTGAAGCAGCGATGGTAACGACGAAGCAGAATCGTAAATAACCCCGTTATGCGTGCCGATTCCCGAGGTATGGTTCAAAAGCTCACGAACCGTGACCTTCTGTTTTTCCGTGAACTCATTCTCAGGAATCTTCCATCGCTTCAGATACTGATTAACATCCGTGTCCAGATCGATCTTTCCCTGCTCAACCAGCTTAAGCACACCAAGCGCCGTAACAGGTTTTGAAATCGAAGCCGCTCCGAAGAGAGTTCTCGTCGTTGCCGGTGGACCATGAAGTGACGAGACCCCATAAGCACGAGCCCAATCGATGCGACCATCTCTTATCGCCGCAATGCTTACAGCAGGAACACCGAGCTCCGCCATCTGCGAAGCCAACGTCATCAGATCGTTCCTGCCATTCGCAATCGTTACATAGCGTGCAAGATGGCTTTCAACCGCATCCATGCGCTGTTTTGCAGATTCAGATCTCTGCGCATGAACCGTATTCGCCGAGACCCCAAGGATCAACGCTAAGAAAGAAACCATCAGCGAATTTACGGATTTCCAATTCTTCATTGGTCCGCACGCTGCTCACATGAGTTGAAAGAAGTCCTCATAGTCGGATTACGACTATATCGACATCCGACTCAGTACGCAAGCATTCTTTCGCTCAAAAACTTCGACCCGGCAATCAGCCTCCACCGTATCGTCTCTACTGCTCCGGGTGCAGATGCATCTTCAAAAACTGCACATAAATATCCCAATCCGAAGGAACCATTCCATGACCGCCGTCATGCATGTAGTAGCTCAGGTCATGCAGAATCGGCTGCTTCGCCTCCGGCCACGTCTCCGTGTCCAGCGCGTCTTTGCCCAATAGCTTGTACACCGGCCCTGCAGCCACCGCCGCCAAAAACTCGCCTTTCGGATCCGACCACAAATCCGTATTGCCCGTCTGCAACAACAACGGACGCGGCGCAACCAGCGCAATCAACAGATTCGCATCCATCGGCGCCTTGTCCGGGAACCCGCCCCACTTCCCATAGTTCTCCGCAAACTGGTACGGATACCGCGTCGGAGCCGTCAGATGCGCGATCGTCTCGCCATAGTCCCTGTGGCTCAGCGCCGCCCCTCCCTCACCCGAGCAGCTCGCAATCACCGCCGCAAATCGCTGGTCGTGCGCCCCCGCCCACATCACCGTCTTGCCCAGCCGCGAGACACCGTGGATCGCCACCCGCTTCGCATCCACACTCTTATCCGTCTCAAAGTAATCCTGCACCCGGCTCATGCCCCACGCCCATGCAGCAATCGAGCCCCAATCCTCCGGCCCTCGCTTGGTCTGCCCCGCCTTCAGGTAGTCCTTGCGAATTCCGTTGTCAAAACCCTCCAGGTAATCCGGGTCTACATCTCCGTAGTAAAACGTCGATACCCCAATCCCCGCATCCAGCACTGCCTCCACGTTCAGCTTCCCAAACGCGCGCGCCTTGCTCGCCGGAATCTTGGAATGGGTCTTCATATCCCATACCTCTCCTACCGGCAGCTCAGGATCGTTCACCGAGCTCGAAGGCGCCGTAAAGCTGATGCACAGCAGCATCGGAACTGTCTTCTTCGCGCCCGCGGGGACATACTCCACCAGATGGATCACCGGAGAGCCCGGCTTCGCGGAGAGGTGAATATCCACACGCTTCCGAATCGCCTTCCCTCCCAGAGCAGGCGTCTCCTTCTCCACCACGTCGAAGCTCTCATCCTTCGGCCGTCCCGGAGCCACTCCATATTGCTGCTGCTCGAAGAGCGAGACGATCTCCGGACGCCTCTTCTTGAACCACGTCTTCGCATCCTTTACCGGCTTGCCGTCATTCAGCACCAGCGCATCGGGAAGCGTATAGGTCCCCACCTTGGCCTGGTCATAGTTCACAGGAATCCCGGCCACAACGCTCGGCGCGGCGGGATTCTGCGCCTCTACCCGAACCGCCCATCCCGAAACCGCACACGCTGCCACCACACAACCTGCTGAAACCGCCTGCTTTAACCTCATGAATCGCTTCCCCTTCTCACCGCGCAGAGATCCTGCGAGGCGCTCCAGAACGTGAAAGATGTCGACGAAACTCGCCTCAACACCATAGGCCGCACACGCAAAGTGGTCAACCAATTTTCTACGACCTCAATTCTTAGCGGTTTTAGTGAGTCAAGCGAAGAATCTCTGCCTCTCCCAGGAAACCACCCAAATCTGTCAACCCAAAAATCCAGCAAACATCACAAAATAAACAACATCAAAATGCCGATCAGTTGCGGCTCGACAGCTAAAATTAAAGAGAAAAAGAAAGGCCCTGAGAACAGTATCTCAGGGCCTTTCCCTTTGAAATCCACCGCTTGTTTTCCGGAATCTTTAGACCATGGTCCGAACCTAAGCCTTTATTCCGGAATACTTTGCGCACATTCGATAGGGGGAGGGGTTACTCCACCTGCCCCTTACGAGGCCGCCGATTCGCCTGCAATACCTTCTTACGCATACGCAGCGACTTTGGTGTGACCTCCACCAGCTCGTCGTCCGCGACAAACTCAATCGTCTGTTCCAGCGTCAGCTGCTTGTACGGCGTCAGACGCAGAGCATCGTCCGAGCCCGAAGCGCGCATGTTGGTCAGCTTCTTTTCGCGAACGCAGTTCACGTCCAGATCGTTATCGCGCGAGTGCTCGCCAACGATCATGCCCTCGTAGACCTCAATGCCATCCGGCACAAACAGGATGCCGCGATCCTCCAGGCCCGAGAGCGCGTAGGTCGTCGTCGTCCCCTGACGGTCGGAGATCAGAGCGCCCGACGGACGCTGCGGAATCTCACCCGTGTAGGGAATGTAGTCGCCCGCGATCGAGTTCATGATGATCGTTCCGCGGGTCTCGGTCAGCATCTCGTTGCGCAGACCGATCAGGCCACGCGACGGCACCTTGAACTCCATGCGCACACGGCCGGAGCCGTGATTGCTCATCTTGGTCATCTCGCCCTTGCGCGGTCCGAGCTTCATGATGACTGCGCCCGAAAACTCCTCCGGCACATCGACCGACAGGATCTCCGAAGGCTCCATCAGCTCATCGTTGATGCGCTTGGTAACGATCGTCGGACGCGAGACCATCAGCTCGAAACCCTCGCGGCGCATGTTCTCGATCAGCACCGAGAGCTGCAGCTCACCACGGCCCATCACCTTGAAGCTGTCCGGCGAGCCGGTGTCCTCTACACGAATCGATACGTTGATCAGCAGCTCACGCTCCAGGCGCTCCTTGATGTTGCGGCTGGTAACCTGCTTGCCTTCCTTGCCCGCGAACGGCCCATTGTTGACCGAGAAGACCATGGCGATGGTCGGTTCATCGATCTTGATGCGCGGCAGCGGCTTGGGCTCCTCGATCGCGCAGAAGCTGTCGCCGATCGTGATGTTCTCGATACCGGCAATCGCGACGATGTCGCCAACGTCGGTGGAATTGGTATCGACACGCTTCAGGCCCTCGTAGGTAAAGAGTTTGGTGATCTTCACCGGAGCCAGGGAACCGTCAGCGCGCGAAACGTTGATCTCCTGTCCGTTGCGTAGTGTGCCGTTGAAGACACGGCCGATCGCCAGACGGCCTAGATAATCCGAGTAGTCGAGGTTCGTCACCAGCACCTGCAGATCGCCGTCGGGCGAGCCCGGTGCGACCGGAATCGTGGCCACGATCAGGTCGAAGAGCGGCATCAGGTCTGTGCCCGGCTTGGCCAGGTCCATCGTCGCCGTGCCCTGCTTGCCGTTGGTGTAGATGATCGGGAAGTCCAGCACGTTCTCATCCGCGTCAAGGTCGATGAACAAGTCATAAACCTCGTTGACGACCTCCTGCGGACGGGCGTCGGGACGGTCGATCTTGTTAATCACAAGGATCGGCGTCAGCTTCGCCTCGAGCGCCTTGCCCAGCACATAGCGGGTCTGCGGCAGCGGGCCTTCCGATGCGTCGACCAGAAGCACCACGCCGTCGACCATCTTCAACGCGCGCTCCACCTCGCCGCCGAAGTCGGCGTGGCCCGGCGTATCGACGATGTTGATCTTCGAGTCCTTGTAGTGGATCGCGGTGTTCTTGGCCAGAATCGTGATGCCGCGCTCTTTTTCAAGATCGTTGGAGTCCATGACGCGCTCGGCAACGGCCTCATTGGCGCGGAAGGTGCCCGACTGGCGGAGCATAGCGTCCACAAGCGTGGTCTTGCCGTGGTCGACGTGGGCGATGATGGCGATGTTACGAATCGGCTGCTGGCTCACTGCGGTAAATGTCCTGTCTCTTTTGCGCGCCAAAGGATGGAAAAAACTGAAAATGCGCGCGTTTCTTTAGTTTACCGCACCCAGTTGCAACAAAGCGCCTCAGAGCCCGCTTCAGGCAGGAACCGATGTGAAAACTCGCTAAAAACCAGTAAATTTCCGCGAGATAATAGAGAAAGATCGCTCGCTCCGAGGAGAGCCACCATGTCGACCCCAGAGATTGCAGGCTGTACCCACCCGCTACGGACCAGCGTGGCGGACTTCATCGCCGGACTACGCGAGCTGGAGCGGGATCTCATTACCAAGGACCGGATCGCCGGCTACATGGCCGCGACCACCCTGCGGCCCGAGGCACTTCACGACTACACCTGGTGGCGCGACAGCTTCTATACCCGCAATCTCATCTACCGCGACGAACTCTTCGAAGTGATGACCATCTGCTGGTCGCCCGGGCAGAAGACCGCCATCCACACCCACAACGGCCAGCTCGGCTGGATGACCGTCTCGCAGGGCGAGGTTCTCACTCACGAGTACCACCACACCCACTGCAACGCGCCTGAAAATCAAAACGTCGTCAACATCGACTGTCTCGGAGGAGCTACCGAGATTCAACTCGACAAAATTCGCAGCGTCAGCTGCGCCGAAGGCACCGGCATGGTAACGGTCGATAAGCTCCAGACCATCCATCAGATCGAAAATCCCGGAACGATCGGCTGTATCAGCCTGCACGTCTACTCCAAGCCCTTCGATTCCTGCATCGCCTTCGATATGGAAAAGCAGCGATGCTACCGGCGGCAGCTCAGCTACTTCAGCAAAGAAGGCCACCGCCTCGAGAAGTAATCCATCAGAATCGGTTCATTAGTCGCCGGTAACCACATGCGCCTGATGAACCGGCTTCCTGTGCTCGGCCATCTTCGCAAAGCGGGCGCGCAGCCGATCGAAGAAGAGATAGACCACTGGAGTCGTGAACAGCGTGAGGCACTGCGACACGATCAGTCCGCCGACGATCGTGATGCCCAGCGGGCGCCGCAACTAGCTTCCTGTTCCGGTTCCCAGCGCCAGCGGCAATCCACCCAGCAACGCAGC
The DNA here is from genome assembly GCA_035492215.1 of Edaphobacter sp. Classification (GTDB taxonomy): domain Bacteria; phylum Acidobacteriota; class Terriglobia; order Terriglobales; family Acidobacteriaceae; genus Edaphobacter. The sequence continues at coordinate 12,331 of DATJJJ010000062.1, read as the reverse complement.
CATCGTCGTCATCATGATGGGGCGGAAACGCAGCAGGCAGGCCTGATAGATCGCTTCCACCGGGGGCTTGCCCTCCAACCTCTCCGCGGCAAGAGCGAAGTCGATCATCATGATGGCATTCTTCTTCACGATGCCGATCAGCAGAATGATGCCGATCATCGCAATCACGCTCAGTTCGACCTTGAAGAGCAGAAGCGCCAGAATCGCTCCGACGCCCGCCGAAGGTAGCGTCGAAAGAATCGTCAGCGGATGGATGAAGCTCTCATACAGCATGCCCAGCACGATGTAGACCGCAACCAGCGCCATCAGGATCAGCATCGGCTCGCTCGATAGCGACGCCTGGAAGGCCTGCGCCGTTCCCTGGAACCCGCCATGGATCGTCGAAGGCATGCCGATATTCACTCGCGCCTGCTCGATCGCCTCCGTCGCCTGGCTGAGGGAGATTCCTGGAGTCAGATTGAAGCTGAGTGTCGCTGCCGGCGATTGCGACTGGTGATTGACCGTCAGCGGAATACGCTGCTGCTCGTAGTGGATGAAGGCCGACAGAGGAACCATGGCTCCTGTCGTGCTCTTTACATAAATGTTCTTCAACGAATCCGGATTGCGCTGATACTGCGGAGCAACCTCCATCACGACGTGATACTGATTCAACGGAACATAAGTCGTCGAGACCTGCCTCTGCCCAAAGGCATCGGAAAGCGTCGCATCGATAGTAAGCGGCGAGACCCCGAGACGCGATGCCGTATCTCGATCGATCACCAGTTGCGCCCTGAGCCCATTGTCCTGCTGGTCCGTGGCAACATCTTTCAGCTCCGGCAGCTTCTCCATCGCCGCCATCAGCTTAGGGCCCCACTCATCGAGGTCCTTCAAATTGTCCGCCGTCAAAGAATACTGATACTGCGTCGCGGAGCTGCGTCCGCCAATCCTCAGCTCCTGGTTTGACTGAAGGTAAAGTGTCGCTCCGGGAACGACGCTCACCTTCGGGCGGAGACGATTAATGATCACATCCGCCGTATCACCTCTTGCAAGTCGTGCCTCGTCCGGCTTCAGCGAAACGAACATATTTCCCATGTTGCTTCCGCCGCCTCCCGGACCGCCGCCGCCGACAAACGACATAACACCTTCGACACCAGGATCAGCCTGAACGATCTTCGCCAGCTGCTCGACCTTCGGTTTCATCGCATCAAAGGAAATATCCTGCTGACCACGAATCTGCCCTCCGATGCGGCCCGTATCCTGCTGCGGAAAGAATCCCTTCGGAATCAAGATGTAGAGATAGACATTCAGAGCGAGAACGAGAATCGTAATCGTCATCATGAGGCCCTGATGGTTAAGAACCCACTTCAGCCCACCCTCATACTCTTCCGTCATCCACTCCAGGGCCTTCTCGCCCCAGCGGTAGATACGTCCATGCTTGCGTCGATCGTGAGGAACAAGGAACTTCGCGCTCAGCATCGGCGTGGTGCTCAACGAAACGACCAGCGAAACCATAATGGCCGCCGACAGCGTTACCGCAAATTCGCGGAAAAGTCTGCCAACGATACCTCCCATCAGCAGGATGGGAATGAAAACCGCGATCAACGATGTGCTCATCGAAACGACGGTGAACCCGATCTCTTTGGAACCGTCCATCGCAGCCTGGAAGGCGCTCTTTCCGCTCTCCAGATGTCGCGAGATATTTTCAATCACCACGATGGCATCGTCGACAACGAAACCCGTCGAGATCGTCAGCGCCATCAGACTCAGGTTATCCAGCGTATATCCCAGCAAGTACATGATCCCGCAGGTTCCCAGCAGGCTCAAGGGCACCGATACGCTTGGAATCAGCGTTGCCGGAAGTTCCCGCAGGAACAGGAAGACGACCAGAATCACCAGAATGACCGAGATAATCAGGGTCCGCGTTACGTCCTTGATGGAGGCCCGGATCGTCAGTGTGCGATCAAGCGCCACATGCAGCTGAATCGCGGGCGGAATCGCAGCCTGCAGCGAAGGCAGCAGGCTCAGGACGTTATCAACCGTATCGATAACATTTGCGGTCGAAGTCTTGAAGACGATAACAAGGATGGCCGGTTTGCCATTAAAGAAACCGCCGGTATAACTGTTTTCAACTCCGTCCACAACCTCGGCAACGTCGCGTATGCGGACGATGCCATGCGCCGCTGCCGCAGGGCTGGCACTCGAGGTCGCCGTCGTCGTGGCACTCGACGTCGTTGACTGATTGCTATCGATCGCACTCTGCAAAGAAGTCGGCAGACCGTTGGAGGCCGCCGCCGAACTGACTGGCCCGCGATCGGTCGCCACGATCAGAGGAGCGTACGCTGCCGCTCCGAAAAGCTGATCGGTCGTGCTGATACTCCAGCGCCGTGTACTGTCCTGCAGGTAGCCCTTCGGCTGATTCACGTTGACGGTACCGATCGCTGCACGCAGCGCTTCGAGTCCCAATCCATAGCTCGCCAGTTGTGTCGGATTGGCCTCAATCCGCACCGCAGGTTTCGCGCTGCCACCGCAGAAAGTCTGCCCGACGCCTTCCACCTGCGCGATCTTCTGCGCCAAAATGCTGTCGCAGGCGTCGTAGATCTGCGGCACAGAGAGCGTGTCCGAAGTCAGCGCCAGAATGAGAATCGGCGAGTCAGACGGGTTGATCTTGCGATACGAAGGATTCTGCGGGAGGTTCGAAGGAAGCTGGCTCCGTGCCGCATTGATAGCCGCTTGCACATCGCGAGCCGCGCCATTGATATCACGGCTCAGATCGAACTGCAGAACGATCGACCCATTCCCCAGCCCGGAGTTCGAGGTCATCTCGTTGATGCCTGCGATCCTGGCAAACTGCCTTTCGAGCGGCGTCACGATGGCCGAAGCCACGGTCTCCGGATCGGCGCCCGGAAGCCCGGCGCCCACTGAGATCGTAGGAAACTCAACCTGAGGAAGACTGGCTACAGGAAGAAGCTTGTACGCCACCAGACCTGCCAGAATCACGGCAATCGAGAGCAGCGTCGTGGCAACCGGACGTTTGATAAAAGGCGCAGAAAAGTGAACGCCCCCCGCCGGTTCCGGCGCCTTCGCCGCATCGGAACGCGCTCTCTCCAGATCTGGGTCTTCCCTAAAATGATCCATCAGTCCGCACTCACTGCGTGCTCATGCGCACGAAACTCCGCATCTGCCTCCGCCGTGTGGAAGTACTTCCTTCCAATTCGGTCGAAGAACAGATACACCACCGGGGTCGTAAACAGCGTTAGAACCTGCGAAACGATCAGGCCACCGACGATCGCGATTCCAAGCGGACGGCGTAGCTCGCTTCCTGTTCCTGTGCCCATCGCCAAAGGAACACCGCCGAGCAAAGCGGCCATCGTCGTCATCATGATGGGACGGAAGCGCAGCAGGCAGGCCTGATAGATCGCCTCCTCCGGTTCCATATTGTGTTCACGCTCCGCCTCCAGGGCGAAGTCGATCATCATGATGGCGTTCTTCTTCACAATGCCGATCAGCAGGATGATGCCAATCAGCGCAATGACACTCAGGTTTACATGGAAGATCAACAGCGCCAGAATGGCTCCTACACCGGCCGAAGGCAGTGTGGAGAGAATAGTGATCGGATGGATGTAGCTCTCATACAGCACACCCAGCACGATATAGACGACGATCAATGCCGCCAGAATCAGAATGGGCTCGTTGCTGAGAGAAGCCTCGAAGGCGCGGGCCGTTCCCTGGAACTCTCCATTGACGCTGGCCGGCAGATTCAACTCCGCCTTGGCTTTATTGACGGCCTCCACCGCATCTCCGATCGACTTGCCCGGAGCCAGATTGAAGGAGAGGGTCACCACAGGGAACTGCCCCTGGTGATTGACCGCCAGGGTAGCGTGACGCTCCTCAAGATGCGTAAACGTCGACAGAGGAACCTGCGTTCCGTTCGAACTCTTGACGTAAATGTTGTCCAACGCATCCGGATTGAGCTGATACTTCGGCTCAACTTCCAGCACCACGTGATACTGGTTCAGCTGCGTGAACATCGTCGAAACCTGTCGCTGGGCGAAGGCGTCGTCCAATGTATCGTCGATATTCTGCGGCGTAATGCCCAGCCTCGAAGCCGTATCGCGATCGATCACCAGATGGGCCTCAAGCCCCTCCAGCTGTTGATCGCTGGCCACATCGGTCAGCTCCGGAAGCGTCCTCAGCTTTTCCATCATCCGGTTGGTGGCAATCGCCAGCTCCTCCGGATTGGCATCCTCCAGCGTGTACTGATACTGCGTGCGGCTCACGCGATCTTCTACCGTAAGGTCCTGTAGAGGCTGCAGGAAGCACTGAATTCCCTCAATCCGAGCCAGCTTCGGCCCCAGTCTCTGGATCACTTCGGTTGCAGAGGTTGAGCGTTCCTCGCGGTCGCGAAGGTTAATCTGAATCCTGCCGCTGTTCAGCGTGGTATTGGTGCCGTCGATTCCGATAAAGGACGAGACACTTTCCACGTCCGGGTCCTTCAGAATCTCGCGTGCCAGCTGCTGCTGCCGCACGCTCATCGCATGGAAGCTGATGGACTGCGGAGCTTCCGTGATCCCCAGCAGCACACCGGTATCCTGCACCGGGAAGAAGCCCTTGGGAACAATGATGTAGAGATAGATCGTCAGCAGGAACGTCGCCAGCGTTACCAGCAGAGTCAGAGTCTGGTGACGCAACACCCAGCGCACGCCCACGCCATACTTCTCGATGACGTAGTTAAAGAACTGCTCACTCTTGTGATAGAAAGCGCTCTTCTCGCTATCCGGCAAATGGCGCAGCAGCTTGGCGCACATCATCGGAGTCAGCGTGAGGGAGACGATCGCTGAGACCAGAATGGTGACCGAGAGAGTTACCGCAAACTCACGGAAGAGCCGGCCGACGATATCGCCCATAAACAGCAGCGGAATCAGCACGGCGATCAGCGAGATGGTCAACGACAGAATCGTGAAGCCGATCTGCTCGGAGCCTTTAAGCGCCGCATCCAGCGGCGAGTCACCCATCTCCAGATAGCGATCGATGTTCTCGATCATGACGATGGCGTCGTCCACGACGAAGCCGGTCGAGATCGTCAAGGCCATCAAGCTCAGGTTATTGAGCGAGTAGCCCAACAGATACATCACCCCAAAGGTGCCGACAATCGACAGAGGCACGGCTACCGAGGGAATGATCGTGGCGGCGAGCGAGCGCAGGAAGAGGAAGATCACCATCACGACCAGCGCGATGGTCAGCATCAGCTCAAACTGCACATCCTTCACCGAGGCGCGAATGGTATTGGTGCGGTCGGTCAGAATCTGAAGATTGACCCCGGCCGGAAGCGTCGTCCTGAGTTGCGGCAGCAGTTTCTGAACTTCGTCGACGACGCCGATGATGTTCGCCCCCGGCTGACGCTGAATGTTCACGATGACCGCCGGCTTCAGCTCCATCTCCCTCGCCGGAATCACAGTGCCATTGGCATCTTTGCTCTCTGGCCGGGCCGCGATCCCCATCCACGCCGCCTGGTACAGGTTCTCCGCGCTGTCTACCGCGTTCGCGACATCCGACAACCGCACCGGCGAGCCGTTGCGATACGCGATGATCACCTTGGAGTAATCCACGCTCGAGAGCAGCTGATCGTTGGCCCCGATCGTGTACGCCTGATGCATGCCGTTCAGGTTTCCCTTGGCCTGATCGACGTTGGCCGTACCGAGCGCCGCTCGCAGATCCTCGAGGCTCAACCCATAGTTCGCCATCGCCATCGGGTTGGCCTGAATGCGAACCGCAGGCTTCTGGCCTCCATTAATCGAGACAAGACCCACGCCCGAAAGCTGCGAGATCTTCTGCGCCAGCACCGTATCGGCAAGGTCTTCTACCTTCACCAGCGGCAGCGTGTCGCTCGACAGTGCCAGCGTCAGAATCGGCGCGTCGGCAGGGTTGACCTTGCTGTAAACCGGAGGATTCGGCAGATCCTTCGGCAGATAGCTGAATCCCGCGTTGATCGCGGCCTGTACATCCTGCTGCGCAATATCGATCGATTCGGACAGATCGAACTGCAGCGTAATAATGCTGCCTCCGCCCGAACTGGTCGAGGTCATCTGCGTCATGCCCGGAATCTGTCCGAACTGACGCTCCAGAGGAGCCGTCACCGAAGAGGCCATCACCTCCGGGCTTGCGCCAGGATAAAAGGTCATCACCTGAATCGTCGGATAATCCACCTGCGGCAGCGCCGAAACAGGAAGCTGCAGATATCCCACCCACCCGGCAAGCAAAATGGCCACCATCAAAAGCGAGGTGGCCACCGGCCGGAGAATAAATGGCCGTGACGGACTCATTGCTGCGAACCTCCGGTGCCTGCCCTGCGGCTCGAGCTCTGCGAACCTGAAGAGTTGGTAGAGACTCCGCTGTTAGCCCGATTCGGATTGACCGAACGCGTTCCAGTAGGATTGGCAGCCTGCCTCGGAATCACGCGGCTTCCATTCTTCAGCTTCTCCTGGCCATCGATAACAACATCCTCGCCCGGCTTTACGCCATTGGCCAGAATCACCTGCGCGCCTTCAGTCAGATCCACCTTGACCGTCTGTGCCACGACATAGAAGTGAGGCTGGTTTTTGGCAGGCTCCGCACTGCCGTCTTTGCCGCCGCGGCCTTCACGCGGCTTCGAAGTATTCGCCGATGGACCCGCGGGGGAGTCTTCTCCTGCAAGATCCGCAGGTGGATCCCCAGGCTTCACCACATAAACGTAGTTTCCTTGGGAACCATTCAAAACCGCTGCCGTCGGAATCACAATCGCGTTGGACCTCTGCTGCAGAATCAGGCGGATATTCACAAACTGATTCGGAAAGAGGGCGCCATCTTTATTATCGAAGACCGCCTTAACCTTGACGGTTCCGGTCGTCGTGTCGATCTGATTATCCGGGGTCAGCACCATTCCGGTCGCCAGATGCGTCGTTCCTGAGCGGTCATACGCCTCTACCGTCAGCTTGTGGCCCTGACGAGTCAGGTCGAGAACCTCAGGCAGATAATCCTCAGGCAACGTAAAGATCACGGCAATCGGCTCAAGCTGCGTAACGACCAGAAGGCCGTTGGTGTCCGAAGCATGCACAATATTGCCCGGATCGACCTGACGCAGACCGACCACACCATTAATCGGCGAGGTGATCTTCGTATAGTTCAGATTTACTTTGGCGGCCTGGATCGCAGCCTGATCTGCCAGGATCGCTCCTGCCGACTGTCCTGCCAGCGCATCTTGCGCCTGGGAACTCTCGCGGGAGACAACGCCGGCCTGGAGCAATGCCGAATAACGGCTTGATTGAGCCTGATCGTTGACATGTTGCGCCTGATCGCGAGCCAGCTGTCCCTGTGCCTGCGCCAGGGCAGCCTGGTAAGGAGCCGGATCGATCTCGGCCAGCAACTCTCCCTGCCGGACGCGTTGCCCCTCCCGCACATTGACCTTGATCAGCTGGCCGTCCACGCGCGACTTAATGGTCACCGTGTTGTAGGCCGTTACGGTTCCCAGAGCCGTCAGATAGATCGGCATCGTCTTCTGTTGAACCTTGGCCGTCTGAACCGGAGTCGGACGGTTTTGCGAGGCGGCCATTCTCTGGCCCTGCACCGCCTGCTCCTCGGTATTCTTGCGAATCTTCCACACCGCCGCCCCCACCACGAGGGCGATCACCAGCATCACGATCCACTTTCTGAACCCCGAACCCCGCGGGGGCTCCGGCTCTGGAAACTCGGGGCGGCGTTGGGCGGCAGGAAGGGCCGGTTTGGTCTCTTGTTCGCTGATGGGTGCTGATGACATGGGCGCGCTCACCGTGCTCTCGAATAAATCGCTGGATCTGAGTGTGAAATGTTCAAAACAGGAATCCGCAGGGCTCTGCGGGACCTCCAGAATAATTAATAATGACGTAGAAGGAGAACTGAATGTTTCGCCTCCTTCGACCATTAACCAAGGTGTAGCTTTAGAAACCAAAATTCCGTTCGGTAATCGTCCCTGGAAGGAAGGGTCCAACGCTTGCTCAATCCAGGCTCTGCTCTCGATGCTGCTGTCCAGCCCGCGCTCTGTGTCGACCTTGATGGCACACTGGTTAAGTCGGATACGCTGGTCGACTCCGCCCTTGCCCTGGCGCGATACCATCCCGCCAGTCTGCTCAAAATTCCCGGTTGGCTCATGCAGGGCAAGGCCGCTCTCAAACGGCATATCACCTCTGCCGTTAACTTGGATGTTGCTCATCTCCCTTACAACCGGGAACTTTTACAATTTCTTGAGCAGCAACACGCGACCGGACGTTCTATTTATCTCGCAACTGCCGCAGATTCAGCGCTAGCCGAGCGAGTCGCCGCCCACCTCAGTATCTTTGACGGAGTCCTCGCCTCCGACGGCAACCTGAATCTGGCTGGGACCAATAAACTTGCCGCCTTTCGCAAGACCTTCGGCGAAAACTTCTGCTACATCGGCAACGCCACCGCCGACCTGCCCCTGCTGCAGAACTGCCAGCACCCCATGGTGGCTAATCCCACACGAGGGCTAAGCTCCGCCCTGCGCAAGGCCCGCATTACCCCAGCCCACACCTTTACCGAAAAGGTCTCACCTCTTAAAGCCTGGCTCAAAGCCATCCGCATCCATCAATGGGCAAAAAATGTGCTGCTTTTTTTGCCCATGTTGCTGGGACATGCGATCAAACTCCCTTACATCCTGGCCTCGCTGGTAGCCTTCCTCTCCTTCGGCCTCTGCGCTTCGGCAACCTACATCGTCAACGATCTATTAGACATCGAAGCCGATCGTCTCCATCCCCGCAAACGGCGCCGTCCCTTCGCTTCAGGAGATCTTTCGGCTCTATCCGGCATCGGCGTCGTTGTCCTTTTCCTCGCCGCCTCCATCGCTCTCGCAATTGCGCTTCCCCACGTCCTCACGTGGTTTGCACCCAGATATGCTCTTCGGAGGCCCTACCACTTCCTCACCTGGCTGGGAATCTACGCCTTCACCACCCTCTCCTACTCCTTGCGGCTCAAGCGCGCCGTGCTCGTCGATGTCATTGTCCTCTCAGGGCTTTACACCATCCGCATCCTGGCCGGTTCTGCGGCGACCGGCATTGAGGCCTCCGCCTGGCTGGGCAGCTTCAGCATCTTCTTCTTTCTCTCGCTGGCCTTCGTCAAACGCTTCGCCGAACTCGAAAACCTCCGTGCCCGTGGTGGCGATATCGCGAAAGGCCGCGGCTATCACATCAGCGATCTCGAACAGCTCCGCACCTTCGGCTCCGCCTCCGGATACGTCTCGGTGGCAGTCCTCACGCTTTACATCTCCAATCTCGACGCCGCCCAGCTCTACACCCACACCAAGCGTCTCTGGCTCCTCATCCCCGTCCTTCTGCTCTGGATCAGCCGTCTCTGGCTCCAGGCCTCGCGCGGTTCGCTCGACGAGGACCCCGTCGTCTATGCCATCACCGACCGCCGCAGCCTGATGCTGGGCGTGCTCGTGCTCCTCATCGTGCTCTCTGCTCTCTAATCCCTCTTCAAACGACCGGCTCCAGCCCGACGTCCGAGCCGGTCGTTTATCCTGAAACCTGATATACGCCATGACCGAGACCATCCCTCAGCTGACCAGCTACGACCAGCCCTCTCTCGATACCGCCTTTCAGACCCTCCTCAACGAGGTTCGCCAACAGAGCGCTGCGCTCTCCACTCCCGAAGCGCAGGAGAACTTCCGTCTTCACTGGCTGGGCCGCAAACAGGGACGCCTCAAGTCGATCTCCGACGCCTGGCTGAAGTCCGCTCCAGCCGATGCCCGCAAGCCCCTCGGCATGCGCTTCAACGAACTCAAGCAGCAGATCGAGCAGGCCCTCGAAGCCCCCGCGACCCAGGCCGCATCCGCCGCCGTTCAGGGAATCGATATCTCCCTGCCGAGCACCGTGCGTCGCCCCGGCATCTCGCACCCTCTGCTCAACACCATGCACGAGGTCGTGCACGTCTTTCATCAGCTCGGCTACTCCACCAACCTCGGGCCGCAGGTCGAAAGCGACTTCTACAACTTTGAGGCACTCAACTTCCCGCCCAACCATCCCGCGCGCGACACCCAGGACACCCTGCAGATCGCCGGCCAGCAGGTGCGCCCCTCACGCGATCGCCTGTTGATGCGCACCCACACCTCGCCCGTGCAGATCCGCACCATGATCGCGCAGGCGCCCCCCATCCGCATCGTCATCCCCGGCAAGGTCCACCGCAACGACGCCGCAGATGCCACGCACTCGCCCATCTTCCATCAGATCGAAGGCCTTTGCGTCGATACCAACATCACCTTCTCGGACCTCAAAGGCACGCTCGATCACGCCATGAAGGCGCTCTTCGGCTCCGCCGTGAAGACCCGCTTCTTCCCCAGCTTCTTTCCCTTCACCGAGCCCTCCGCCGACGTGCAGATCTCCTGCATCTTCTGTGGAGGTTCCGGCTGCCGCAAATGCAAGCACTCCGGCTGGATCGAGCTGCTCGGCTGCGGCATGGTCGATCCTTCCGTCTTCGCCTCCGTCATGGAAGAGCGCCGCAAGATCGATCCTGCGGACGATGCCTACAATCCCGAAAAGATCTCCGGCTTCGCCTTCGGCATGGGCGTCGAGCGCATCGCCATGATGCTCCACGGCGTCTCCGATATCGGCCAGTTCTACTCCGGCGACATGCGCTTCCTCGAGCAGTTCGCCTGATCTCTGCATCGTCAGCGCAGGTTGGCGCGCAAACTCAGCAGATTCTGCGGAGCTACATGAATCAGGCCTCTTTGCGGACTGTCGATATCCGCAATCAGAAAAAATGAGATCGAAACGACCAGCGGAAGCACCAGAAATAACCCCGGATGGACCTTCCGCACTCCAAAACCAAGCATGGTGTTGGCAAAGATCGCGATAACAAACATCAACACCCAGGCAGCTTCAGGAATCCGATTCAACCAGGCCGCCTGCGTGTAGCCCTGCGAATTCAGAACGTCGTTCATCCCTCCAGCTGCAAGCGCTATCACGGGATTCGGAGTTGCCTTCGCCGGGCCGGCCACCGTCTGCCAGAGTTGGCTCTGAATCTCGGTCGTCTCTTCGCCGATCTTCCGAACCTCTTCCCTGTCGCGCGTCTCGTAAAATGCAATGCGCAGGTCCGTATATCTCCGCAACAGTTGCCGGGTTCGGTCCCCCTCCGCCTGGGGCAGAAGATCGGCGCGCAGATACTCCGTACCAATTGCATTCGCCTCTTCTTCCTCATAGACCTTGCGCTGATCGTAACGGCCGATCGCCATCGAAAAACTAAACCCGATGATCAGTCCCAACAAGGTCAAGGTTGCGCCCTGCACTACGTTGAAATCGGTGTGGTCTCCCTCATCGAATCCATTCCACCAGCGTTCTAACCATCCGCCAATCCAGGTGGCCAGCCATAGCACCAGGAAGGAGAGCACGAAAAGCATTCGGGGAAAGTTCACGAGGAACGCCATCGGGGGTACCTCTCTCGAAGAGTTCAAACAAACGGACCCAACCTGGATTAAGCTCGCCCTCCGCGAAGCCCCAGAAACCCGAACAAAATCTGAATCAACGCTAGAGCGAGCGCTCCCAAAAACGCCGCTTTAAAGTTCGTGACTGCGAAGCCCGGAACGAACTTGCTTGAAAACCACAGCACAACAGCATTAATCACCAGGAAGAACAATCCTAGCGTAAGAATCCCAAGAGGCAGAGTCACCAGCTTCAGCAGCAGGCCCAACGTTGCATTCAAAAGCCCGATCACTACGACCGCAATCAGCGCAGAGATAAAACCGCTGACCTCAAAACCCTGAACAAAATGGGAGACGATCAGCAAAGCCACAGCGTTCAGAATCCAATGAAGTAACCAACGCATCGTCAGTCAGTCCTTTCGTAAGTCCTTTTTAGGGAGCCTGCTACCCCTCCCTCGTCGCACCGAGCATACGCGACTCCGAACCGCTCTACCATCAAAACTTTGCAGCCCCGGTAAACTAGACCCATGGGCAAACAGTTCTCCTCCATCGAACCCGCCCACCGCGAGTTCATCGAACGTCAGCACATCTTCTTCAACGCCAGTGCCGCCTCCGTAGGCCGTGTCAACGTGTCGCCGCGGGACGGAGCCTCCCTTCGCATACTCGACGCCAATACCGTGGTCTATCTCGACCTCACCGGCAGCGGCAATGAGACCGCAGCGCATCTCCTCGCCGATGGGCGCTTGCCCCTCATGTTCTGCGCCTTTGAAGGCTCTCCGATGATCATGCGTCTCTACGGTCACGGTCGCGTTCTCCCTCGCCACAGCCCCGAATACGACGCTCTCCTCGCCTCGCACTACAGCAACGTCGAGCCGCCGGGAGCCCGTCAGATCATTCTCCTCGCCGTTGACT
>DATJJJ010000061.1:0-2354 GCA_035492215.1 Edaphobacter sp. | reverse complement strand
TTCCATCGCGCTCATGCTGCTTGGTACCCAGTGGTACATCCTCTTCAACGTTATCGCCGGAGCCATCGCCATCCCCTCCGACCTCAAAGAAGTCTCCGGCCTCTTTCACTTCTCGAATATGCAGCGCTGGACCACTCTGATTCTGCCCGGCATCTTTCCCTATCTCATCACCGGTCTCGTCACCGCATCGGGCGGCGCCTGGAATGCCAGCATCGTCGCGGAGTATTTCCACCTTCGCGGTCAGACACTCTCTACTCTCGGCCTTGGCGCGCAGATCAGCCGCGCCACCGACCACGGCCACTTCGCCACCCTGCTGATGGCGACCATCATCATGGCGCTCATGGTGGTCACTATCAACCGCCTCGTCTGGCGCCCGCTCTTCCAGCTCGCCGAAACCAAGTACCGCCTGGAAGGATAGGACTCCCGAGGATTTTGTCGGAGCAAAGCAAAGGTAGCTTCAACGCATTACGTGCAAGCCGAGAGACGTTCCATCACCTGAGCGAAGATGCGCAGATGCGCGCTCAGATGAACGCTCCACCAGGCCGCGGCATTGACTCGCGCAACCATCCCGAACCGCACCGACACGCCGCACGAATGGAGTATCATACGAGCCTGATGACGGTTAGCGAACGCATGATTCTGCTCGTGGAAGACGATCCCGACCATGAGGCGCTGACCATTCGCGCTCTCAAAAAGGCCAACATCGCCAACAACATTCGTGTGGCGCACGACGGCGAAGAAGCAATCGAGATGCTCTTTGGCAAGGGCGAGAACACGCTGCCCTATGTGCCGCAAGTGATCCTGCTGGACCTCAAGCTGCCGAAGATCGATGGTCTTGAAGTCCTTCGCCGCATCCGCGAATCGGAGCAACACCACATGTTGCCCGTCGTCGTCCTTACCTCCTCTGACGAGGAAAGCGATCTGATGCGCAGCTACAAGCTCGGCGTCAACAGCTATATCCGCAAGCCGGTCAATTTCACCGATTTCGCGGAGGCAACCCGCCAGCTTGGCATGTACTGGCTGGTGCTGAATGAGGCGCCGCCCGTGTCGCTGCGCTAGCAGTTTTTTCCCCGCACAAATCCGTGCTGTCTGTTGGAAAGGCTGCCTTCGTGCGAAACTCGATGGAAGAATCTGCTCTGCCTCGCCGAGATGTGGCCTCTGGCCCGCCGGTCGAGAATTGACGATCTTCGATCAGATATCCGATGCGTCCACCAGATCAGCCAGACCAGATCGAAAGCCGGCCAACCCCTACTCCATTACGCGTCCTGCTGGTGGAAGACGATGAAGATGATGCCCTCCTCCTGACCCGCTACCTCGAGCGCGCCGGCTATCGCACCTTCGTGCACCGCGTCGAGACCGCCGATGACATGCGCCGCGCACTCAACCAACCCGATGCGGAATGGGACGTAGTGCTGGCTGACTTCAATCTGCCCAGCTTCAGCGCTCCCGCGGCCCTGCAACTGCTCAAGCGATCGGGAAGAGACGTTCCCTTCATCGTCATGTCCGGCGCGGTCAGCGAAGACACAGCCGTTGAGGCCATGCGCGCCGGTGCCCACGACTACATTGCCAAACAAAATCTCGCCCGCCTGGGGCCGGCCATCGAGCGAGAACTCCGTGAAGCTCGCGCGCGCCGCCTGAAATCCGATGCCGAGCAGGCCCTGCTCATCAGCGAGGAGCGCTTCCGCCGCCTGATTCGAGGTATGCCGGTCGGCCTCATGGTCGCCGATCCCACCGGTCTCATCCAGTACGCCAACAGCAGCGTCGAGCAGCTTTTGGGTTATGGCGAACAGGAACTCCGCACCGGCAAATTCGGCTTTGCAGACATATTCGAACTGGAATACGAACAGTTCCTTCTTCGTATGCGCGACATCGTCGCCCAATCCGGGCGCCCCCATCCCTTTGAAGCGCTCTGCCGTACACGCAGAGGAGAACATATCCCCATCCTGCTGGCATTTACCACGCTGGCACCCGAAGACTCACCCGATACAGACGTCGTTTTCCGCCAGGTCGCCATCTTCTTCGTGGACCTTACTGAGCAGAAGCGCAGCGAGGAGGTCATGCGACGCACTGAGAAACTGGCCGCGACCGGGCGGCTCGCCGCCTCCATCGCGCATGAGATCAACAATCCTCTCGAAGCAGTCACTAACTGCCTCTTTCTTATCGGCTCGGGCCGCCTCGAGACGCGTTCCCAGGAATACCTGCGCATCGCCCAGCAGGAGCTCGACCGCGTAACGCACATCACCACCCAGACACTCCGCTTCTACCGCCAGAGCACCCGGCCGGTGGAGTCAGACGTGAACGATCTGCTGGAAGGTGTGATCGCTCTCTACGAGCCTCGCCTGCGCAGCTATTCG
>DATJJJ010000060.1:0-10852 GCA_035492215.1 Edaphobacter sp. | reverse complement strand
TGGACCTGATTCTCGCGATTCTGGAGGAGAGCCTTCCGGAGATGCTGGTGCCTCTGCATGCCCTGAAGGAAAATGTGGGCAAGGGCACTGCCACAGAGAATCTGACCGAGGCTGTGCAGGGGCTGGTCCGGTTTCACCGGAGCGTGATGGGAATGGTGTGCTCGCTGATTGTGGAGTCTGAGCTGAGAGAACGGTTTCGTCGATCGCTGGCCGAGGGAGGACGAGGACCGGAGCGCGGAATCCGGACGCTAGCGGAGTATATCGACGACGAAAAAGCTCTAGGACGGATACGGGGGGATGTGAAAGCAAAAGCCGCAGCCAGAGTACTGATGGCGAGTTCGTTCTTCCACGTCTTTACCGAAGAGCTATTGGGGAGCACAGGCGAACTGCATGCGAAGAGCCTCGTGCGGCTGGCGATCGGCGAGACCTAGAGCTGAATGGTGGAAGGGTCCAGCGAGGGTTTTGGGTATTCGAGTTTAAGACTCTTGATTGCCCCGACCAGGATCTCCGAGATGGCGGCGTTGCGATACCACTTGTAATCGGACGGGATGATGAACCATGGAGCGTACTTGCGGCTGGTGGCTCCAAGGACGCGATTGTAGGCCTCTTCGTACCGAGGCCAGAACTCCCGTTCGCGAAAGTCACTCTCGGAGAGCTTCCAGTGCTTGTCAGGAGTGTCGATGCGAGATTGAAGGCGGCGGGTCTGCTCCTGATAAGAGATGTGGAGGAAAAATTTGAGGACGACGACATCGTTGTCGTGAAGCATCGACTCGAATTCGAGGATGTCTTCGAGATGCTGGTCGAGCTTGCCAGCGGAGATGAGGCGGTGGACGCGAGGGACGAGGATATCTTCGTAGTGCGAGCGGTTGAAGATCTGAATCATGCCTCGGGGCGGGACCTGGGAATGAATCCTCCAGAGAAAGTCGTGCAGCTTCTCCGTAGGCGTCGGCTCTTTGAAGGACGAGACGTTGCAGCCCTGCGGATTTACTCCGGAGAAGATGTGACTGATGACGCCATCTTTGCCCGCGGTGTCCATGCCCTGCAGGACGATGAGGAGGGCCTTCTGCCGACTGGCATAGAAGACCTCCTGCAATTGTGCGAGCTTTTCGCGATGCTGGTCGAGGACTGCCTTGGCGGCTTCCTCGTGCTTGAAGGGTCCGGTATCGTCGGTGGCGACGCGCGAGAGCTTTACCTTCGCGTTCGGCTTAACCAGGTAGGTCGATTTGAGCTTCATTCAATAAGCCGGGGCTGGCCTTGCGTCTGAAACAGATGCAGATTGAGAGAAGCCGTCGTTGACTTGCGGGCGGCGACGACGACGACGTTACTTGACGGACTCTTCAGGCTTAGGCGTAACGGTGTGCGATTCGACGGGTTTGTTGACCTCGTCGGTGACACCTTTCATGCCGTCTTTGAAGCCGCGAAGTCCCTCACCGAGTCCTTTGCCGAGCTCGGGCAGCTTTTTGCCGCCGAAGAGAACGAGCACGATCACTGCGAGGACGATGAGGTGTGTGGGTTGAAATAGATCGCCCATATGAATGTCTCCCCTTGCGCCGTCACTTTCAAAGAGAAGCGGCGGTACGCACTATTGTCGCACACGAGCGTGATCCTTGGGGATGGAGCAAAAGGCCTATTCGAGAGGGAGTTTTGAGTGAAAGGAAACGAGCCCGCCGTGAGGCGAGCTCGATTTCCTGGGTACTCCGGTCACGGCGGGAGAAAACGCCTTACCGGGGAGATGATGGTACCACGTTGAGATGATGGTCTTCTGCCTCTTCGCTGAGCTCCAGCTGGAAGCGGCTGGGGCCGGTTGGAAAGTAAGCGTTGGTAACGTACTGGCTTAGCATGCGCTGCGTGTTGAAGAAGGTTCCGTTGATGCCGATACAGTGCTGCTGCAGACGGGCCCAGGCATTGGGATTGGCCCAGAGCGGGGCGACTGCCTTTTCAAGCTTGTTGTAGAGGCTGTTGGCTTCGATTTCCTCGGTATCGCCATTTTCGATGGCCCAGCCGGTAGTGTTTTCGGCACAGCCTTCGATCCACCAGCCGTCGAGGACGGAGAGCGAGGGGACGCCGTTGAGGGCGGCCTTCATGCCGGAGGTACCGGAGGCTTCGTAGGGGCGGCGCGGGGTGTTGACCCAGACATCGACACCCTGCGTGAGGAGAGCACCGATCTCCCAATCGTAGTTTTCGACGTAGTAGATCTTGAGCGAATCGGAGTTGAGTTTGGCGGCAGCGGCGTAGACGTCGCGGATGAGCGCCTTGGCGGCGTTGTCGGCGGGATGCGCTTTGCCTGCGTAGAGAATCTGGAGGCCGCCGATCTTTTCGGCGAGAGCGCAGAGACGTTCGGGATCGTGCAGCAACAGACCGGCGCGTTTATAGGTTGCCACGCGGCGCGCAAAGCCTAGGGTGAGGACCGAGGGATTGAAGTAATGACCGGTGCGACGCGCAAGCCACGCAAAGAGGCGCTGCTTGTTCTTGACATGAGCGGCGGAGATGCGGGCTGAATCGATGCCGTAGACGGAGCGGAAGTAGCGGTTGTCGGTGCGCCAGTCGGGGATTTCGGAGTCGAAGAGCTCCTGGAAGGCGGTGGACATCCAGGTGGCGGCGTGGACGCCGTTGGTGATGGAGTGAACCTTGTACTCCGGGAACATGTACTGGGAGACCTTGCCGTGCTGCATGGCTACGCCGTTGACGTAGCGGGAGAGGCAGAGGGCGAGATAGGTCATGTTGAGCAGACCGTTGTGAAGGCCGCCCGCAGCTTCGATGGCAGCGCTGCGCTCTGTGCCGAGGACCTGATTCATCTGGTCGAGGCCGAACTGATCGTGACCGGCGGGAACGGGCGTGTGCGTGGTGAAGACGCACTGTTGACGGACGAAATCGCGGTCGGCGTCTGTGGCTTCGCTGAGGCCACGGCCGTTGATGTGTTCTTCGAGGAGGCCGATGGTGAGGAGCGAGGCGTGGCCTTCGTTCATGTGATAGACCTCAGGCTTGACACTGAGGGCCTGAATGAGCGCGATGCCGCCGAGACCGAGGATGGCTTCCTGACAGAGACGGTAGTAGGTGTCGCCGCCGTAGAGATGATCGGTGAGCTTGCGGTCCCAAGGGTCGTTGCCTTCGACGTCGCTGTCGAGGAGGAAGACAGGGACAATGTGACCGGTGGTTCCAATGACGTCGTAACGCCAGGCCTGAAGGTGGAGCGCACGGCCCTGGATGTTGAGGGTGACGGTGGTTCCGGCAGAGGGAAGCTTGTTGGGCTCCCAGGGGACGTCGGCCTCAGACTGCTGGCCTACGTCGGAGAGCTGCTGACGGAAGTAGCCCTTGTGGTAGACGAGCGAGATGGCGACGACCGGGGCGCTGGTATCGGCCGCGGAGCGGAGGGTATCGCCTGCCAGCATTCCCAGACCACCGGAGTAGGTGGGGATCTGAGGGGAGAGGGCAATCTCCATGGAGAAGTACGCGATGGTGCGAGTGGAGAGATCGAAGTCCGCGGATGGTGAATCCTGGGGAATGCTCATGCGTGACGTTCCTCTTGATAAAGACCCGGAGGCTTGATACCGGCCACGCGCCTGCAAATCGCGATGCACCCTAAGTACGTCGGTTTCAAGCGTGTTGGGGTGAGTTTACCAAAGGGTTATGGGGCGGCTGTGCAAGATTAGGTGGTATTTCTCTGATTCGGCGGTGGGATTGACATATTTTTCATGTACATAAAGAAATCCTCTCCCGCGGACAGAATCCGCGAAATCAACGCAATTTTTGTATTGACGAAGGATTTCGGAGTTTGGCAGCAACGATTTATGGGGCTTGCTGTGCGAGGGCTTCGGCAGAGGCGCGGTCGAGGCGGTGCCAGATCTCGTCGATCCAGGGAAGGTGCTCCGGCTTCATGAGGACAGAGCGGAGACAAGTCACGGTATCTGAGGCGTTGCCGGAGAAGGATCCGGCGGGAAAGAAGCGAATGGGGAGATTGGCCAGAGCGAGGTGAAGGTCGAGGGCGGCGGCGCGGTCGAAGATGCGCTGGGCGAGAGCGGAGGAGGAGTCTGGGGTGGGTACTGTCTGCGGATGACGCGCAGCGAAGAAGACGATGTCGAGCTGCGGCGGAGCGACGGGCGCAATGAAGCGTGGAGATGCGCTCGAGGCCTCGGCTGCGATGCGGCGATTGAGTTCGAGAGCGGCGGCTCGGCCGGATTCGAGGCCAGCGGCGAAGTCTCCGCCGGGAATGTAAGGAAGGAGACGTTGCGTGGCCCAGAGAGCGACGGCAGAGGCTCCGGCACGGGAGCACTCGAGGGAGATCTCGCCGAGGTGAAGCTCTTTCGAGGAGAAGTAGGTGTAGGGGGAGTCGTGCTTGAAAAAGCGGCCGACGGTGGGGTCGCGAAAGAGGATGGCTCCGCAACCGTAGGGCTGGAGGCCATGTTTGTGAGGATCGACGACGATGGAGTCGGCCTGGGAGATGGCATCGTAGGCGCGACGGGTATCGGGAGAGAGATTAGAGGCGAGGGTGAAGTAGCCTCCATAGGCTGCGTCGACGTGTACACGGAAGGAGTATTTCTTACGCAGCGCGAGGATCCGGTCGAGAGGATCGACGGAGCCGACCGCGGTAGTGCCGAGAGTGACGACGACGGTGCCGATGTTGTCAGAGGCGAGGAGAGATTCGAGAGCGTCGAGGTCCATGCGGCCGGAGGCGTCGGAGGGAACGCTGGTAAAAGGCAGGCCGAGCACAGCGGAGATGCGGGAGTGGGTGTAGTGAGCCTGATCGGAGGCGACGATCTGTTTTCCGGGAGCGAGTTGGCCCGCGACCCAGAGGGCTTCGAGATTGGCGAAGGTGCCTCCGCTGGAGAGATGCCCGAGGTGCTGAGGCCAGGAGAACATCTTCGCGAGAGCCGCGATGGCTTCAACCTCCATTGCGGAGCTGGCACGGCCGCCATCGAGCGCATGGTTGTTGGGGTTCACGGACATGGCCAACGCATAGGCGGCACGCGCGATAGGATGCGGCGGCTTGAGCATCTGACCGGCGTAGAGAGGGTGCGCGTAGGGGTAGTTATCGTGGAGACGACTGGCGACATCGTCGAGGATGGCGACGGCGTTGGAGTCGAGTTCAGGAGCAGCGGAGGGCGGGAGTGTAGCGAAGCCTTCGTCAAGACGGCTTTGTGCGCGGGTGAGGAGGTCGAAGAGATTGGTGGAGTCGTTCATCAAAAAAAATAGCGGATGGTTCAGTACTGTTGGCGGATGGCTTCGGTAGTGATGAAGCCGAGTCGAATGATGTAGCCCACGACAACGGCAAGGACAAAGGCAACGATGGTCTGGCCGGTGTAGCGAAGCCTCTGACGAAAAGATTGGATGATGATTGCGGCAAGAAAGGCTCCGAGGGAGAGGAGGAGACCATCGGCGATGAAGTAACGGGTGCCTTCAGGAGTGGGTGTAGTCGCCCAATGAAGATTGAAGGGATGCAGGAAGCTGCCCAAGGCAAAGAGAAGTAAAAACAGCAAAAACTGAGCAAGAATGGATAGAGCTCTTTTCATACGTTCTCCACTGCATTGATGTTAGTGAGTTTGAAGCATGTGGATGGTATGCAGCCAGGTTTCGACCAGCGAGGGCCAGTGCGAGACGGGAAGCTCGGTGGGGCGAAGGCCGTAGCCATGACCTCCTTCGGCGTAGACGTGAAGCTCTGTGGGAACCTTGAGCTGTTTAAGCGCCTGAAAGTAGACGAGAACATTTTCGACGTGGACGGGATCGTCTTCGGCCTGGAGGAGGAAGGTGGGAGGCGTATTGGTGCTGGGATCGAGACCAGGAGAGAGAGTCGTGAGAGCAGGAGGTTCTGCGAGATAGGCGGGGTAGATGCCGACGACGAAGTCGGGACGGGCATTGACAGCGGATTCGCTGGCAGGCTCATTGGCTCGCTTGAAGTCAGGATGATTGCCGAGGATGACGACGAGGTGTCCTCCTGCGGAGAAGCCGAGGACGCCGACGCGGTGAGGATCAAGATGCCACTCGGAGGCGTGCGAGCGGGTGATGCGCATGGCCTGCTGGGCATCCTCGATGTCGGATGTGTCTTCGGGAAAGTGCTTCTGGATGGGGACGCGATATTTAACGAGAGCACAGTTGACTCCAATGGAGTTGAGCCAGGTGCAGACTTCAGTGCCTTCGAGATCGTAGGCGAGGATGCGATATCCGCCACCGGGAAAGACAACGATAGTGGTACCGCTGTTGTTGGATGCAGGTGCAGGATAGAAGGCCAGGGTGGGTTTGCTGATATTGGTAAGGTGCGCGAGAGGCCTGCCGGCGACGAGGCGGTCGGTGGTTTTGGTGATGTCGGTCTCGGGAGCGCCGGTGTACGGTTCAGGGTTGGCGTTGGGCCAGAGAGGAAGCGTGACCTGCTGGGCCTGTCCAAAGGCGGCGCAGAGGAGAAGGGCAAAGAGGAGTTGGATTCGCACGGCAACATAGTACATGCCTTGCCGTTGGAAGACTTTCTGATTTGCAGGAAAGGGGCCTCGGTGGCGATGCATGTTTCAGTCATCGCCACCGGGTCCATCAAAACAGTGATCAGGCCGCAGTTTGCTGACCGAGAAATTGCTTTGCCTTTACAACCTCGGCATCCCACTTCTTGAGTTGGTCCGGAGAAAGGAAGTTCACCACACGCTGGCGAATCTGATCGCGGTGGCTTGAAAGCTCTTTGGCGATATCAGAACGCGTGGCGCTGGGATGCTCCGACATATAGTCGCCCAACTTTCCGCGAGCTGCCTGGAAGGCCGTCTGCAGCTTTTCCTGTTGCTCCGGAGTTAGATTCAGATCTGATGAGAATCTCTTGACTTCGGAGAGGATTTGATCACGTTGTTCTTGTGTCAGATTCATCACAATACTCCTCATCTTCGACCCATCGGCCGATGCTGGAGCAGGATTCGAAGGATGTTCTCGGATTTCCAAGGTTCGAAGATCCAGATCGATCGAGGGGAGGTTTTGTTCCTTCGAATCGCGATATCCCTGAATGCCGAAGCCCATGCGAGACGGAGGACAAGGACACAGGTGTGAACGGTTGAATCAGCGAGGGGCCGATGTCATCGAAACCCGTTCCCTACTCTTGATGACAGGCGGACTATAGCTCCGGCATACCATGATTGGCAAGAGTGCTGCTGAAATGTTCATCGAGGTGGAGATAGGGTTTTCTCGCTCTGTTTTACTGTACGCAGAGCGTTTTGTGCGCCATCGCGGGCGCAAGAGGTTCGTCCAGTTTCTATTATTTTCCACAACATTTTTTGACCGTTCTCGATCCATAGTTTTTTCGATCGGAAAGGATATTTGTGTAACCTGCGCTTGACAAAGCTGCGTAAGCGGCTGATTTTGTCTATTAGATTTTGCCGAGCGCAGAGTCTGCACGCAGGGTCCTCCCCGGGTCGTTTTGTCATCTTCTATTTCTTATTCCAGACGCAGAGGCAGCCGCTGCACGAAAGGGGTGCCTGCGCCTCCCACAGAAGAAGGAGAAAGACCGTGTCACATCCAATTGATGAAAATGAGAAGTCTTCTTCCGGCGCAGTGTCGCGCCGCGGTTTTCTTAGAGGCGCAGCTGCTGCCGCTGTTGTTGCCCAGGCTGCACCGCTCGCCACAGCCCAGGATTTGAGCGCCGATAGTTTTTGGAATGGTGGCGGCTCTGGCCGACGTCGTTTCGCATACCTCGGCACCTACACCGTAGGAAATGGAGGGAATGGAGAAGGAATCTATCTTTTTGAAAGCCAGCCGGGCACAGGCGAACTGAAGTTTATTAAGGTGGCATCCACAACACCAAGTCCGTCTTCGCTGGTGGCTTCCCACTCAGGGAATTTCCTGTATGCGGTCAACGAGCTTTCGAACTTTCAGGGGAATAGCGGATCGGTGAGCTCCTTTGCGGTAAATCGGCAGACGGGCGACCTAACTCCGATTAATACGGTGAGCTCGCAAGGGGCCGGCGCGACGTTTATCAGCATCGATGCGTCAGGAAAGTTTCTGTTCATCGCGAACTATGGCGGCGGTTCCCTGGCGGTGATTCCCATCAATGCGGACGGATCGGTGGGAGATGCGGTGGATGTACACGTCGACGTAGGGGATGTTGGACCGACGAAGGCGACCAACGCTCCTCCGGGAAGCTTTGCGATCAGCGGACACGATGCTCCGCATGTGCATTGCGCCATTCCTGATCCAAACAACAAGTTTGTTCTGCAAACCGATCTGGGGCAGGACAGGATTTACGTGTATAGCCTGAATCCAGCTTCGGGCAAGCTGACTCCGGCCGCGGTGCCGTATGTTTCGCTGCCTCCGGGCGATGGACCCAGGCATCTGGCGTTTCATCCCAATGGACGGTGGCTGTATTCGATTCAGGAGGAGTCTTCAACACTGACGTTCTTCAGTTACGACGCAAGCTCGGGAGGGCTGATCTCGCAGCAGACCATCTCGGCATTGCCGCCGGGATTTGCAGGAACGAGCTTTGCCTCGGAGCTGCAGTTTTCGAGCGACGGGCGTCTTCTTTATGCCGCAAACCGTTTGCACGACAGCATTGCCGTGTTTTCGGTGAATTTCAAAGGCGAGCTGAAGTATGTGGGAGAAGCGGCAACGCGAGGCGACTACCCGAGACAGTTTACCCTCGATCCAACGGGAAAC
This sequence comes from Edaphobacter sp., assembly GCA_035492215.1. Classification (GTDB taxonomy): domain Bacteria; phylum Acidobacteriota; class Terriglobia; order Terriglobales; family Acidobacteriaceae; genus Edaphobacter. The sequence continues at coordinate 2,239 of DATJJJ010000060.1, read as the reverse complement.
TATCTCTACACCTGCAATCAACGCAGCGACCATCTTGCGTCGTTCCGCATTGATCGGCAGACGGGAATCCCGAAGTTTATCGGGCAATATCTGCCGGCGGGAAGCCCGTCGTGTCTGATCTTTTTGCCGTAAGCCGAAATTGTAACTTCTACGGGAACACATAGATACGGCGCTCAAAAGAGCGCCGTATCTATGTTTGGCACCTTTCCGGAAGTTTTAGGGAAGGCTGGATTCGAATACCTGATAGCGATGTTCGAGTTGCCATTGTTCCGCGGCCTTTTCATTGGCGTGCAGGAAGGAGGCGCACTTCGATGTGGGATTCTCTGAGCCCAGAGGCTGAGAGGCGCAGGCGGTGTTGACGGTGGTAAAGTCGTCGGGACGCGCCCAAAGGCTGGATCCGGAGAGGAAACTGTGTTCAAGGGAGGTGCGGGCCATGCGCTTGAGATCGAGATAGCCTAGATGGAAGTCGAGCGCGGCACGGGTGTATTCGTGCGTAATGTCGATGCGCGAGACGCCTTCATCGTCGGTGGAGAGGGCGACGGGAACACCAGCGGCACGGTAGACCGGCAGCGGATGCCATTGTTTGGCGACACCGAGGATGACGTCGTTGGAGGTGAGGTTGATCTCGGTCATGATGTGATGTGAGGCCATCTCCTTGAGGAGCTCGTGGGGATGATCTTCATACATGATGTCGACGCCGTGACCAATGCGTTCGGCGTGGCCGAGCTCAACTGCTTCGCGGATGTGAAAGCTGAGCCCCTGCGGAGTGACGAGGCCGGGGGCGAGCTCACCAGCGTGCAGAGTGATGTGTACACGGGGATAGACGCTGTGCAGGTAGTCGAGCATGAGCATCTGCCGGTGATATTCGGACATGGAGAGATAACCATCTTCCGGCATGACGAAGTTAATGCCGACGACGAGGGGATGTCCGGAATCGAGTTCTGCCTGAATCGTTTCGAAGCCCAGCAGGGTTTGAGCGAAGACCTGTTGGGGCGGGAAGCCGCGGAGGATTTGATAGATGAAACGAATGGTTACCTTGCAGGCTGGAGTTGCCGTGGGGTTGTCGCAGTGCTCGATACGGTTGCGCGCGTCGAGAGCGTCGGCAAACTCCTTACGGTCGGCGATGGCCATATTGCGAAGGCCACCGGAGAGGAGCTGATCGCGTAGTTTGGCGAGATCGGCATGGCTGGCTCCGGTAGCGTCTCCAGTGTTATTTGCGGCCTGATGATCAGACGCAGAAGGCCAGGGGATGGAGTAACCCAACTTTGCGGCATCGGTGAAGTTGGGGGTGTGCATGATTTCGAGATACTGCTCGTTTTGAGCCGCAGCGCGGGTCGCTACCTCATCGAGCCATTCGCCGATGTGCAATCCATGGTTGATCGCTGAGAAGCGGGCGAAGGTTGCGAAGAACTGGTCGTGTCCGCTGACGCCGGCGCTGGGAACGAAGCTGCGCATGGAGAAGTCGTCGACGAGGGTGTCGTAGAGGGCCTGATCTTTGAATGCGTCTTCGGCACGGCGATTCCCTTCTCCGCAGACTGGCTGGGGCGGCAGGCTGCGCGTTGTCGCAGAGGGCTTGAAGAGGCGGCGGGAGGCAGGGCTGTAACAGAGGGTGTCGGAGACTGCCTCGCGGATAAAGGTCTCCGCGTAGACCGCACCTGAGAGATGCATGTGTAGATCGCCACCTTTGGGCATTCCCGCAAGGAAGGCGTTGAGCCGCAGAGGATTCTCCGCAGCCTGATTGAATGCGCGGACGGCGCGCTGCTCGGAGGCTGTAGCGGGGGCAGTCGCGAAGCGGGTGGTTCTGGTTTGTGCGCCGAGTCCGGCGAAAAGACAGAAAAACAGAGCAAGGGTGAGCCGCGGCAGGGGACGAGACATGGAGCGTCCTTACGTAAGTTTGGATATGAAACAGGATAGCGCGACGCGATAAATGGAAGGAGCGGGAGGAACAGTTTGGAGAGAATGGCTTTGGGTTGCTATACTTGTTTTGCGTTTGAGTTGCCAGCCTCCCGCTGGTGATGATGCTCCCTTATAAAGGATGATGCGACAGACGTACGCCCGGGCGTTCTTGGCGATCCCCGAGTGAGGCGTGTTGCTTGATTGCCAAGGCCAGATAGCTCAGTGGTAGAGCGCGGCCCTGAAAAGGCCGGCGTCGGCGGTTCGATCCCGTCTCTGGCCACCATTTAGAATCAATGACTTAGCCGCAAGCCGCAAGGTTATTCTCCGAGGTCATGCTTAGTCC
>DATJJJ010000059.1:0-3161 GCA_035492215.1 Edaphobacter sp. | reverse complement strand
GACGGACATCGATCCGGATGGAACCGCCTATTTTGAAATCCGTTCCTGCACCCACTGTCAACAACTCTTTCCGCTGACGTCCGGCGAGTGCGAATCGGACACGGAGCCGACGACCTGCCCAGAGTGCCGCGGCTAGCCGCCTTCAGAGCCCTGCCTGCTGATATCAATCAACGAGCGGTGCCACCTCGATGGCCTTCTTGATCAAGCAATCTCCTGCAAACGACTGCAGCGACATGGGAAGCATGCTCGCATCGATAATCCGCACCGTGACGACGCGATATCCCTCCGGTGCTTTCGTCCCTTCCACGCGCATCGCGTGACAGATCTCCAGTTTTTTCCAGATCAGATTGTTCAGAATGGCGTCGGACGCAAGGAGCTTGGTATCCGTGGCCACATCGTTGACAGAGGCTTTGACCGCGACGCGGGATTTGTCCTTGGGTACTTCACTGACGACGGCAAAGATGAGCAGCTCCTCCTCCGCATGCCCTGCGAGGTCCGCTCCAATGACGAATGCGAGCAGGACCGCCACCCCACACAACCCCTTCATGCCCGTCCTCGCCTCATCCTTCTCCAGAGAATGCGATGCGGTTCTCTAAGCGATGGCGACGGCTACCGAGCGGGTCCAGGTCCGCCATGACTGAGCGTCTTAGCTTCCGGCGGCTTCGCGGGAGTCGGCGACCGTAAGGGATCACTGCGTCTGAAGCCGTGCGCGGCGAACTCATCGAAGCCAGTATGCCAACCGGGTCATACCATTTCAAGGTCGCGATGAGATCTCGCCAAACCCTTGCTTCGCTCGTGGGAAGTAGGCAGAGTAAGGTGGGAGGTGTGATCATGCCGCATGATTTCATGCCGGGCCTTGCCGGAATTCCTGCCGCCAAATCTGCCGTCAGCGACGTCGACGGGGAACGTGGTGTCCTTGAATATCGCGGCATCCGCGTGGAAGAGCTGTGCAGGCGCTCGTCATACCTGGAAACCACGTACCTACTTCTCTTCGGCCATCTCCCAACACGCTCCGCACTCGCGAGATGGGAACACGATATTGCGCTTCATCGGCGCCTCAAATACTCGATCATAGATCTCATGAAATGTCTCCCCGAGCAGGGCCACCCAATGGATGCCCTGCAAGCGGCAGTGGCTGCGCTGGGGATGTTCTATCCCGGCCGCAATGTCACAGATATGGAGAACAATTACTGGTCGGCGGTGCGGTTAATCGCCAAACTTCCCACAATCGTCGCAGCCTGGGCGAGGCTCCGCCGCGGGGACGATACCATCGCCCCGCGAGACGAGCTGGGCTTCAGTGAAAATTTTTTCTACATGCTCACCGAAACGACGGCGCATCCACTGTGGGTCGACATTTTCGACGATTGCCTCATCCTGCACGCCGAACACACGATGAATGCCTCAACTTTTACGGGTCTCGTGACGGCCTCCACGTTGGCCGACCCGTACACGGTCGTCGCCTCGTCGATCGGCGCGCTGAAAGGGCCCTTGCACGGGGGCGCAAACGAAGAAGTCGTGGAGATGCTCAAGAAGATCGGGACGGCGGATCGGGCAGCCTCCTATGTGGAAGAGCAGCTACGCAACAAGCGTAAGCTTATGGGCTTTGGACACCGAGTCTATAAAGTGAAAGACCCGCGCGCAACAATCTTACAGGGCCTTTGCGAAACCCTCTTCCAAACCTGCGGCACTTCCCAGCTATACGACATCGCGCTGCGCGTTGAACGGAGGGCGGGCGAATTGTTTGAGGGGAAAGCCGTCCATCCCAATGTAGATTTTTACTCAGGGATTATCTACGAGAAGATGGGTATCGATACGGATCTGTTTACACCGATATTTGCCATGGCGCGAGTCTCCGGCTGGCTTGCCCATTGGCTGGAACAGCTCAGAGAAAACAAACTCTTTCGCCCCGACCAGATTTATGCAGGCGAGCATGATCGTCCCTATGTTCCCCTCGACCAGCGCTAGCGTGTTGAACCCTTCCCCCTTGACTTGCGAGTGATCAGGATTACCTCCCAGTCGTAAGAGCGCTCTCGACGCCGCGTCAATACAGACAATAGAAGAAGCTCGTTTTTATATGAAGGAGGTTGATCATGACACTCGTACGTTGGGATCCATTCCGTGAACTCGAAGACATGTCAGAACGGTTGAATCGCGTCTTTTCGCGCCCGTCATTACGCAACAGCGGGAAGGAAAATCTCACGGTGGCCGACTGGATGCCGACCGTTGACATCAGCGAAACAGAAGGGGAGTACCTCATCAAGGCGGAACTGCCCGAAGTGCGGAAAGAGGACGTCAAAGTCACCGTTGAAAACGGCGTGCTCACGCTCCAGGGAGAACGTCGCCAGGAGAAGGAGGAAAAGGGTAAAAGGTTCCACCGCGTAGAACGCTCCTACGGAAGCTTCGTTCGGAGCTTCACGCTGCCGGAATCGGTCGATGAGAGTTCTGTCAAAGCCGAATACAAAGATGGCGTGTTGAATCTCCACCTGCCGAAGTCGGAAAAAGTGAAGCCAAAAGCGATCGACGTGAAAGTCGCCTAATCACCTCTCTCATCGGACCCACGTGAAGGCCCGCCGAAGCGGGCCTTCTTGCATCCTGCGCCCCCGTTAGTCTAACCCACGCTCGAGCATGATCAGTTCCCAACAGTCCTCGTCCAAGTCCAGCCTCAACACGTATCGTTGACCGTCGCTCGCGGTGACTCGGAAATAGCTGTGCGTGTCGCTGTACCAGCGATCCACGACGTGTTGCACGTGCAGTGTCTTGCCCTCGAGAGTAAATGATCGGGGAGTCTTCTCGCCTTTATACCCGGGACAGGCGTCAACGATGAGGTGCGGGCCGTCCATCACTCTCACCCTTGTGGAAGCAGGTGGCCTGAGTTTATCATGACGCCCGCACAAGAATAGCCCTTCACGCATGGAGCGGCCCGCATGAAGACACATCCCGAGCACCCGGCGTCTGCCGGCACCAGGACTGAACGCGACACGATGGGAGAGTTGGCTGTCCCGGCCACCGCCTACTATGGGGTGCAGACCGCGCGCGCGATCGAGAACTTTCCGATCAGTTCACTGCGTATGCCACGGTCCGTGATCAGGGCCATGGGTCTCATTAAGCGAGCCGCTGCCGCCGTGAATCGATCTCTGGGGTTATTGGCACAGCAACCGGCT
>DATJJJ010000058.1:0-3540 GCA_035492215.1 Edaphobacter sp. | reverse complement strand
CTCATGGATCTTCGTTCGACTTCATCGGGAGGGCTCAGAAGAATCTCGCCTTCGCCTTCGAAGAATGCACCCGTGATGTGGCCCATGACGTCCTGCGTGAACCCGATAGTGCCGTCGTCCAGACTGATCTGGATCGCGGTGCGATTCAGGGAGGCGCCGCGCACGCGATAAACGCGGGCAGGGTCGAGGCTCACCTCCCCGAGTTGTGTATAGAGCGTTGCCGCTTGCTTTCCGGATGACTCCTGGGCGGCAATCGGCGTCCACGGACAGGTGCACAGTGCAAGCAAAGCCGCGGCCAGCAAGGAAATTCGGTTCGTCCCCGGTACCTTCGTCACGTGGGTTGGGCATTCCTCCGTTGCTAGAATGCGCCTGAATGCGGCTGCGTGTCACCTTTCTGGCTCTCTGTCTCGCCCAGGCTTGGCCTGGTCTCTGGGCGGACACTATTCATCTGAAAAATGGCCGCAAGATTCTCGCAGATCATGTCCGCGAGAACGGCAATCGCTACGAGTACGAAGTTGGGGACGACTCCTACGGGATCCCCAAGTCCGCGGTGGACCATGTAGAAGCGGGTGGTCTCCCGGCACGTAGCGGCGCGACCGAGAAATTGGGTGATCTGCCGAGTTTCGACTCGTCAGCCATCAGCCTCGTGAAGGAAGGCGACCTCACCGCAAGAATTATCCGGGATGGAAAGGTCGATCAGGATGGGCTGAGCACCCTGGAGGCAAAAGGCAATCCTGTCTTGAGTTCCGCGGCAAATTTCATCGCCGGCAAGTTTGAATTCGAAAACGGGGATATCGCGCATTCGCAGCAGTATTTCGAGAACGCACTCCGCTTCCAGCCGGAGAGTGCGACCGTCCTTACGTATTACGCCGCAGTTTTGGCTCGTACCGGAAACTCCAGCCAGGCGCTGCCCTATGCTGAACGCGCAGTCCGGGCCAATCCGGAATCGGCAGATGCCTATACCATGCTGGGCTACGCTCAGTTCGCTTCCGATCACACAAAAGACGCTATTGTTTCGTGGAAGCGCTCTCTCGCCCTGCGCCCTGACGCCTCGGTGCAGCGCCTTCTCGATAAAGCGCAGCGCGAGCAGGCGGCCGAAGCCGAGTTCGTGCAGAACGAAAGCAGCCATTTCGTGCTGCACTACGAAGGTAAGCAGAGCGAAGCCCTCGGCACGCAAATCCTAGCCGCTCTCGAAGCAGATTATGACGACCTCGTCCGCGATCTCGGTAGTCCTCCTCGCGACAGTATCCAGGTGACGCTCTATACCGAGACGGCGTTTTTTGACGTGACCCACGCCCCCAGTTGGGTAGGCGCCCTCAATGATGGCAAGCTGCGCATCCCGATCAGCGGTCTCACATCAGTGAGTCCCGAACTGGCCCACGTGCTCAAACACGAGCTGGCGCACTCGTTTGTAGCCAAACTCTCGGCCGGCCGCTGTCCTCCATGGCTCAACGAGGGTATTGCGCAGTTCCTGGAACCCAGAAGCCTTGCGGGCGATGGCCGGCAGCTGGCCCATCTTTTTAAGACCCAGCAGAACCTTCCATTCAACGTGTTGGAGGGCAGTTTCATGAAGCTTTCGGGCGGCACGGCTTACATTGCTTATGCCGAGAGTCTGGCGGCCGTAACCTTTGTTAGCGATTCCTACGGGTTGAGCGACGTGCAACGCATTTTGGAACGCATCAGCCAGGGGAATTCAACCGAAGCTGCCCTTCGTGCCACCATTCACTCCGATTACGGCCAATTCGAGATGGATTTAGGGCGTTATCTCGCCGATAAGTATGGAGAGTGAGCCGGTAGGGTTAGCGGAAATAGAAAGCCTGCTCTCCTGCGCGGCTGGGCAGCCCAAGAGCTTTCACTGCGTCTAAACGGGCTCAATTGCTCACATCGCATTTCCATGCTAGCTTGCATTTGAGTATTAATCTGTGCGTTCCTTTTTCAAATTTAGCGGATCAGATACAGCGGTTGGAGTCGAGCCGACCCCAACCGTTTTCCCCAACATCGATGGCGCCGATATAGCAGCCGTCTTCGCCGGCAACCGAGTGGCGGGAGATTTTTATGACTCGGTGCGCGTCAGCCCTGAGCGAGTTCTTATTGGCCTGCTCGATGTTGCCGGCCGCCGCGAAGCAAACCGCAAGCTCCTCATCACGGCGCAGGAAACTTTTCGCGAGTCCGGCAGGGAACTGTTTTCGGCGGTCGATATCAATGAATCCGACGCCATGATCGAACTCAACGTACTTATCAATCGCCGCTTGATCGAAGCTTCTAACGGGGTTCACTCCTGCCCGGCTTTCACCGCCTGTTATCACGAGAAACTGGGGACACTCTGCTATTGCAACGCTGGACATACTTCCGGGCTGCTCCGCGATAGCACCGGCATCGTCGAACTCGGTTCCACGGGATTGCCCTTGGGCCTGTTCTCGCACGCGACCTCCGATGCGCGAATGGTCGGCATGGAAAGGTCTGCCGCCCTGCTGCTGGTGTCTCAGGGGTTAGTCTCTTGCGAAGGCGGGGGCCGAGACAACGGCGGGCATGAATTCGGCTTGGAGAAAGTCAGGAAAGTGCTTCAAAATGCACCCTCCCTTAGTGCCAAAGAGCTATGCTCGTCCGTCCTTAGCTCGGTAGCCGAATACAGCGGCCATGTTCCCCTCTGCGATGACCGTACGGCACTTGCCCTGATTCGGACCCGCTAGGCAAACTTTTGTGGGCTATCCAGGCGTCCAGCGGGAAGGTACCAGCGGTCCCTCGGCCCATCTCCTTTCACGTGCCCTTGTGTCGCCAATCTGGCCGGAAGGAGTAAAATATCTTATCGGCCTAACCCCACCGTTTGACCGCAAGCCCAGGAACTGGCCTACATGACTCCTATGAAGAAACTTTGCCTGACATGTATCGCTTTGGCTTGTCTGCCCGCGCTCGCGGCCGGACAGGTTGTGGAAGAAATCGTCGCTCGCGTGAATAATCAGATCATTACCCGTTCCGAATTCAGCCGCAGCAAGGACCAGCTTCGGGACGAGGTCAAGCAGCAGGACCCCAACGACGCCGACAAGGTCTATGGCGCCAAAGAAAAGGACGTCCTCCGCGACCTCATCGACCAGCAACTTCTTCTCGATAAAGGCAAAGACCTCGGCATTACCGGCGACACCGATCTGGTGAAGCGTCTCGACGAGATGCGCAAGAGCATGAAGCTGGATTCGCTGGAAGCACTGGAGAAGGAGGCCGAGAAGCAGGGCATCTCCTGGGAAGACTTCAAGCAGCAGCAAAAGAACCAGATCATCACGCAGAAGGTTATCGGGGAAGAAGTCAGCAGCAAGCTGTCGATTACCAAGGAAGAAGCTGAGAAGTTCTACGATGAGCACAAGAAGGAGATGGAGCAACCCGAGTTCATCCGCCTGGCAGAAATTTTGGTAGCCCCAAAAACGTCATCGATCACGCCTGACCCCAAGCTGGCCGGGGCGCCCACTGATTCTAAGAATGCGGAGGATGAAGCTGCCAAGCAGGCTGCCGATGCTACAGCGCTCGCCGCTGCGGAAGTCAAGGCCCACG
>DATJJJ010000057.1:0-80018 GCA_035492215.1 Edaphobacter sp. | reverse complement strand
TTCACTCTGCACCACCACATTCGCCAGCACGCCGTACGGCGGATAGTGCATCCAGCGCCGGTACTGCATCTCCTTCGCGACGAATCCCGGATAGTCGTGCTCTGCTGCGAACTTCACCGCGTAGTGGTCAGGATGATACGTCTGCACCAGTACCTTTCCCGGCAGCTCTCCCCTGCCCGCCCTCCCCGATACCTGCGTCAGCAACTGAAACACACGCTCCGCAGCCCTGAAGTCCGGAAGCCCCAGCGCAAAGTCCGCACCGACAACACCCACCAGCGTCACACCATGAATGTCATGCCCCTTGGCGATCATCTGCGTTCCTACCAGGAGATTGATCTCGCCCGCATGCAGCCGCGCTAACAGCCGCTCCATATCGCTGCGCCCGCGCACGGTATCGCGGTCCATTCTTCCAATGCGGGCATGCGGAAAGATCTCCTGCAGCCGCTCTTCACCCTGCTGCGAACCCGCGCCCATAAAGTACAAATGCTCGCTCTCGCACTTCGGACATTTGTTCGGAACCCCTCGTCGAAATCCGCAGTAGTGGCATTCCAGCCTCTGCCCCGGCTGCGCGATCGCATCGTTTCCTGTCACCGGCTTGTGGTACGTCATTGAGATCGCGCAGTTCTCGCACTCGATCTTCTCGCCGCAGCTTCGACACATCACCACGAATGAGTAGCCGCGCCGGTTCAGCAAAATGATCGCCTGCTCGCCACGCGCCAGCGTCGCCTCCGTCTCCTCGATCAGCCGACGCGAAAAGATCTGCTCCTGTCCGGTCTCGCGAAACTCGTTGCGCATATCCACCAGCTCCACCGCAGGCAACGGCCGGTCTGCAACACGCGACCGCATCTCGATCCGCGCATAACGTCCCTTCTCCGCATTGGCCCAGCTCTCGAGCGAAGGTGTCGCCGAACCCAGCACCACCACCGCATCGTTCAGCTTCGCCCGCATCACGGCCACATCGCGCCCGTGATAGCGCGGAGTCTCCTCCTGCTTATAGCTGCCATCGTGTTCTTCATCCACGATAATCAGCCCCAGCTCTCGCACCGGAGCGAAGACCGCCGATCGCGTCCCCACGACAACCCGAGCCTCCCCTCTACGAATCCTGTGCCACTGCTCGGCACGCTCATCAGGAGTCAGCTGCGAATGTAACAACGCCACCTCATCCCCGAACGCTGCCACCAGCTGCCCGGTCATCGCGGGAGTTAACCCGATCTCCGGAACCATCAGCAGCGCTGACTTGCCTGCATCCAAAGCTCGCCGCATCGCCGCAAAGTAGACAGCCGTCTTTCCGCTTCCCGTCACTCCATACAACAGGTGAGGCGCAAATCCGCCCTTGGTCATCGCCGCCGCTATCGTGCCCAGCGCCTCCATCTGCACTTCGTTCAGCGCATGCTCATGCGCATGCTTCTTACCGTGCGACCCCACACCGCCAAAGTGAAAAGCCTCCGCAACCTCTTCAATTCGCACCAGCTCCCGTCGCACCAGCGTTGAAAGCGTCGACTCAGGAACCCCGGCCCGCGACAGCTTCTCCTTCAGGTCGAACACCCGCATCCGCCCACCTACAGCTGCCAACTCCGCAAGAATCGCCGTCTGATTTGAATTCAGCTTCGGCAGCCGCGCGTCTTCCACCAACACGGCAATCTTCTCCAGCCGGCGCGCATCGCGTTCCTCCGCAACCGCCTCTCGCGCCAGCCACTTCTTCCGAACCATGCCTTCCAGCAGCGGTTTCCCTGCCCCTGTGGCTGAACGTAACGTTGTCAGTTTGGCGTCCTCACCGCTCTCCAGATAATTCAGAACCGCATACTCGCGGTTCTGGTCGTCAGGAGACAGCTTTGACCTCCTCGAAGCCCCCTTCGTCGCCCCTTCATACAGCACTTTACGGCCGGTCTCTGTAATGCGATAGACGAAGTGCCGCTTCACCTCCGCCATCAGCGGCAGCATCCCGCGCAACACCTCGCCCAGCGGAGCCCCGTAGTACTGCGCGATCCATCGCGCCAACTCCATCAGCTCATCCGGCAGCAGAGCGGCATCATCCAGCACCTGCTGGATCGGCTTGATCTCAAACTCCTCCGTCGGTTCCTTGTCATGAACCCGCACCACCACGCCCATCAGCCTCTGCCCGCTGAAAGGCACCAGCACCCGCGCCCCTACCTGCGGGACGATCCCGTTCACTCCATAGGTAAACGTCCGATCCAAGGGAACCGGAAGAGCGATATCGGCGTAACGAGACATAAGAATCAGCATAACCGCCCCACCAGTTCGGCTGTCTAATGCTGGCGACCTCTGATATCCACATCCCCTTTGGAGATAAACATGCTTCGTCGAGTCATCGCCGCTGCTCTCTACCTCACAACTCTCTCGCATGCCCAGCAACCCGATACCAAAGCCGCCATCGCCGCCCTCTCTCGTGACATCCCCAACCTCATGCAGCAGGCCGACATCCCCGGCCTTTCCATTGCACTCATCGAAAACGATCGCATCGCATGGCTCCGCAGCTTCGGCACCGTCGACCCCGCCAACGGGACGCCCGTCACCGACCATACCCTCTTCTCCGCCGCGTCGCTCTCCAAGCCCGTCTTCGCCTACGCCGTCCTCCAACTCGTCGACCAGGGCAAACTCGACCTCGATACACCCCTTACTCACTACTGGCCCACCGATAGCCCCTACCCCGTCGCCCCCGCCAACGATCCGCGCCTTTCCCAGATCACCGCTCGCATCGTTCTCAGCCACCGCACCGGCTTCCCCAACTGGCGCGACGGCAAGGATCTCAAAATCTTCTTCACCCCCGGCACCCGCTTCAGCTACTCCGGCGAGGGCTTTCTCTATCTCCAGAAAACCGTCGAGCGTATCGAAGGCAAACCCCTCAACCAGATCATGCAGCAGCTCGTCTTCACTCCCCTCGGCATGACCGACTCCACCTACATCTCCCTTCCCGGGCCAAACGTCACCTCCGGGTATAGCCCCGCGCTCACGCCCCGCGACCCCATCCATGTCCCCTACGGCAACGCCGCCGCCAGTCTCCTCACCAACGCGCACGACTACGCCCTCTTCGTCGGAGCCATCCTTAGCGGCCGTAACCTCAAGCCCGCCACCCTCCTCCAGATGGAAACCCCACAGATCGCGGTCGATCCCTCCTGCACCAACTGCACCGACCACCCCGCCCCCACCACCCTCTCCAAAGATATCTTCTGGGGACTCGGTTGGGGCATCGAGCAGTCCCCCACAGGCAAGTACCTCTGGCACTGGGGCGACAACCCCAGCTACAAAGCCTTCGTCTCCATCGACCTCCTCCACCGCCGCGCCCTCGTCCTCTTCGCTAATAGCCAGAACGGCCTCTCGATCGCTCCCGCACTCATTCACGAAACTATCGGCGGCGACCACCCCGCCATCCAGTGGTCCCACATCAACACCTACGATTCGCTCACGTTCCGCTTCACCCACGACGCGCTGCACCAGGGCAGCAAAGTCCTGACCACCTACGCCACCCAGCTTCAAGACAACTCAATCTCCGAAGAGACGATGAACTCTGCTGGCTACTTTCTCCTTCAGCAAAAGAAGTACGACGACGCCATCGCCATCTTCAACCGCACCCTCGAGCTGCATCCTAAAAACGACAACGCCTACAACAACCTCGGCGACACCTACGCAAGCATGGGAAATAATGAGCTGGCTGAAAAGAACTACCGCAAGGCACTCGAACTGGATCCAACGCGAAGCGACATAAAGGCCTCGCTTGCGAAACTCCAATCCAACCCCTCTAAAACCGAAGCGGCTCACTAGATTCGTGAGCCGCTGTCGGTTTACTGCGATCGAGCTATCAGGCTAGAACAAGCCACCGTTCCCAAACAAGCCACCCTGTCCAAAGAGACCGCCGTCGCCCTTGGCCTGCGGCACAAACTTCGATCCCGCCAGGTCCTTGTCCGTAAATCCAAAGACGAAGAACTGGTTCGGATTCGATCCAACTACGCCGTTGTAGTCCTGCAGAAAGTCGTTGTCGTTGGCGACCCAGAGTGTGTGGATGACCTTGCCCTTCTCCTTCACATCCGGGCCGAATGCCAAACCTTCAATCTTCGCAGGAATCTGCTCCGCGGTGAAGCCGTTGCCCTCAAGCACCTTCACTACGTCCAGGAAGAGCGTCTTGTTGACAGCAACCTTCGCAGCCTGCGTTCCATCCATTCCAAGGATATCGGTCGCGCCCTGCAGATCGATCTTGAAGACCTGCTTCACCTTGGCCTTGCTTCCGTCGCCCAGGCCTTTGCCGTCGCGCTCGTCCACCAGCAGCTCATGATCGTTCAGAGCCACAAGGTCGCTCACGCCGCTGCCCGTGGTCAGCAGATAGCCATACTCATGCAGCACCTTGCCTGTCAGAACATCGACCTCGGCCATGCGCAGCAGATTGGCGGCATCACCGCCTTCAGCGGTATCCTGCAGCGTCGCCGTCTGCAGAATGCCAATCAGCTTTCGTCCATCAGGAGTAATCGCTAGGCCTTCCATTCCCTTGTTCGCAATCCTGCCCACCGAGTTCAACGACGTCTCCAGATCGGTCGTCGGAGCCGGATGCGCAACATAGAAGTCCTCCGGCATCTGATAGGTGCGAATCCTCGTACCCGTCGCCCGCAGGAACTGATAAACATACGGTCCATACTCATCCGAGATGAAGTACGTCAGACCGTCATTCGACAGACGAATGCTCTCCGGATCCAAACGCGCATCCTTCGGATCGCCCGAATTGCGATCGGCATCGAAGTTATCCGAGCGTCCCGAGAGGTAATAGCGGAGAAGGCTATTCTCCTTCGGCTTGCCCGATCCGATGTTCAGTCCATTGCCGGTGCCGTACACCAGCGGCGTCGGGCTCGAAAGCAGCGTCGTCGCCACCAGCTTCGGTGTAATCGTGTAAGGAAGGCCTGATCCACGGTTTTCTTCCAGATTCATCCGCACCGTCTGCACGCGCGGAATCCAGCTCACCGTATCGTCTACCAGGGGGTTGAAGCTGATCGCATTTGGCCCGCGGTCTGGAACCGCCAGAAACGTATCCCCTGAAACATACGCGATCCCCGAACCCAGCCCGCCCAAAAGATTGGCAGGAGCCCCATTCTCAAGCGTATCGTTCAGCCCCGAAAGATCCCTGTAGGATCCGGCCGCCGAACTGGTCAACGTTCCCTTCGCAAGCAAAGTTACCTGCGCCTGCACTGGCAGAGTTACTGCGCCTCCACATGCCAGTGCAACAAAAGCCGTCTGCAAAAAAACCTTCTTCATACGGTCTGTTCTCCTGAAAATGCCGCCTATGGGCGGTCTCGCCGATGCTAAAGACCGCCGCGGCCCTCTCAGATGAACAGACCGTTAAGTTTTCTTGAATGGCAGGCTACGACTGCGCCGCAATTAACAGCAGCGTGACGCTCTTCTCTGTCACCCTCCGGTGCGGAGTCATCCGCGGAATCGAGAGATAGTCGCCCTTCTTCAGCATCACCGTCTTAAAGCCCTCCGACTCCGGAGCCAGCCACTCCCCCGGCCCCGTCTGCCGCGCGTTCTTCGGAGTTCCACCCAGCTCATACTTCGTCTCGCCATCCAGCACCTGGAAGACGTGATCGCGATGCGCGTGATACTCAAACTCCTTGCCCGACTTGTTAGTCTCTTCGTTGATCGTCATCGCCATCGTGGTGGCCTTTGAGGTGATCAAGTCCTTCTTCCCATGAGAGGCGCTCACATCCTTCATCACGCCTGCAATCTCGCTGGCGGGGAACGCCTGGAAGCCTGACGTCTGCACCGCCTGTCCCCCTGCAGCAGCAGCTGGCGACGCGTGAAGCAGCGTGTCGGTAAGAGGAAGGGCGACTGCGGCAGCAAGCGGAGCCGTCAGAAGAAAGTTGCGGCGAGTCTGTTCATTAGCCATGCCCAAAAGTGAACCACAACCGACCTTCGCTGCGCTACTGTTTCAAACAAACACGAAATTTCTCCCATAAACTCCTCATTCGGTTTGCAGAACTCCCTTCACCTTCTCCTGCTATCCTGCCCCCATGAAGAGGCTGATTCTCCTCCCCGCATGCTTCCTGTTTCTGTGGCTGACCGCCTGCGACTCCTCCACGTCTTCCACCTCGGATGACTCGCAGCCCGAAACCTTCTCCCAGGCGCGAACCGCCACCTCTCCCTTCGACTACTACCTCCTCAACCTCTCCTGGTCGCCCGAGTATTGCCACTCACACCCCACCGACATCCAGTGCGCCCAGCACTCCACCTTCGTCCTGCACGGCCTCTGGCCCGAAAACAAAGACGGAACCTACCCGGAGAACTGCACCAACGCCCCCGGTCCCGCCGATCCCTCACAGTACAAAGATATCTACCCCGACGCCGGACTCCTCCAGCACGAGTGGAAGACCCACGGAACCTGCTCTGGCCTCGCCCCCGATGCCTTCTTCAACCTCGCCCGCTCCACCTTCTACTTCATCACCGTACCGCCGGAGCTCGCTCACCTCGACAAGCAGACCTCCATGCCACCGGCAAAGATCCTCGAGCTCTTCACTGCAGCCAATCCCACTTTCACCTCCGACAAGATCGCGCTCAGCTGCGGCAACAACTACCTCACCGCAATTGAAGCCTGCGTCGATAAGCAGGGCCATCCAACCGCCTGCGGCAAACTCAGCTCTTGTCGCGCACAGTCCGTTCGTATCCCTCCACCGCAGTAAGCGAAGAATCAAAAATCACTCTCTCCTTGACAATCTAGGAAAGCCGCACCTACTCTCCTAGACAATCAAGGAGAGAGTCCCTCATGCCCAAACAAGCCGACCTCATGCAGGGCACGCTCGACATGCTGATCCTCAAGGCCGTCTCCCTCGGCAGGTTGCATGGCTACGGCGTCCTTCTTCGCATTCAGCAGATGAGCCGCGAACAGCTTGTCATCCAGCAGGGATCCCTCTACCCCGCCCTCTACCGTCTCGAACACGATGGAGCCATTCAGGGCGAGTGGGGCGAGAGCGAAAACAATCGTCGCGCCCGCTACTACTCCCTCACCCCGCAGGGCCGCCGTATGCTCACCGCCGAAGCTGAAAAGTGGAACCGCATGGCCGGCATCATCGGCAACATTCTCAGCCTTACTGAGGTGGAGTCGTGAACACCGTCCCTCTCACCTCCCGCTGGTCCCGCCTCCGCTCCTGGCTACGTTCCATGGCTTCGCGGACACGCCTTGAAGACGACATGGAAGAGGAGCTCCGCTTTCACCTCGAAGCCCGCACCACCGACCTTATGCAGCAGGGCCTCCTTCCAAACGAAGCCGCCCGCCGAGCCCGCATCGAATTCGGCACCATCGCCACCCACAAGGCAGACATGCGCCGCTCCCTCGGCCTCCGCTGGTGGGACGATCTCTCGGCAGACCTTCGTTATGCCATCCGCATCCTTCGCAAATCCCCTACCTTCACCCTGATCGCCGTCTCCTCTCTCGCTCTCGCCATCGGAGCCAACACCAGCATCTTCTCTCTCGCCAACGAGCTCATGTATGAACGTTTGGGAGTTCCCCATCCCGAGCAACTCCGCACCCTCACGCTCATCCACGGCGACCGATCCGCTGTTCACGCTCGCTGGGGCAGCAACAATCTAACCCCCGGTGGTAAGAGCCTCTCTGATTCCTTCAGTTATCCCATCTATCAGCAGCTCCGCGCCAACAACCACGTGCTCGATGACATCTTCGCCTTCAAAGACATCAACCGCAGCAACGTGACCATCGACGGGAGTGCTCAGACAGCCCAGATCGAACTCGTCTCCGGAAACTTCTACACCCAGATGCAGGTTCGTCCTGTCCTCGGCCGCGCCATCCTTCCCTCCGATGACGCCGTCCCCAATCAAGGAACCATCGCTGTCATCAGCGATGCTCTCTGGTCTCGCTCCTTCGGACGATCCCCTGCCGTTCTCGGAAAAGTCATCACCGTCAACATGATTCCCGTCACCATCGTCGGAGTTAACCCTCCCGGCTTTACCGGGGCCAGAAGTGTACAGAGCTCCCCAGATCTCTTTATTCCGCTCTCCATGATCTCCTCGTTCAGCCCCTTTGCCGACCCTGGAGGTTTATTAACCAATGCGAACTTGTTCTGGGTGAATCTCATGGCCCGAATTCCGGCAGGAGTCAACCAGCAACAAGCCTACGCAGAGCTGAACACCCTCTTCACAGCAGCACTCCGTTCCACCATGTCACCGAAACCGAAGGAAACCATCCCTGAACTTCGCCTCTACGATGGCAGCCGGGGACTCAACTTCTACTTCTCAGGCACGAGCTATCGGCAGCCTCTCTACGTTTTGCTCGGGCTCGTCGGCCTCGTTTTGATCATCGCCTGCGCTAACATCGCTAACCTCATGCTCGCCCGAGCCTCCGTTCGTCAGCGCGAGATGGGAGTTCGCCTCGCCCTCGGTGCCTCTCGCTCCCGCATCTTGCGACAGGTCCTCACTGAAAGCCTTCTTATCTCCGCCATCGGTGGAGCTCTCGGTCTTCTGTTCGGTTATCTCAGCCGCTCCGCTCTTCCCAATCTCGTGAGTACTTCCTGGCGCGACGCTCCCATTACCGTCCCATTCAACTGGAAGATCTTCTGCTTCACTTCTGCAATCACTCTCTTTACCGGGATCCTCTTCGGTCTGGCTCCCGCATGGTCCTCTACCCGCGCTGAGATCGGAACTGCCCTGAAAGAGACCACCACGACCTCGACGCGTCAGCACAAGGCTCTTAGCGGTCGCCTCCTCATCGCCTTTCAGGTTGCCTTGTCTACCCTGCTCCTCGCGGTCGCCGGTCTTTTCATCCGCACTCTCATCAATCTCAACACTGTTAACCCCGCCTTCCGCGTCGACCACCTGCTTCTGTTCAACATCAACACCCCTCGCACCCGCTATCCTGAGGCTCAAAGCGTTGCCCTCCACACTCGCATCGAAGCTGCCTTTCGTTCCGTTCCCGGCGTCCAGGGAGTTACCCTTACCGACATCCCTCTGATCGCCAACACCTCCAGCAACGCCGACTTCCACGTCGAAGGATCAAGCGATCCCGGACGCAGTCCCAAAGATCGGGAGCCTTCTGTCTACCTGGCGCATGTCGGCAGCGATTTCTTCAAAGTCCTGGGAATTCCCATCGTCTCAGGCCGAGCCTTTACCCCTCAGGATGCCGAAGGCTCTCGTGGAGTCGCCGTCATCAACCAGACTCTTGCCCATAGACTCTTCCCTACGGAGACTCCGCTAGGCAAGCGCTTCAAATACGATTCGCGCTCCCCTCTCTGGCTCGAGATCGTCGGCATCTGCTCTGACACCCCCTACGAAAGCCTGAAAGAAGAGGGTGCTCCTATGATTCACTTCGATCTTTACCGGCAGCAACTCAGCCTTCAAGGAGCGACCTATATGGTTCGCACCGACCTTCCTGCCGAATCGATCGTCCCCTCGCTTCGTGCTGCGTTGCAACACATCGACCGCGACCTTCCTATCACCGACATCCGTACCCAACGGCAGCAGATCAATGCCACCATTCAGACTGAGCGCGTCCTCGCATCTCTCACCATCGCCTTCGGCATCCTCGCTCTCGCCCTCGCCTGCGTCGGCATCTACGGCATCATGACCTACACCGTCACCCAACGCACCAACGAGATCGGCATCCGCCTCGCACTCGGTGCGCAGCGCGGACGTGTCCGCACCATGGTCCTCCGCGAAAGTGCTTGGCTGACGATCTTCGGCATCATCGCCGGACTTGTCGCAGCCGTCGCGCTCAGCCGCCTGATCAAGTCCATGCTCTACGGCCTCAGCCCCACCGATCCCGTCTCGCTTACCGCCGCAGCTCTCCTCCTGTTGGCCGTGGCTCTCTTCGCCAGCTGGCTCCCCGCCGCCCGAGCCTCACGCATCGAGCCCATGGAAGCTCTCCGCCACGAATAATCAACGCCCATCATTGCACCGGAGTCGATGTCGCACTGAGAGGCACCGAAAGGACAGGCGTGTCTGGGTCGTTACTCATAATCTGCAGCGCCGCCGTCTTCCCTCCCAGCGATCTTGGTACGAAGCCCACCTGAATACAGGCTTGGGCAGGAGGAGCGCAGTTGCCCCAGGCAGCGGAGAAATTCCCCTCTTCATTTCCTGCCAAGGAAAAGCTCGAGAGTCCCAAAGGAGCATCTCCGATATTCGAGACAGCGACTGTCATGTTAGCCCACGTCGTTCCAATCGGCTGCATCGGAAACACCACAGACGAAGGCGATACCGAAATCTTCGGAAAGCCGCCTATACCTTGCATCGAGAAAACTGTATATCCCCCTGTAATCCGATCTGTTACGACCACCGAGCCATAAAGATAGCCACCGGCCGAAGGATGAAATCGGACACCGATCTGGCACGGTGTTCCCTGCGGGCAGGTTCCCGGATCAATCAGAAAGTTATCTGCTTGAACTGGTTTGATGATCAGGGGATGTCCATCTGCTCCAGTCACGCTGACATACTGCACATCGCCGGTCCCTCCTACCGCAACGTTGTCAAACTGCAGCGTCTGTATCGATACAGAAGGGCTCGTGACCGCCGGGCTCTGTACTCCGGTAAGGTTCAGCGGCTTCGAAGTACCGGAGAGAAGATCCGTAAAGATCAAGGCCTGTGAGACCAATCCTGTCCCCGGTCCACCACTGAAAGAGATATTGGCACTGCAACTCTCTCCGACCTGCAATTGCTTATTCAAACAGCCGTCAGTGTAAAAGTAAGCCGGCGCGCTCCCCGCCGCGTTCGTCATGATCAGCGGAGCCGTTCCGGTATTCGTAACAGTGACAGTGCCAACATACCCTTGCACCGCCGGCGTAAGAAGGTTGCGGGTGGTAAGCGTAAAGTCGGCTCCATCATTCGGGCTAACCCCGCCAATGCCCGAAACAGCGACATTCCCCCAAGGCGTCTCCACGGTGGCCGTTCGCAAACCATTCGCTGTCGGAGTAAACGTTACGATCGCACTGCAGGAGACAATATACGTCGCACTGCATGAATCCTCCGGATTATCCATTGCGGTAAATTCTGTCGCGTTTGGTCCTGTCACCTGCGTAGTCAACAATGGAAGAAACTTGAATCCATGGAGCGTAATCAAAAGCGTTCTCGAGCTTCCCAGCGGCACCACTCCGAAATCAAGAGGAGTAACGTCCATACTCGTGCCATCGGCTCGTGCACTCACCGTAATCGGCAACGTGTAAGGAGTCGCCGACGAAGTCGCCTGCACCGAAGCCGTCAAATTCTGAACCGCCCCGGTCTTTTGCAGCGCCTCCACATAGAGATGGCAGGTCGCCTCTGCTGGAAGCACCTTCGGACAATCGTTGCTGCTGACTGCGCCGCTTATACCTTCAATGGTCACCGGCGAGCTGCCGCCATTGATCAGCGAAACCTCCTGCGGAACTCCCGCCAGATCGATCGCCACGCTGCTTGGCGAAAAGACCAGCGGACCTCCCTCGTTCGCCAGTCCATTTCCGCTCAGCGTCGTGCGAACGCTGTATCCCGAATTCGTATCCTGCACCTTGAAAAACTCCGTTTTTTCTCCGGAGCTCCTCGGAGTGAAGCCCATCAACCCTCGGCAGCTGCTTCCCGGTTGCAGCGAGGAGCAGCCCGGGCCTCCACCAAAATCATCTCCATTGGTGAAACTCAGATTCATCTCATAGGGGCTGTTATTCGTTATCTCCACAGGCTGCGACTCTGAAGTGCCTCCAACATAGGTATCCGGAAAGCTCATCGAAGTCGGAGTAATCACCAGGCTGGGAAGCCCGACAGGTGGCAACCCTGTTCCACTCAACGCAACCGTCAGCGTCGAGTTGTTCGGGTCCGTCGTCGTCAATTGCAGCAGCCCTTGAAATGCTCCCTGCGCCTGCGGCTGGAAGATCACCGGCACCGTGCAAGTTGCACCCGGTGCAAGCCCTGAAGTAGGACAATTGGTCCCCGGCACCACCTCAAAATCCTCCGGATTCGCTCCAGCGATCATCGATTTCGTGATCCCGATCGGAACCGTGCCGTTGTTCTTCACCGTCACCATCTGGGTAGCCGAAAGACTTCCCGCCGGTGTAGCAGGAAACGTAATCGAACCTGGAGAAATTCCAATCGAAGGCTGCGCTCCTGTCCCTTGCAATGCAATCGAAGAGGTTAATCCATTGACAGCGTCCGTCACCACGATGGACCCTTGTCGAGTCCCCGTGGCCGAAGGCGTAAAGGTGATACTGACAGTGCAGGTCCCTCTGCAGGAGGCTGGGGTAACGGAAAAATCCCCACTCGCATCTGTGGTCGAACCCATCGTCAGATTAATCTGATCCGTCGCTCTAGCAAAGAGATTTACCGTCTGTGCAGCACTCGTCGTACCCACTTGGGTAGGACCGAAGGTTAGAGAAGTCGGCTCTGACGTGGGAGGCGTCGGCGGAGAATATCCAACGAACGCCAGCGATCTCACGATCCCAGACCTGGAATCGACGACGTCCATACTCCCTGTCGTTGTACCGCTATAAAAGGGAGCAAAAACAACCTTAATCGTGCAAGTCGCTCCCGATTCCAGGGGAGCCGGACATTGATTTGTAACGTTGAAATATGTTGAATAATTGTACGTCGTGAGACTCAGCGGTTCGCTCCCATTGTTCAGCACCGTGACATCCTCAGTGTTCGTCACAGAGATGTTCAGAGGTTCAAACGGAGATAACAAGAACGACGGCCCCTGAATTCCAGTGCCGGTAAGAGGAACATTGCCATAATCCGTCACGAGTGTTGCGGTTCTGTTTCCGGGCGCGCTCGGAGTAAACGTCACCGAAATCTTGCACTCGCCCACCCCGCAACTCTCACCGCTCACCGCAAAATCCGATGGAGCTGCGATGGAAGCATGGGGCGCAGCCGGAGTTTGAGTGTTATTTCCGGCAGTCACGCTGATCGTCACCGGAGTACTCGTCACCGATGTTCCCGGCGGCGGTAGAAAACCCCATTCGCCCAACGACACCGGCGCCGCGGAGAAGTTAACTCCAGAGGCAGGAATGATGACCTCCACCGTCTGGGTCACAGGCACACCGTCCCCTGCGGAGGCTTGGACCAGGATAGACCCTTTGCCCGCACCCGGAACCAGAGCATTCAGCTGAATCCCAAAAACACAACTCTGACCTGGATTCAGCGTAAAAAGGATGCCCCCACACGTATCCTTGAAATCGCTAAGCGTTCCGAGAGTCGAGGTCTTCTGCAGGAATAGGTTGAGTGTTCCAGTGCCCGTATTGGTCACCGTCAGATTCTGCGGTACGCCCGCCTTCGTAAAGGTCAGCGAGCTTGCAGGCGCTCCACTCTGGTCCGTAATCGTAAAAGCACCGGGAGCAAGCGCCACGCCCTCTCCGCTCAACGGAATCCGCAGCAATGGGTCCACCGCATCGCTTACGATCTGCAACGTGGCTGTCTTATGGTCGTCGCTCACAGGAGAAAACGAGACAGCTATCGTGCACAGTGCAGCCGGAGCCAATGGCTTCGTCGTACTGCAGCCGTTTGAAACGTTGGTCGTATCGACGCCGAACTCCGAAGCATTCGCGCCAGAAAGATCGATAGAGGAGATCTGCACCGGCGAAGTCCCATTGTTCTTCACCATCTCCTGCACCACGGCTGTGCTTCCGGTATAGGTGTCAGGAAAAGTGATCGTCGGCCTCGATACATACAGGCCCGTCGTAATCGCAGGAAGCGCAAAGCTCTGCGGTGCCGCCGCCAGCACAGGTTGAAAAGGAGCATTGGCAGGCAACAGGCTATAGAGCTGCTGCACATTCTGGGTAGGATTGTTCACCAGAGCAAGAGCTGCGCTCATCACATCGGTCGGAGCAGCTCCCCCCGGCTGAGTCGTGTACTCAAAGAGCTTGCCACAGCTCGATCCATCGCCCGCCGCTCCGCCCGTCGAGTTCACGCAACTCGCAAGGATATCGGCAAGAGTATTGATCTCACTCACCGGAACGCCACCCTGCGATCCAGCACCAGGAGCCGTACCCGTCGCCGGATTCGCCAGCGCAAGCACCATCTGAAAGGCTGACGCCAGGGTCGATGCATCTCCCGCGTCCGATCCAATGCCATTCGCCGCATTCATAAACGGTGCCAGCGTCCATACCGCGGCTGCTGTTGTCACCTCGTTGATCGTTACCTTCGTTGTCGGCGTCAGATCCCCACATCGTCCCAGCACCACCATCATGTTCAGCTGCGGGTTAACCGTGCCCGGGTTCACTCCTGGGTCTCCGCCGGTCGCCACCATGTACACAAGCGCATCTGCCGTCGGGCAGGTATAGGCTCCGGCGAAGTCGAAATTACCGGAAGCATCCGTCGTCAGCGAAGTCGCAAATAACGGCGTGGCCGGCGATCCCGCTCCTGTGGTCCCCACGGCATACATCTGGATCGTGGCTCCACTCACAGGCGTCAATCCACCCATCACTACGCCATATTTGACTGCCGGCGGTGGGTTCGTGGGGGGAGGATTGCTGGGCGGCGGATTCGACGGTGGTGGATTCGTCGGTGGCGGATTCGACGGTGGTGGATTCGACGGTGGTGGATTCGTCGGTGGCGGATTCGACGGTGGCGGATTCGACGGTGGTGGATTCGTCGGCGGTGGATTCGACGGTGGTGGGTTCGTCGGCGGCGGATTGCTGGGCGGCGGCTGGTTGGGCTCTGTCTGCGAAGATCCCTGCTGCGGATTAGATCCACCCGAACAGCCAATTATGCCGACACAAGCCAAAAGCACAAGGCAGGCTCCTACGAACCCACACGCCTGCCGCACGCGTAACAACAACCACCCATGTTTTTTCATTGGAGAGACCAGCATAAGGAAAAACCGAGCCAAACAGATGTTTCGAACCCAAAAAATTTTTAAACACAATCCGGCTAAAGCGCCCTGCTGCAAAAGTTGCAGGAACTGGCTCCTAAGAATGGAAGGCAAAATCCTGAACGTCGTTACACGTCTCGACTTGTCAAGCCGCCTCTTCTCCAAATCAAACAAATCAAACAAGCTTGATCTGCCGATCAGATATCTTCAGCTTGCTAAAATTAATTCAGGGATTAAAGCCTCAGGCAGACGTGCGCTCACACATCTCAACTGACTCGTTGAGTGATCGGAGATGCATGAGGTCCTAAGCTAACTCTTGCCGAATGAAGATTTTGCCGTAATAAGGTACGGAGGGGGTCATCCCCGTGCCGGAGATTTCAGTCCCAGCTCCTTCATAACCATCTGAAGGTCCTTCCACGCCTCCGCCTTCTGCCGAGGATCGCGCAGCAGAAACGCCGGATGATACGTCACCGCCAGCTTCGCTCCACGGCAGCCATACCAGCTTCCGCGCAGCGCAGCCATCGACTTCTTCACCCCAAGCAGATAGGTTGCAGCCGTCGAACCCAACGCCACAATCACCTCGGGCCGCACCACATCAATCTGCTTCAGAAGAAACTGCGAGCAGGTATTCGCCTCCACCGGCTCCGGAGTCCGGTTCCCCGGCGGCCTGCACTTCACGATGTTCGCGATGTAAACCTGCTCCCGCTTCAGCCCCATCGCGCCGATCATGTTGTTCAACAACTGACCGGCCTTTCCGACAAACGGAAGCCCCTGCATGTCCTCATCCGCCCCCGGCCCCTCACCTACAAACATCAACCGCGCCCCCGGATCACCGTCAGCAAACACAATCTTGTGCCGACCCGCATAAGCCAGAGGACAACGCGTGCAATCACCGATCTCCTGACGAATCGCCTCAAGCGCCGCAGGGCGATCCGCAGCAGCCACACGCACCTCAGGAAGAGGCGCAAGGTTGTCAAAACTTACCAGCTTTGGAATCTCAGGCTCCGAAAACTCTCGCCGCACAGGCTGCGCGACTGTCGTGACCGGCTGCTTCGGCAACACGGGCGCTGCCGTGACTGGCTGTGCGGTCGGCACACGGACCGACTCGACAGGCAAGGCAGCCGGGGAGACGGAAGCCGTCTCTACCTCGAACACCGGCTCGCCCCGGCGATAAAGATCGTACACACCCAGGTCGCGAAGATACTCGACATAGGCGCGTAGTTGCTGCTGCTCAACATCCGCTGCCATAGCTCTATGCTATCGCGGCGCGAGTTAGTGAACCTGTGGTTCTGAATTTTCCCGCTTCTGAGGCAGAACAAACTTTACAAAACCCTGTTTGATTTCATCCTGAGCGACCCGGCATGCCTTGGTCGATTTGGCTGCAATCAAAGGCGGCGCTCCGGATTGCAACTGCCGCGCACGTCGTGCTGCGCCCTTTACAAGGCTGTACTTATTATGGAATGCGCTTTCATCCATCATGAGTGGTGACCTCCTCTGTGGTCTTTGAATGTATCGCAGCCCGAGGAAATGTACATCAAAAATTCATGGTGGAAATCAATGCCTTATTCTCCAAAGGCCTTCAGCACTGACCTCAGCTTCGGAGAAGCCGCATCCGTCCGGCAACTGCGCGCTACCGTCTCGCACTCCTCCGCACCGCGCTCGAAGAGAACAATGGCTCGCATCTCAGCGACCGCATTTTCAAGAACATCGTTCACCAGAGCGTATTTGTAATCCCACACCTGCTTAAGCTCATCCTTTGCGCCTGCCAGCCGCTTTTGGATCACTCCGTCATCGGTAACTTTCTCGGCAGCACTACGGTTCTTAAGCCGCTTCTCCAAAATCTCAGGACTCGGAGGAAGGATAAAAATTGAGACAGCCTGCGGCATCTTGCGCATCACCTGCACCGCTCCCTGCACATCGATGTCCAGCAGAAGATCCCTCTCCAGGTCCTTCGCACGCTGAAGCGCAGAGCTGGCGGTTCCATAGTAGTTTCCAAAGACCTCTGCCCATTCCAGAAAATCGTCAGCAGCCACCATGCGCTCGAACTCATCGCGCGTCGTAAAAAAGTACTCGCGCCCATTCTCCTCCGAACCTCGAGGAGCCCGCGTCGTGTACGAGATCGAAAAGTCCAACCCCTCCACCAGGGTTCGAAGCTGACTCACCAGTGTTGATTTGCCCGATCCGGAGGGTGCCGAGATGATAAAAAGAATTCCCGCCATCTGTTCTTTTCTGATTGCCCCAGTATTGTTTGGATTCTGTCAGTGTAACCCGCAGCTATTCCAGGTTCTGTACCTGTTCGCGTGCCTTCTCAATCTCGGCTTTGATCTCAAGGCCCAATTCGGTAATGCGAAGACTGTTCTCGCCTGAAGCAGCACTGGTCTTGGAGAGCATCGTATTCGCCTCGCGATTCAGCTCCTGCAGCAGAAAATCCATTCGCTTTCCCAGTTCACCGCCCTCGTCCACCATCGCAACAAATCGGTCAATATGCGTTCGCAAACGAACGATCTCTTCCTCGATATCGCTCTTCTCCGCCAGCACAGCCGCCTCGGAAAGAATTCGCTCTTCATTCACAGAGACACCTTCGGTCAGCTCCAACAGACGAGACCGCAGCCGTTCGAACTGTGCTTCGCGCACTCCATTGCGCAGACCGGCCATCTCAGCCGCGAGCCCCTCAAGACGCTTCATCGAAGAGCGAAGCTCTGCTGCAAGCGCTGCCCCTTCCTGCTCCCTGACCTCGTTCAGCCTCTCGATCAATCCCGGCATCGCGGCCATCACAGACTGGTCCAACTCCGGAATTCCTTCTACGCCTACGTGGTTTTCCGCTGTCATCACCCCCGGAATCCTCAAAAAAGCATTCAGGTCCGGTTGACTTGGCAGATCATACTGATCAGCAGCCTGCTTGAAAGCTCCCACATAAGCGCCCAGCATCTCTGTGTTCAGCTGAATCTGAGCACTTGCCTTACGCTCCACTTGCAGAGTGACCTCAACATGGCCACGCCTCAGGTTTTCTTTAAGGAAACGGCGTATCTGGATCTCCAATGCATCGCAATACGAGGGCAGCCTCAGATGCAGATCGAGAAACCTGTGATTGACGCTTTTGATCGCAATCGAGAAACCGACGCTGTCGTCGGCCGAACTTCGAGCGCTCGCAAATCCTGTCATTGAGTAAATTTGGCTCAAGCAAATCCCTCCAATTCTGCAGGCTGCAGGGGAGCATTCTCTGCAGCCACCATCAAACTCTCATCTCCAAACTGCATGTCATAAAGTCGTCGATAGGTCCCAGAGTTACGCATCAACTCTTCGTGCGTTCCAGTCTCTGTAATCCTTCCACGCTCAAGGACCACGATCTTCGTCGCTCTCCGCACCGTTGAAAGACGATGCGCGATCACAAATACAGTACGCCCCTGCATCAGATTCGCAAGCGCTGCCTGCACGAACTGCTCACTTTCAGTATCCAGCGCACTCGTCGCTTCGTCGAGAATCAGAATCGGGGCATTTTTCAGAATCGCACGCGCAATCGCCAAGCGCTGCCTCTCTCCTCCACTCAACCGCACACCCTTCTCACCGATCCGGGTGTTATATCCCTCCGGCATCTTCAGAATGAAGTCGTGCGCCAGCGCCATCTTTGCAGCTTCCTCGACTTCGTTCAAAGGAACGTCTGGTTGCCCGTAGGCGATATTGTTTCGCACGGTATCGTTGAAGAGCACCGTCTCTTGAGTTACCTTCCCGATCTGCTCTCGCAACGATGCAATCGTGACGTCTCGCAGGTCATGCCCGTCAATCGTGATCCGACCGCTGTTCACATCGAAAAACCGCGGAATCAAATTTACCAGCGACGACTTCCCTGCTCCGCTCGGACCAACCAGAGCGATCACCTCGCCCGGCTTTACATCGAGGTCGATGTCATGAAGGATCTGGGTCGTCTCTCCCTGATCGTTGACATATCCAAAGCCAACGTTTTCAAATCGAACTCCTTCGCTAAAGCCCTTTAGTACAAAAGCACGACGCTTCTCGCGAACATCGTCCTGCGCGTCCATAAATTTGAAGATCTCTTCGCTTGCACCCAGCGCCTGCTGAAAGCTGTTGTAGTACAAAGCAAATTTACGCACCGGATCGTAGAGGGTGAAGACCGCCACCAGAAACGTGATAAACGACCCCGCCGTCATCTCATGGTGAGTAATTCTTCCCCGTCCCAGCTGCAGCAATAAGGCGATTCCCACCGAGCCCAGGGCATCCATCAGCGGCGAACTGATCGCCTGCACTCTCACCGACTTCAAATTGGCACGAAACAGTCTGCGGGCCGCTCTACGGAAGCGGTTCATCTCCCACAACTCCATACCAAAAGCCTTCACAATGCGGTTTCCGGTGATGGTCTCGTGCAGGATGTTCTGAATCTCGGCGAGTTTGTCCTGCCCTTTCCTCGTCGTCTGACGAACTCTGCGGCCGATCCGCCGAGCTGAAGAGATCACGACAGGCACAAATAACAGCAGAACCCACGCCAGTTTGCCGCCGACAACAAACACCACAGCAATCGTGAACAGTAGAGTGAAAAGCTGCTGAAGAAAATCGCCAAGCACGCTCGACATTGCATACTGCACTCGCTCGACATCGTTAATCAGTGTCGAAAGCAAGGAGCCGGTGGTGTGCTTTTGAAAGAACGCGACGGAGCGGCGCAAAATGGCATCGTACAGATCGTTGCGAAGGTCGGTGATCATGCCGAATCCGGCATAGTTCACTAGGTAGGTTCCCAGATAATCGCAGATAGACTTCACAATCGCCGAAACCACCAGTGCGTAGGCCACAACGGTCCATGCATTATGAAAGTGGCTTGGGATCAGAAACTGCAAATTCAGCTCGCTCCCGATGTAGGGCAGATGAACGTTCTGCGGCAGAGGAAACTTCAGCACGTCGCGAGGCGAAGCATCGGGGCTCAGCACGTTATCGAAGATCGGCCTTACCAGCAGAAGCCGGAACGCAGCCATCGCGCCAACCGTCGCCATCAGAATCACAGAGGATATCAGGTGCAGGACATAAGGCCGCACATACAGCAGCAATCGCAAGATTCGCTTCAAGCCGCCACTCTCCTGCTTCTTACCATCCCAGGCATCCCTTTATTCTATCGAGCCTGCTGCATATCGTCTCAGCGCGGCATATCGCGATGCTGTGTTTTGACGCGATATCCGGCGCCAGCAAACCTCTTTTTCATCTCTTCGGCGATAAACACCGAGCGATGCTGGCCCCCGGTGCACCCGAAAGCAACCGTCAGATAGCTCTTACCTTCCTTGATGTAGTGCGGCAAAAGAAACTTCATCATCTCCGTCACACGGTCAAGAAACTCAGCGGTCTGCGGGAAATCGCGAATGTACTTCGCGACCTTCGGATGCTTGCCGGTCAGTTTACGAAACTCCGGAATAAAGTGGGGATTGGGAAGAAAACGTACGTCGAAGACCAGATCCGCCTCTGCAGGCACGCCGTTCTTGAATCCGAAGCTGTTGCTCGAGATAGTGAGGTTGCGATCGCTTGCCTCACGCTCAAACTGCGCACCGATATGAGCACGCAGATCATGAACCGTGAACTTCGTCGTATCGAGCACGATATCGGCAACGTTGCGGATCGGATCCAGCCGTCTTCGCTCGGCGCGGATCGACTGCACCACCGTATCGGTGCGTCCCATCGGGTGAGGGCGGCGCGTCTCCGAAAACCGCCGAATTAAAGCTTCGTCGTTCGCCTCGAGGTAGAGCACGCGCGTCGGCAGAACCCGGCGGACTTTTTTGAGAATGTTAGGAAACTCATCCAGCCGCATCCCCTCGCGAACATCTACCACCAGGGCGGCTCGCTCAATCTCCGCCGATTGCCGCACCAGGTCGGCAAATCGTGGGACCAATTCTAACGGCAGGTTATCGACGGAATAAAAACCAAGGTCTTCAAAAGTCTTCAGTGCGGAAAGTTTTCCAGAGCCGGAGAGCCCGGTCAAAATAACTAGCTCCTTGCTCTTCTGCCTTGCCGCCTTCTTCGTCTGCTTCTGTGGCATGACTGGAATCCTAGCACCAGTCACGCCCACAGAAGATCACGGTTGAAACATCCCGCACTTACGGAACCTCAATCAGTTCCATCTTGCCGTCACGTTTTCGGTGAAGCACCATCGCCTGTCCTCCATGGTCGCGAAAGACGAAGACCTCTCGATCGCGAAAGGCAGCCTCCTTGACCGCTTCTTCCAGGGACATCGGACGCAGGGCAACTCCATCATTGGAACGAACCAGGTGTGGCTCCGCTAAAGGCGTCTCCGAGGGAAACGAATGAACCAGCATCGGCACAGCCTTTCTCGCGACTCCGTTCCGAGACGACGCCGGCTTCTCCGCTCGTTTCACCTTCACAGGAACAAGGGCCTCCCCATTCGGCAAGGAAGCAAGCTCCACTTTGCGCACGCTCTCCGTTGCATTCCGTTTGATGGTCGTCTTTTTCTTTTTATGCCGTATGGCCTGTTTCTCGATCGCGGCCAACGCGTCGCGCAGGGCCATCTCCATATCTGTGGCTTCACACTGCGCCACCAGCTTCAGACTTTTGGTTTGTACAGTTAGCTCTGCCGTATGTCGGTACTTTTCCGTCGTCAGAATGACATGCACGCTGACAGGATCTCCAATAACTTTGACGATCCGATCCAACCCTGCTTCAGTTTGCAACTTCAGTTTTTTGGTGATTGTTGTCTGTCTACCGGTGTAATCCACATTCATCAGGGATACCTCGTGTGGACATATTACGCCCGTTCAACGAACACGGCGCTGATGGGTACTCGGAATCTGCATATCTTCGCGATATTTTGCCACCGTACGGCGCGTCACCTGAATTCCTTGCCGCTGCAACTCTGCCGCAAGCTGATCGTCGGTCAGCGGCTTGCGCGCGTCTTCCTCTTCAATCAGCTTCTTCACCTTGCGCTTGAGCAGCACCAAGGGAAGATCGCCGCCCTCCGGCCCATTCACACCCTCGGAGAAGAAGAACCGCAGCTCGTATACTCCCTGCGGTGTATGCACATATTTGTTTGCCACAGCACGGCTCACCGTCGAAGGATGTACGCCGATCTCCTCGGCCACTTCCTTGATCATCATCGGCTTCAACGCGTCGACACCACGCTCCAGAAACTCCGTCTGACGTCGTACGATCACCTCGCAGGTGCGCACAATCGTATTCTTACGCTGCTCGATATTGCGAAGCAGCTGTATCGCCGACTTGTAGCGTTCCTTGACGTATTCCTTGACCTCTTTCTCCGTCTGCTTCTCCTGCAACATTCTGCGATAGCTATGGTTCAACCGCAGCGCCGGCATATCCTCTTCGTTTACCAGGACAACATAGTTGTCGTCACGCTTGACAAAGGCAACATCCGGCTCAATCAACCGTGTCTCGGTGTGGTTATAACGCTGTCCAGGACGCGGATCCAGAGAACGGATAAAATCGACAGCCGCATGAACTTCCTCCGCTGAACGGCCGCAGATCCGTGTCAGCTCCCGCATATCTTTCTTCTGTAGAAGGATCAGGCAGTTCTCGACGATATGCCTGGCCGTCGTAAAGACGTCCTGGCGATCCGCCAGGGAACCAGCTTCTCCCGCACTGACGTTTTCTTCCACTGCGTCATGACGGCGCCGCAAGGCAAGAGCAGCCTCATTACGCTGAGCCTCAATCTGAATCAGAAGGCACTCACGAAGATCCCGTGCCCCGACTCCCACCGGATCGAGATTGCTGACAACCCCACGTGCCTCGCGAATCGCTGCCAGCACTGGCTCAAGTTCGTCTTCTGCAGCCGCAATCTCAATCCCTTCAGAATTTGTGCTCTCGGATACCGAATTGGTCTCGTGATGCCGTCGTCCGGAATCAATGAGAATCGTATCCGGCTGGGCAGAATGCTCCAGCTGCAGCAGCGCCTCGGCAAGTTCTTCATCCGTAGCCGTCAGATAGCCGTTCTCGTTTAGATTTCCGATCACCAGTTCAGCCGCTGCGCGAATTCTGGAGCTGAGGGTCAAGGATCCCAGCTGCCACATCAGGTGGTCGCTCAGCGTGCTGGGCTGTGAAAGAAAATTCTCAAACGACGGCTTGTCATACTCTTCAAAGTTGGAAGCGGTCCGAAAACCCGGGTCCAGATACTCCTGAAAGTAGTTTCCAAAATCGATCTCGTCGAAGGGGTCCTTCTCCGGACGCTCACTGTCGGCAGCCATATCTTCTGCCGATCGTTCCCGATCCCCTTCCAGCCCGGAGCGCTCTTCCAGAGAAATTCCGCTGTCTTCGATCTCTTCAAGTACTGGATTTTCAATGATTTCGGAGTTGATCATCTCCTTCAGCTCAAGCTTGTTCAGCGCAAGCACACTGACCATCTGCACCAATCCAGGGGTCAGAACTTGGCGCTGCGATACCTTCAGGTTGAGCTTAGGTTGCAGGAGCACGTCAGCTAATCCTCATCCGCTTATTGCACTCTATATCGAGAAGACGATAGTACGATTCCACGCTTGCGGACTATCGCTTCGGCTGGGACGAACGTCTCCAAGCCACAATTTCTCCATTTGAAAAATGGACTATGTCATAAGTCTAACGCGACCAATCCAGTCCCAACCTCTCGCCGGATAAGTGCGCTTTACAACAGAAGTTGTATCGTATCTACTCCATCGAAAACTTCTCTCCAAGATAGACCCTTCGAACTTCGGGATCCCGGCCAAGATCACCAGGCGTACCGGCCCGAAAGATCTTTCCCTCGTTAATGATATAGGCTCGGTCGGTTACGGAGAGCGTCTCCCGAACATTATGATCCGTAATAAGAACCCCGATCCCCGAGCGCTTCAATCCAAAAATAATCTCCTGCAGGTCAATCACGGCAATGGGGTCGATCCCTGAAAACGGCTCATCCAGCAAAATAAACGCAGGATTGATTGCCAGGCAACGCGCAATTTCCACACGCCGCCGCTCTCCACCGCTCAGCGCATAGCCACGCGTCTTACGAACATGAGCCAGGTTCAGCTGCTCTATCAGTTTCTCGGTCCGCGTTCTTCGCGCCTCCCAGCTCAAAGGCTGCGTCTCCAGCACGGCCAGAATGTTGTCCTCTACAGTCAGTTTGCGAAAGACCGATGGCTCCTGAGGTAGATAGCTGATGCCGTACTCTCGGGCCCGCAGATACATCGGGAGCCGCGTAATCTCGGTTCCGTCGGCCAACACCCGCCCTGCATCGGGCCTTACCAGGCCAACGATCATATAAAAGCTGGTCGTCTTACCGGCACCATTGGGGCCCAGTAGACCGACTACCTCACCCTGCTCAATCTTCAGGCTGACTCCTCTTACCACCTGGCGGCCCCCATACGACTTGCCAATCTCTTCCGTCGATAGCGTCCTCATCGTTCTCTCTTCACCCGCGTCTCCGTTCGAACTCTCTGGCCTGCACCGCTTGCATCTCCATTAGAAATCACTACGCTGGCATCCTGCTGACGGAATCGAAGCTCACGGCCTGTAACCGTGCCTCGGGCAGCATCCACAACCTTGGGAGGCTGTGTGTCCGTTCCGGTCAGCACAAAGATGCCGTCTGCCGCTGTGTAGATCAAGCGATCCCCGGTTGCGCGCCTTCCGCTCTGCTCGATCTCAATCGATCCGTTCACCACCACCCGCTCTACCGCACCGCCTAAAAGATCCTGTTCTCCACGAGACCCCGCACCTTTGCTCTCTTTGGCAGGCTGTAAGTAAGCTATTGCTTTTCTTCCTCGCATCACTCCGTCTGCGCTCTGTACGTTGACTCCGCCGGTAAACTCCGCTGCACGCTCCGCATCGGAGTACACCATCTCTCCGCTCCCAATGCGGACCACCGCCGGCCTACGAAGACTAGCCCCTTCAGCTACAGACGCTTTCTGTCTTTCGTCCGCGCCGGCGCTTACCAGTACCGTGTGCACCGGCATCCCCTGTTTTGCATCGTCTCCGCGAGCGGTCAGCCTTCCCGCTTTGCGTTCGAACTGCAATACCGGAGCCTCAATCTGCGATGCCCCCTGCCACAGACGGGCAGGCTTATCTGTAGCGCCATAAAAGATCGCCATATCGTTGGCTTTCTTCAGATCGGCCCTCTGCGACAACACGTGCAGAGTCTGCCCCTTCGCTCCCTGTTGATAGCTCGCCTTCACGGATCCTTCCGCCTTCGCATCGCCCGTCTTCTGTTCGATCATGACCTGATCAGCCCATAACGCCCCCTCCGGACTCTGCATCTCCACGGCACCATTCAGCGTTACCCATTGCGTCGCGCCGTCGTACGTGGCCGTCTTCGCCGTTGCCTTGTCGAGCTCATATCGTCCGTCCTGCGCCGGCTTTACAGGGATCCTGCGCGTCAGCACGATATGTCCCTGCTGCACGGCGGATGCAATCTCGTCTTTCCCGGTTCCCGAAGCCGCCCCTTGAAAACTCACTTTGAGCGTGTCACCGGAGCTTGCCTGAACCACACCATCGTCATGGCTCTGTTCGAGCGCAGTGCGTCCATCACCATTCACCTGAGTCAGCCGCGACCTTCCTCCCACAGAAGCGAAATTGGCTGTCAGCACATCTCCACGCATGGAACTCACTCGAGTCCCCTCTCGCGCCGCATCTGTGACCTTCAGTCGAGCTCCTCCGCTGGCCTTCGCATTCCGCATCCACAGCTTTTCACCCTCCGCTGTAGCCAGGGACATCTGCACCGTATCCGCAGTCAAATCCCGTTCGCTTCCCGACTTCGCTGTTCCCTGCGGAAGAAGCCTCTCGTTCAAGTGAACCGCGTTCCTCAAAATCGCGTTCTGCGCATGTCCCTGGCCGTCAAACACGATCCGTGCGTCGCCGGCCTCCCCAGAGGCGGTCCGCGATTCATCGTCTGCCGCGTACTTGATTCCTCCTTGCAAGGTCAGCACCTGCGGCTTGTTGGCCTCGTTGAGCGTGACCTCCCCACGCTGTGCCGTCATCGTGGAACCATCCCCGGCGGTTACGAACACACCGCCTTCCCCTATCAATCGTTCCGCGGATCCATCCTTACGCAACATCACCGTAGCTTTCCGCGCTTCGACTGTCTGCCGGGCTCCCTGCCCTTTTTCCTCGGCGTTCACAGTGACATACTTGGCCTGCGTAAGAACAACCTGCCGGTTCGTGCGGTCCAGTTCTCCATGCGTGGCTGTCAGCAGAATCGGTCTGCCCTGATCCAGTCCGCTCACCTTTACATCCGAATGCAGCACCAGAATGCCGTCGTCCGCGTTGTAGTTCGCTCCGGTGGCATGCCCGGTGAGTCCGTTATATTCAAACTCGATTGGCTGATCCGTCTCGGCCGTCCCAAGCTTCTGCTGATAGATCAGTCCGCTGGTCTTTACATGAATCAGCCGTGCATTCTCGCTCGCCTGTTCCTTGCCCTCGTTTGCGGCTTCCTGCTTCTCTGGGGCCTGAAGATCCAGGTGCACCTCACCCATAGCGCGCACGATACCCGCCGACTGATCCAGCTCAAACTCTTTTCCTGAGATGTGGTCGACCCGCTTCGACTCCTCCTCGCCTTGCCCGTAGACCGTGATCTCCACATCGTGAAGCGTATACGTTCCGTTCTTGTGCTGGGTTTCCTTGGCGGCATGGACCGTAAAAACGGTTCTTCCTTTCACACTCTGCGACCAGGTGAAGGCATTCGCCTCCTGCTGGATGTCGGCGCCTAGTTTCTTCGGCAGTTCTGTCAGAAAGCGATGGGAACGGTAGTGGGCATACCCAAGAAAGCTGGCAACGACCAGCATGAGCAGACCTCCGCCCACCAGCAGCCATCTTCGCAGTCTTTCTATAGAAACCAGCATCGTAAAACCGTCTGTTTATTCTCTCATCCTCTGTCCTGTAAGGCCTCCCTCTTCGTCATCCACGGCCTGTACACTATCCCCATGGCCGATCAGCTCTATCTCAGCCTCTGGTTTCCCAACTTCCGCTTCGAGGCGCTGCCCGCGGCTCTTGTCTCCGTGCTTCGTCAGTTCGCTCTGGTCAGCGGAGAAAAACGGGTCGCAGCCGCGTCGGTCTATCCCATCAGCTTTACCGAGTCCCCCGTCTATCAGCGCATCTACGTCAACGACGATCGCGCCCAATCCACAGAGGACTCCATCATCGAGAACGCGGTCGCCGAAGCTACAGAACAACTCCACGACGACATGGCCTACGAGTTTGAGATGAAGTGGAACCTCTGGAGGCCCGAGGCCAGTGACGCTCCCTCTGAAGCTGCACTCGATACCCTATGGCGTCCCCAGCCTTCCACCGTCAAGATCATCGGCTTTGGTCCGCTCTTCGATCAGGCTAGCTATGAGCAGAACGGTCATATCCGCGTCGACTTCGGACTCGATACTCCATGGGTCATGGATGAAGACGACGATGAGCTCGATGAAGAGGCGCAAAAGCACATCCAGCAGAACATCGAGATGCTGCTCGCCTTCACCCTCTCGGTCGAAAAGAACTCCGGCATCTCCAGCCGCCTTCTCTGGACCGAATCCGGTGAGCCTCTTGCCGAAAAGCTGATCGCCCGCCTGCAACGGCTCAATTAGCTGTCTGCGTTCGTACCTGGGAACACATACGCAACGGTCGCCCTGTAGCCGCTCCATATCGTCACTCGCGTGCTTATGAAGCGGCTGCTCAGTCGAGTTGCGAACACAGGACTACTTCTTCTCTGCCGCCCTGCGCCGACGCCCACTGATCAGGTAGACCGCAGCTCGCAGCTCCAACAGAGGATCATCGGATGGCTCGAGACCATCGACACGCGGTATCGGATCGAAGATGATGTGTTGCTGCTCGGCAAGACTATCGGCGATCGGCTCAGTCAGCTCCAGCGTCCCCAACGTCATCACCGTGCGCGACTCCGGCCAGTGCACCGTGGCGTTATCCACCACATCACCGTCTTCAGCCAGCTGTACCGCAATCGTGAACTTCACCGGAGCCTGACCAATCCGCTCAACGATCTCCTCCATCAGGTAGTTCTCCGGCTTGACGGCAACCGCATCGGCGTCCAGATGGTCGTTTCCCGCCTCCGGCAGAATGCGATAGCGGCCAAACCGGCCGGCTCCGTCTTTATTGATGAACTTCATCGCGGTCACGCCGAAGTACGTCTCCCGCGCAAAGCTCGAAGGCGCAGGCTTCGGCGTCTGCACAAAGGCCAGCGCCTCGGGATGCTGACCAAGGAAGGCTTCCAAAGGCGAGCCCGCGAGATTCTTCGGATCGCTCGCCGCCAGAGCCTTCAGGAACTCCAGAAATTCGGCGCCGGTGCGCGTCGGAAATCCATCGGTCGAGTGACTCACGATATCGGTATGGGCGTGTTCAGCCATAGAAAATCGAACAGCCATTCCCCGCGGATTCGCGTTCGGATCGTTATCCGGAATCAATGGCAGCCCCGTGGAGTTCGAAAAGCGCACCACCACCGGCACCGGCCTGGCAAAGTGCGGAGCCCGCGACAACAATGCAGCCTCGGCCGCCGGCACGAAGGTTCCCTTCAGCATCACGCCCTTGGCATGCGCTGGCCGGAAACCGGGGTTCTGTCCAAAGATCGCATCGAACTGAGCGATCAGATCGTTGCTCAGCTGAATCAGCTTCTCGTCATTCGGTAACGGCATGGTTCCCTCTCTCTGAAGTAAAGTTTTGCAATGGATGTATGGCTGAAGATATCTGGCGACAGAAATCCCAGCCGCACCGATTGAGTAGGCCCGTCCAAAGAATTACACGTCTTCATGAAAATTCGCGGAACGCCATACTCTCTGCGTTTTGAAGTCCTACTCCTAACCACTTATCCCGCGGTCACAATCTCCGAAAACTCTGCAATTCCCGAGAAGCTCTTCACAATCTCTGAAAGCAACGCCAGCCTGCTCTGACGAACCTCGGCATTCGGATCCATCACCATCACCTGATCGAAGAATGCATCGACCTGCGGACGCAGCGTCGCCACGGCCTCGAGCGCAGGAACATACTCCCGCCTCTCGCGCAGTGCCTCCACTCTCTCACCGACTTGAGCAGCTGCCGTCGACAGACCACTCTGTGCAGGATGAGCCTCCTTCAGCTCAGTCGCGCACGCGGGAATAATCTCACCCTTCTCCTTCGCCTGCGCCAGAATATTCTTCATGCGCTTGAAGGCGGCACTCACCGCCTCAAAGTCCGCGGAGCCGCGAACCGCTGTAACCGCCTCGGCGCGAGCCACAGCGTCACGAACATCGTCGCTGCCAGCCACTAAAACCGCCTTCACCACATCGTAGGCCTGTCCCTTTGCCTCACGCAGGTAGAACTCCAGCCGCTCCACAAGAAACCCACGCACGCTGGCCTCAACCGCTTCGTTCTCCGTCGCGCGTCCTGCAACCTCGCTCAGTGTCAGCGACAACGCAGGCACACTCTCGGCAAGAATCTTCACGATGCCGTTCGCTGCGCGCCGCAGTGCAAAGGGATCCTTCGACCCCGTCGGCTCCAGTCCAAGCCCGAACATGCCCGCGATCGTATCCGCCTTATCCGCAATCGAAAGCAGCGAGCCTTCCATCGTGCGCGGCACCGAGTCCTCCATCGACTCCGGCAGATACTGGTCGTAGATCGCCGTCGCAGCAGCCTCCGAGAAGCCCTGCGCTTTCGCATACAATCCGCCAACGATACCCTGCAGCTCCGTGAACTCCTTCACCAGCTCTGTCGTCAGGTCGGTCTTTGCCAGCGTAACCGCCTCGTCCAGCGCAACTGCGTTCACGGCACTGCTACGCTCCGTCACCAGCTCGGCAAAGTCCAACGCCAGCTCACGCACCCGCGTCGTCTTCGCCGCGTAACTGCCCAGTTCCTTTTGGAAGGTCACGTTCTCGAGCAGCTTCACCCGTTCCTTCAGCGGCACACGCTGATCGAACTCCCAGAAGAACCGTGCGTCGTTGAAGCGAGCCCGCAACACGCGCTCATTGCCATGACGAATCACGCCAAGCCCCGCGTCGTTAGACTCCGTATTGAGAACAGCCAGAAAATGCGGTGCAAGCTTGCCACTGCTATCTTCAACCGCAAGATATTTCTGGTGATCGCGCATCACCGTCACCAGAACCTCCTCCGGCAACGCGAGATACTCCGGCTCGAAATTTCCCAGAATCACCGAGCGGTCCGAAGCCCATTCCGTCAGGTGCGTCAGCGTGTCGATCAGGCCATGATCCTCGCGCCATCGCGCACCATCCACCGTTCGCGTCACTCGATCCAGTGCCTTGCGAATCTTCTGCCGTCGCGTCTCCACATCGGCAATCACATACGCCTGCAGCAAAGCCTCTTCATACTTCGCCGGAGCCTCGAGCTTGATCGCCGCATCGCCAAACAACACACGATGTCCATAGGTCACCGCGCCAGCCACTTTGCCACCGAACTCCACCGGTACCACCTGCTCGCCCAGCAGCGCAATCATCCAACGCACCGGCCGCACAAACCGTTCCGGCTTGCCTGCACGCCAGTACATGTTCTTCGCCCAGTAGATCGCCGCAATCTCCTTCGGCAACTCCTCAGCAAGCACCTCAGCCGCCGCACGCCCTGGTTTCACCACCGTCGCGGCAAGGTACTCCCCCTTCGGCGTCGTGACCGTCTTCAAATCCTCGACCGCCACACTCGCCTTCTTCGCAAACGCCGCCGCCGCCGGAGTCGCAACGCCATCCTTGAACGCAACCTTCACCGAAGGCCCCGTCAGCTCCTCCGACGCGTCGTCCTGCCGTTCCGCCACGCCGTTCACCAACACGGCAATGCGGCGTGGTGTCGAAAAACTCTTCGCAGCTGCCTCAGGGGCTAACAACCTCTCGCGCTCCAGCAGCCCTCGCACGCGCCGCTCCAACTCCGCCTGCGCCCCTGCAATCATCCGTGCCGGAACCTCTTCCAGCCCAATTTCAAAAAGAAAATCCGCCATCGCTCTCTAACTCGTCTCTTCTCCGGGCCAACACAACACCCGGCCACTCCATCCTCACTTCAATGCGGGGACGGATTTTGCAAAATCGCCTAACTCGCCAGCGCGCCCACAGGCTCCGCGGCAAGCAATTCACCTTGCTGCGCATATGCCTTCGCAACGCCAATCACCAGAGCCCGAATCCGCGCCATCACACCCACGCGCTCCGTCACCGAGATCGCTCCGCGAGCATCCAGCAGATTGAAGACATGCGAGCACTTCAACGCCAGTTCATAGGCGCCCAGCACTGGAAACCGCTTCAGCGTCAGAGCGTCCATCTTGTCCATACCCTTCGCCTTCTCCAGCAGGTCCAGGCACTCGGTCTCATACAGTTTCAGGTGCTCCCACAGCTTCGGAACCTCGGCATAATCGAAGCTGTAAGCCGAAAACTGTTCCTCCTCGGCCAACCGCATCTCCCCATAGGTCACCTTGCGGCCCGTATCCGGCTCCTCGGCCCACACAATGTCGTAGATCGAATCCACATCCTGCAGAAAGCCCGCGATGCGCTCAAGACCATACGTAATCTCGCCGCAGATCGGGTCCAGATCCATGCCGCCGCACTGTTGGAAGTAAGTGAACTGCGTAATCTCCAGGCCGTCCAGCATCACCTGCCAGCCCACGCCCCACGCTCCGCCCACCGGCCACTCCCAGTTGTCCTCTTCAAACTTGATAGCGTGCTCGCGAAGGTCGATGCCGATCGCCTCCAGCGACTCGAGATACAGCTCCTGAATCCGCTCCGGTGGCGGCTTCAGAATCACCTGCAACTGCGTATGCCGGAACAACCGATTCGGATTCTCGCCATATCGTCCGTCCGCAGGCCGCCGCGACGGCTGCGCATACGCAATTCGAACCGGCTTCGGTCCCAGCACCCGTAAAAACGTATCGGGAGACATCGTACCGGCGCCCACCTCCACATCGTAGGGCTGCTGCAGCACGCAACCCTGGTCACCCCAGAACCTCTGCAAACGAAACAGAAGTTCCTGAAATGTCAGCGCCTTCTTCGCATCTTTCCCCATGGCCAGCTCTTTTCGTCGATCCTTTGTCGTTGAATCTCTTGATTCTAAATGCTCCATAACCATGATCCCTGCAGACTTCCCGACGATCTGCGCCCCTCGAACCTCTTTCTCCAAATTTCGGTGCGAAAATCAGCCCAAACGAATTGACGACCAATTTGGTCCTCTTTAGACTGGAAGTTGAGTTGAGCGAGTCGTTCCAGTCGCTTGCGGAATCGGGCAGGGTTCGCATCAGAGCTTCGCGGTGAGCCCATTGGATGGAGAGAGAACCACCTTATGTTGCAGGCTTTTATCATTACTCTCCGCGAAGGCGTTGAGGCTTCGCTGATTGTCGGAATCGTCTTCGCCTATCTCACCAAGATCGGCCGTTCCGAGCTAAAGCGCACCGTCTTCTGGGCGCTCGGAGCCGCCATCGCCGCCAGTGTCGCCGGAGCTGTCATCGTCGCCCGGATGCAGATCAACAGCGACATCTTCGAAGGCTGGGTCATGCTAGCCGCTGCCTTCTTCGTCATCACCATGATCTGGTTCATGCATCGCGCCGCGCGATCCATGCGCGGTGACATCGAACAGAAGGTCGCCCAATACACCTCCGACTCCGGCGTCTCTAAAATCGGCCTCTTCTTCTTCGTCTTCCTCCTCGTCCTTCGCGAAGGCGTAGAGACCGTCCTCATCCTCTCTGCCGTCACTCTCAACTCCACCGAACTGCTCAGCTTCACCGGAACCCTGCTCGGTATCGCGGTCGCAGTCGTCTTCGGGGTGCTCTTCATTCGCGGTAGCGTCAAAATCAATCTGCAACGCTTCTTCCGTGTCACCACGGTCATCCTCTACTTCGTCGCCTTTCAGCTCGTCATCAGCGGACTTCACGAACTCAGCGAAAACGGCGTCCTGCCCTCCAGCCAGACCGAGATGCGCCTCATCGGCCCCATCGTCCGCAACGACCTCTTCTTCTTCGTCACCATGCTGGCTCTCGCCGGCCTCATGATCCTCATGGAGTACCGTCGCCGCGCCCCCGTCACGCTCGCCGCCAACGCTACGCCCGCCGACAAGCGTCGCGCCGAGTGGAGCCAGCGCCGCGAAAAGATGTGGATGAACGCCGTCGTCGCCACCAGCTTCCTCTTCATCTTCCTCTCCACCGCCGAGTTCATCTACGCCAAGAGCTCCACCGCTCTCTCCCCTACCTCTGCCGTCACCCTCGTCGGCAGTCAGGTCACCGTCCCAACCTCACAGATCACCGACGACCAGCTTCACCGCTACGGCGTCAACATGGACAACGGCAAAGGCGGCAACGTCGAGGTGCGCTTTCTCCTTTACCGAAAGCCCGACGGCAACATCATCTCCGTCGGTGATGCCTGTCGCATCTGCGGTCCGGTCGGTTTCTTCATCGGCGACCAGGGAATCACCTGCAAGATGTGCGGCTCCCCGCTGAACCCTGCCTCCATGGGGCAGCCCGGCGGCTGCAACCCCATCCCTCTCAAGAGCAGCATCTCCGGCGGGCAGGTCATCATTCAGGCCGCCGACCTCAAGACGCTGGTCTCCGTCTTCGATCGTTAGGAGTCGAGCCATGTTCTTCCGCCTTTTGATGGAGAGCTTTCGCCGCCAGCGCCGCCGCAAGCTACTGGCTGGCCTTGCCATCCTGCTCGGCACCACCGCTGTCACGGCTATGCTTGCTCTCGCCACCACCATCGGCGACCGCATCCATAACGAGCTCTCTGCCTACGGCGCCAATATTGTCGTCCACCCTGCAGCCGATCAGCTTGAAGTCAAAGTAGGCGGCATCGATGTAAAGCCGGTCTCCGGCGGAGCCTACCTGCACGAAAGCGACCTCGCGAAACTTCGCGGCATCTTCTGGGCGAACAACATCACAGGGGTCAGCCCTGAGCTCCCCCTCCACATCACCGGTAAAACTGCCTCCGGAGCAGACATCGATGCAACAGCAACCGGCCTCTGGTTCGATCACCCACTCAGCAGCGGTGGAGGCACGCCCCTCAAGACCGGCGCAGTCTTGCTCCATCCCTGGTGGAAAATCAACGGAGCCTGGCCTCGCGAACAGGCGACCACGCCCCAAAACGCCGAAGCCGCTCTCGGCTCCGCGCTTGCTTCCCGCCTCAGCCTCAAGGCAGGAGACACCCTCCAGACCGGTTCCAGTACTCTGCACATCACCGGCATCGTCTCCACCGGCGATGCCTCCGACCAGCAGATCTTCCTCCCTCTGAACGCTGCCCAGCAGATCGCCGGAACTCCCGGCGCTGTCCGTCGCGTCGAAGTCTCCGCCCGCACCAAGCCCGAGGACGCCTTCGCCCGCAAAGACCCCGACACCCTCTCGCCCAAGATGCGTGAGATCTGGTACTGCCGGCCTTACGCCAACTCCATCGCCTACCAGATCCGCGAAGCTATCCCCGGCTCCCGCGCCGAACAAGTCCGCCGCGTCGAGCAGAGTGAAGGCACCGTGCTCAAGCGCATCAGCGGACTCATGTGGCTCATCAGCGCCGCAGCCCTGCTCGCCGCAGGCTTCGCCGTTAGCGCCGCCATGGCCACCGCCATCCTCGAGCGCCAGGCCGAGATCGGTCTCATGCGCTCCCTCGGAGCCAGCAAGACCTCCGTCGCCCTGCTCTTCTACACCGAGACTGGCCTGCTCGCCATCTTCGCCGGTGGCCTCGGATACTTCGCCGGTTCAGGCCTCGCTGCGTGGCTTGGCTCCCGCATCTTCTCCGACGGAGCCGCCTCAGGCTCAGTACTCATCCCCGTGCTCTTCCCCGTCGTGGTCACGCTTGCTCTGCTCGTCGCACTCGCAGGCAGCACGCCATCGATTCGGCGCGCTCTGACCACCGATCCCTCCACCATTCTGCGAGCCAGCGTATGAGCCGTACTCTCAGCATGAGCGCTATCCTTCGCCGCTCTCTCGTCCACCGGCGAGCGCGAAGCCTCTCTGCCCTCATCGCCCTTACCGTCTCCGCCGCGGTCGCAACAGCGCTCCTCACCCTCTACGCCGACCTCGACGCCAAGCTGCACCACGAGTTCCGCGCCTTCGGCGCCAACATCGTCATCACTGCTCCTGAAAACGGCAAGCCGCTTCCAGCCGATGTCCTCTCTCGTGTTCGCGAAGCTGCAGGTTCCGACGCCCAGACCGCTGAGTTCGCCTACGCCGTCGCCACCACCGATCGCGGAACCCCCGTCGTCGTCTCCGGAACCGACTTCGCCGCCGTACGCAAACTCGACTCCTGGTGGCAGGTCGACGCCTGGCCCTCTCCCACCGACACCAATGCCGCTCTCCTCGGCCAGCGCGCCGCACAGTTCGTCGCCGACGAGCACAACGTCCAGCTCACCTTCGACGGACATCCCATCACCCTTCATGGCGCAGGACGTCTCCGCACCGGCGGCGACGAAGACAGCCGCATCTACCTACCCCTTGCCGCCCTCACCGCCTGGACCGGCGCGCAGCCCAGCGTCATCGAAGTCCAGATCCCCGGCAGCTCCGCGCAAATAGAGGCTGCTATCGCCCGGCTTCAGCAGGCGCTTCCCACCGTCAAAGTACAACCCGTCCGTCAGCTCGTCGAAGGCGAAAGCCGCATCGTCGATAAGACCCACGCCCTCATGTACGGAGCCGTTCTGCTCATCGCCCTCACCGTCGCTGTCAGCGTATTAGCGACGCTCTCAGCCAGCGTGCTCGAGCGCCGCCGCGACTTCGCCCTCATGAAAGCCCTCGGCGGCTCCCAATCCAGCCTCATGGCCATGTTCCTTCTTGAGGCGCTCATC
This sequence comes from Edaphobacter sp., assembly GCA_035492215.1. Classification (GTDB taxonomy): domain Bacteria; phylum Acidobacteriota; class Terriglobia; order Terriglobales; family Acidobacteriaceae; genus Edaphobacter. The sequence goes on along the minus strand of DATJJJ010000057.1, from coordinate 44,581 downwards.
CTCGCGCTCGGCGGAGTAGCCGCAGGGTATCTTCTTGGCTCCGCCGCGGCCTGGGCCATCAGTCAGCTCAACTTCCACACGGCAACCCTGCCGCATCTCGGGGTTCTGCCGATCGTCCTTCTGCTGAACATCCTCATCGCAGCTCTCGCCGCTCTCTTCCCCGTGCGCGTGCTCCGCACTCTCGAGCCCGCCGCACTCCTCAAGGGAGAGTAGCGAAAGTGATAAAAAAGAGTCTGGCAATGGATAACCTGGTCGATCTGGAGACGCGCCCCGATTGCGCGGTCATCGCTCTCAACGGCGTCACACGCGAATATGTTGGTCACGCCGGTGTCGTGCGCGCCCTCGACCACGCCTCCTTCGCTATCGTCGCAGGCGAATGGGTCGCCATCACCGGCCCCTCTGGCTCCGGCAAAAGCACCTTAGTCAATCTCATCGGCTGCCTCGACCATCCCACCGACGGCCAGCTCCATATCGACGGCGTCGACGTCTGTACGATGTCACCTACTGAGCTCGACCGCTTCCGCGCCGACAAGATTGGTTTTATCTTTCAGCAGTTCCATCTAATCCCTTATCTTTCAGCGCTTGAGAACGTAATGCTCGCGCAATACTTTCATTCCATGACCGATGAGAAAGAGGCTCGTCTTGCCCTTGAGCGCGTCGGTCTCGGTCATCGCGCCGAGCATCTTCCCAGCGAGCTCTCCGGCGGCGAGCAGCAGCGCGTCTGCATCGCGCGCGCACTCATCAACAATCCGCCCATCCTCCTCGCCGACGAGCCCACCGGAAACCTCGATGCCGCCAATCAGAAGATCGTTGTCGAGCTCCTTCAGGGACTCCACTCTCAGGGCCACACCATCGTCATGGTCACTCACGATCCTGAGATGGCCGCACTCGCCCAGCGTAAGATCGCGCTCAGCCACGGCAAGGTCTTTTGTCATCCCGTCGGCGGTGGCCCGGTTATCTCTCTGCGAAAATAAAATCACGGCCACTCTTCGACATGACCCTCTCCAGCCCGTTCCGACATTTCACCCGCGAAGAGTGGGCCGCACTTCACCCCGACACGCCTCTTCCCCTCACCGATCAGGACATCGCGTCCCTGCGAGGCTTATGCGACCGTCTCTCTCTCGCTGAAGTCGCGAAGATGTATCTCCCGCTCTCCCGCCTCCTTGAGCTTCGTTTCGAAGCCTCACGAGAGTTTCTCCTTGCCCAGAACGCCTTCCTCAATCGCGAAAACGAGCGCTCCCCCTTCGTCATCGCTATCGGAGGCAGCGTCGCTGTCGGCAAGAGCACCTTCGCCCGTACCCTGCAGGCGCTTCTCTCGCGATGGCCCGGTCAGCCCAACACCGCGCTCATCACCACCGACGGCTTTCTCTACCCCAATGCCGTGCTCGAGCAGAAAAACCTGATGCGCAGAAAAGGCTTCCCTGAAAGCTACGATCTCCCCCGTTTGCTCAGCTTTCTGCATGCGGTCAAGTCAGGCGAAGACATCATCCAGGCGCCCGTCTACTCGCACCTTAGCTACGACATCATTCCCGACAAGCAACAGGCCATCAATCAGCCCGATATCCTCATCTTCGAAGGCCTCAACGTCCTTCAAACACCACCAAAAGCCACGGTCATCGCCTCGGACTACTTCGACTTCTCCATCTTTCTCGAAGCCGACAAAAGCGACCTCGAAAACTGGTATGTCGAGCGCTTCCTCGCCCTGCAGCAGACCGCCTTCCAGAACCCATCTTCTTACTTTTACCGTTACCGCACATTAGCGCCGGGCGAAGCCGTTGAAACCGCACAGAACATCTGGCGCGAGATCAATCTCCCCAACCTGATCGAAAATATTCAGCCCACGCGCCAGCGCGCCGACCTCATCCTGCACAAAAGCTCCGATCACCAGATCGAATCCATCTCGCTACGCCGCTAAGCTATCGCTCACCCCAGCTCAGCTTGCTGCGAAGCACGCTGAACAACCCGTTCTTCCTCGGCCGCAACAGACGCACACTGTGATCGGATCTGCAGCACCTCACCTCATCGTTCATCTGTAGCTCAAAGGCCTCCTGACCATCCACCGTCAGGTAGGTCAGATTCGGCACGCCCTCTACGTGAATCGTCACCGATGCATCCCCAGGCACCACGATCGGCCGGATCGTCAGCAGGTGCGGACAGATCGGAGTCACCACCAGCGCACTCACCGAAGGCATCACAATCGGTCCGTTCGCTGCCAGATTGTAGGCGGTTGAGCCTGTTGGCGTTGCGACGATAATTCCATCCGCTCGCATCGTAGCCACCAACTGCTGATCAATCTCTACGGAAAACTCCGACATGCGCGCAATCGCGCCCTTCGAGACAACAATGTCGTTCAGCGCATCCCAGTGCCTTACGACTTTGCCGTCGCGAAGCACCTCCGTATGCATCATGTCGCGAATCTCGATGCTGGAGCAGTTATCGCACCACGCCTCAAGTGAGCTATAAAGCTCCGATAGCGGAATCTCCGTCAGAAATCCCAGCGACCCAAGATTCACTCCTAAAATCGGCGTCGGCGAGTGCGCAAAGGCTCGTGCCGCTGCCAGCAACGTTCCATCGCCGCCCAACACAATCACCAGGTTCGGCTTATGCTCCGGCAGCTCTTCACGCGGAATCGATGAGGTTAACTCTCCCAGATACGCCGAGCTGTGAGGATCGAGCAGGGGCGTGTAATCGCGCGCCTTCAGCCAGGAGATCAGCTCCGGCAAAATCGTTGTAAGCTCCGGCTTCTGTGGCTTCGAGATAATTGCTGCTTTGAACATGGGTCTATCTAGTGTACGGCTCTTCCCCGCCCATCAGGCATCGCCGAACACCGCGCGAAGCAGATATTCGTGATTCCCTTCCATACCCTGAATCGGAGAATCAATCACTTCCAGATGCGATCCCCCAAGCTCCAGCACACAGTCCTCAACCCGTTCGATGGCCATCTTGCGAGCCTCAGGATCGCGCACAATCCCTCCTTTGCCCACATTCTGACGCCCAGCCTCAAACTGAGGCTTGATCAGCACTACCGCCGTTCCCTTCCACCGCTCGCCCTCTGCGCTCAACGCATCGATCACGGCAGGCAATACCAACGTCGCCGAAATAAAAGAGACATCCATCGCCAGAAACCCCGGCGCATGCCCTCCTGCCATCAACAACTCACCCTGCGATAGCTTCCGCGCATTCGTTCTCTCCAGAAGAGTCACACGCGCATCATCCCGCAGCTTCTGCGCAATTTGCCCATATCCCGTATCCACCGCCAGCACCGTTGCAGCCCCCGCCTGCAACATGCAATCGGTAAATCCTCCGGTCGAGGCGCCTACGTCGACAGCATGCACGCCCTCAAGCAAGATTCCCCAATGCGTCAACGCATGTTCCAGCTTCAGACCACCTCGGCTCACATACTTCAGATCCGATCCCAGCATCCGGATCACAGCATCTTCAGCGACTGCAGCTCCCGGCTTGTCCACCTTCTGTTCATTCACCAACACCCGTCCCGCAAGAATGAGTGCTTGTGCCCGCTCCCGCGAAGCGGCATGGCCCTGATCCACTAGCAGTTTGTCCAGACGATTCTTCATATCCAAGGAATTCCCAAAACGGCACAACACCACTTTTGTTTAAGGTACATCGTCTTGATCATCCGTTAGAGTGACTACACACAGGAACCCTGAACACCATGGCACTGGCCCAAGCTCTCCCCGAAGTCTGTGACGATACCGCGCTGTTGACGCGGATACGGCGCGGTGACGAAAACGCGATGGCCACGTTCTTCGACCGCTACGCTACCATCGTCTATTCGGTCGCCCTTCGCGTCCTGCATCACGCCGCCGCTGCCGAAGAGATCGCCGAGGAGATCTTCCTCGACGTATGGCGCACCCCGGAGAGCCTCCTGACCACCGGCACCCCGGGAGCGTATCTCGCCCTCATCGCGCGCAATCGGGCCATCGACGCTCTTCTGCGCAGGCCGTCTTCCCCCGCGGTCAACGACATCTCTCTTGCCGCGATCTACGACCTCTCCAACGAGGAGGAGCGTTCCATCCTCGCCGATAGAACATCCACTGCAGTATTCCGCCTCCCGCGCGATCAGCGAAAGGCCCTTGAGATGGCCTGCTTCGATGGTCTTTCTCACACAGAGATCGCCGAGATCACAGGGGACACAGCCTCGCTTGTTCGCATGAAGATTCGAAATGCTCTGCTCGATCTCAGAAAGGCTGCCTTCGCATGACAGCCACCAGCCTTCATTACGAAGCAGGAGACCTCGCTCTCTTCGCCATGCAGCTGCTTTCGGAGGAAGAATACCGGCTGATTGCCGGCCACGTCGCCGCCTGTGCCTTTTGCCGGCAGGAGCTGGCGCGCCTCCAGGGCGATCTCGCTGCTTACATTCATACCGTCGAAATGCATGCTCCGGCCCCCGTCGTCCGCGACCGTGTCCTTCACCGCATCGCGCGGGAGAAGAAGGCCCCCGTCAGCATTCCGCTTGAGACTGTGGTTTCAAGTGCGCGCGAGATCAGAAAAGCTCCATCGCCCCACACCGAACAGATCGAGCCACAGCACCCCATTCCAGCCGTTGAAGAACCTGAAATCCACTTGGCGACCCGCAGGCACAACGGCAACCGGCCTCAATTTGAAGAGGTGGCGGAACCACGCTCCTCTGGCAGCATCTTCGGCAAAATCGTTCTGGGTCTCGGCTGGATCGCCTCCGCCGCTCTCGCCTTTGCTGGAATGCAGCTCTACCAGCAGCTCCAGGCCAACCGCACCAGCATCTCGCTTCAGGCGAAGGAGCTCGATCGTCTCAGGAACGATGCTGCAGGCTCCAGGCGGCTTCTGGACACCATGACCTCCACATCCGCCCGGCACGTTCTTCTCTCTCCCCCGGCCTCCAGCGCCACCCCAGACCCCGCTCCGGAGGGAAGAATTATCTACAGCGCAGCGACCGGCTCTCTGATCTTTTTTGCCGATCACCTGGAACCGCTCGACTCTTCTCGAATCTATGAGCTGTGGCTGATCCCTGCCGATGGTCGTGATCCCATTCCAGCCGGAACCTTCCGACCTGATCCGCAGGAAGCCGCCAGCATCATCCTTCCTCCGCTGCCAAGGGCAACAGAGGCCAAGGCCTTTGGAGTCACCATAGAGGACGAAGGGGGATCGCAATCCCCCACTCTTCCCATTGTTCTTGCTGGAAACTGATCGTCTCTGGCAGCTAGCTTGGCCTTAGAGTTAGGGTTGCTGCGTCCGGACCATCACACCCTTGCCCTGTAGCTGGATCGTCGTCTCCACCGTATCGGAATCCGTACGAATAATCGTCATGTGATCCGACTCCGGCGAGGTCACATAAATCTTGCCGGTTGGGGTTCCGCTGATCGCTGCAATGAAGTTCGGGTGAACAGTCGCCGGAACCGGAATCGTGGCCGTCACAGTATTGGTGGTCAGGTTCACCACCGAAACCGTGCTGTCCGCTCGATTCGCCACATACGCGCGCGTGCCATCCTGCAACACCGCAACCATCTGGGGATCGACACCGACCGGAACCGTGGCCAGGACCTGGCCGAATCCATTCGCATCGATTGGATTGTTGGGATCGCAGTTCGGATTTCCTGGAAGCGCCGCAGCCGAGCACAACGGAATGTTGATAATGCTCACCGAACCCGGCGAAGTTCCGTTACCCTCATTCGCAACCACCAGCTCGTTCCGCGTAGGAGCCAGATCGGCCCAGATCGGCTGGGTTCCCACCGGAATCGGATTCACCGCTGGCGAAGGCACTGCATCCGGTTGATTCATCTGCGCATTGATCACCGAAACGGTTGCATCGCCCTTGTTCATGATGAAGGCCCGTCTGCCGTCCGAAGTCATCACGCCATAGACCGGGTTCACGCCTACGGGAATTCGCGAGGTCAGCGTGCTGCTCGACATTTCAATCGATCGCACCTCGCCCGGTCCGCCACCATTGTTCTGGCTCATCACATAAGCACGTGGAGCACCCGAAAATCCTGCAATGTACACCGGAGTGTAAGTCGGATCCTGAATCGAAAGTTCCTGAATCAACGATGGCGGAGGATTCGTCACATTGAACTGCGCCACAGCATTGTGTCCGGGAGCCGTTACGAACAACGCTGTCGCATCCGAGAAGATCGTCGTCGGATCCGCTCCGCTCAGCAGGGTCGTCTGCACCACATCGCGGGTCTGCAGTTGCTCCGAGATATCGAAGCTCGTCATCGTCAGATCGCCGTTCAGGGTATACCCGGTCGTTCCCGCCGCATTCAGCATCAGGTAATAGGGGTGAACCCCCAGATTCGCCGTCACCAGAACCGAGTCGCCCGAAAAGTCGACGATCGTCACCAGTCCCGGGAGCGTTGAGGTCGAATCCCCATACGCAGGGTCTGAGATCACAATGGCAAACTTGCGGGGTTGCTCTGCAGGCCCCACAGGATTGATGCTGCTCACCACAGGGCGATAGGTATTTCCGCAACCTGCGATCGATCCCAGGGAGACCGCCGAAAGGGCGACAATGGAGAGAGTCCGGATACAAGACTGCACTCGAGATCTGGTAGACCGCTGAGGGGTTCCTTCTGCTTCAAATCTTCCCAAATACAAAACTGCTCCCGCGATGCTGCTGATGTTGGCTATGCTCTAGATCAGATTGTAAATCACCATGAATCCAAAACCCGATCGCGGTCCCGAAATGACACTCCCCTTCAAATCGATCCCCGTCGCCCGCGACAAGGTCCAATCGACCGCCCTCGTCTGGACCTTCAGCATTCTCTTGTCCATTGCCGCCATTGCGTTGCCTTTGGCCGCTGTCCGGCTCTCGCTTCCTCTCTGGCCATTGGCCCGGCCTCTACTGCTCAGCGCCGCCTTCGCCGCTCTTGTCTATCTGTTGCGCGCCGCCACTCTCGGAGCCTCCATCCTCGGCTTCCTCGTCTGCTTTATCCTCGCGCAATCGCCCGCGGCCTGGTCCCGTTACCTTCCCGATACCTCACCGCATCCACTCTTCGTCGCTCTCATCGTCCTCTTCGCCCTCACTTACGCGGCTACAAAGTTCGGCCGTGCCCGTAAAGAGGCTCACGGTCTCTCCGAACCCCGCCACGGCCGGCAGGCCTCCCAGATCGTTGCCAATTTGGGCATCGCCGCCCTCTTCGCCGCCGCCGGACGCTACGACGGCTGCGTCGCCGCCCTTGCCGAAGTCACCGCCGACACCGTCTCCTCCGAGGTCGGCCAGGCCATAGGACACTCTCCTCGCCTCCTCACCACGGGGCGCCTCGTCCCTCCCGGCACCGATGGAGCCATCACCACCGTCGGAACCCTCACCGGAATCGCAGCCGCAGCCATCGTCATTGCCATCGGAGCCATGCGCCACCCCTTCTGGCCCACCCAGGCCGTACTCCTCGGGGCCGCAACTGCCGGCCTCTTCTTTGACAGCCTTCTGGGAGCCACCGTCGAGCGCCGCGGATGGTTCGGCAACGATCTCGTTAACCTCACCTCCACGCTCGTCGCTGCTCTTATTGCCAGCTCGCTGCGCTAAAAATCGTCCGAGAAACCCCGCCGCACCCACCCGATATCCAGGTGCAGCTTCCACGCCGTATAGCTGATCACCTCATGCGCATATCGCATCATCAGGTCCCACCAGCCGATGTGGCCTATCGTCGCGCGGGGCGAGGTGTACACATCCAGCCCAGCCTCCTGGCACAGTTCGCGAATGCGAAATAGATGCGTCCCGTCCGACACCACCACAATATGGTGCAGGTTGAACTCCCTCGCGATCGCAGCCAGCCTGCGGACCTGCTGCTCCGTATCGGTCGATCTCGTCTCCGCGATGATATGGCCGAACGGAATCCCATGCGCCAGCAGATAATCTCGTCCCACTCCGCCTTCCGTGTTGCCCGAATCCCGATCGCTCCCCCCGCCCAGCGTAATCACCATCGGCGCAATCTGCAGACGATATAGATCCACCGCATGATCCAGTCTGTAGTGCAAGGTCGGCGAGGGTCGCCCCCCATACTCCGCTGCGCCAAATACCGCAATCGCATCGGCCTTCTGCGCCTGGTCCTCGTCCGCCACCTCCGAGACCTGCGTCACCACATACGCGCTCCACGCCACCGCGAGGATCGCCGCAGCGAGTACTAGGCTGCGAACAAGATCCACCCACAAGGAGGAAGAACGTTTGCGACGATTAGAGCCCGGGACAGTCATAACCAGTGAACGCCTTGCAATCTGGCAAAAAATCAGTGCTGCAGAGTCAGTGCAATCTCGTGGGTTGGAATCGCTCCCTCACGCAGAATCATCCATGAGCGGCCGCCACCCGAAAGATCCACAATCGTCGTCGCCACCGAACGCGCCGTAGGTCCGCCGTCGACGATCAAAGGAATCTTATCGCCCAGTTGCTCACGAACACCATTTGCATACGTGCACTCCGGCATTCCCGAAAGATTCGCCGAAGTCGCCGTAATCGGCAATCCCATCTTCTCAACAATCGCTCTCGGAATCGCCGCCTCCGGCACGCGCAACGCCACATTCCCCGTGTTCGCCGTCACCCGCAGCGGCAGCTTCGATCCTGCTCTCACCACCAGCGTCAGCGGCCCCGGCCAAAACCGTTCCGCCAGCCGGTCAAACGCAGAATCCAGTCCCCGCGCCAGCTCATACGCCTGCGCTACATCGTGAACCAGCAACGAAAGCGGCTTATGCCTTGCACGAGACTTCAGCTCGTAGATCCGGTCTACCGCTCGCAGATTCACCGGGTCTACCGCCAGTCCATAGAACGTATCCGTCGGTAAAGCCACCACCTGGCCCGAGTGCAGACGATCCGCGACCTGAGAAACGAGCTCCGGTTCAGGCTCATCAGGGTGTATGCGAAGAGTATCGGCCGTCAAAATCTTAGGAGCTCCTGAGCCGCGAGCGGCCATCTCGGAACATAGCACACCGCCCCAGCCGACTCAAACATCCACCATACTCCAATCCTCCCTCTAACGCGCCGTCCAAAGAACTCCCTACATTTTTCTCCGCCGCAACCTGCCCGCTTCATCGCCAAATCCAGCCCCTCAACCAAGCTCGAAAGACGGCGTAAACTTTTCAGAATGGAAGTCGCTTCAGAAGCCGTCTCAAGCCGAACCAACGCACGCGTCAAACAGCTCCGCGCCGCCTTCGCAGAAAATCATCGTCTCTCCGCCGGACTCGTCGCCATCGAAGGCGAGCATCTCGTTGAAGAAGCACTCCGCAGCGCCATCGTTCCGCGCACCCTCTTTCTCGCCGGCGACCGCCTGCCTCCTCAAAATCTCCCTCGCAAGACCGAAATCGTTCGTCTCACCGCCAGCCTCTTCGCCTCCGTCGCCGAAACCCGCTCCCCCCAAGGTATTGCCGCCCTCATCGAGCCGCCAGTCCACCTCCTCGCCCCCCTCCTCGCCCGCGAGACCTCTCCTCTGCTCCTCATCGCCGTCGGCCTGCAGGACCCCGGTAATCTCGGAACCATCATCCGCTCCGCCGAAGCCTTCGGCGCAAGCGGTGTCCTCATCACTCCCGGAACCGTCAATCCGTGGAACCAGAAGGCTCTCCGCGCCAGCGTGGGCAGCACCTTCCGCACTCCCGTCATCGCTACTTCCAAAGAGGAGATCGCCCAGCTGCAGTCCGCTCGAAATATTCATCTCTTCGCCGCCGTCGGAGCCGCGCATGGAGATGTCGTCGCAGCGCACGACGCCAATCTCCGCCAGCCCACCGGCATCCTCATCGGCAACGAAGGCTCCGGCCTCGCGCCCGAGTGGCTTACGCTCGCCTCGTCACGCATCACCATCCCCTGTCCCGGCCCCGTCGAAAGCCTCAACGCCGCCATCGCTGCCTCTCTCCTTCTCTACGAAGCCTCGCGTCAGCGCTCTTCCTCCACTCCTCAAACCGTTGAAGCCAACGCCCCCATCCCCGGTCCCCTCCGCCGCCGTCCCACCGGAGCCACCCGATGAGCCTCTTCGACTCCACGCCGATCGCATCCGCGTCGGCTACTAGAACCTCGCGTCAGGCTCCCCTCGCTGAGCGCATGCGCCCCCGCACCCTTGAGGAGTACGTCGGCCAGGAACACCTCCTCGGCCCCGGCAAACCCCTCCGCGTCGCTATCGAAAACGACGACGCCACCTCAATGATCTTCTGGGGGCCTCCCGGCACCGGCAAAACCACACTGGCCAAGATCATCGCCCAGCGCACCCAGTCCACCTTCATCGAGTTCTCCGCCGTCCTCAGCGGAATCAAGGAGATCAAGCAGGTCATGGCCGACGCCGAAAAGGCCTCGCACATGGGCTCACGCACCATCCTCTTCGTCGACGAGATTCACCGCTTCAACAAGGCCCAGCAGGACGCCTTTCTTCCCTACGTCGAGCGCGGAACCATTCGACTCATCGGAGCCACGACCGAGAATCCGTCCTTCGAGATCATCGCCGCGCTCCTCTCTCGTTGCCGGGTCTACACACTGCAATCGCTCACCGAAGATCAGGTCGTCTCCCTCCTCCGCCGCGCCCTCACCGATCCCGACCGCGGCCTCGGCTCCTTGCAGGTCAACGCGAAGCCCATCACCGCCGACGACGAAGCGCTCGCCACCATCGCCTCCTACTCCAGCGGAGACGCGCGCAACGCCCTCAACGCCCTCGAAGTCGCCGCCCGCCTCGTGCAGGGCCGCAACGAGCACACCCTCACCAAAGACATCGCGGCCGAAGCCATGCAGCGCCGCGTCCTCCTCTACGACAAGCAGGGCGAGCAACACTACGACATCATCTCCGCGCTCCACAAAAGCGTACGCAACTCCGACCCCGACGCCGCCCTCTACTGGCTCGGCCGCATGCTCGAGGCCGGCGAAGATCCCATGTACGTCGCCCGCCGCGTCGTCCGCATGGCCGTCGAAGACATCGGTCTCGCCTCCCCCGAAGCTCTCAACCTCTGCCTCTCCGCGAAAGACGCCATGCACTTCCTCGGCCACCCCGAGGGCGAGCTCGCTCTCGCCCAGGCCGTCGTCTACCTCGCCCTCGCCCCTAAATCGAACGCCGTCTATATGGCCTACAACACCGTGCGCGGCGACATTCAGGCCACCGCCGCCGAGCCTGTTCCGCTGCACCTGCGCAACGCGCCCACCAAGCTGATGAAGGATCTTAATTACGGGAAGGACTACCAATACGCCCACGACGTCGAAGGCCGCGTCGCCGACATGGAATGCCTCCCACCTTCACTCGCCGGCCGCCGCTACTACCAGCCCACCCAAGAAGGCCGTGAAAAGCTCCTCGCACAACGCATAGACGAGATCGCACGCATCAAAGCGGAAAAGCGGAAATAGCTTACGCTTGAGCCCACCGCCTCGCTACAACGTCATTCTTAGCAAACCGAAGAATCCTCGTATTTCGCCTCAGTCATCACGCACACTAACGCTTGGCCACCTCGCCATCTTCGATGGCGCGCTTGAGGAACTGCAAATCGGTAGCAATAGCCTTCTCATTCAGCTTGAGCAGAAGGCCGATGGGTGCGCGGAGCAAGTCCGTCGACAAGTCCATCTCGCACTCCACATTTGTGCTGTTGCCCTTCGTGGCGAGGCGCATAGTCCAAACGGCCGATTTGAAGATCGTTGAATTTACAAGCTCAACCTTGCTCTCATCCTCGCCGACAGCAACCACCTGATACTCCGAGCGCTTGCCCTCCCGGCCGCCGCGAAAGGGACCGATGGTCGCGAACTTCGCACCAACCACGAACAAGTCGGGCGAGGCGCAAACGACCTTGCTAACCGATCGATCCCAAAGCACCGGGCTGTTTGCATCAGCGAAGAAGGCGCGGACATCGTCGACGGGTCGGTCGATCAATACCTCTGCGCCCATATGAAACTTCGGCATTCCATCGGCCTCAGGTCAGATGACACACTGCCCAATCTAGCGGCTTGGGAATCAAACTTCAAACGGAAACACGACCAAATCCTGTCAACCTATTCTCATACCTATCCCAAACAAATCAAACGACATCTTTGTGCCGATCAGATCCCATCCGTTTGCTATCGTTAAAGAAGAAGAAAGCCTGGGAATCCAATCCCGGGCTTTCTTCTTCAGCCTCAACCGGTGGTCCGAAGCTAACTAAAATAGAATCAAGATTTTGCAACAAACAAGTACGGGTGGGGGTATCCCTAATCCTTGTACTTCACCGAACACCCATAAGGCCGGGTCGTCGTCACCGGAACAGGCTTGCCCGCCATCGCCGAGTTCAGCGCCTCATTCAGGTAATTGCGGGCCGTCTTCACATCGGCAAAATCGGTCGTCGGCTTGTCGTCGATCGCCCCCTGATAGATCAGCTTGCCCTGTGGATCGATCACGAACATATGCGGTGTCGTCTTCGCCTCATAGAGCCGTCCGATCTTACCCTCCGGGTCCAGCAGTGCCGCCGTCGGAGCTGCCTTCATCTTCTTCAGGTAAGCGTTCTCCTCCGCAGGTGTCACGTTTCCCTGCTCACCTGGAGCCGAAGAAAGCACAGAGAGCCATACGACGCCCTTACCCGTCCACTCCTTCTGCAGCGACTCCATGTTGCCGCTAAGGTAGTGCTTCTGGTCGTAAGGACATCCTTTGTTGGCCCACTCCAGCACGACATACTTGCCGCGATACTGCGACAGAGAATGAGTGGCACCGTTGGAATCGGTCCCCTTGAAGTCCGGAGCCTGCGTCCCGGGAGTCAGACCAAACAGAGGAAGCGAGGCCAGGCCAAGGGTAAGGGAGAGAACTCGACGAGAAAGCATCCTGATCACCTCCGCACGCCGGAATTGCCCTTATTGTGCGGCTGAAATCGAGCCGGACGCAACTAGGCCTGGGTAGCTGGCCCTAACAGATTGGCATCGCGCCAGAGGCGCCACTGCCCATCCTCGCAGCGTCGAAAGACCGAAAGGGTGTTGCCGGAGTGATGCATTTTGGCGCTGTTCTCCGAAGAAGTCGCTGTAATCTCCAGCCGGTTCCAGCAGAAGGCCAGGTCACCCGTCACCGTGATCTCCTGGATCTCGGAAACGCCGTCGATCCGGACCTTCCCGATCATTCTCTTCGACGCCGCGGCAAAATCCTTCCTTCGCATCGGAGGATTGCCCGGCGTCAAAAAGACGACATCTTCCGTCATCAAGCCAAGTACGGTATCAAGATCGTCCTCACGCGAGGCCTGCATCCACGTGTCGATCACATTCCGAATCTGTTGTTCGTCGTTTGCGCTCATCGTCCTGTGTCCTTCTTCAGCGCCGTCAGCACAATATCCTTGGTCAGCAGCTCAGGCAGTACATCCGGCGCGCCCTTGCCCGCCGGATAGATCACATAAGTCGGAACTCCGCTCCGGCCCACCGAAGCAAGTTGCTTGGTGATCTCGGCGTCATACTTCGTCCAGTCCGCCTTGATCAGCGTCACCTTGTTCCGTGCGAACTCCTTCTGCACGTCAGACGACCGGAGCACGAGCCGCTCGTTCACCTGGCAGCTCAGGCACCACGCCGCCGTAAAGTCGATGAAAACAGGTTTACCCTGCGCACGCGCTTGGCTCAGCGTCTGCTCGGAATAAGGCTCCCAGTTCAGTGTCGTCTGCTTCGGCTGATAGATCGGAACCGACAGAGCGAACAGCCCGATCAGCACTGCCGCAATCGCACTCGGCCACCGCGCGGGCCATCGGCCCAGCACCCATCCCGCGACGGCCAGCAGCAGGAAGCATGCCAGTAATAACGCAACGTGGTACACAGCCTGCGTGCTGAAGAGATTGCCATAGACGTAGGTCAGCCAGATCACCGTCGCGAAGAAAATGATCGCCGTAACCTGCTTGAAGACCTCCATCCACGCGCCCGGGCGCGGCAGCAGCCTCGTCCACGCAGGCTGGAAGCTCAGCAGCAGATAAGGCGCGGCAAGCCCCAGCGCCAGTGCGGTAAAGACCGAAAACGTAATCCATCCGGACTGCGCCAGCGCAAAACCGATCGCCGCTCCCATGAAAGGAGCCGTGCACGGCGTCGCAACCACCGTCGCCAGCACACCGGTAAAGAAGCTGCCCGCATAACCTTGCTTCTGTGCCAGCTCACCGCCCACACTGGTCAGCGATAGGCCAAGGTCGAACAGGCCCGATAACGAGAGCGCAAAGAAGAAGATGCCTGAAGCCAGAATCGCCAGGAAGGTCGGCGACTGCAACTGGAATCCCCATCCCGCCTCGCTTCCTCCCGCGCGCAGCAACAATAGAGCCGCGACGATCACCCAAAACGAAACCAGAATCCCCAGCGTATAGACCAGGCCATGCCGCCGAATCCGGCCACGATCCTCATTCGACGACTGCACCAGCGACAATCCCTTGAGAAAAAGCACAGGAAAGACGCACGGCATCAGGTTCAGAATGATGCCTCCCACAAACGCCAGACTGATCGCTGCTAACGACGTAAGCTCCTTCGCCCCGGCAGGAACCGGACCGCCTCCCGCTCTCCGCGGAACCTCTCCTGCAACCACAGGAGCCGTCACATCGTAGGCTGTCTCATCGTCCAGCTTGAGAACACCATGCAGTTGTTCCGGAAGCTTCGTCAGCTCCGGAGCACGCGGCACGCGAAGCCTTACACCGTTCGGAAGCGGCTCCACATCCTGGTCGCCAGCATTGGCAATCTGTTCCTGATCGAAGGGATAAAACTCAGCATCCGATGTACGCTCCCCCGTGATCAGATCCATCACAAACTCGTTCTTCCCGCCTGTGATGGTCAGCTTCATATCCGACGGAAGCGGCTTCGGGATCAGTCCCAGTGCCTCGCCCAGAGCGCCCACCGGCTGGGCCGGGGCTGTCGCCTTCGGATCGACCGTCAGGTTCAATCCAAGATGCGCCCTGCCCGGGATGCAAACCTCGCGACACACCAGCCAGTTAACCTTTGCGTCCAGATGAATCGGGCCGGGCTTCAGATCTTTGGTAGCCGTCAGCTTGACGGGAAAGGCAACCTCGTCCTCATAACCGAAGTCCATCAGCGGCCCAAGCGGTAGACGACTGGGGATGGGAAACTGCATCGGCCCCGCCGTGACGCCGCGAGGGAGCGTCCAGGTGATCTTTGGCGGCTCACCGGAGTCGCCCGCATTGATCCAGTAGACGTGCCACTTCTCTTCCAGCGTGATCACCAGCCCGACCTCGAGCGTTCCACCCGGAGCGATCGAAGGAGCAAGCGATACCAGCTCAGCGGTCAGGTGCTGCGCCTTTACCGGTCCTGGCCCGCCATCGCCTACAACCGCAATCTGCGCAGAGGCAGAATGAATGAGAAAGAGGGAGCAGGCCAGCAGAAGCAGGCCAAGATGGCGGCGAATATTCATCACTTTCCATTGTAGGCGGTCTCTTCGACAACAGCGCAACGGTCAGGCGCGGCCTGAGAGCCCCGCAAACCGATGCTCCACCATAATGCAGCGGTCCATCACCACCCAGATTCCAGCCGCTTCCGCCATAGAAGCCGCTTCCAGATGAATGATTCCCTGCTGCACCCAGAGGTTTTTGAAGCCCAGATCAATCATCTGCGTGACAATCTCTGGAATAAATTTAGGCAATCGAAAGACATTTACAACATCCGGTTTGGCCGGAAGGTCGGCCAGCGAGGCGTACGACCGTTCACCCAGAACTGATTCCACCAACGGATTGACCGGGAGAATACGATAGCCATGATGCTGCATATAAGCAGGCACATAGTGGCTCGGCTTATCGGGATTACTCGAGAGCCCTATCACAGCGATCGTGCGTGGCTCCGCCGGAGGATTGCCCAGCATCGCCCGAATCACCTCCGGCTCATTCATCGTCCTCGCCTCCACTAGTGATTCCAAATCCCCAACAGCCGGCGTAGCAAAATCAACTCGCCTACGTGGTACGCCGTATGATCCGCAATCAGCAAAGCCTCACGCAAAAGGTTCTGCCCTTCGCCCCAGCGAAAAGGCTTGTAGAGATCCGCATCCGGCTTCGAGATCAGCTTCTCGAACGACTCCAGATCTTTATGTACTGCGGCAATCGAAGTCTCCCACGCATGATCCGAGGATGGCTTCGGCGATTGCGGCCAGTAGCCCTCCGGCCATGCGATCGGTTGATATCCTCCCGTCGGAGGCGCACTGAATTCAAGAATATCGCGCTGCGTAATCCGGATATGCTCCAACAGCTGCCATGCAGAATAAGGCAGCCCCTCGGGAACCGTCCCGCGATGCTCCGCAGGAAAATCCTTCACCGCTTCATCGAAGGTCGCGTGCGCCTGCCCACCTTTCAACAGGACAAGCAATTGCTTGCGAAGCTCATCGACTCCAGTTGTCTCTGCCGCCTTCGCCATCCGTAAACCTCCTAAAGGTCATCGCCTGCAAGTTTGGATGCCGATCTTCTACAGCTGGTCACAGAGGTTGCGGTGCAAAATCCCCACGAAGAAATCGTCGCTCCGTTCCTGCTCTCACAGGTCATCATCTACAGCAACAGCGGCTGGAACCCCACCCTCGCGACGCATCTTCAAATACCCACGAATAAACAGATCCAGATCGCCATCCAGCACACGATCGACGTCCCCAACCTCAACGCGGGTGCGAAGATCCTTAACCATGCGATAGGGCTGCATGACATAGTTTCGAATCTGCGATCCGAACTTGATGTCGAGCTTGGAGTCTTCCAGCTTCTTGCTGACGGCCTTCTTCTTCTCCAGTTCGTACTCGTAGAGCCGCGAGCGTAGAAGCTTCATCGCCTTTTCTTTGTTCTTGTGCTGCGAACGCTCATTCTGACAACCGGCGACCAGACCCGTAGGAAGGTGGGTGATGCGCACTGCAGAGTCCGTCGTATTGACGTGCTGACCGCCCTTACCACCGGAGCGGTACGTATCGATACGCAGGTCGTCGGGCTTGATATCGATCACAATCGTGTCGTCGATCTCCGGCGATACAAAGACCGAAGCAAAGCTGGTATGCCTGCGCTTTGCCGAATCGAACGGTGAGATACGTACCAGACGATGCACTCCTGTCTCTCCCGAAAGCAGGCCATAAGCAAACTCGCCGGAGATCGTAAATGTCGCCGACTTGATTCCCGCCTCGTCACCGTCCTGCACTTCGTTGATCTCGACCTTGAAGTTCTGCCGTTCGCCCCAGCGGATGTACATGCGCATCAGCATCTCGGCCCAGTCCTGCGATTCGGTTCCACCAGCGCCCGGATGCACAACCACAATCGCATTGAGCGGATCGCTCTCTTCGGAAAGCATCGTCTTCGACTCCAGGTTGTCGATGAATTCAACCAACGCTGGAATCTCGCGAGAGAGATCAGGCTCCGTATCCTCTCCCTCACGAGCAAGCTCGAAGTAGGCTTCAATGTCATCGGAGCGGCGCGCCAGCTCAGTGTCATCGGCCAGCAGGGTCTCGATGCGCTTGCGCTCTCGCATCAGCGGCTGCGAACGCGCAGGATCAGCCCAGACAGCGGGATCGGCGGTCTTCTCTTCAATGTCAGCTAATTCACGACGCAGGCGAGGCGAGTCAAAGATACTCCCGCAGATCGCGAACTTTTTCGCGCACCGGGGAGTACGTGTATTCCAGATCACTCAGCATCTTTCTAGTCTACGGCAATTCGCCTGCGAAGGCTCAAACCCAGCCCCGCTGCAGTTACCACGGCGCACATCCATGCGAACCAGTCGCCATGGGCCGTATAGAAGGTAAGGTCGTGCTCGTAGCCAAAGCCCACACGGATACTCGTCCGCACGTGCCGTGGCGCCGCTTCCAGCACTCGCCCCTGCGGGTCGATTGCGGCTGTAACCCCCGTGTTGGTCGCACGCAAAACCCATCGGTGATTCTCGATCGCACGCATCCGCACCATGTTCAGGTGCTGCCACGGCGCGCTGGTATCGCCATACCATCCGTCATTGGAGATATTGATCAGCACATCCGCTCCATTGCGGACGAACTGGCGGACCTCATCGGCAAAGATGGACTCGTAACAGATAAACGTCCCATATCGATGGCCATTGACCGTGAAGAGCGTGCGCATCGTTCCCGCGTCGAAGGTTCCTGCCTCATGCAGAAGATTCTGCGCGAAGAAAAACAGGCCTTTGAACGGCACGTACTCGCCGAAAGGCACGAGGTGCATCTTGTTATAGCGTCCGACAAACTCTCCATTGGGAGTGACAAACGCCGCCGAGTTGAACAGAGAATATCCACGGGCATTCTCTCTCGTCTGCTGAACATAGATATTGCCCACGATCACCGGAGCCTTGGCCTTCTGAGCCAACGCAGAGATCGCTGCGTGAAACTGCGGATCAGCCTCCTCGAACGGAGCAGGCGACTCCGGCCACACGATAAGGTCCGAGTCGCGCGGTCCGGGCGGCGATACAAATGTAACTACAGGCGTTCCCTTCTTCTCCGGGATCCCCAGGTACATCTTCGTCCCCGGAGAGCGACTCAAGGTAGAGAATGACTGCAACAGCTCCTCGGTGGAAGGTTCCGGGCCCTTGGCAGCCGCGCCTACCTCAAGATTCTCCTGCACCAGTGTTGCTGTAGCAGCAGGATGCTCCCTGCGCGGTGCGCCCAACCTCCGCACCGCCACCACATACCCAACAATCAGCATCACTCCTGCGAACGTCAGAATCAGCCTCGTATGCCGCCGCTCGCGAATCTGAATCCGCACCAGCCAAAGCGCATTTACCAGCGCGACCACGAACGAGATGCCATAGGCCCCGGCAATGGGAGCCAGCCGTGTCAGCGCTGTATTATCCACCTGCGTAATCCCCAGCAGATCCCAGGGAAGTCCTGTGATGCGCGCACGTGCCAGTTCCACGGCGACCCACACAAAAGGACTCAACAGCAAAGCGGCCTGGATACCGAAGCAGGAACGGACAGCCCCAAAGAGTCCGGCAAAGAGCGCGTGGTAAAGCCCGAGATACAGGCAAAACAGGATCAGAATTCCTGCGGCGATCGGCTTATCCAGCCCGCCGTACAGGTACATCGTCTGATAGATCCAATAGCAGTTTCCGAGGTACCAGAGAAACCCGCAGAGGTATCCGAGTAAGGCGCTGTGAAGAACGGTCAATCCCTCGCCCCTCCGGTCCCTCTGCGAAAGTGCCCACAACAGAGGTGTTAGGGCAAACCAACTGAACAGGGTACGCCACTGCGGAACGGGTCCTGCGATTGGAAACGGCAGAATCTGCAGTGCGCCGGAGAGCGCTGCCATGGCCCAAAGCCGTCCCGGGATAACTCGCATCGCGCTTGAGTCTACCATTTACAATGAAACTGAACATGGACGCGTTCATGAGCACAGTCAGCTCCATCCTGGTCCCGCTCTTCTTTATAGGAGTGGCAGGTTCGATGCTGGTCGTCCTGATCACGGTTTTGCGCGATCTCGGGGAAATCTTTACCAGTGATGAAACGCGCGACGGCGAGCTTTAGTTTTTGTCAGATTCCTGGTCTTACCATTGACGCTGACCGGAGCGCACCTTAAACTACCCTACGGACGATAGTTTTCTGGACGCAGTGACAGGTTACGACGCGTTCTCACAATCAATGGCTTCAGCAAAAAATACTGTCGTTCTGCCGCAATCCAACCGAGTACGCCTCGTCGTGGCGTCTTCGGTCATGCTCACCTTTATTTCTTTTTGGCGAGCGGCAGCCATTGTTCTCAACGATTTAGGATCGTCCGCCTTCTACGCAGGCGGACTCGCGGAAGAAGCGGTCGGAAAATCGGCCCCCTGGCTCATCCTGTCGGTCGTCTTTTTTGCCTATGCCGTGCGCTCGGTCTATGTCGAGAGCTGCTCGATGTTTACCCGCGGTGGGGTCTATCGCATCGTCAAGGAAGCCCTCGGCAGTACCTTTGCCAAGGTCAGCGTCTCCGCCCTCATGTTCGACTATGTGCTGACCGGCCCCATCTCCGGTGTCTCCGCCGGCCAGTACATCGTCGGTTTATTCAACGATCTGGCCCACTTCGCCGCGCTACGGTTTCACTGGTCCGCAACGCCACACCTCAGACCCGACATTGCCTCTGCTGTCATCGCTGCTCTGATCACCTTTTATTTCTGGTGGCAGAACATCAAAGGAATCGAAGAATCCAGCCAGAGAGCACTCGATATTATGAAGATCACCACCGTCATGGTGGTGATTCTTTTGCTTTGGGGCACCTACACTGTCGTTCATCGCGGAGCCCAGCTTCCTCCACTCCCCATCCCCTCCAATCTTCATTTCAGTTCGGATGCGTTGGGCTTCCTCAAAGGGACAAAGTTCGCCACAACGCTTGGCTTGTTTGGTGTGCTCATGGCCTTCGGCCACTCCGTGCTCGCGATGAGCGGAGAAGAATCGCTGGCCCAGGTCAATCGAGAAATCGAGCATCCCAAGCTCAAGAACCTTAAGCGCGCCGCGCTCGTCATCGCGACCTACAGCTTCTTCTTTACCGGCCTCTGCTCCCTGCTGGCTGTCATGATCATTCCCGACAGCGTTCGCGTGCATGTTTACCGCGACAACCTCATCGCCGGTATGGCCATGTACATGGTCGGCCCGGAGATCCTGCGCATAATCTTCCGTTGCTTCGTAGTCGTGGTCGGCTTCTTCATTCTGGGCGGAGCCGTCAATACCGCGATCGTCGGTTCAACCGGTGTGCTCATGCGCATCGCTGAAGACGGCGTACTCACCGACTGGTTCCGCAAGCCGCAGAAGAAGTACGGCACCAGCTATCGCATCGTTAATCTCGTCGCCGCGCTTCAGCTCTTTGTCATCGCAATTACTCACGGCAACGTCGTCGTGATCGGCGAAGCATACGCCTTTGGAGTGATCTGGAGCTTCACCTTCAACGCCCTCGCCATGCTGGTTCTGCGCTGGAAGTACCATGGCGAACGTGGCTGGAAGGTTCCTCTCAACCTCCGCATCGGCAAGACAGAGATTCCTATCGGACTGATCTCCGTCTTTCTGGTACTCTTCACGACTGCGATCGTCAATCTGTTCACCAAATCCGTCGCAACCGTCAGCGGAGTCATCTTCGCTGCGGCCTTCTTTGTCATCTTTTCTCTCTCCGAACGCGACAACAAACGCCGCCATGATCTCGCCACTCGGCAGATGCGTGAACACTTCCAGCTGGAGCATCAGGACACGGTAGGTTGCACTGCACTCGATATCCGCCCCGGCGCCGTCATCGTCACCATGCGCGATGCCGCCGCGCCCTTCGCGCTCAAGTGGGCTCTCACCCATACCAACACCGAAGAGCAGGACATCGTGGTCCTCGCCGCTCGCATGATGGGGGTCGGAGGCCCCGAATATGTGGAGGCCTCCGAACAACTCTTCAGTGAGCACGAGCAGATGCTCTTTACCAAGGCTGTGTCCGTCGCTGAAAGCTTTGGCAAGCACATCTCATTGCTCGTCGTTCCCGCAGGAGACATCTTTGCCGCACTGGTGCAGACCGCAAACTCTCTCGATGCTGCAGCCGTCATCTCCGGTCTCTCCAGCAAACTTACCGCGGAAGAACAGGCGTATCACGTTGGCCAGGCGTGGGAGGCACTCGCTGAGCCCAAGCGGCAATTTACTTTTTATGTCGTCAAGCCCAATGGCGAAGCACTTGACTTCCACATTGGTCCGCACGCTCCAACCATTGCTCCTGAGGATGTTCAACTAGTCCATCGCCTGTGGCTCAACCTGCGAAGAAATCCCGGCATGCGCGAGCTTCATCACAGCGACATCGTGACTTATGCACTAACTCATATGGCTTCGGAGTTTGCACGCGACCGCGAAGCGACCTTGCATGGCCTTCAGCAATATATAAAACGAACCAATAAACGCCACGGACTTGGCAATCGTTATCTTGAAGATTCATCGGGTCCAGGCTACGCCATACGGCCGCATTCCGAGGGCACTTCCGAGAAACAGGAAGCAGAAACTACTCGAAAATAAGACGAAGATTGACCAAACTTTGTTTGCGGCAGACTTATAAGTTCTGTATCGTAACTTATAAGTTTTGTGATCCTGAATCTATTAATGGGTAAGTCAATAGAACTTAGTGATCATTAACTCCGACTTTTTCAGGAGATATTCGTGGAAGTTACTCAAATCATCGCCGAGATCGACGCACAAATTCAAAAGCTGCAACAAGCGCGCGCGCTGCTCGCCGATGCCGCACAGCCGGCGCGTAGTGGTCGTGGACGCCCGAAGGGGAGCACCAATGGTGTCACCGCGTCCGCAGGAAAGCGCAAGCGCAAGCTCACACCCGAAGGTCGGAAGCGAATTGCTGAGGCGATGAAGAAGCGCTGGGCCGATCGGCGCAAGCAGGTTGGAAGCAAGGCGGCCAGCAAACAGGCAAAATAAGCCGATCTTTACGAGACAAAGCGATGGCGCAATCTTATCGATTGCGCCATTGTTCTTTCTGGTTATTTCGTGGCGATCACTTCGCGAAGACTATCCTTCGCCAAAAAGAAACGATAGTTACCAAACTCGCGAAGTAGGTTTTCAATCTTTCGGTTGCTGTAGCTATTCAACATCGGATAACTCCCAGCTCTCTGCATCTCTACCACTTCCGTATCGGTCAGGTGATAACGGCAGAACGCCGTGCTCGGATCGTGAGACGTATGAAAGAACGCCAGCATTAGACCACCGGAACTCATCACCTCATGCAATCGCGCCAGTACCGGCTCCACCAAAGGCTCCGGTAGAAAGTCGACCGTATCCCACAAAATCACGACATCGAAGTTACGGCCTGAGAAGTTAAGATTCGTTTCGAAGAAACGTGCAAGATCATACTTCGGTCCTTCATCCCCTTCTCCAGGAAGAACCCACTCCGGCTTCGACGCCTCTTCGACCAGGTTCGCCATATAGATGCTATGGCCGAGGCTTGTAATGTAATTGATGTTCATCGAGGAGGTCGGGCCGATATCCAGCACCCGCAACGAATCCTGGCCTTTCAGATGCTTCTGCAGCTCCTTCCATCCGCTCGAGTGCCGCGGAATCCGGGTCGCGTCCGATCCACGCGACGCACTCGACCCCTCGCTGCCGCCACCGAAGAGATTGCGCATTCGCTCCGATTCCCTTCCTCTTAAACTTTCGGCTCAAGAACCAGAGTTGTCTGCTCGGTCTTTCCCGCCTCAGCCGGAGAACCTTGTGTCGCCTCTGCACTGCCCAGATGAACCTTGCCCTTGATCGTGGCATTCTCTTCCACTGAGAGCCGGCTGCTGAAGATATCTCCTAGGACAACCGCGGAATGACGAAGGTCTACCTTGCCGCTTGCGTGCAGGTTTCCGGTGACATTGCCGAACACAGTCACATCCTTCGCGTGAATCTCGGCCATAATCCTTGCATTCGGACCAATAGTCAGCCCATGATCGCGCAGGGTAATCGTTCCTTCCATATCGCCATCGAGGTAGAGGTCTTCATTGCCCGAAAGCTCTCCGTGAATAGTCACGGACTTGCCGATAACGGTGGATCCTTCTGCTGGCTTCATTCCCTTTTGATTCTCCTCAAGGTTCTCAGCTTTTCTTTGCCTTGCCCGAACTATACCCAACGCTTCCTTATGAGGCAAACCCAGGGAAAACTTTGCCGTATCCGCCTACGTCATACGTAAGATAGTCAACACAGGTGCTTCGTCGAAGCAAAGCATACGATCAGGTCGAGCGAAACGAGTGAGAGAACGCAACCGACAATACAGACAGTCCATTTCACGAAGCTCGCCGCTCGGCCGCATGGAAAGATCTCTTCGGGCGGCAGGCTGCTTCTTGCTATGCTTCTTCTTTCTTCTGCCGTTTACCCATGCTCAAACCTCTTCCGGTCCGGACCCTCTGCTCTCCATTCCTCCCCGAGAATGGGTCGTTCAAACCGTCTCCCACGAACTCGCCGTTCTGAACAACAGAAACGCCCCTCTCCGCTACCGCATGCGCATCGTCAACGCCAAGGGAGACCAGGTTCGCGATGTGATTGAAAGCCGCGACGGCACAGTCGCCCGCCTTGTTCTGCGCGACGGCAAGCCTCTGACAGAAGAGCAGGACAAGGATGAACAGCAGCGTCTCAACGATATGCTCAAAAATCCCGACGGATTCGCGCGTCACATCAAAGACACCCAGTCGGGCAAAAAAATCGCCGATCAGCTGATTCGCCTTATGCCCGACGCCATGATCTACACCTATACGCCCGGGCAGCCTCAGACAGGCAAACACCCCGGCCAGACCGAGATCGTCATCGACTATGAGCCCAACCCCAAATTCCATCCACCCTCCACGACTGCCGAGGCTCTCACCGGCCTTCGTGGCCGCGCCTGGATTGACTCCAGGTCAAAGCAGATCATTCGTATGGAAGGCAATATCTTTCGCAGCGTAAACTTCGGCTGGGGTATGCTGGCCCATATCTATCCCGGCGGCACGCTATCCATCGAACAGCAGGACGCCGGTAATGGCCGATGGATCTTCACACACTTCGAGCAGCGCATCTCCGTGCGCGCTCTCATGGTCAAGACCCTCAATATCAAGGCCGATATCGACGCATGGGACTTTCGGCCCATTCCCTCGATGAGCTATCAGGACGCAATTCGCATGCTCCTGAACACACCGCTTCCCACGCATTGATAGCAGTCAAGCGCTTAGGCTGTAACCCTGGCCTTTGCGCGCAGCGTCTGCCTGCGAACCGTCAGATCCTCAATCCGGTCGCGCAGTACGGCATATCCCGACCCCACACCCGTCGGAACCACAATCTCCCCCGTCGGGCTTACCGTAACCTCAGGCTCGATGATGTCCTGTGCCCAGTAACGCGCCGACGCTGAGACGTCTCCCGGCAGCGAGAAGTTCGGCAGTGACGACAACGCAATATTGTGTACCCGGCCAATCCCCGTCTCGAGCATGCCTCCGCACCACACAGGAATTCCGCGCTCCTCGGCAGCGTTGTGCACGGCGATCGCCTCGCTGAAACCGCCGACCCTTCCCACCTTGATATTGATAATCTGGCACGACTCCATATCGATCGCCGCCAGCGCATCACGACGGTTACGAATCGACTCATCCAGACAGATCGGAGTTTCAATCCTCTTCTGCAGCATGGAATGGAAATAAAAATCGTCGTACCAAAGCGGCTGCTCAATCATCAGCAGGTTGAACTCATCCCACTCCGCAATGTGGTCGAAATCTTTCATGCGATAAGCAGAGTTGGCATCGCAGCTCAACAGAATCTCCGGCCACCGCTTACGAACGGCCTCAAAGATATGCTGATCCCATCCCGGCTTGCACTTCAGCTTGATGCGTTGATATCCAGCTGCGAGCTCCGTCTCAATCTTCTCCAGCAGCTTCTCCAGCGTGGGCTGAATCCCGATGGAGACGCCGCACGGAATGATCTCCCGCGTCCCACCCAGCAAGTCGGCCAGAGACACTCCTCTCGTCTGCGCCTCCAGATCCCACACAGCGTTTTCAAGCGCCGCTTTGGCCATCCGGTGGCCTCGAACCTGCTTCAAGACATCCGGAACATCTCCACCGCGCTCCAGTTCCGCGTCCAGCAACTTCGGAATAAGCTCATTCTCCGTGATGATCCATGCTGTATCGATCATCTCGTCACTAAAGTAAGGATGCTCTCCCGCGACACACTCGCCCCATGCCGTCAGCCCGTCGGCTTCCAACTCGATCAGAAGGATGCGCCGTCCCGTCGTCAGCCCAAAGCTCGTCTCAAAAGGATGAGCCAAAGGCATATTGATCTCACGCATATGAATTGCATTGATGTTCAGCATCGTTCTGTCCCGTCCTTCCAGTCTGCTTTTAGAGAATGCGTATGGCCTGATTTTTTTCTTAACTCCAGGCTCCCTGCTCCTCATCCTTCCATGAACCAAGCAGAAATCTTCCATTTCCCTCTGGATCACGTTCGTAACCCACAACGCTCAAACCGCGTTCAAAAGCCGATTGCAGAGCTTCACGATTCGCTGCCTGCACCTGCTGCGCCAACGATCGTTTCTGGGGGTCCTGTTTCCACTCATAAATGGTGTGCGGTACGGTTACATATTCTACGACCCTAACTTCCGGGGCCTCTCCTCCCAGAATCTTCGTAACCCTGGGAGATCTCAACCACCATTCCGCGTATAGCCTATCTGTCGGCAATCCGCCCTGCAAGGGCGAAGAGGACGGACCATAAAAGTCCGCTTTGTAACGTCGTGAGATAGCTCCCAGACGGGCAATGTTCAGATAGGCGTTTTTGATCTCAAGCGGGTCGAACGTCCATTCCATCAGATCGAATCCGCGGGCAAGCGCATCCTCGCGTTGGGCCAGCTTCAGCCTGCGCCCCAGCCCTGCATTTCGATATCCCGGAAGCACCGCCAGCATATGGGAGTGCAGATAAGAGTGCCCCTTGCGATATCCCGGTAACCCCATCGCAAAACCGATCATGGTCTCGCCATCGAAAGCTCCCAGCACCTGCCCGCCAATTCTCTCCGCCACCAGAAATACGCGCCGGGGGATCAGGTCGCCGTCGCTGTACCCCCACACCTCCACCTGCAGATCCACGCACCGGTCAAAATGCTCCAGCGTGGTTAGAGGCCTGATTTCGATACTGCCCTCATCTCTCTCACTCATTGTTCAACCTGTCGTTCTGCCTCACTATGTCTTTTCAATCTCAGTCGTGCTGCTCTTCGCTCGTCGCCACAAAGCGTCCAATTCTTCGGGCCCTAAATCTGAAAGTCCCTCACGGCCGCCGGCCTCTTCTTCCATCGCGCCAAACCTTCGGCGAAACTTCGCATTCGCACCCCGCAACGCCGCCTCAGGGTCTACCTTCAGGTGACGCGCCAGATTCACCACTGTAAACAACAGATCGCCAACCTCTTCCTCGACCGCGGCGGCATCCCTCTCATCCTTTAGCTCGGCACGAATCTCTTCGGCCTCCTCCTCAAGCTTCGCAAACAGCCCCTCTGCATCGGGCCAGTCGAATCCCACCTTCGCCGCGCGCGAGCCCAGCTTCCCCGCCTCCATCAGCGCCGGCATCGAGCGAGGAACCTCACTCAACAGAGAAGTCTCCGCCTTCACACCCGCAGCCTGCTTCTCTTCCCTCTTGATCTCTTCCCAGTTGCGCAGCACCGCTGCTGAATCCGCCGCTTCCCGCTCCCCAAACACATGCGGGTGCCGCCGAATCAGCTTCGCATTCAGATTCGCCGCAACATCATTGATGGTGAAGTAACCGGCCTCAGCCGCCATCTGGGAGTAGAAAAGAACCTGCAGCAGCAGGTCGCCAAGCTCATCCTTCAGGTCTGGCCAGGCTCGCCGCTCAATCGCATCGAAGACCTCATAGGTCTCTTCGAGCGTATACCGCTTGATCGTATCGAAGGTCTGCTCCCGGTCCCATGGACATCCATCGGGCCCACGAAGCCGAGCCATGATCTCCACCGCCTCCAGAAGGCTCCGGGCAGTCTCTTCACTCTGCGATGTTTCCATAGCTCCACTTTACCCGAAGCGGCTCTGCGCCTGCATCTGGCGTGGTAGCATCCTCATCAGAACACCATGAGCGACAAGACCGGCAAGACATCCCTGCGAAAAAAACCTGCGCTCTGGATTCTTCTCGCCGCTCCGTACCTCGCGCTCTGCTTTCCGCAGATCTACGTGCGCGAAACACCGACGCTCTTGGGTTTCCCTTTCTTTTACTGGTATCAGTTCCTCTGGGTCGTACTTACATCCGGCCTGCTCTGGGTGGTCTATCGCGCCCTTAAAGATCCAGGCCAGTAATTCTCACCCGGATGCTCAAAAAGAACTTTTAGAAGATAGGAGGGTGGCTGGCAGGGTCTTTCTTAATGCTGCCCTGCCGCCGCTGGGAGAGGATTGAAGATACCGGGTCCGCAGCATATCGTCCCCGGCATCTTGCGGTGTGTGGGTCGTGCAGATTGGTGTTGCGGGAAACCCTATCGGCTCGCTGAGGCCTGCTGATCCATGTTCGTCATCAGCTTCACCTCAACCCGGCGATTCTTGGCTCGGCCGGCAGCGGTGTTATCCGACGCTACCTGCTGATCCTCACCGATACCTATCAGATAGAACTTATGGGGTGGAATGTTGTATTTCGTCGAAAGATAATTCACAACCGCATCTGCTCTGCGCTGGCTGAGCGAGTAGTTGTAGTTCGCATCTCCGGTCGTATCCGTACCGCCCGTCACTGCCAGAATGTAGCTCCGCTTGTCCGCGAGAGACGCAGCAAAGTCATCCAGCTGCTTCCGATCGTCGGCGGTCAAAACCGACTTGTCGAACTTGAAGGTGACATTCACGTTCGAGACTTCTTTGTAGTTATCCAGATTCGCCACGACACCCTGGAGAGTCTGCACACGGTTATAAGCCTCCGTAGCCGACTGTCCCGCCGTATTCGCAGCCTGGCCTGCAGCCTGAGCATGCTGGTCTGCTGTATCCGCCGAGGTCTGCGCCTTGTTGATGCCCGCCTGAGCGCGCTCATCCGTGTCTACAATGGTGCGGTGGTCGCTGGCCGTCTTTGCATCCAGCTTGTTGGTCTGGTCAATCAGCGGTTGCGTCTGCGACCGCACATAGTTCTTGCTCGAACATCCCACCGTAAACGTAAGCAACAGCGCACTGGTAAGTACAAGTGTTCCGGCAGAACCGACTTTCATCTCTTTGCCAAGAAAGGTACGTGTCGTGGAGCCCATGAGTGTCATCTCCTTCGTTGCAGACATGCTGCATCAATTCACTCATAGCAAATGCAATCGCCATGCCAAAACAAAACAAAAAATAAACCAATATTTTTCATACACTTACACGAAGCCATGAAGAACGCTTCACATTTGCAAGCCTCTTCTCATCTGGAACTTTTGTTGTGAATCTGCGTCAAATCTACTCAAGCAACCTTTTCCTGCGATCAGGTCTACACTAGGAAGTTAAGTCTCTACCCATCAGCACTTGCAGGCGCTGTTCCATCCGCAATGGACCTCTACGACAAAATCCGGACCCTTCCCACCTCTCCCGGCTGTTATCTCTACAAAAACGCCGAGGGCGAGGTTATCTACGTCGGCAAGGCCAAGAATCTCCGCGCACGAGTCCGCTCCTACTTCCTCGCCGCCTCGCAGGCCAACGCCAAAACCGGCACCCTCATGCGCGAGGCCGTCGACGTCGACTACATCACCGTCGCCAACGAGCACGAAGCCCTCGCACTTGAAAACAACCTCATCAAGCAGCGCAAGCCGCGCTTCAACATCCTCCTTCGCGACGACAAGACCTACCCCTACATCAAGCTCACTATGAGCGACCGCTATCCCAAGGTCTTCGTCACTCGTCGCCTGCGCAAAGACGGCTCAGCCTACTTCGGTCCCTACTTTCCCGGCAACCTGGCGCACCGCCTCGTTGACCTCATCCACCGCAGCTTCCTCATTCCGTCCTGCAAGGTCGACCTCTCCCGCTATCACCCGCGCGCCTGCCTGCAGTACTACATCAAGCGTTGTCTCGGCCCCTGCGTCGAAGGCTTCACCACACCCGAGGACTACCGCCAGGCCGTCCGCGACGTACAGCTCTTCCTCGAAGGCCGCCCCGGAGAACTCGTCGAGCGCCTCACGGAGCGCATGCAGCAGGCCGCAGAGGCCGAGCGGTACGAGCTCGCCGCACGTCTCCGCGACCAGCTCACCACCGTCCACCAGATGCTCGACAAGCAGCGCATCGCGACCACCGACAACGAAGACGCTGACGTCTTCGGCTTCCATTACGAGAACGAGATGCTCGCGGTGAATCTCTTCCACATGCGCTCCGGCAAGATCGTCGATCGGCGCGACTTCTTCTGGGAAGACCTCCCCGACCTTACTGCCTTCGAAAGCGAAGACGACCCCACGCTCGAACCGAACCCCAACTACTCCGCTCCCGAGATCCACGACGACTCCCCTTCCGCCGAGGAGCACTCCCCCCTCACCGATCCCGAACTGGCAACCGGCAACCAGCAACCGGCGACTGCCTTCTCCCCCGCAGCCTTCTTCTCCTCGCTGCTCAGCCAGCTCTATCTCGACCAGGGATACGTTCCCCGCTCCATCCTCGTCCCCATCGACTTCCCCGACCGCGCCCCGCTCGCCGAGCTTCTCTCCGAGCGCTCCGGCCACCGCGTCGAGATCCTCGTTCCCCAACGCGGCGAAAAACGCTCTCTCGTCGACCTCGTCGGCCAGAACGCTAAGCAGTCCTACGACCAGCGTTTCCGCGTCCTCATCCCCTCTCAAAAAGCCATCGCCCAGGCCCTGCAGGACGCCCTCATGCTCGAAGAGATTCCGCGCCGCATCGAGTGCTTCGACATCTCCCACATCCAGGGTGCTGAAACTGTCGCCTCCATGGTCGTCTGGGAAGACGGTGCCATGAAGAAATCCGACTACCGCAAGTTCCAGGTCAAGACCGTCACCGGCGTCGATGACTTCGCCTCCATGCGCGAGATCGTCCAGCGCCGCTACTCCCGCCTTCTCGCCGACAAGAAAGAGTTCCCCTCCCTCATCCTCATCGACGGCGGCCTCGGCCAGCTTCACGCCGCCGCCGATGCCCTCAACGAGATCGGCGTCACCCTGCAGCCGCTCGCATCCATCGCCAAACGCGAAGAGATCATCTACGTCTACGGGCAGGAGAACGACCCCATCGTCCTCGACCGCCGCTCACCCGTGCTTCATCTCGTCCAGAAGATCCGCGACGAATCTCACCGCTTCGCCATTACCTACCATCGCAAGCGCCGCGAGATGCGCGACCGCAGCTCCGAACTCCTCGAGATTCCCGGCGTAGGCCCCCGCACCCGCCAACGCCTGCTCGAACACTTCGGCTCCATCCGCGCCATCCGTCAAACCGCCGAAAAGAATCCCGACGCCCTCACCGCCGTCGTCAACAAGGCCACCGCCGACCGCATCCGCCAGCACTTCGCTACCGAAGCCCTACCTGCAAAAACAAACCTGTCCGTCCTCAACTGACACTTATCGGAATTCACAAAAAAATCGCGCCCCGTATCGGAGCGCGATTTTCTCTTTCATCTCAGCCTTCTACTTCTGTGCCGGAGGCCACGAATCCGCCGGAGGCGTCTTCCATGTCGAGGCAGGCGGAGCCTCTGGCTTCGCCGTCTTCGCCCCCGCGGGCGGCAGCTTTGCGTTCGGCTTCAACGTTGCCTTGCCGTCGGCGTCGACCTCATACGGCACCCAACGCGGCGGGAACCGCGACATGCGCGCCGCCTGCTGTGCATTCGCAGGACGTCTCGGAGGTCCCGGGATCCGAAGCGAGGTCCACTTCTTCCCTTCCTTCGTAGCCTCGCTCAAAGGCTCATCCCAAGCCGGGGCCGCGCGGCCATTCAGATCGTAGACGAACTTGCCGTCTTTGATCGTAAGCTCGCACTCCAGCCTCTCGTGGCCCTTCATCACGGCTCCGGATCCATCGATAAAGCCATAGTCGCCATGATGAACGTTCAGCACCGCCACATCGGCAATCGCGCCCTCCGTAAGCTGCCCCAGCTGGGTCTGCTGCATCTCCACCGCCGGGTGCCACGTCATCTCCGCGATCACTTCCTTCAGCGGCAGTCCCATCGCGAGAAACTTGTCCGCCGTCGTCAGCTGATCCTTCAGACCTTCATTCAGGTTATCCGTATGAATGTCCGTCGAGATCGAGTCGGGAATGAAACCCGCCTTGATCAGCGGTACAGCCACGCTGAACAGGAAGCTGCTCTGCCCATGGCCCACATCGAAGTAGATGCCGCGCTTGCGTCCTTCCCACATCCCCTTGCCCGGTCCGCCCGTCGCCTCGTCCTGCTCGCCGCGGTTGCCGCCGTACATGTGCGTATAAATGTCGCCCGGTCGAAGCTTGTTCTCCAGCAGCTGATACAACGGACGTTCAACCCGGCGCGAACCGTAGTCGATCATCACAGGAATATGCGCGATCGTTCCCGCCTTGATCGCCTGATCGTATGGGAACCACTCTGGCCCGGTGAAGTGAGCACTCTTCACCCCGACGATGATGCCCGGATACTTCAGAGCCATCTCACCGGTCTTCTCGCCGTCCATATCCTTCATGTTCTGCTCAATCGGGCCGCTGCCCATGCCCGCGCCCACGATGTTCAACTCAGCCAGAACACGCGTCTGCGAACGATCGATCACACGCTCTTTGAAGGTCTCGAAGTTGCGCCACCCCGAAGAGCCTGCATCGACCACCGTGGTCACGCCGTCCCTGAGCGTAAATCCGTCCGGCATAATCGCCCAATCGCCGCCGGCATAGTCATCCTTCGTCAGGCCCCAGAACACATGAACGTGAATATCGATCAGGCCCGGCGTCACATAAAGGCCCGCAACATTCACCGTCTTGATCGCGGAGCTTGCAGGAATTCCCACGGCAACCTTGGCGATCTTGCCATCCTTGATGGCGACATCTCGTATCGCATCGAGGTTGTTCTTTGTATCGATAACATGGCCGCCCTTCAACAGCAGATCGTACGGCTTCTCCTCCATCGGGGCATTCGCTGAAGGTGTCGCAGGAGCAGCCGCGGCAGAACGCGGGCTTTGCGCAACCAGATGAGGCACAAGCGTGCACGCTGCAAGAGAAAGTCCGGTACAGGCGCGGACTAGAAATTTACTTTCCATAAAGCTCCTTGTGGCTATTCTGGGTCGTTTTCAGAATGAGGCAGCTTTATATCGCGAATACCAGACAATTACATGAGGCATACGTCCTATCCTCATTGCCAGGAGCACTTGCATCGATCCTGAACTGCTCTTCATTCATGCCGATCATCATAGTCCTTGATGGCGAGGACCATGAATTCCCAATCGAGTCCGAAGGAGCTGAGCTCGTCTTTTAGCGCACGGTCTTTACTTTTCCATCTGTAACAGTCGCTGGCACAGCACTCGTGGAAGAAGCCGTTGGCTTGACCGCAGCACTCGTCGGAGACACACTCGGTTTGGTTACTCCGCCCGTTGAAGCCGCAGGCTTATTCGCCGCAGCGGCAGATGGAGCCGCTAGCTTGACCGTTGCCATGGCAGACGCTGGTTTCTTCCCCGTCAGCTCCGCATACAGCATCTCTCCCACAGCCTTATGAACCGCCGTCGAAGGATGGTCTTTATAGAAGTAGTAATGAGTCGCAGGCGAATCGCACGGCGTTGCATCCTCTCCAAAGATCGAGCGTCCCGAACATGCATGCGTTGTATCGGTAATCCCATACTTACCGGGGTTCGTCATCACCTCGTCGAAGAACGCGCCCCACTGGCTCAGCTTGACTCCCGCACCGTTCAGTTTCGGCTCCATCGCCGCGGGAATATTCCGAATCGCTGGATTCAGCCTCTGGGCCACCTCGCTGAATCCAGGAATCTTCTCCGGAAGTACGGCCACGCGGAAACGTCGTGCACCTGCCGCGTACAGCATCTGGATCTCTCCTTCAAGATTCGCAATCGTCTCCTCCGTCGGAATCTTGCTGTCATTCAATCCACCCGCAAGAAAGAAGACCGTCGATTGAGGATCGAACGAGAGTGTGCCGTCTTGCACACTTGCAGTAAAGTTCTTCACCTGGTTCTTCATGCCGAGTCCAAAGCATGCTTTCAGAATGCGATGCCCTGGATTTTCGCCGGTAGGCGCTCCGCTCACCGCAAAGTTCAGGCTCTTCTCCTCTGCATCCGGCGTATTGGAAGGCACCATGGCTAGCCCCATATCCTGCGCCATGTAAGCGACCGCCGTGGGTCCGTTCGTATCCACCCAACCCCGGCCGATATCCGAGTAGCTGTCTCCGAAGACGTAAACCCGCTCAATGGAACTCTGCGCTTTTACAAATCCGCAAAAGCAAAGGACTAGAAGCAAAACCAGTGGCCGTCGCATGCAGTGTTCATCCTA
Organism: Edaphobacter sp.; assembly: GCA_035492215.1. Taxonomy (GTDB): domain Bacteria; phylum Acidobacteriota; class Terriglobia; order Terriglobales; family Acidobacteriaceae; genus Edaphobacter. The sequence goes on along the minus strand of DATJJJ010000057.1, from coordinate 10,905 downwards.
ACCCGACACGAGTTGGCTCCCAAAGGCAATTCCTTCAGGGCCTTGAGGGAAGCAACATGAGGAGAGCAAATTCCTGTCAAGCTCCTTCCCGCCACAAAGGCTTCCCTATCAGCCACTTAACACTGCCGATCAGTTTTAGTTCCGCAATTAAAATAAAAACAGGGACTTACAAAGACAGCTTCAAGCCGCAGGAGTATGCCTTGCAGCAAAGCCCCTTCCGCAGACTTCCTCTTTCATCGGGATCCGCGACCGAAGTACCAATCTAAGTCTCTTCCGATGAATACTTTGCATCAATAAGTACGGAGGGGGGTAATCCCTCTACGTCAGAAGCTGCCGCCGTTGGACTGACTCTGAAAAGTATTGCAGGAACGGATATCCCCGGACTGGAGTCCTTTCATGAACCAGCTCTGACGCTGCTCTGAAGTTCCATGCGTAAAGCTCTCCGGAGACACAGCGCCCCGCGACATCTTCTGGATGTGATCGTCGCCCACCGCTGCTGCCGCACGCAGGCCGGCGTCAACGTCGTCCTGATGGATGATTCCACGCTGCGCCGCCGAGTGTCCCCACACTCCGGCCAGGCAATCCGCCTGCAGCTCCAGCATCACGGACAGCTGATTTCGCGCCCTCGGGTTCTGCTGCTGAAGCTGCCGCATCTGCTGGTCGATCCCCAGGATGTTCTGGACATGATGGCCGAGCTCGTGCGCTACAACATAAGCCTGCGCGAACTCCGCCGTGCCCCCACCGAGGCGCCGCAGCTCATCCCAGAAGCTCAGGTCCATATACACCTTCTCGTCCGCCGGGCAGTAGAACGGACCGGTCTGCGACTGCGCCGCACCGCAGCCCGACCTCGTATAGTCGCGAAACAGAACCAGCCTCGCGTGACGATAATCCTGACGAGCCTGCTCCGGCAGCAGCTTCTCCCACGTCTGCTGCACATCGTCCAGCGTGAAGGAAACCAGCTGCGCGGAACGATCCTCCGCCGCCGAAGAGGTAGCGGGACGAGTGTTCGTCGTAGCGACATGACCGCCGCCGGACAGATAGCTGCCGATATAGTTGCGCCCCGTAACAAGGCTGATCACCAGAAGAAAAAGGAGACCGATGATCCCGATTCCGCCGCCGCCAAAACCGCCGCCTGAGGATCCTCGCCGATCCTCTACATCCCTGCTAAGCCCGCCAGGAGTCCAGTCCATCGCTCACCCCACAAAAATAGTTTGAAAGAATTCTTCCCGGGCCCCAATATGTCGCCAGCAACATCCTCTCAGATCACGGAACAAAAACCATACAGCGGTCGTAACCTTCTGAAAAGAATAGTACCGAACTCTCCCTCTGGAGAAATGGATGAGCACAGCAACAGCCCCGACCACCATCGTGCGCCCCGCCGACCCCGCCCTGCGCTCCGCTCTTCGCCTCGCGCTGGTCTTCGCGGCGATCAAGCTCGTCCTTCACATCGCCACAAATCTCTGGCAGGCTCACATCGGTTACGGCTACTTCCGCGATGAGTTCTACTACCTCATCTGCGGACGGCACCTCGCCTGGGGGTACGTCGATCACGGCCCCATCGTCGCCGTTCAGGCACGGCTCGCCGAAACTCTCTTCGGTCATTCGCTGGCAGGAATTCGCATGCTCTCCGCACTCGCCGGAGCAACGCGCGTCTTCCTCACCGGGCTGCTTGCCTGGTCGCTTGGCGGCCGCCGCCCCGCGCAGGCGCTCGCCATGACCGGCCTGCTTCTGGCGCCGCAATATCTCGGGATCGACAGCTTCCTCTCGATGAACTCCTTCGAGTCCCTCTTCTGGATGACCTGCGTTCTCGCCCTCATCCTCATCCTGTGCGGCTCCAAACCCAAGCTGCTCTGGATTCTCTTCGGAGTCTCCGCCGGCATCGGCCTGCTCAACAAGCCCTCGATGACCTTCTTCCTCATCGCGTTGCTTGTCGGTCTTCTCTTCACGCCGCAGCGGCGCATCCTCTTCTCTCGCTGGGCTGCTGCAGGAGTAGCGCTCCTCATCCTCATCGCTCTGCCGAATCTGATCTGGCAGATTACACATCAGTGGCCCACGCTCGAGTTCCTTCACAATGACCGTGTAGGCGGAAAGAACATCGCGCTCGCCCCACTGCCCTTCCTCGCCAAACAAGTCTTCAACCTTAATCCCGTCTCCATCCTCATCTGGATTCCCGGACTTCTCTGGCTGCTACTGAATCGAACAGCAAAGACCTGGCGATTCCTCGGCTACACCTATCTGATCTTTCTCACAGGGATGATGGCACTTCATGCGAAAGACTACTATGTCATTCCCATCTATCCCATCCTCTTCGCTGCAGGAGGACTAGCCTGGGAAACACACTTCTCGAATCGTCGCGCCGTTCAGCAAGGACGCACTTTCTCCTTCCCGATCTATCAGGCCCTCCTCCTCATCACCGGACTCATTCTCCTTCCGATGGCGATTCCTGTCCTCAGACCCTACACTTGGGTGACTTACGCGAAAGCGACCCACCTGTATGACGAATCGGGCAACACGGAGAATTTGACCAGTGGGATCCTGCCCCAGTTCTACGCCGACCGTTTTGGCTGGCAGGAAGAGGTGGATCTGGTCACGGCAGCGGTGCAACAACTTTCTCCAGAGGAACGTGCTCATGCCGGAGTGCTTGTCGACAATTATGGAGAAGCCGGAGCATTGGATTTTCTTGGCCATGACCTGCCGCCTATTATCAGTGGCCATAACAACTATTGGATCTGGGGGCCCCATGGCGTAGGGTCCGATGTCTTGATTGTGCTTTCCGGTGACCCGCCTGCGCATTTTCAAAAGGAATGCCGACAAGTGGAGTTGGTTGGCGATATGAATCATCCTTTGTCGATGCCATACGAACACAAACATATCTATCTTCTGCATGATTGCCAGCGAATCCAGGCTCCGATGAACAGCTGGGCAAGGTTCAAACACTACTACTAAAGATTCATCGACAATCCGAACCCTCAGCTGTGCTACTCTCCGAGCATCCCATGCAGACAACCGAGCAGCCACAGACAGAGTTACCGCGTGTCCTGAACGCATCGCACGCAACCTCCATCGTGGTGGGAATCATCATCGGCAGTGGAATCTTTCTTGTCCCCCGCGAGATGATGGCGGCAGTTGGCTCCTCCAGCATGGTCTACGCCGTGTGGATCGTCGGCGGCCTGCTCTCGCTCTTCGGAGCCATGACCTACGCCGAGATCGCTGCGCTTCGCCCCAAGTACGGCGGAGAATATGCTTTCCTGCGCGAAGCCTACGGCGACCTCGTCGGCTTCCTCTATATGTGGACCTGGATTACCGTCGCCAAGCCTGCATCCATCGCCACCATCGCCGCGGGGTTGGCACGCGTCCTTGCCACTTTTCCGATCTTTCACTTCTTCGAGCAGCCCGCCTTCGGCCCGTTGCATTGGAGTCAGGTCTTCGCTATTGTCATGACCTGGATCATCACCGGACTGAACATCCTCGGCACGCGCAAATCAGGCAACGTACAGCTTGCACTCACCTGGCTGAAGATTCTTCTCATTGCCGTCATCGCGGGCGTCTGCTTTTGGGCTGCAGGAAATCATGGTTCCTGGCATAACTTCGCAACCGAGTTCACCGGAGCTCGCGGAGGCTTCTCCGGATTCATGATCGCTCTGATCGCCGCGCTCTGGGCCTACGACGGTTGGAGCGACGTGACGCAGATGGCAGGTGAGATCCAAAACCCGCAGCGAAGCATGCCTCTTGCCTTGATCGGAGGAGTCGCCATTGTCGGCGGACTTTACATGCTGACCAACGCAGCGATTCAGTACGTCATGCCCGCGGCTACAATTGCAGCTTCCGATCGCCCTGCTGCTGACGCCCTCCGTCTGATCACTGGAGGCTGGGGAGAAGGACTCGTCTCCATCGGAATGGCAGTCAGCATCTGCGCGACGTTCGTAGGCTCGTCGCTCTCAGGAGCGAGGGTTCCTTTTGCCGCCGCGCACGATGGCCTCTTTTTTCGCCAACTCGCTCATGTTCATCCGCGCTTCCGCACGCCTTCGACGGCGCTGATCCTTCAGGCAGTCCTCAGCTCCCTGCTATTGCTCTTCATCGGACGCTTTCAGGCACTCTTCTCGCTCGCCATCTTTGCGGAGTGGTTCTTTTATGCCCTGACCGCAAGCACGATCTTTGTCTTCCGCCGCCGCATCCCCGCGGCGTCGCGCCCCTACAGCATGTGGGGATATCCGCTGCTGCCGCTGCTGTTCATTGCAGCGGCAAGCGTTCTTCTGGTCTTCTCCTTTGCAGATCAGCCACGGAACTCCACCATCGGAGTCGTCATTATCCTGCTTGGAATCCCGTTGCACTATGCCTTTCAGAAGAACCAGAAGAAGGCGCTATCGTCCGATCATTAGGCAACGTGTTCTACGAGGTAAGTCTGGATCTCCTGATACTCGCCCGCTGAAAGCCGGAAAGTCGTTGCAGAAATAACTCCCTCAACCTGCTTGGCATTGCGACCACCGACGATTGCTGCTGTTATCGCGGGGTTATGCAACGTCCACGCAATTGCAATTACACCCGCACTCACGCCATGCCGCTTGCCGATCTCTCCAATAAAATTGGCCACGGCGAGATTTCGTGACAGCAACGGCTCCTGATAGTTCTTCGCATTGCGACGGAAGTCGTCTTTCGGGAAGTTTGCAACACGCTCTTTGGACATTGCGCCAGTCAGCAACCCAGAATGCATCGGAGCATAGTTGATGGTTCCAATATCGTTCTTCTTACAGAACGGCAGGACCTCGGCCTCTACCGCACGGTTAAGCATGGAGTAAGGAGGCTGATTCGAAGTAACGGGAGCAATCTTCATCGCTCGCTCTAGCTGGCTCACGCTGAAGTTCGAGACACCGATCCAGCGGACCTTGCCCTCTTTCTTCAGATCGGCCATTACGCTCCAGGCCTCTTCGATATCCTCATCCGGCTTCGGCCAGTGCATCTGGTAAAGATCGATCGTCTCGACCTGCAATCGTCGGAGGCTGTCCTCCACCTCGCGGCGAACCTGCTTCAGGTCGTTGATCACCTCGCGCTTTTCATTCCAGACCAGGCCGCACTTCGTAAAGACGTAAGGCTTATGGCTACTTGTCTTCAGAGCACGCGCAACAACCTCTTCCGAATGTCCCAAACCATAAACTGCGGCAGTGTCGATCCAGTTGATGCCAAGATCGAGCGCCTTGTGAATCGCCGCAATCGAATCATTATCATCTTGTGGTCCCCACGCAAACTGCCAGTCTCCGCCTCCGATGGCCCACGCACCAAATCCAATCGGACTCAGTTCCATATCCGAATTACCAAGCTTCTTCTTTTCCATACTTCTTCCCCTCCGCATTCGCCTTTCGGCTTTTCAACAAACAACACCCATGCAAAGCACGATTGCTTACATTCTGTTTTGAATCGAGCGCTCATAAACGCGCACATACTCCAACGCCGGTTTCTCCCACGAAAAGTCTTCTTCCATCGCCCTTTTCATCATGGCAGTCCATGTCGGCTTATCCTGGAAGGTCGCAAGCGCGCGACGAATCGCATCCCAAAAAGCGTCCGAATCGTAGCCCCAGAATTTGAAGCCGTTGCCTTGTCCATCCGGCCGCTCGTGGATTGTGTCCTGAAGGCCGCCAGTGGCGCGCACGACCGGTATCGTTCCATACTTCAGGCCATAGATCTGATTCAGCCCGCCCGGTTCGTAGCGTGAAGGCATCAGAAAGATGTCGGAGCCTGCCTCGATCTTGTGCGCCATTACGTTGTCGAACTTCACCTGAACCCGCATCTTCTGGGGATAGAGTTCGGCCATCTCGGTCAGCAGACGCTCGTAATACTCTTCTCCATTTCCCAACATCACCAGGACTACATCTTCCTGCATCAGCCGGTCGAGAACATCGACGATAAAATCGATTCCCTTCTGCGTTGCAAAGCGCGAAACCACGCCAATGACTGCAGCGTTGTCGTCGACATCTTCCAAACGAAAGGCATGCAGCAGGTCACGCCGGCACTCTTTCTTGCCGCTCAGCTTGTCCTTTGTGTAATGAGCAGCAATATGAGGATCAATCGCAGGGTCCCACTCGGTGTAATCGGCGCCATTAAGGATTCCGAAGAGATCGCCTGAGCGTCGCCTCAGCACGTCCTCGATTCCGTTGCCGAACTCCGGAGTTTGAATCTCCTGCGCGTAAGTCTCGCTTACCGTTGTGATCGCATCGGCATAGACCACGCCACCCTTCAGAAAGTTCACCTTGTCGTAGTGCTCCAGCTTGTCCATCGTGAACATGTCCCACGGAAGCAGCAAGGTTTCCATCGTGCGAGGTGGGAACCATCCCTGGTATCCGGCGTTATGGATCGTAAGCACGGCAGGAACATGACGGAAGACAGGATCGAAGTAGTAGACCGAACGCAGCATGACAGCAACCATTGCAGCCTGCCAGTCATGCACATGAAAGATGTCAGGAATCCCAAGCACTTTAGTGCTCTCAATGACTGCACGGCAGAAAGTTCCAAAACGCTCGGCGTTATCGGGATAGTCGCCGGATGGCGTTGCATAAAAACTTTCACGATCAAACAGCTCGGGGGAGTCGACAAAGTACATTTGCACGCCATCCACGATGCCTCCGTCGAGGATCCGGACAAAGCGGTTATACGAGGCAAATGGAATCGTCACGCTCGACAACACCACCGGCGGGTTAGAGACGGCTTTGGCAACCTGACGATAGTAGGGAATAAAAACCTGAACCTTATGCCCCATCTTCACCAGGGTTTTGGGCAGAGCGCTGATCACATCTGCCAAACCTCCGGTCTTCGCCCATGGCGCGCACTCCGAAGCCGCGAACACAATATGCATGCCGTCTCCTTCTTCCTTCGTTCTGTCTCGAACGTTAGTCTATACAAAGAGATGCAGAAAACAGTTCCCAGGCTTCGGAAGCCATGAAACGCAAACCCAAACTCGGTCAGAACTTTTTGGTCGATGACCGCGCTCGCCACGCAATTGCCGATGCTTTAGGCAATATAAGCCAGCGCACCATTATCGAAATCGGCCCCGGCAAAGGCGCGATTACCGAAATTCTTGCGCCACGAGCAGGCAGGCTTATCGCCTTGGAGCTGGATCGCGAACTTGCTCCCGCGCTGGCCCAGCGTTTTTCCAGCAATCCGCGCGTCTCCATTGTTGAGTCCGACGTGCTGAAGGTCGACTTCGCCTCCCTGCTCGCCCACGGGGAGACCGCCGACGTCATCGGCAATCTCCCTTACTACATCACCTCGGATATTCTGCTGAAGCTCTTCGCTGCAGGTTCCATCGGCGTGCTCTCACGGGCGGTCGTAATGATGCAGCGCGAGGTCGCCGATCGGGTCGCCGCCTCGCCGGGTGTGCGCGACTATGGCCTGCTCTCCGCTACAGCGCAAATGAATGCGCAGGTTGAGCATCTGTTCACCCTTCCTCCCGGAGCCTTTTCACCGCCCCCCGAGGTCTACTCCACGGTGCTTCGTCTTCACTTCGCTCCACGGTTTATTGAACTGGACGTCGATCCCGCAGGCTTCGATACCTTTCTAAGGCAGAGCTTCGCGCAGAAACGAAAGACCCTGGAAAACAACCTGCGTGCCGCTGGATATCCCGCAGCTCAGTTGAGCGCCTCCTGGCCTACCGTGATCGCGCGTCAGGCACGCGCAGAATCTCTCCCGCTCGAGGCAATGGCAGAGCTTTACCGCGCCCTTCATCCTAAGCAAACTCCCTTATCACTCTAATTGCGTTATTTCGTTCCGTCGTCGACTTGTGCCAGCAACCGCGCAGCCCGTTCGCGAACGCGCTGCATCAGGTCTTCGTCGGCAATGATCGAATGGAGCGCCGGGGCGATATTAGCCAGCTCGATCGCTCGCTTGCCTTCGACCTCATGCTGAAGCACGTCCATCTCCGAGTAAAGTCCCAAGCGGTCGAAGCGGTGTAAAAACGCGAGCTTCCGGCCCTCATCCATCGTGAACGCAAGCGCATAAAAGATGTCCGTAAGCTGCATGATGCCCTTGTTTTCGGAGTAGTTATACAGACACGATCCCTGCCCGTCTGTCCCCTGATAGCTCAATACCTTCTTGCCGGTATCCGCAATATGCTTTGCTTTGGAGGCGCACTCGATATTGAAGTGGTCCAGAGAACGCGCCGTCTTGAAGATCATCTCTTTTGTCGGCGAACTTACCGTAATCGGCTGGTTCACGGAAGACGCTGCTGCAGTCTGGCCCATCCCTCCACTGCTTACCGGAGCAATCTCTGCCTGATAGGTGCCTGTACCATCCTCATGAACCACAATCGTGAACTTCGGAACCGGCAGTCCTACCCGCTCAAACTGAAAACTTACCTTAGGAATGGTTCCCCCCGGAGAGCTTGTCGCAGCTTCGGCAGGAGCCGCTGCAGTCTGAGCGCAACAGCAGCTCGCCACAAAAGTGATGGCAACGACAAATCTGCTTTTCATCGCACAGCACCTTGCGCCGTCATCGTCTGTGCCGTATGGATATGGCAGATCGCAATGGCGAGCGCATCTGCTGCATCGGCAGATTCCGGAGCTTCACTCAACTCCAGCAGACGGGTCACCATAAACTGCACTTGCTCTTTGGCTGCCAACCCGTAGCCCACCACGGAACTTTTAATCTTCAGCGGAGCATACTCCACAACCGCCAACCCCATAGTGGCCGCTGCCAGCATAGCCACACCACGAACCTGTCCAAGTTTTAGCGCCGACTTGGCATTAGCCGAAAAGAAGACCTCTTCGATCGCTACGACATCGGGTCCATGCAAGGCAATCGATGCCGTCAACTCCGCATAGACCTGTGCCAGCCGCTGCGGAGTCTTTTCCTTCTTGTGGAGCCGGATCGTTCCCGCCGCAACATGAACCAGTCGCGGCATGGGCGCATCGCAATCCACCTCGACCACTCCGTAGCCGGTGAACTCCGTACCGCAGTCAATTCCGAAGACCCGCATGGGCGAAGTTTACTTCATTTCCACGGTGCTTCCGACTACCAAGATTGAGTCTTTACTTCGAGATTCCTTCAAGCGGCGAACTCGCCGTGGCATAGAGCTTTCGTGGCATTCTGCCCGCCAGGTACGCCTGTCGGCCTGCAAGTACCGCATGCTGCATCGCCTCAGCCATCAGTAATGGATCCCTGGCCTGCGCAATAGCTGTATTCATCAGCACGCCATCGAAGCCCAGTTCCATAGCCACCGTCGCATCGGAAGCCGTACCGACTCCCGCATCCACAATCAACGGAACCTCGGTAATCAGCTCACGCAGAATCCGCAGGTTAGCCGTGTTCTGCAAGCCCAGCCCACTGCCGATCGGCGCTCCCAACGGCATCACCGCGGCAGCCCCGGCATCAATCAGCCGCTTTGCAAACACAATGTCATCAGAGGTATAGGGGAGAACTGTAAACCCTTCCTTCGCCAAAACCCGCGTCGCCTCCAACGTCGCCTGAACGTCTGGATACAGCGTCGCCTGGTCGCCGATCACTTCAATCTTCACCCAATCGGAAAGTCCTACCTCACGCCCAAGCCGTGCCGCGCGAATCGCCTCTTCGGCGGTATAACAGCCGGCAGTATTCGGTAGCAGAAAGTAACGTCGCGGATCGATAAAGTCCAGCAGTGACTCGCTCGACCGGTCCAGATTCACACGCCGCACTGCAACGGTGACCATCTCCGCACCCGACGCCTCGATCGCCGCCTGCGTCTCCGGCCCGTCTTTGTACTTTCCCGTTCCTACGATCAGCCGCGACTGAAAAGCTCTTCCAGCTATTACCAGAGGTGTCATGTGTCCCATTCTAAGACCAAAAGCGACGGCCCGCGCTCCATGGGAGTTGCGGGCCGTGGCCGGTGAACTGTGGAGATTGACCTGAGGCGTCCATGCCCGGACCTGCCTCGGCGTAGTACATTCAGTCGACTTCCTGAAGATCGCCAGACGAAGAGCAGGGACGCTCTAAGCCTCAGTCACCTCACGTGTATTGATCGAACTGGAACTGTCATATTTCATAGGCTGGATCATCCTCCTTTCCCGTGTACGACAAGCCTACGCCTGCTGCTCGCCGCGAATCAAGTTGACGCCCCGCAAGATTTTCTCAATACATCTCCATCGCACCGGGCTGGCATCGCACCTGTAACGACCGAGAGCCTGCACCTTCCATAGACTCTCGGCAATCTGCCGCAAGAAAGGTTCTCCGGGAAGATGAAACCAGCAACCATTATCGGAATTGTCCTGATCCTCTTAGGTATCGTCGGCTTTGCTACAGGCGGCTTCAGCTTCACTCATAAACACAAGGACGTCGATGCAGGCCCCATTCAGATCTCCCACGATAAAAAAGAGACCGTTCCCATCTCTCCGGTGCTCAGCACCATCTCTCTCGTCGCCGGAGTAGGACTTGTCGCTCTTGGCGCGCGATCGAAGTAAATCTCTCTCCGGATCTTTCGTTAATCTTCAGGATTTATCTATGGTTAACTAGAGACGTTCTGTATTTTTCCGAAAGGTCCGGAATGAAGAGCTCCATCACCGTCTCCAAAGAAGATTATCTTAAGGCAATTCTCGAAGCCGAATCAGAGGGCCAACACGTCATCTCGGCAACTCTGGCGCATTGGCTGTCCGTCTCAGCCCCAGCCGTAACCATGGCCATAAAACGCCTTAAACGTGACGGATACGTCGTGGTTAAAACTGACGGCACAATCCAACTTTCTCCAAAAGGCAAAGAAACAGCCTACAAAACCGCCTTGCGTCATCACCTGATTGAGCGCATGCTCTGTGAGATCTTCGGTATGGAGTGGTATGAGATTCACGATGAGGCGGAGCGCCTGGAACATGCCGTCTCCCCTGCCTTCGAAGCAAAACTGATCGAAAAACTCGGTGAGCGAGGTACCTGTCCTCATGGAAACTTCGTGTTACC
>DATJJJ010000056.1:0-20294 GCA_035492215.1 Edaphobacter sp. | reverse complement strand
CGACTACGCCAAATACGGCGGCTGCCTGATCGTGCGAGGTGAAGCCCAGAGCAGAGCTGGCAGTCCCTGCCGCTCCGCCAAGAATCAGCGCCATCAGGTTCAGGCGGGCGACTCTCGTATCGCGCCGCGAGCTCATGTAGTTTTCAAGCTCTTTGACCTCGGCGATCTCCGAGTCCACCTGTTCGCATGAGGCATCCACCTGCAACGAAGCAGAGGTGATCTGCAGCATCGCCTGCTGTTGCACGTAGAGAAGTTCCCATCGGTCTGCGGTCTCCGGATGGGATGACAGCTCACGCAGCCGGTCATAAAGTGGCTTCAGGCCAATGGCCTCGGCGGTCTGTTCTGCCGCAAGCGGAAGCTCCATGTCAGTCGCGGCTCTAGGCTGATTCTGCGCGAGAAGACGCTGCTGCCCCGGAAAGGGCAGAACAATGACGAGCACCATCAAGAGAAAGCGCTTGAGGCACAGGCGGAAGAGCATGGCGCCAGTCTATGTCGTAGTTTTTCGGGCGAAGGTTTGTTTTCTGTTATTTTCCGACAGGGCCTGAGTACCCCCGCGATACGCTAGGATTCTCTATATGCGTCCATTTTTAGGTTTTCTTCTGGCTGTTATCACCTCGCAGCTCTTTGCTCAAACTCCGGTCAAGCCCATCGAGATTAAGGCGGTGATCGTAAATATGTTTGAGGTCGGGGCCGATACAGGCGACGCGCCGGGTGAGTATCAGTACTGGGTCGAGCGAGAGCATCTCGACACGGTGCTGCCGTTTCCTGAGGGTTATCACGACCTGAGAATGAACCAGAACGGCGTCCTGGGTGTACTGACCGGCGTCGGCACGGCGCGTGCTGCGGCAACAATCATGGCGCTGGGGCGTGATCCGAGGTTCGATCTTACGCATGCATATTTTGTTGTTGCTGGAATTGGCGGCATCGATCCCGAGAGGGGCTCGCTGGGATCGGCTGTATGGTCCGACTATGTCGTGGATGGAGATCTGGCACACGAGATCGATGCGCGGGAGATCCCCAGGGACTGGAAGACAGGGTATGTTCCGCTGGGCAAATCCGTTCCGTATGAGCAGCCGCGAGCGGCGCGCTTCGGCGACGATGGCAACATCTATCAGCTCAACCCCGCGCTGGTGGATTGGGCCTTTCAACTGACCAAAGATATAAAGCTCGAAGATACTCCGGCCATGCAGAGTCGCCGGCAGCAATATGCCGCCGAGGCGGCAAAACGTCCTCCCTTCGTGCTACGTGGAGGCAATCTGGCTGCGTCGACCTTCTGGCATGGAAAGCTTCTCAACCAGTGGGCGCATGACTGGGTGCAGTATCAGACCGACGGCAAGAGCGTTTATACGATCTGTGGGATGGAGGATACCGGTACGCTGCAGTCGCTCACTTGGTTGGCGAGGGCAGGCAAGGTAGACATCCATCGGGTGCTTGTTCTCCGCACTGCGTCAAACTACGATCAGCAACGCGAAGGCGTAACCGCCGCGGAAAGTCTGGCTGAGACCAAGGTCAGGCAGTACAGCGCCTATATGCCATCGCTCGATTCGGCTTACCGTGTGGGTCATGTTGTTGTCGACGCTCTGGTCGCCAACTGGAGCCAGACGAAAGATCATCTGCCTTCACGCTAGTTAGTTGATCATGCGCCGGACGATGCTTCGCACGGTCTCAGTCACAACACCGTAGACGATGTACGAGGCGATCTCGCTGGTCTTCTCACGCTTGGTCTCCACCTCGGGTTTCGTGAGTCGCCCAACTATCGGCAGGGTGGCATCATGCGTCAGAGCGACCATCGCCATGCCGAACTGAGCACCCTGCTTTGCCGTGGCTGGAGGATAGTATTCGGCCACGGCGCCATAAGCCGCGCCTACAGCAGCGCCGAAGCCCCAGTGAATCGTCTCCTGTGCAGCCCTGCTTTGCAGAATCTTCAGTTCACGGCCCCCAATTTGGGGGGGGCGCGGAGGAGGCAGTTCGAGCTTGTCGTGCGGCGGATAGATCTTCTCGGCGGCCGACTTCGCAGCTGTGGCGACAATGCCTGCGATAAGTCCAGCGATGGCTCCCTTGGCGATGGATCGGGTTCGTCGTCTTCTCACAGATCACCTCGACAGCGGTATCAGGCTAGCAGAGTGCGGAGCCCAGCATAACGGTTATGCGAACGATTGAAAACCCTTGGTTGCCTCAGCCGACATAGGCCGAGGCCTCGGTCGAATCGGTGCCAGGGCTTATCTTCGCTGCTCGGAAGAGAAGGGTAAGGATTCCGGAGAGCGCCAGGTTGAGCAGCAGAGCGGGGATCGCAGCGTACATCGCGTAGGTTCCACCGAGACATACCGGAAGATGCAGGGGATAGACCGAGCTCTTAAGTTGGAGCGAATAAGCCATTGCGGTTCCCGAGGCCATTCCTGCAGCCCAGCCGATGATCAGAGCCCAAGGATGGAACCAGCGGGTGAAGACACCGAAAACGACCGACGGGACAAGCTGGCACATCCAGATGCCTCCCAGCAGCTGCATCTCGATCGCATAGGGCGTTGGGAGATAGAGAACGAAGATCAGCGCACCAAACTTAACGACCAGCGAGACGATCTTGGCCATTGCCGACTCTTCATGAGGATGCATCTTACGGCGCGCGAACTCGCCGTACAGGTTGCGGGTGAAGAGATTGGAGGCGGCGATCGACATGATCGCTGCAGGCACCAGAGCTCCGATCGCGACGGCTGCGAGGCAGAAGCCCGCGAACCACTCGGGGAAGGACTGCATGAAGAGCAGCGGTACTGCGGAGCTGGTGTCCTTGGTGTGGACGCCTGCGGCCAGTGCGAGATAACCAAGCAGAGCAATCAGGCCGAGAAGAAAGCTGTAGGCGGGCAACATGGCTGCATTGCGTCGCACGACATTGGCGCTGCTGGCCGAGAGCACCGCGGTCGCGGTGTGAGGGTAGAGCATCAGCGCAAGCGCCGAGCCGATGGCCAGCGTGGAGTAGCCGAGGAACTGGCCAGGCTTCAGAAAAATTGAAGCCGCCGGGGTGTGCGTGGCCAGAGCCTGATGGGCAAGCGTGAAGACCCTGGCGTAGCCGCCGAGCTTGATAGGGATGATGATGACCGCAGCGAGCACCATGATGTAGAGCATCACGTCTTTGACGATGGCGATGACCGCGGGAGCGCGAAGTCCACTCGAGTAGGTGTAAGCAGCGAGAATGATGAAGGCTGCCGCGAGAGGCCACTCCCCATGGAGGCCCATCGCTGCGATGACGACTTTCATGCCGACCAGCTGCAGCGCGATGTACGGCATCAGCGCCAGGACTCCGGTGATGGCCACGGCTAGAGTGAGCCAGCGATTTCCATAGCGGCCGCGGACGAAGTCCGCGAAGGTGACGTAACCGTGGCGGTGGCAGACGCGCCACAGCCGGGGAAGCACCACCATCATGTAGGGGTACGCGATCACCGCGTAGGGGATGGCGAAGAATCCTATCGCTCCGGCGCCGTAGAGTGCAGCCGGTACGGCGATGACGGTATAGGCGGTGTAGAGGTCACCGCCGATGAGGAACCATGTGATCCAGGTTCCGAAGCTGCGTCCTGCGAGGCCCCACTCTTCAAGGGAGGCGATTCCGGAGGCGGGTCGCCGCCAGCGTGCCGCCCAAAAGCCTGCCAGAGTGACGAGAAGAAAGAAGAGGCAGAAGACGGCTAACGCAGTTGCATGCAAGCAGCAGGCTCCCTGATGGATTCGGATAAAGAGCATCCTAGCACCGGATGCGATGCTGCTTACAGAGTTTCAGCGTTCGATCAGTTGCGGCTGGAGTCGTTCCAGTCGTAGGCGACCACGCCGAGGTCGCCGAGCGTCTTGAGGACGGTTTCGACGTTGCGGCGTACCTGAGGCTCGGCACTCGCGGGAACCTTGTGGGCCTCTTCGACGGCGACCACGCGACCGTAAGGCCACGCGCTCGGAGGGATTGCATTGAGCGCGGAGGGCAGGTCACTGATGCGGACATCCAGATTGTTGCGGCGGGCACTGACGGGGCGGAGCATTCCACCGCGGCCGAGATCGCTGGTATTCGCGTCGGCGAGCAGGACGTGCAGTGTCACCATGCCGCCCTGTACCGTGAGGTACGGATTCTCCCAGGAGTCGAGATCGTGGATGGCGAGGTACCGGCTCTTGGTCGGAGGAGGGATCAACTCCATTTGTTGCCGAGCGACGATGAGGGCCTGGCTACGCTCCTCCTTGAGGGAGGCGGGAGAGGCTCCCTGGGCGGAGTTCCCGGAACAACCGGCGAGAGGGAGGGCGAGTACGGCAGCTAGGACGATCCACAGAAAAGACCGGCCAATGGAGGTTTGCATATCGGTATCAGCATATCAAGAACGCAGTCGGAGTTTGATGGCCCGCGTTCTGGAGTGCTGTACTGGAGGAGTACCCCCTCCCCCGTACCTATAGTGTGCAAAATCTTGATTCGTTAATAACTTAGCTGGGGACTTGGTTGTTCTTTGTCCTGAAAAGGGAAACGCACGAACTTCCCTTTTCTCGTCTCTTTAAGATTTTAACAGGGTCGAGGGAACTGATCGGCATTCGTAAGTGCAAGTAAGATAGGTGTTTATGGATTTTAAGGCTTGACGGGGCTGGGCTGCGACTCTGCTCTGATGGAACCGCAGATCCTACGGCTATGCCTCTCGCGGTGAAGCTGCGAGAGGCTTCGCTCAGGATGATCCTTCGATCATTTCTCAAGGCATACCAACAAAGGGCCGGGATCTTTTCTAGCGGCCGGTCCAGGTGGGTGGGCGTTTTTCGAGGAAGGCGCGGGTTCCTTCGTGCATATCGGCGGTTCCGCAGAGGCGCCCGAAGAGGCGGCTTTCGACACGCAGAGCGGATTCGAGGTCACGGTCGGCTCCGCGATAGACCGCCTCGAGGCAGGCGGTGACGGCGAGGGGAGCGGCGGAGGCGATGGACTGGGCGAGCTGACGACCCCGGGTGAGGAGTTCGGCAGCGGGAACGACTTCATCGACCAGGCCGAGCCGTAATGCTTCAGGGGCGTCGATTCGGTCTCCCGTGAGAAGCAGCTTCAAGGCCGCAGAGGGACCGATGAGGCGGGGGAGGCGTTGGGTTCCGCCGTAGCCGGGGATGAGTCCCAGGCGGATCTCAGGCTGGCCGAGCTTTGCATTGTCTGCGGCGATACGCATGGTGCAGGAAAGAGCGAGTTCGCAGCCGCCGCCGAGGGCAAAGCCGTTGATAAGGGCGATGACAGGTTTGCCACAGGTTTCGATCTGACGAAAGATGGTGTGGCCGCGGCGGGAGAGGGCCTGACCGGCGAGACGGTTGGTCTGGGCGAGCTCGTGGATATCGGCCCCTGCAGCGAAGGCCTTGTCGCCTGCTCCGGTGAGCAGGATGACGCGGACAGCAGGGTCTTCCGAGAGCAGGGTGAAGACGTATTTGAGGTCGTCGAAGACCTGAGTGCTGAGGGCATTGAGAACCTGGGGACGGTTGAGGATGACGGTGGCGACACGGTCCTTGATCTCGCAAAGCAGTGTTTCAGAGAGGATGGCGTAGGGGGAGAAGTCGGTCATGAAGCTCCTTATTGCAAGACTGTCGTACGCTGGTTCGCTTCCAGTTGTTGGACTCTGTCACTGCTGCGGCCGGTGCCCGCCCATCAGATCAAAATTCTATATCCCATGCTTCACGACGCCCGGCCTTGCAAAAGGGAGATAGGGACGAACTTTTGCTTTGATCCCGTCCCTCACGATCGACTCCCGGCAAGCCAACTTATTTTTATGGATGCAAGTCAGGTCTGAATCAGATTCTTGTCTGCTGGAATCGCCGGGCTCAGGCTGCTCTTCCGCAGGCTAGGACGTATGGCTTAGGCATGCAATGATGGAGCTACTTTGTCCAACTCATCTCTCCTGAAGAAAATGCCCGTGCGCTTCTCTCGATCTTTCCTTGTCGCTCTCGTCGCGTGTGGCATTACCCATGCGCAGCAAATTACCTCGCCAATGGTTCCGTTTGAACAGGCGGCACGCACAGCGGCTCTGAAGTCCGCGCTGGCACAGCCTGGAGGGGCTCCCTTCCATCTGCGAGCCGTGATTTCGGACCAAAAGGACCATGATCCGCAGTGGGATGCGGAAGTGGAAGAGTGGTGGTCTTCGCCGACACGCTATAAGAGAGTCTTCCACTGCGCACGCTTCTCGCAGACGCTCATCGTTGACGGCTCAAAGACTCAGGAGACGAATTCGGGCCAGGTCTTCCCGGAGCTTCTGCGCAATCTCACCGTTGAGCTCACCAATCCTATTCCGCGCCTGGATGAGCTAGCTGCGCTTCATCTGTCGGTGATGCCGCCTGATGGCACGCCGGGGCAGATTGTGACTCGCTACAAAATTCCCACCACGGATGGCGCGGGAGTCACCGCAAGCATGGATGCCTCCGTTGCGATCGACCGCAAGACGGGCCTTATGATTTATGGAGGCAATCTGGATTGGGATGTGGCGCTGCACGATTTCGCGCCGTTCCATGACCTTCAGGTAGCGCGGCGACTTACAGCGCAGACGCAAGGCGGGCCGCGTCTCACTGCGCAAATGACACTCCTTGAAGATCTTTCCCCTGCGGATGCGAGCCTGATCCGCGTCACTCAGCCGACACCGGCAGCGCAACAGCTGCGTATCGTTGTTGTTCCTGAACCAGAGCTGCGTAAGCTGGTCCTGGACGCACCGGCTCCGCATTGGCCGGACATGGCCCAGGGTGCTCTTACCGGCACGATGACGATGCGCGTGGTCGTGGATCGCAGCGGTCAGGTGCAGTCGATCGACAACTTCTTTTCCAGTAATCGCGGTCTTCAGTCGGCTGCGGAGAAGCAGCTTTTGAACTGGCGCTTCCGTCCGTATGTCGATCACGGTGCGCCTGTTCAGGTGATCTCTACTTTGACGTTCAGCTACGAGGTGGGCCGGGCTTCGCAGTAGCTCTCGCCGATTGAGCGAAGGTGCCAGCCACGGCAATGCAGTCGTTGAGCGGAGCTTCGGTTCCGCGTAAGATGCGTCTTGATAAGTGCGCGTTTCTCGTCAGTGTGAATCGCTTTCGAGAAGCCGATATCGGAGGACTGGTCCGTTACGATGGTCGGCAGCAACGAATTCACTTTGAGGAGAGGCTCCTGTGCTCCGCTTAACCCCTTTTCTACTGTTCGACGGCAATTGCGCTGAAGCAATGGAGTTCTACCGGACGTGCTTCGGTGGCTCGCTGACCCTGACACGACTCGCAGACACGCCAATGAAGGCGCAGTTCCCCTCGGAACAACATCACAAAATCACCTACGCTCTTCTTCAAAGCGGAGCTGTCGAGTTCTCTGCGACAGACTGGCTTCACCCGGTACATCAGCGACAGCAAGGCAACACAACGGCAATGTATATCGTAGGTGAGAGCTTCGATGAGCTTTCGCCCATCTTCAACAAGCTTCGGGAGGGTGCAGACCAGGAGTTCTTTGTTGAACTTCAGCAGATGCCATTTGGCATTTACGGACGCTTCACGGACCGGTATGGAGTCGAGTGGTTCTTTCGCGGAGCATCGTAAGTCCTATAAGCGCCCTTTTTTGTCGGCTGCCGATCACTGACCACAGGCCGATTTCTCATTACTAATCCGATGCCAATGAGCGTATTGGCGATTCCGCGTTCAATGAGACCCGGCCGGAAGGGGCAATTGCTGTCATTGCTTCGACGCACTGACTCGGCCCGACCGCTTAGAGATCGCGCTCTTCGGCAATCGCGGAACAGCCTGAACGCCGGCCCAAAGCGTTGCGATCGTTTGCTCGACCACGAGAGTTTGGTCAGGCAAGTCAGGTACAACCCCTTGGATGACCATGAGTGTGGCGAGGCCAAAGATCGAAAACCACCAGGTGTGAGCTACCACTATGTCATCCCTGTTTGGCAATCCCTCATCCTTGGCAACATCGAAAAAGAGCTGCACGAAACGTCCGAACAACGGCGCGCCAATGTCGTTGATATATTGTCCAGCGCGGACGCCGTTGCGGTTCTCAGGCCCGAAGAAGACGTTACGGAACTGTTGTGGATGGGCAATGCAGAACTGGATCAAGCCGCGTGAAGTCGCAAAAAGACGCTCTTTCGGAGCAGGATGTTTCGCGGCAGTCGCGTCGAAATCCTGAACCATTAGCCCGATCGTCTCGCTGCTCAACTCGACAAGAATGTGCCATTTGTCAGGGAAATGCTGATAGATCACGGCGTGGGTATAGCCGATCTCTTTAGCGATCTCGCGAAGCGTCACGGCTTCGTAGCCGCGATCGGCGAACATTTTGCTGGCGGCCGCAAGGATCTCGCCCCGCAACCTCTCCTTGCGCTCTCCCCGTCGACTTGGTGATGTGGATGTCACTTCATTAGCTTAGCCCGTTTTGACGCTGCGCACGACCAGATGTTTATTTATATCCACTGATTATTTTGTAACCAATGGTTATTTTTAGCTTCTAATTGTCAGGTCGCGCATTTCAGATGGGCGGTCATAAACGAGGCAAAGGAGAAGCGAGCATGTATTTAGTCATGGGCATTACTGGAAAAGTTGGTTGCTCCACCGCGCGGCATCTGTTGAAGCAAGGCAAACAGGTGCGGGCACTTGTGCGCGATCGCGAGAAAGCGGCGACGTGGGCAGACCAAGGCGTGGAGCTAGTGGATGGAGACTGGAACGATGCGACAGCCATAGCGGAGGCTCTCAAAGGTGTGGAGGGAGCATTTGTTATGTTGCCGTCCGTATGGGCACCATCGCCTGATTACAGAGAAGCAAAAGGCGTGATTGCGAATTATGTCGAGGCGCTGACCAAGGCAGTGCCATCGCGGGTCGTAGCGCTCTCGTCGATGGGTGCAAATAGAACAAGCGGGTTGGGGATGATCACGGCTTTAGCACTTTTGGAGCAAGGCTTCCGCAATCTGACTTCCCCGGTCGCATTTGTGCGCGCAGGCGGTTTTTTCGAAAACTTTCTCTTCGGCTTACAGGCCGCCCAAGGCGGAACGCTGCCAGTTTTCTACAACCCTACCGACCGGAAATCGACAATGGTTGCGTCAGACGACATCGGCGCCGAGGTGGCAACGCTGTTGACTGGGCCAGCATGGTCAGGACAGCGCGTCATCGAGCTGGGTTCGATGGTAAGCGCGGATGAAGTAGCGGGCCAGTTGGGTGAAGTCCTGAAACTCGACGTAAAAGCCTTCGCAATCCCGCGTGTCGCCTGGGCGGATGCGTTCCAGCAGTTCGGCATTCCAAAGGGCCACACTGGAGCTGCCGAAGAAATGTATGAAAGCGTTAACGCGGGATGGATGGACCTCGGAGTCGCGGGTACGGAGCATATAGCGGGTAAGACGTCCGCACGCGATGTGTTCGCGGCTGCACAGAACGTCGTCAAGGAGTAAGTCTGGGTAAGTTGAATCGGTCCGATTTACCAGGAAACTAGGGCGCGCTCCGCGAAGACTGAGCTCAAACATGAAAGTTTTTGCTTTGGGTCAGGCCGGAAGCGGACGGCTGATTATCCGCTTCCGGCCTTACCAAACACTGTTCAAGCAACAAGAAGAGGATTCATATGAAAATCGAACACACAATCGATACCCCCGCGCGGGCAGGTCGAGCAATTCAAATAGCCGCGATGCTAATGACTAGTCTTGTCGCCTTTATGTGGATGTACTTCGGAAGGTTATATCTCATTCACGATCCGGGCGAGTGGAGAATCGCCAATCAGCAGCTCGGATATCCGGCCTATATCATCCCTTTGATTGGCGTGACCCACATCCTTGGCGTCGTGGGCCTTCTGATTCCCAGTGTGCCTCGATTGACTGAGTGGATTTATGCTGCTTTCACCATCAATCTCTTACTCGCCTTCTATTCACAACTGAGTGTCGGTGTCAGTACCTGGGATAAATTTGATCCGATTCTCGTCATGGCCTTCGTCCTTGCTTCGTATGTATTAAGACGCCGCATGCGCGCAAACAGGTGGTCGATATGAAGAACACGCTCGGCGCAGCTTGCCTTTTCAATGCACGCCGCTGGGGCACTATCACTCCCGATAAACGCGGTTCGCGGCAGGAATTCCTGTTGGGAATTCATCCAGGGAGTTTTGTAGCTGTCTGGGGGACATGGCTTCCTGAGCCGCGGGTTGGCGAAAGCCAGCATAGACGACTATTTTTGTGCGAGTGATAGATCGATGCGATGTCTGTAGGACAGGGCCTCGGCGAAGCAGGCTTCGACCGCTGCACCGGGAAGACGGAACGGTAACGATACAATCGAACTCATGATCAAGGGAATGACGCTGGTACGCGAGGTGGCCTCGGCTGACGCTCTCGATAAGCTTGGCCGCCTGCTGCTCTCACTCGGCTTTGAGGAGGGCAAGGGCTGGAAGGACGAGACGGCGAGAGGGACGGCGCTGTTGGCTCCGCTGGGCAACCTGGAGCTGATCACGGGCAGAGCGCCTGCGGTGCCTCCGATTCTGATTGAGGTGATGGGGCTGGATGCGATTCACGCAGCAGTAGAGAAGTGGATGCTGGCCAACTACCGCAGCGAAGAGGTTCCGACGCTATTGAGCAAGCCTGAGGCGACGCACTGGAACAGCCGCCTGTTTACGGTAAAGCTTGCGGACGGCGCGGGGGATGGGCTCGAGCTGGGGTTCTGGCAGTCGGAGAATCCGCTGCATGGCAAGCCGGTCGCGATTGAAGGAGATCTTTCGGCGCAGGGAATGCGGTTTGGGATTGTGACGGCGCGCTGGAATGCCGTGATTACCGACCGTTTGCTGCAGGGCGCTCTCGATGCGGTGCATCGCAGCGGAGCAGCGAAGGCGGATGTAGAGATTGTGCGGGTTCCGGGAGCGTGGGAGGTTCCTTCGGCGGCGCGAACGCTGGCGGAGACGAAAAAGTTCGATGCGATTGTGACGCTGGCTTGTTTGATTCGCGGAGAGACTGCGCACTATGAGGCGATCTATAACGAGGTAGCGCGAGGGATTGGGCAGTCGCAGCAGGATACAGGCGTGCCGCATGCCTTTGGTGTGCTGACGTGCGAGACACTGGAGCAGGCGCTGGACCGCGCAGGCATCAAGGCGGGCAACAAGGGGTTTGAGGCTGCGATTGCGGCGATCGAGATGGTGTCGATTCAGCGGAAGATTCGCGCGGAAGAAGGTGGGAAGTAATGGGCACACGACGCAAATCGCGCGAGCTGGCGATGCAGATGCTGTTTCAGGGAGACCTGGGTAAACAGTCTCCGGAGCAGGTGGAGAAGGTCTTCTGGAACTCACGCGATGACGTGGATGAAGAGACGCGCGCCTTTGCCGAGGATATCTATCGCGTAGCGACGCAGAAGCAGCCGGAGATCGACAAGATGATCGAGGCGCATGCGCAGAACTGGCGGCTGGAGCGTATGGCGGTGGTGGATCGCAACCTGATTCGCGCAGCCGTGGCCGAGATGATGGGGAATCCGAATACTCCGGCGGCGATCATCATCAACGAGTCGCTGGAGGTGGCGCGGCGGTATGCCGCTCCGGAGAGCGTGCACTTTCTGAACGGCGTGCTGGATGCGATTGCGCGGGATCTGTTGAAACAGCGGCTGGCATAGTTTTTCGAGGATCGAAGAACAGAGATCCTTGGATCGCTTTCGATTTTGCAGCTGGATTGACGATTTTGGATAGAAGAAAGCCCTCTCCGAAGAGAGGGCTTTCTTGTTTAAGCGCGGGGCTCGCTCTTTACGAGGTGGCCTTGCGCGGATGCTGGACGATCAGGTCGGGAGTGACGTTGGTCGTAGGATCGTCGCTGGTGGTGTTGAGATAGAGCGGCAGTTTGGGAACAATCTCCTGTGCGGGATTATCCTTGAGGGTCTGGGTGTTGACCAGGTGTACCTTGTTGTCCCCTGAGGTGCCGACGTAGATGGTGGTGTCGTCGGAGCTGATGGTTCCTGCGACCGCTGCGGTTGCGCCGTCGAGGGCGATGGGCGTGATCGCTCCGGTTGCAGGGGTGTAAGCAGGAAGCGCTCCACCCGTGCCGGTGTAAGTGACGAAGGCCACCTTCGAGTTGGTGGTGGGGATGACGCCGGTGATGCGGTCGGCAGCGACACCGAGGGGATAGTTATTCAGCCCCTTTATGTATTGACTGAAGTAGTCCACTGCTACGGTGGAGGGGCAGGGACCGTTTGTAGGTGCAGTCCCATTGGTTGGATTGTTGGGATCGTTCGCGGGTGGAGGTGGCGGAAGCGCCTGCGAGAAGGCCACATCGGAGAGGGTTCCGCCATTGGACGTTGTAGCACCGAGGATATGGATTCCGTCGTTGGTGGCAGCGACCCGATCGGTGGTCACGTTTTGCGAATCGGCCTGCGGGTAGTACTGGTTCGTGACAGTCTGATTCGATGCACCCTGGTTGGAAATGGTGGTGTTGGAGCAGTAGCTGCGCGCAGTGGTGGGAGAGCCAGCCAAATAGGCTCCGACGCTGGGAACGGTGATGGCGACGTCGGAGGCCGGGTTTGACAACGAGAGGAGCGACCATCCGGTAAAGGTGGAGTGAACGAGAAGCTGGTTCGTCGGCGTGAGCTTCTGCGGGTTGGTGGGATCGCTCGGATCGGGTGTGCCCAGGGTGATGTAGACGGTGGTGTTATCCGGGCTGAACTGGGCGTGGGTTGCGACGCCGCCGTAGCTGGAGAGGACACCGCCGGTCGTCGTCGCTCCGGTAGAGCTAGTGGAGCTGGCTGTGGAGTAAAGGTAGACGAGCTGCTTGCGCGGATCGGAGATGACGAGCGTGGAGCCATCGGGGGAGACTGCCAGGACCTGTCCGGCAACGGAGGCGTCTTCGCGGATGAGGCTGTTGGTGGCTGCGCTGAAGATCATCATCTCGGTCGGGGTCCCCATGTAGATGGAGGAGCCGTCGTTGGAGATGACCATGGAGTTGGGCGCGAAGGGAAGACGTACGGGCGAGAGTGTGGGGTTGGTGAAGTCGACGGGAAGGAGATAGCGCGATCGGGTGCTGCCGATCCAGAGCAGCGTGCTGTTGGTTCCCGGTGTGGTGATACCGACCTCATTGGAGGCGATGGGCTTACCGTTGCCGAGCAATCCGATGTCGTTATTCGGAGAAGGATTGCAGGTAGGTGGCTGGCAGATTGCGGTAATGGAGGCCGCGCCGGGGAAGGGCGGCGTGATGCTTCCGCTCGCGGAGACGGGGATGGTGATCGGCGTCGTCGAGGTGTAGTTAAGGGCGAGGCCGGTGAGCGTAGTCCCGTTCTTGTCCTTGGCGACGGCCAGAAGGGACTGCGGGGTGTTCTGGTTCACGACTACGTGGAGCGGGTCGCTGGTGTTGGGAACCGTGAGACTGATGGAGACCGGCGGACAGGTAGAGAAGAAGCCTGCGCTGGAGCCGGCTTGAGTGAGATCGGCGCTGATGATGGTGGAGCCGGGTTGTTGCGCCGTGGCGACACCGTTCTCGTCGATGGAGGCGATGGTGGTGGCCTGTGCCGTGAAGTTGAGATGGCCTACCTGGCAGGTGATGTTGTTGCCATTGGCATCATAGGCGCGACCGACGAGCTGACGGCTCTGGCCCTGCGAGATGCAGGAGACGCCATCGTAGGGATCGGCCTTGACGGTGGCCTGCTGAGAGAGCGGGCAGCAATTGGAGGACTGATCGAGGCTGTCCGGATCCGTTGCGCTGCATTGCGTCGGGGGCGTTGGATTGCCGAGGGTCACGTTGGTGACCTTGGGGTGGATGAAGATGGGAAGCGGGTTGCTGTTACCGCCGCCGCCGCTGGCAACCACGTAGACCACGCCGGTCTTGCCGGTGACGTTGCAGGTGGTGTAGTCGGGGATGCCGCCGCCGGTGTTGCGGTTCCAGTTGCCGGCGCAGAGTTTCCCGGCGTTGGCTCCTGAAGGAACCACGTCGGCAACCTGCAGCAGCGCATTCGACTGCTGACCGTTAGCGTCGAAGACGCCGTAGGTATAGGAGGAGATGCTGACGGTGGAGCCCTTGCAGTCCGTGGCCGTCGGTGTGGCGACCTGACCTATCTGACCCTGATTGAGCGAGATTCCGTAGATTCTCGGCGTCAGGGAGATGGTATCGACCTGGCCGACGAGAGGACCGGTATCGCCGCTGCAAAAGACAGGCTTGTTGCTGCTTTTCGAGCAACCAGAGATGGAGATTCCGAATGGAATAGTAAAGAGAAAAAGAACCGCTAGAGTAACAAACCGACGCATTGAACCTCCCCGTTCAACCGGAACGCAAGCCGAACGGTTTCACCGCAGACGCTGGAATTCCCGAGGCTTCAGTGTAAAAGGCAGAAGTCCCGGAGGCAAATGTGGACTGCCCTTTTGGACGAGACAATCGCAAGGTTGTTGCGATTGTCTCGCGAAGGATTTTTCAGTTTGAGGGCATTTGGGTCTCAAACCAGTTAAGGGCGCGCTCAAGAACGTCGCGCCGATGGGCAGGGTCGCGGAAGGCGTGGCCTTCGCCGGGATAGACGACGAGCTGGGTTTTGACTCCCTGTGCGCGGAGCGCGTGCCAGAACTCGAAGCTTTGGGGTGCGGGACACTCGCCGTCGCGATCGCCGACGACGACCAGCGTGGGCGTCTTCACTTTATGGATGAAATCGATCGCGGAGCTTTTGGCGTAGACGGCGGGGTCGTCGTAGACGCTGGCTCCGAAGAAGGGAATCATCCACTGGTCGATGGAGTTTTCGCCGTAGTAGCTCTTCCAGTCGCTGATGCCGGCTCCTGCGACGGCGGCGTGGAAGCGCGTGGTCTGGGTGACGGCGAACATGGTCATGAAGCCGCCGTAGCTCCAGCCGGTGAGGCCTTCGCGATTTTTATCGATGGGGAGGCGGGATTCGAGGGTGTCCATGCCGGAGAGGACGTCGCGAAGATCGCCGTAGCCGAAGTCTTTGACATTGGCCTGAGTGAATTTTTCACCCTGTCCGAAGCTGCCGCGCGGGTTGGGCATAAAGACGAAATAGCCGAGGGCGGAGAAGGGAACGGCGTTGTATCCGAGGCCGGGCCAGTGCGGTGTGATGGCGGAAGAGGGTCCGCCGTGGACGCTGACGAGGAGAGGATATTTTTTGGAAGGATCGTAGTTGGCTGGATAAAGGAGCCAACCCTGGACGTGAAAGCCTTCGTTGGTCCATTCGACGTTCTCCGTCTTGCCCCAGAGGGGTTTGATGGAGTCGTTGAGATGAGAGATCTGTTTGAGGTGCGAGAGCGGACCAGCCCACACTTCAGGAGAGTTTTCGAAAGAGCTGCGGATAAAGGCAAAACCTTTGTCGTCGCGGGAGACAGAGACGCTCATTGCTGAGGCTCCCGAGCCGACGGAGTCGTTGAGAGTGAGGTTGATCTTTGGTGCGTCGGCTCCGGTGTTTATGTTGATCGCGGCGATATGGCTTGAGCCGCCGACGTGTTCGCTGAGACCGAGCAGATCGGGAGAGATCCAGTGAAGGAAGGCAACCGATGCGGCGCGGTTGGGGGTAATGTTCTTCGGTTCGCCGCCGGTCGAGGGGACGAGATAGACATCGCCGCCGGTCGAGCCCTGATCGCTCATGAGGCCGCCGATGAAGGCGATCTGTTTGCCGTCGGGCGAGAAGCGGGGAACAGCGATCTGGAGGCCGTGCAGGGGGCCGGAGATCTTTGTGGTGTCGAGGATCGAACGGGGCTCACCGTCGAGGGCTTGCGTATAGAGCTGAGCGACCCACCAGTTATTTTCGCCGGGAGGGTTGGCGGCGACGTAGGTGATCTGTTTCGAGTCGGGAGCCCAACTGAATTCATAGATGTGAAGTTTTTTGGGAGTGACCTGCTGGAGATCGGTTGTGGAGACATTCGCGATGGCCACGCGCTGGACTTCGACGCCATCTTCTCCGATGACTCCATTCCACGGCTTCATGGCATCGAGCGCGCCTGCGCTGCGGGTGGCGTCTTCGACGAAGAGGAAGGCGATCTGTTTGCCGTCCGGCGACCAGGCGATGTCGTCGATCGTTCCGGTGAGGTGGGTGAGTTGGCGCGACTCTGCTGTCTTTTTCGACCAGATAAAGATTTGGGGCTGACGGGTATGTTCCGCAGTGCAGTTTGAGGCGTAGGCGAGCGACTCGCCGTCGGGAGACCAGACCGGAGCATCGTTGTCGCAGTCACCGGCTCCACCGGAGGGGCGGATGGTCAAATCGTTGGAGGGATTGGAGATGTCGCTGAGGTGAACTTCGTAGTTTTGGCCGCTGCGGACCGACCATGCGACGGTTTTGCCATCGGGAGAGATGGAGGCCATGGAGGGGGTCCAGGTTTTGGCGAGGGTCTCAAGCAGTGTGCCAATACGGGGATCTTCGGGATGAGGGGAGGTCTGCGCGAAGGCTAGGGAAGCGATGGAGAAGAGAGTAATTAGAGGAGTGGTTGTGCGGCGGATCCGTGCAGACGTCATGGCGTTTAGGCTAGCACTCCCGCGTATCGTGCCTGGAGGCGGTCTTCAGAAAGCTTCGGTTGGGAGTAGTCGAAGCGCGCTGAAACGAGGCTCCGGAACGGGTCAGTGAGGCTAGAAACGAGACAGGGGAAGAAAAGTGTAGAAATTCCTTCTAAAACGATTCTTTCGGCGTTGACCCCCGAACCATAAATTGCTATTCTCATAAGGTTCCGCAAGTATCTGGATCGCACTGTTCGGTAACGAAGGCGCGACGGGCGGAGAAAAGCCCAGGCAAGCACAATAAATAGATTCGCCCTGAAAAGGACGGAGATAGAAGCTTGCGCTATACTGGATACTAGAAAAAAGAGAACCGCAGGTGCGACCTGATTCAGGAAGCAAAGAGCCTGCGGCCCATCGATTACGAGCCTGCGACACCCTCCACCTTGGATGGACTATGCGGGCCGGAACAGCGAAACGGAGTCGGGCAGCTCGAAGGGTAAATCGAGCAGGCAGACCTGGCCACCGTCGACTGTTTTCGTCTGGTTGTAAAGGGTTCTACAGACGCGAAGCAGGGTTTCTTCGCTTGGCATCTTTGCGTGTAGCGCAGAGGTGAGGGCGAGGGCTCTTATTGCGCGCCTGACTAAAGTTAGGTTTTGCAACACCAAGGAGTTCGAGTGCCTACGTTTCATCAGCTCGTTAAGCAGGGCCGTACGCCCACCCGCTATAAGACCGCCAGTCCGGCTCTCCAGGGTTCGCCCCAGCGCCGCGGCGTTTGCACCCGCGTCTACACTCAGACGCCGAAGAAGCCGAACTCTGCTCTCCGCAAGGTTGCCCGTGTTCGCCTGACGAACGGCATCGAAGTGACGACTTACATTCCGGGCATCGGCCACAACCTGCAGGAGCACTCGATCGTGCTGATTCGCGGCGGCCGTGTGAAGGATCTGCCGGGTGTCCGTTATCACGTGGTTCGCGGCACGCTGGATTCGGTGGGCGTGGCTAACCGCAAGCAGAGCCGCTCGAAGTACGGAGCGAAGCGTCCGAAGGCTGCTGCGAAATAAATAAAGTTTTAGCAACCAAGCCCAGCTCGTGAGAGGTTGACCGCGCTGGGGGAAGAAGAGAGAAGAGAGAATGCCGAGAAAAGGTTACATCGCAAAGCGTGAGGTCGCTGCCGACCCGGTTTACAACTCCACCCTGGTGACGAAGTTCGTCAACTCGATGATGTGGGGCGGAAAGAAGTCGACTGCCCAGGGCATCTTCTACGAGTCGATGAAGAACCTTGAGGCTAAGGGCGGCGATGAGGCACTCAAGCTCTTCAAGAAGGCCGTCGAGAATGTGAAGCCTTTGCTTGAGGTCAAGAGCCGCCGCGTGGGTGGTGCGAACTATCAGGTGCCGATCGAAGTGAATCCGGAGCGCCGGACCTCACTGGCGATCCGCTGGCTGGTGACCTATGGCCGCGCTCGTGGAGAGAAGGGCATGGTCGAGAAGTTGACTGCCGAGTTGCTGGATGCGGCGAACGGCCGTGGCGCGGCGATGAAGAAGAAGGAAGATGTTCACCGCATGGCGGAGGCGAACAAGGCCTTTGCGCACTACCGGTGGTAAGAAGGCGCTTTTCGCGGGTCTTCGAAAGAGTTTTGAAGAGTTTCAAGGATTAACGCAGTTCTACCGCGGGGAAATCCCGCAGATGAGAGATCAATCGTGGCACGCACTATACCTCTGAATCGTTGCCGGAATATCGGAATCATGGCGCACATCGACGCCGGCAAGACGACGACGACCGAGCGCATTCTCTTCTATACGGGCATCACGCACCGTATCGGCGAGGTGCACGAGGGCACTGCGACGATGGACTGGATGGAGCAGGAGCAGGAGCGTGGTATCACGATCACCTCCGCTGCGACGACCTGCACCTGGAAGAATCACCGCATCAATATTATTGACACCCCTGGCCACGTGGACTTTACGGCTGAGGTGGAGCGTTCGCTCCGCGTGCTCGACGGCGCGGTTGCCTGCTTTGACGCGGTCGCCGGCGTGCAGCCGCAGTCGGAGACGGTGTGGCGTCAGGCTGACAAGTACAAGGTTCCCCGTATCTGCTTCATCAACAAGATGGACAAGGCCGGTGCGGATGCCGTGTATGCGACCTCGACGATCGTCGATCGCCTTGGAGCGCGCGCTGTGCCGATCAATATCCAGATTGGCGCGGAGTCAAAGTTTGCCGGTGTCGTTGACCTGGTCACGATGAAGGCGATCTTGTGGCACGACGAGACCATGGGTGCTCAGTATTCGGTCGAAGAGATTCCTGCCGATCTGGTGGAGAAGGCCAATGAGGCTCGCCACTTCCTGATCGAGGCAGTCTCGGAGCACGACGACGACCTGATGCACCTCTATCTTGAGGGTCAGGAGCCGACGGTGGAGCAGCTGAAGGCCGGTATCCGTAAGGCAACGATCGCAATGAAGATCTTCCCGGTTCTCTGTGGATCTTCGTTCAAGAACAAGGGCGTTCAGACGTTGCTCGACGCTGTCGTCGAGTATCTCCCGAGCCCGTTGGATATTCCTCCGATCGTCGGTTCGAACCCCGACAATATGGAGGAGAAGATCGTCCGCAAGACCGACGACAACGAGCCTTTTGCTGCTCTTGGATTCAAGATCATGACCGACCCGTTTGTCGGCCAGCTGATCTTCATCCGCGTCTACTCGGGAACGCTGAAGACCGGAGATTCGGTCCTCAATCCGCGTACGGGCAAGACCGAGCGTATCGGCCGTCTGTTGAAGATGCATGCCAACAAGCGCGAAGAGATCACCGAGATTCTCGCGGGCGATATCTGCGCAGCGGTAGGCCTCAAGAACCTGGTGACCGGCGATACGATCTGCACGGAGAAGTCCCCCATTGTGCTCGAGTCGATCGACTTCCCGGCTCCGGTTATCGAGCTCGCGGTCGAGCCGAAGACCAAGGCCGATCAGGAAAAGATGGGCATGGCGCTGTCCAAGTTGGCCCAGGAAGATCCGACCTTCCGCGTGCACACCGATCCGGATTCGGGTCAGACGATCATCGCGGGTATGGGCGAGCTTCATCTTGAAATTATCGTCGACCGCATGATGCGCGAGTACAAGGTGGAAGCCAATGTCGGTAAGCCGCAGGTGGCCTACCGCGAGACGATCCGCGGCAACGCAGAGGCGGAAGGCAAGTACATCCGTCAGACCGGCGGTTCGGGTAACTACGGTCATGCCAAGATTCGCATCTCGCCCAATGAGCCGGGCAAGGGGTACGAGTTCTCGAACGACATCAAGGGCGGCGTAATTCCGAAGGAGTACATCAAGCCGATCGATCAGGGCATTCAGGACGCGATGACTCGCGGCGTGCTTGCCGGTTACGAGATGGTCGATATCAAGGTCTCGCTGTACGACGGAAGCTATCACGATGTCGACTCGAACGAAATGGCGTTCAAGATCGCCGGTTCGATGGCCTTCAAGGAAGCTGCTCGCAAAGCGAAGCCGGTTCTGCTCGAGCCCGTAATGGATGTTGAAGTGACGGTGCCTGAGGAGTTCATGGGAACGATCATCGGCGACCTCAACTCCCGCCGCGGACGAATCGAAGGCATGGAGATGGTCGGCGGAACTCAGGCGATCCGCGCTGCGGTGCCGCTGTCGACGATGTTCGGCTACGCAACGCACATGCGTTCTTCGACGCAGGGCCGCGCGAACTACTCGATGCAGTTCAAGCAGTACGAAGAGGCTCCCAAGTCGGTCTCGGAAGAGATCATCGCGAAGGTGCAGGGCAAGGAAGCCAAGGTTTAGTCAACAGCAGGATTTGAAGTTCAGGAAAGACGGAGAGAGCAATGGCGAAGGAGAAATTTGATCGTTCCAAACCGCATGTGAACATTGGGACGATTGGACATATTGATCACGGCAAGACGACGTTGACGGCTGCGATCACGAAGGTGCTGTCGAAGCACAACCCGAAGA
>DATJJJ010000055.1:0-17161 GCA_035492215.1 Edaphobacter sp. | reverse complement strand
GAGCCTGCACAGAGTGGAGCCGGTGACGCGTGGGGCTAGGACGTCGAGCTTCTTCTGGATTCAGAGCATGATTCGCAGCGATGGAGACAGATCGATGCTGTTCGATCTGGACCAGACGATTCAGAAGCTGGCGGTGGAGCTGCCGGGGAGTCCGCTGGGAGTGAGCCTTACGGGGATCTACCATAACCTGCTGCGGCGCTGGGCGGAGATGTAGCAGGAGCCGAGTGTCGTGGAGGCACCGGGATGCGAGGTTCGAGCGGCGCAGATGTAAAGATGCTTGCCGTGGTGGTCGTAGGGGAATGCTGTGCTGTGGGCGTTCTATCGATTTCGCTATAACGCGCGGCCGGGGGCGTCCCTGCGTGAGCGTTAGCGCATGGCCTGATAGGGGCTCTGCAGCTCGGAGAGGGAGGGAAGGAAGAGGGTAAAGACGGTGCCGTGATGGATGGGGTGCTGGGTGCTGCGGAAGGTGAGGCGGCCGTGGTGGCGGTCGACGATGCCGGAGGAGATCCAGAGACCGAGGCCGGTGCCGTTGAGTTCCTTGGTGGTGTAGAAGGGTTCGAAGAGACGGGTCTTGATGGTGGGTGACATGCCGTGGCCTGTGTCGGCGATGACGATACGGATTCCTCGGCGGGAGGCTCCGGATGGGGTGCGGTCGACGGCGTCGTGAGCGCGAAGGATGAGGCGCCCGCCGCTCTGACGCATAGCGTCGATGGCGTTGGCGATCAGGTTATTGAGGACCTGACGGATATCGTTTTCAAAGCAGAGGATGGGGGCGGAGGTGGAGAAGCGGGATTCGACCTGAATACCCGAATTGAGTAGGCGTCCATGGTAGAGATCGACCACGGCGCTGACGAGATCTTTTGCGGTGACGCGGGTGGCGTTGACGGCCTGCCGGTGGAAGCGGAGGGTCTGGGTGGCGATCTGACAGACGCGGGAGAGTTCGCTCTGCGCGGTGCTGACGTAACCGGCGATTCCGGGAGGCAGGTCTTCGGAGTGCTGAATGAGATAGAGAAGGTTGGTGATGGCCTCGAGGGGATTGTTGATCTCGTGCGAGATGGAGCTGGCGAGGCGACCGACGGCGGCAAGTTTTTCGCTCTGAAGGAGGGCCTGTTCGGCCCTCTTCTGGTTCGTGATCTCCTGAATGACGGCGGCGATGGCTTCGACCTTGCCGTCGGAGCTCCAGACAGGAGAGTAGTTGACGTTCCAGAAGCGATGTTCGCCGGGACGCGCGGGGAGCTCTCCTTCGAAGATGTGGTTGCGGACGGTTCTTCCGGAGGCGACCTCGCGGAAGATCTCTTCGATGCCGGGGAGGGGAGCGATATCCATGATGCGCTGGCCGATGATCTTCTCGACGGGGAGACCGATGGTTTCGACCTGGCGGTCGTTGACGCGGAGATAGCGGAACTCGACGGGATCGAAGAGGGCCATGCCGATGGGTGAGGTGCGATAGATGCTTTCCAACTCGGCGCGCTGGCGTTCGGTCTCTTCCTGCCGCTGCTGCAGAGTCTCAGCGAAGGTTTTGCGATCGTGGATATCGATGTTGACGCCGAGCCAGTGGAGGATATTGCCGGCTTCATCGCGAACGGGCTGGGCGCGGAGCCACCACCAGCGGGCTCGGCCGTCGACAGCGGCGATCATCCGGGCTTCGATGTTGTACTTTTCGCCGGTGGCGATGGAGCGGCTCCAGGCTTCTCGGACACGCTTGCGGTCGTCGGGATGAAAGGCCTTGAGCCAGACCTCTCCTTCGAGATCGGCCTCGGTAAAGCCAAGGTAGTCGAGGAGGATCTGATTGGCGTAGGTGAGGTGACCGTCAGGAGCTCCCATCCAGATGGCCTGAGGGTTGAGATCGGCGAGGGTGCGATAGCGAGCTTCGTTGGCGGCGAGGGCCTCTTCACTGTGTTTGCGATCCGTGATGTCGATGGCGAGTCCGCGGAGGCGAGTGGCGACGCCGTTGACAATGAGGGCCTGGCATCTGCACTCGATCCAGAGGAGAGATCCGTTTGCAGCGCGGATAGGAAGGCTGGTGACAATCATCTCGCCGGTCTGACGAGTCTGACGCAGAAGATTGCCAATGATGGAGGTGTACTCGGATGGAATGTGTTCCCGGAAGCTCGGGAGATCGGGAAGCTCGGCGAAGGGACGGCCAAAGACCGGATAGGAGCTGTCGCCGTAGATAATTTTTCCGGTCGCAAGATCGACGTCCCAGGTCGCGACGCGAGCGGCCTGCTGGACGGAAGAGAGGAGGTCGCTCTGCTGGCGCAGCGCGAGGTCGTACTGATGTCGAACTGTGATGTCGCGGAAGAAGATGACGACACCTTCATCGGAGGGACGGATCTGAAACGAGAGCCAGAGATTGAGGGGATTGGGATAGAAGTCCTCGAAGTCTCCGGGGATGCCCTGCTTCATGGCGCGATAGAAGTAGAGGCGATATTGCTCACTGGCGAGAGGGAACTCTCGCCAGATGTTCTTGCCGAGGAGGTCGCCTTTGACGGCGAGGAGTTGCCGTGCCTGCCGGTTGAGGAAGGTGAAGTTTTCGTAGCGATTGATGCTGACCACGGCATCGGAGGTGACGTCGAGCACCTGCAGGAGCTGACGCGTTGCGGCTTCGTGAAGGAACTCGGCTCCCTTGCGGTCGGTAACGTCGCGGAGGCTGACAACGATGCCTTCGGTGCTGGGAAAGGCATGAATCTCACGCCAGATGTCCCGGTACTTACTGAAGTGTTCGAAGCGCGCGGGGATGCCGGTTTCCATGACGCGGCGATATTGCCGTTCTATTTCGGTCCCGACGAGATGAGGGAAGAGCTCCCATACGGATGCGGAGTTGATGTGATGAAGCTGGATGCGGGTGGAGAGCCGTGCTTCGGGATTGGCAAAGGTGATCTGCCAGTTGCGATTGAAGCAGATGATGCTGTCGGGAAGTTGAAGGAGAAGACGCGAGAGTTGCTCGTTTCTTAGATCTTCCTGTCGTCGCGCATGGGTCCGCCGCTCAGGGAAGAACTCAGGCGGGATGGCATGCAGCTTCGACATGGATTTCTGACGGATATTCGATCATTTCACAGTCAAATGAAGGAAACGACAAATTATTGGCCGGATTCCAGGTGGTCGAGACGCTGCTGAAGGACAGCGACGGTCTGCCGAAGGGAGGCGAGATCGGCTTCAAGACGCGCGATGGCCTCGACTTGCGAGGCAGATTCTGACTCAGGTTGAGCGGGTTGCGGTTGCGCGGAGAATGAAGGGGTTCCAGCGAGCAGATGGGCGTAACGGGATTCTCGGGAGCCAGGCAGACGCGGAAGCATGGTGACCAGTGGACCGGCGGAGGCGGAAGTGTCGTCGGCGGGTACCTGGCGGGAGGCGAGACGATCGAGGGTGGACTGGACGGCAGGGATGTCGTCGAAGGTGAAGAGACGCTCGGAACGGCCGCGCAGCTCGCCGGTGGTCTGCGGACCGCGAAGCATGAGAAGACAGAGGACGGCGGTTTCGTCGCGGCGGAGGCTAAAGACGGTGCGGGCACGGTTCTCGTACTTGGGGACGCGGGAGTCGTGCAGGACAGAGACGAGGTTCTGGTCTTCGAGGGAGTGAAGAGCCTGACGGACCTCTTCTTCAGTGAGCTCGAGCACGGGATCGCGGCTGGAGCGCTGATTACAGGCGTTGACCAGCGCGTTGAGAGAGAGCGGATAACTCTCAGGCGTGGTGATCTCTTTTTCGATGAGGGATCCAAGGACCCGGATCTGAGTGGGGTCGAGCACCATCATGCAATCAGTTTACATAGGGAAGTTGAAGGAATATCGATAGTTACGGGATTACGGAGATGCTCTTACAGAAAAGTTACATTCCAGGCCGACTGCGTGGGGGTAGCTTCGGTAGACTGTAGGGGTGGGAATGGAAGAGAGAAAATCGCATTTGGCGATTGCCATTCCGTAAGCAGATTATCCCAGGGGATTTTTGAATGAAGAAAGCCATCGTACGGGGCATTGCCGCGCTGTTTTTATCGGCGATTCTTTTGGGGCCGAACGATGTGGCTCGAGCTAAGGATGTGGAAGCGAGCGGGATGGGCAGCGGCGAGCTTTATCACCTGCGGCTGCATCACCTGCATACGGGTGAGGATCTGGATGTGGTGTATCGGGTGGGCGATACCTATCTGCCGGGCGCGATCGAGAAGCTGAATCACTTTCTGCGGGATCACCGGACGGAGACGGAGAGCCACTATGACCCGAAGGAGTTCGATCTGCTGCATTCTCTGATGGAGAAGCTGGGACGTCCGAACGGTGTGATCGATATTGTTTGCGGATATAGGACGCCGTGGAGCAACAATCTACTAAGGTCGCGCTCGGCAAACTCGGGTGTGGCGCAGCATAGCCAACATATGCAGGCTAAGGCGATCGATATTCGCGTGCCGGGAGTAACGACGGTTGCGTTGCGCAATGCGGCTCTGAGCCTGCATGAGGGCGGAGTGGGCTACTACCCGGTGAACCAGTTTGTGCATGTGGATGTTGGGCCGGTGCGAGAGTGGCAGTATGGGCGTGCCACGACGCGGTCGATTGCGAAGTCGACGCGGCACACACGGCACCATGCCACGGTAGCCAACGGCGAATAATGCGGATGGTCTGAAGGTGAGGCCCCGGGAGACCGGGGCCTTTTCTCTGCGCGAATACGGTAGACTGGCGGAATCGAGAGGGTTATGAGCCGCGAATATTTTTCAAGCAATCCTGCGCTTCCGTTTTCTGACGCCGTTCTGGTGGACGGCAAGACGCTTTATCTTTCGGGCCGTATTGGGCTGATTCCGGGAACGACGACGGTTCCGGAGACGGCAGAGGAAGAAGCGCATCTGGTGATGCAGGATTTTCAGCGCGTGCTGGCGATGGCAGGCATGACGATGGAGAATCTGGTTTCAGTGCAGATCTTCGCCAGCGACGTTTCGCTGTGGGAGCGGTTCAACGCCGTGTACCGCACGTACTTCAAAGACAAGCTGCCGGCACGGGCTTTTCTGGGCTCGGGAACGCTGCTGTTTGGGGCGCGGTTTGAGCTGCAGGGGATTGCGGCGAAGGACTAGCTGCGATTCGCTGCGACAAATCGATACAAAGCAGGCTGTAGATTTGGGATGAACGACGGAGGCAACGGAGCGGGATTGCGCTAGACTCGCTGCCATGCCGAAGTGGTTTGTTTCGATGGGGCGCGTGTTTTTTGGTGTGGGGCTGGCGGGCATTGGCCTGCAGCACTTCTTCTACACGAATTTTCCCTGGGTCGTGATTCCAGATTTTCCGGCGTGGATTCCGCTGCGACTGTTGTGGGTGTTTCTTGTCGGCGCGGCTCTGACTGCGGCGGGAGCGGCTATCGTCTTCAACCTAAAGGGAAGACGAGTGGCTGCGTGGACCGGAGTGGTTTTGCTGGCTCTGGTCTTGATCGCACATGTGCCGAATCAGTTGAGAGGCAACTACGCTGCTGTGCTGGGGGCGTGGACGAACACCTTTAAAGAGATGACGCTGGCGGGTGGAGCGTGGATCGCGGCGATGTCGTTTCGAGTGGATAAGGGCTCGTTGCCGGGATGGCTTGAGAGGGCGCTTCCGCTGGGGCGATATTTTTTTGCGGTGACGTTGGTTGTCTTTGGATTCGATCACTTTCTCTATTCCACGTTTGTGGCGTCGCTGGTTCCCACGTGGGTGGGAGCGAAGATGTTCTGGACCTACTTTGCCGGGGCGGCGTTGATCGGTGGTGGTGTGGGGATGATGGTAAAGCGCGTGGCGTGGCTGGCTTCACTGTTGGTAGGAGTGATGATCTTTCTGTGGCTGCTGATGCTGCATATCCCCCGAGCGATCGCGGACCCTTATACAAATGTGGGCAATGAGTGGACGAGCGTGTTTGAGGCACTGGCGTTTAGCGGGATGGCGTTGATGCTGGCCGTTCTGGAGAGAGGAATAGCGGTTCGAGATTACGAATCGGCGTCCGTCCCAAACGTTACAGCGGGTACACGCAGTTGAGGTATATGAGGGAAGGATTCCTAAGTTTAAGGACGTGCGATGAAAAACCTTTTTGAACGTAGCTCTGCGGAAGAGATCAAGGCACGCGTGCAAAATCTTTCGCCTGAAAGCGAGAGGGGCTGGGGCAAGATGAGTGCCGCGCAAATGCTGGCGCACTGCTCGGAGTGGATGGAGATGGTGTCCGGATTAAAGACTTCTCCGCGCAATTTTGTGGGACGGATTGTTGGATCGTTCGCCAAGAAGTCGGTACTTTATAGCGAAGAACCGATTCGCCGAAATATGCCGACCGACAAGATTTTTTTGATTCAGGACGAACGGAATTTTCTGAAAGAGCAACAGAGGCTTCTTGACTGTATCGACAGCTTTTCAGCGGGTGGAGCTGAAGGTTGTACGAAGCATCCGCACAGCTTCTTCGGTCCGATGACTCCCGATGAATGGGCGATTATGGGGTATAAGCATCTCGACCATCATCTGCGACAGTTTGGATGCTGACTGGGAAAGGCCGCGTGGGTTCTGTGCTTCCCGCGGCAGTTATTGTTTTGCGGGAAACAGGCCGTAGACATCGACCTCTCCTTTGGTCGCAACGTAGACGTGCCCGTTCATGATGGTGGGAATATTGAAGCGAAGGGCGTAGCCAGCGCTGTCACGAGCTGCATTCTGATTGCTGGCATAGAGCAGATGCGAGACGTCTGAGGCATCGGCAGCGTAGAGAACTGCCCGCCTGTCTGGGGAGTCCCATCCTTTCGAACTCATCACCCAGACGATGCCATTTTTATCGCCATTCGAAGTAACGGTCGGGGTTGCGGCATGATCTTCAAGTTTGAAGCTGCTGGCGGCTTTGAAGATAAACTTTCCGTCTTTGACTTGGAAGTCGCGAAGTGAATCGTGATCGCTGAGAACGAAGACATTGTGGTTCCAATACGCCATCGATCCATAGATTCCATGCGAGGTCGGAATCGTCTGTACGGCGTGGCTGTTGCTGCCTTGATGAAAGTGGCCGAGTCGATCGCGATCCACGACGTAGATCATGGGGCCTTTGCCCCCGATCATTGCAAGATGCGGATGCGGTCCAGACTGGTCGGGCAGCAACATGGGACCTCCCGAGCCGAGGTCATGATCCTTGGCGTCGAGCTCGCTGGCATTGAACGGTGTGAAGTAGTCGATGGGTTCCAGATTCGGGCCACGAAGGTGAAGTTTGAGGAGGGTATCTCCATAGTCTCTTCCTCCTGTTGCCACGTCGAAGCGACCGTTGCCTGTCGCGACGAAGATGTTTCCCTCTTTGTCTGAGGCGGGGCCTGTGTCGCTTGCCCATATTCCGCTGTCGTCGGCATCGGGCGAGGTATTGAAGACTGCTTTCTGCTTCAGAGTGTTGGCGTTGTAGGCCATTACCCAGCCGTGATACGGCCCTACATCGCAAGAGGATCCCCAGGTTAAGTACACCGAGCCATTGGAAAGCAGCAACGCGGCTCGTGGATTTTCGCGCAATGGGTCAAATGCCAGGCTGTCGATTTTGGCGCCGTCGCCGCTTCCATGGACTGAAGCTTTTATTTCTACGGGGCCGCCAAATTTTTCTGCGCCAGAGGTTATTGCCAAGGCATGAAGGTGTTGTTGATATCGCTCCCTGGAGGGAGCGTCTTCCTTCTTTGTACGAGCCAATACATAAAGTGTGCCGGATTTCGTATCGATCACCGGAGTTGAGGTAATTCCCACCTCAGGCTGCATAAACGGACAGGAGACATCCGTCACGGGAACTGTCGTGACGTCCTTGTTCACAAAACTTACATGCCATAGCGGAGTCGAGGGTTTTCCATATGCATCGAAGGCATAGACGCTGTTGTGCTCTGTTGCAATGAATACGACATCGTGCGTGCCTTTTCCTGGAATCGGAAGATTCGCTACGTAGAGCGGCTGAGCATAGATATCTCCATCGACTTTCAGCGTGAAGAGCTTTCCAAACTTCTGCTGATTGACGTTTTGTGGCGTGAGTGTTTTTTCGTTGAGGTATGCGCCAGTACGCGCATTGTCGTATTGCGCGGTCGTCATTTGCGAATGTGGAGTAAGGCCAAGCGCAAAGACAGGGATGATTCCACAAGCTTGAAACTTTCGTTGGATGAATCCCATGCATCCTCACTCAGTTGTGTTCCGCGTGGCTTTTGCTGTCGGGACCCGACTATATCGATATCCGACTATCTCGTCAATCAAGAATTGTTGATGTCGAGGATGGCTTTTTGTTCAGCTGCGAGGATTCATCGTCCGATCATTGCGCGATGGTATATTCCCACTCGTCGTCGATAAGTCAATGGATCAGAAGACCTTTAGGTGTCTTCTGCTCTCCCCCTGTGAATGTGCCGGCAATGAATCGAGGAGTCGAACCCAGATGTTTTGTACAGTAAGGACCGTTCCGTTTGTAGCTCGTCTCAGCGTGTTGACTCTTGCCTCGATCGGCATTTGTTTTGGGCAGTCCACAGTCGCCTCATCGGTGACCGATCACCCGCTGGGTGAGCAGACGAAGCGGCTTCCTAAACATTTTTCCGATGGGACCGATCTGCCCAATGGTTGGAGAATTACGCCTGCGGGCAAGGCTGTGGGAGAGATGGGCGACCTGGTGATGAACCTGGTCTCGTCTCCGGATGGCAAAGTCGTCATTTCTGTAAACTCGGGTTTTCTTCCTCACGGGCTCGACGTGTTCGATGCGAAGACGCATCAGCATCTGCAGCACATCGGACTGACTTCAACATGGCTTGGCATGGCGTGGTCCTCCGACGGCCACACGTTGTACGTTTCGGGCGGTAATGCATCGGGGGCCAAGAGTAAAGCAGATCCGGTCGCCCCGATCTACGAGTTCACCTATGCGAATGGACGCCTGAGCGACCAGCCGACAGGCAAGCTGGTCGAGACCATCGATCCGAAGGGTGTCTGGTGGTCGGGTGTGGCTTATCTGCCAGGGAAACATGTGTTGTATGCGGCGAACAGGGGCACGGGCTCGGGGCCGGGCAACATTGTTGCGTTCGATGCGAAGACGAAGCAGATCGTCACGCGGATTCCGGTTGAGACCACACCGTATGAGACGCTTCTTTCGCGGGACGGCAAGTACCTGTTCGTTTCGAACTGGTCGAGTGAATCGATCAGTGTGATCGATACGGGCACAAATAAGGTCGTTCGCACGCTGCGTGTCGGAATGAATCCGAACGATATGAAGCTTTCGGCGGACGGCAGGCTCTTTGTTGCCTGCTCGAACGACAATACGGTGTACGTTATCGATGCGCACAAGCTTGAAGTTCTGGAGCGGTTGTCTACGACTCTTACGCCGTTTGCTCCTGAGGGATCGACCCCGGATGCGCTGGCTGTGGACGACGAGCGCAAGCTGCTTTATATCGCCAATGCGGACAACAACTCGATCGCAGTGGCGCACATTGAGAATCGCGCGCACAGCACGGTCGTCGGCTTTATCCCGACGGGATGGTATCCCTCGGCGCTTCTGCTGACGGAACAAGATCGCACGCTGTTTATTGGGAATGCGAAAGGCGAGGAAGGTCATCCTGACCCGGATGGTCCGCACTTTGGGCATGAAAGCGACAAGACACTGCAGAAGAGCAGCCTTGAGGTTCTATCGGTCGCAAATCTGAAGGAAGAGCTTCCGCGCTGGACGCGTCAGGTGACGGAAGACACGCCGTACCATGACTCCTTGCTGTCGGAGGCGCGCATGCCGCAGGAGACGAGCGTGATTCCGCAGCATGTGGGAGAGGCGAGCGAGATCAAGCACATTATTTACATCATCAAAGAGAACCGAACCTACGACCAGGAGTTTGGGGATATCGCGAATGCCAATGGCGACCCGAAGCTGGTTCTGTTCGGTGAAAAGGTCACTCCGAATCAACATGCGCTGGCGAAGGAGTATGTGGTTCTCGACAATCTTTATTGCGATGGTGAGGTGAGTGTCGATGGGCACTCCTGGTCGAACTCGGCGTATGCCACAGACTTCAATGAAAAGCAGTGGCCGCCGGAGTATGGGGGGCACAGCACTGCGGCATACACTGTGCGCGCCATGGTTCCTTCTGGCGGGCACCTGTGGGATTTGGCTCGGCGCAAGGGGCTTACTTACCGCTCGTATGGTGAGAATGCCGCGCGAGCGAGTACGGGCACGACGATGGAGGCGGCTCCGGGAGCCGATGGTCTGGTCGGCCACGTCTCCAAGGAGTACGGGGTTGGACTGAACATGCGCGATACGGATAAGGTAGCGGTGTTCCTGAAGGACCTGAAGGGATTTGAGGACAACTACGACAGCACCGATCCTCAGAAGCGCCTTCCGAATTACACGGTTATGAGCATGCCGGAGGATCATACGCGCGGTACGAGTCCCGGCGCCTTTACGCCGCAGGCGATGGTGGCCAATAACGACTATGCGATCGGCCAGCTTGTGGATGGAGTAAGCCACAGCCGCTACTGGGCCAATACTGCGATCTTCATTATTGAAGACGATGCGCAGGACGGAGCGGACCATGTGGACGGACGCCGCACCGTCGGCCTTGTGATCAGCCCTTATGTAAAGCGGGGGATGGTCGACAGCACGCTGTATACGACGAGCTCCATGGTTCGGTCGATGGAGCTGTTGCTGGGCCTGCCGCCGATGAGCCAATACGATGCCGCTGCGATGCCGATGTACTCCTCTTTCGGAGCGACGTCGGTCATCAAGCCCTTTACGGTCATTCCGCCGATGATTGACGTGAATGTGAAGAATACGAAGGATTCCTTCGGCTCCAAGGAGAGCAGCAAAATGAACTTCAAAGAGCTGGATCATGCGCCGATGTATGCGTTGAACGAGATTATCTGGAAGAGCATTCGTGGCAAGGATTCTGCCATGCCTGCCCCTGTCCATCGCTTCCGTCCTCTTGCCGATGCGAGCGAGTCGGTAAAAGGTGATAAGGATGATGAGTAGGTTCAGCTAAAGGCTTCCTATTCATTCAGCAGGAAAGAGGCTTGCTATCCTCGGATTTAAGAGGGAGCAGGCCTTTTTGCTGTGTCTGAACCTGTAGAACAGGGATCACGTTCGATACGATTCGCCGGTATATTGGGGGGTGCCGCGATCTCTGTTTTCAAGGTTCCTCCCGCCCCCCTGTTCTTGAGAGCGTGGGCGCCTTCCCGGATAAAACAATTTCCCTATAAATTGCATAATGCGCAAAATACATTGCGTAATGTACTATTTTTCCGTCAGTCGCAAGCTCTCTCGAAGGGAAGGGAAAATGGAACGTCCACAGACACCATGGAGGCTGGGCTCCGGACATCGTGAAGTCCAAGGTCAAGGAGAGGTTTATTTCATAAAGCCAGATGCGCGGGTTTGCCTGGTGAAAGCAGAGAAGATGGCTTCACGAGGACTTCGGGATAAGCTTCGGCTGCTCTGTTCTATTGCGACTGTTCCGGTGGTCCTTGGCTGTGGAGTGTCCTTTGCGCAGCAGGCGGGAAACGACTGGAAGGATTATCTGGGTGGGCCGGAGAGCTCGCACTATTCGACCCTGAAGCAGATCAATACCGGCAATGTGAATAAGCTGGATGTTGCCTGGAGCTATCCGACCGGGGATGACGTGGTGTATACGTTCAGTCCGCTGGTGGTGCACAACATCGCCTATTTTGCGGCGAAGCAGGGTTCGCTGGTGGCGGTGGATGCGACCACGGGCAAGGAGCTGTGGGCGCATCCCTTCACGACACCGGGCGGTGCACCTTCGCGCTTCAGCGGGATTGCAGGGATGCGGGGTGCGAATTACTGGGAGAGCAAGGATGGGAAAGACCGCCGGATCCTGGTTTCGGCGAACGGCTCTCTGCAGGCTCTGAATGCGCAGACGGGAGAACTGGTGGACTCCTTTGCGGACCATGGAAAGCTGGACCTGAAGACGGGGATCGACCGGGCGACTCGTCCGTTGGCTTCGAGGACGCCGGGCCGCATCTTTGAAAACATCCTGATTCTCGGCAGCGCGACGGGGGAGGGGTATCTCGCTCCTCCGGGAGACATCCGTGCCTTCGATGTGGTGACCGGAAAACTGCTGTGGGTGTTCCATACGATTCCGCGTCCGGGCGAGTTTGGATATGACACGTGGCCCAAAGATGCCTACAAGTACATGGGCGGCGTGGATGTGTGGGGCGAGATTACGGTGGATCCCAAGCATGGGATTGCGTATTTTCCTGTGGCTTCGGCGAAGTATGAGTTATATGGGGGAGATCGGCCGGGCAACAATCTCTATGCCGATTGCCTGCTGGCTCTGGATGCACGGACGGGGAAGAAGCTGTGGCATTACCAGACGGTTCATCATGACGTGTGGGACTACGATCCGGATGCGGCTCCGCAGCTGGTGACGGTGAAGCATGACGGGAAGACGGTGGATGCCGTGGCGCTGGCCTCGAAGAATGGATTTCTGTATGTCTTCGACAGGGTGACGGGCAAGCCTCTGTGGCCGATTGAGGAACGCCCTGTGCCGCAGAGCGACGTGCCGGGAGAGATTACCTCGAAGACACAGCCCTTTCCGACGGTTGTGCCTCCGTTCTCGCGGCAGGGCATGACGGTCAAGGACATGTATACGGGCTTTATGAGGCCGGAAGAGGTGGAGTGGTGGAGGGATCGTCTTACGAAGGCAAGAACGGGCTTCTATACGCCGCCGTCGACTAAGGGCGATACGATCAATCTTCCGAGCGTGAATGGCGGCGCTCTGTTCTTCAGCACGGGTGCAGACCCGACGAATGGAACGGTCTATGTTCTTTCGAAGGATATGCCGTCGATTGTTAAGCTGGTTCCTGGTGGCGAGTCGACGACAGCGAATGCGGGGAATTTGATTCCCTCGCGGCTGCGTAATGCACCCACGAAGAAATCGCCTTTTCCGACGCAGGAACAGATGGGGCGCGCGGTATATGAGCAGAACTGCCAGTTCTGCCATGGTCCGGAGCTCAAGGGAGACCGCGGGCCTGAGCTGGACACGGTGGTGAGCCGATTGGGCGCGGACACGACCCGCAATACGATCCTGCACGGCCGAGCGACGATGCCGTCGTTTTCGACTCTGCCTGCGGAGTCGATGAATGAGCTGATGGCGTTTCTGAAGGCTCCTGATCTGGCTCCTTTAGGAACGGCGCCTACGGCCTCGGCGCAGGCGATGATGCATTCGCTGCGGATAGAGCCGGACTACCCGTCGGATGTGGAGGGGCCGCCTTCGCGCTATAAGACCGGTTATGGGAACGAGCCGTATGTGATTACTCCACCGTGGAGCACCATCACGGCTTATGACCTGAATACCGGCAAGATCAAGTGGAAGACACCTTATGGCGACATTCCGCAGGCAGGCCCCAGCGACAAGATGCGCGGGAACATCTATCCGAAGAGCGGGTTTGTGACCACGGCGGGCGGGCTGGTGTTGTTTGCCGGGAACGACGCCAAACTTTATGCGCTGGATAGCGCTACGGGCAAGCTGCTCTTCAGCAAAGATCTGCCGAACGGATCGCAGGGTGTACCCGCGGTGTATGAGGCGAATGGGCGGGAGTACGTCCTGGTCGCAGTGAGTGGAGGTGCCACACCGTATCCCGAGGGAGGATATATGCCGCCGGGCGGAACGTCGGCTCCGGTTACGTCGAAGGGATATGTCTCGTTCGCGCTTCCAGCGGGAGAGAAGTAGACCCAGA
Organism: Edaphobacter sp.; assembly: GCA_035492215.1. Taxonomy (GTDB): domain Bacteria; phylum Acidobacteriota; class Terriglobia; order Terriglobales; family Acidobacteriaceae; genus Edaphobacter. The sequence goes on along the minus strand of DATJJJ010000055.1, from coordinate 3,530 downwards.
TTCGAAAAACTGGATTGAGCGGGTGGACGAAGTAAGGGTTACGGCCTGTGTTGCAGATCGAATGCAGGCTGTAACCCTTCGTCCTTGTTTGGTTTACTGCTTGAGCGAGGCCATGTCGATGACGAAGCGATACTTCACATCGCTCTTCAACAGGCGCTCGTAGGCGTCGTTGATCTGCTGAATGTTGATCCTCTCGATGTCTGAGGTGACGTTGTGCTGTCCGCAGAAATCGAGCATCTCCTGGGTCTCTTTGATGCCTCCGATGCCGGAACCGGCGAACTGACGACGGCCAAACAGAAGATTGAAGGCGGCGACGGGGAGAGGCTTCTCCGGGGCCCCGACGAGGCATAGGGTGCCATCGACCTTGAGCAGATTGAGGTAGGCGTTGATGTCGTGTTCGGCGGAGACACAGTCGAGGATGAAGTCGAAGCTGCGTGTGTGCTTCTGCATCTCATCGGCGTTCTTCGAGATGACAACTTCGTCAGCTCCGAGGCGCTTGCCGTCCTCGATTTTGCCGGGCGAGGTGGTGAAGAGGACAACTTCGGCTCCAAAGGCGTGGGCGAACTTGACGCCCATGTGGCCGAGTCCGCCGAGTCCGACGATGCCGACCTTCTGGCCGGGACCGACGTTCCAGTGCTTGAGGGGTGAGTAGGTGGTGATACCGGCGCAGAGCAGGGGGGCGGCGGCGGCGGGATCGAGGTTCTGGGGAACTTTGAGGACGAAGGCCTCGTCCACGACGATGCTGTTGGAGTAGCCGCCGTAGGTCATCTTGCCGGTGTGCTTGTCGAGACCGTTGTAGGTGAGGGCGGGAAAGTTATCGCAGTACTGCTCAAGGCCGCGTTGACACTGCGGACAGGTGCGGCAGGAGTCGACCATGCAGCCGACGGCGACGAGATCTCCTTGCCTGAACTTCTTGACGGAGCTGCCGGTGCTGGTGACTCGGCCGACGATCTCGTGACCGGGGACGATGGGATAGACGGAGTTGTGCCACTCATTGCGGGCCTGGTGCAGGTCGGAGTGGCAGACGCCGCAGAAGAGGATCTCGATGGCAACGTCAGAGGCTGTCGGGGTGCGCCGTTCCAGCGTGAAAGGCGTCAGCGGCGAGGTTGCGGACTGGGCAGCGTAGGATCGAGTGCTTGTGGACATGAGGGAGATTTCTCCTTGAGAGGACCCTGTTGGTCGCTTAGTTTCTATCCTCAGGCCCGGGAGGGAATTTCTCCATACACAGAGCTGCCTAATGCTTGCCTGATTCTCCAAATCGGATGAAATTTAAGGGAGGGGTGATCTAGGCTGGATGTGGGGGATGTATGGACGTGGACGGTTTCGATCGGTTTGAGAAGAACCGCAGGCGGATGGCGGCGATATTGGATCGGATGGCGGGCGGGGGCATTGGGATTCTACCGTCAGCGCTGGATGGAGTGAGGATCAGTCGCGCGTCATGCTCGATGCGCACGCCGGTGATGTATGAGCCGTGCATTGTGATTGTGGCGCAGGGAATCAAGCGAGGGTTTTTGGGGAACCGAATGTTTACCTATGACGCTCGCAATTACCTGACTCTGACAGTGCCGCTGCCCTTCGAGTGCGAGACGGAGGTGGGTGCAGACGGAGTGTTTCTTGGTCTATCGATCCGGATTGACCTGGGAATTGTGAGTGAGCTGGTGATGAAGATGGGAGCCTCGCGGCCGACGCTGGTGCAGCCAGAGGAGACGGTGAGCGAGACGCCGGTGGATCTGGCGATAAGCGATGCCGCGGTACGGCTGCTGGAGTGCATGGAGTCGCCGGTGGATGTGAGTGTACTGGGGCCGCAGATTGTGCGTGAGATTCACTATCGCGTGCTCTGCGGACAGCAGGGTGGGGCTCTGCAGGCTCTGTTGCTGTTGGGAGGCACACGAATGATGATGCATCGCATCCTGCACCGTATGCATTTGGATTATGCGAAGCCGATGGATGTGGCCTCGCTGGCGAACGAGGCGGGAATGAGTGTCTCGGCGCTGCATCACCACTTCAAAGAGCTGACAGAGACTTCGCCACTGCAGTACCTAAAGACAGTGCGGCTGCATAAGGCGCGGATGCTGATGGTGCAGGAGTCGCTGGGGGCGGCGATTGCGGCGGAGAGGGTTGGGTATGAGAGCCCGTCGCAGTTCAGCCGGGAGTTCAAGCGGCTGTTTGGAGCATCTCCCACGGAGGAGACGGAGAGGATGAGGGGGGTGCTTGGAGTGGAGAGAATTGAGGAGCCACTGGCGGGATAGAAAAGCGTTTGGAGCATAAAAGGGCCGCCATTGCTGGCGGCCCTTTTGGTTTTTGCGCCGAAGGCGCGATTGCCTGGACGGCTAGTCGCCTGCGACGAGGTCCTTGTCCTCGGACTTCGCGGGGGCGGGAGCGGCCTTGATCTCGCCGAGGGCGATGAAGCCGGGCTGCTCCTGCTCCTTGAGGATCTCCTTGCGGTAGAGCTTGGCCATGCGGGAGTTCTCCGCATCCTGCTTGAGCTTCGCGTCGCGCGCCCGGATCTTCTCTTCGCGGGCGTTCTTGGCGATGCCCAGCTTGTCGAAGGTGTCGTTCGCGGCTGAGTTGACGTGAGCCTCGTTGAGCACGAGATCGTACTTCTCCTGACGCTCGATCCCGACTTTCTTACCGCCGGCGAAGATCTCATGACGGCCGTGCTCCTCGTACCACTTGGTGAGGGTGGCGGTCATGTGCATCTTCTCGATGATGTTGCGCCAGCCTACGCCAGTGTTATAGGCGCAGAAGCTGATCTCACCTTCCTGGGTGGCATAGGGGATGATGCACTGCTCGGTACGACGGAAGTCGTAGTTGAACAGGTCCTGGAACCACATACCAGCGATGAAGAGGAAGTTCCAGCGGTCGGCGCGGCGCTTCTCGATGTCGGCCATGGTGCGGTCGCCGGTCACCTTGCCGTAGTTGCGGCCGGTGGCGCCGAAGCACTTGTCGAACTTCTGCAGCAGGTCAAGGATGCGGAAGTGCGTGGGAGCCTTGGAGGGGTCGTAGTTGCGAAGAAGCGCGAGCGAGACACCCACGATGGAGAGGAACTTGCCACGGGCGGCGTCATTGACGCGGGCGACGTCCTTGGCGAGCTGCACGGCGTCGAGGAACGCGGTGACGGGAACGGCTTCCTTGGTCTCCTTGTCGATCATCAGCGCCATACCGATACCGCAGTTCGGGTGGCAGCCGCAGGAGAGCTGACCCCAGTCGTGCTCGGGTCCGTGCACGAGATCGGCCCAGTCGGAGAAGGTGGACATGAAGCTGATGGGGAACCAGTCGCGCGTGGATTCGCCAAGACCGGTCTGGTTGCGGATGTCGTGCGCGAGGTGGCTCAGCGTATAACGCTGCGCGTGACGGCGCTCGTCGGAGACCTCCTCGTCACGGCCGGTGAACGAAACCGGCTGGAACGACAGGAAGTTGATCTTCTTCGGGTTATCCAGAGCGAACTGGATGATGCGGCCAACCTGCTCGTTGTTGATGCCGTTGACGATGGTCGTTACGGGAACGATGTCCACGCCGGCCTCGTGCAG
>DATJJJ010000054.1:0-9228 GCA_035492215.1 Edaphobacter sp. | reverse complement strand
GAGGAAGCCGTGGACGAGGTGGCTGCGCTTGTGGTGGAGGTGGTCCCAGGCGCTTGCAGAGGCGGTGTTGGAGACCAGCGGGTCGGCTCCCATGGTGAGTCCGCCGACGGCCTCGGCCTGGGGGAAGTGCTGGCGGATGAGATCGTAGAAGACGAGGCCGGAGAGGCGACCGCCCTCGGCGTGAAGGGTGGTGGTGCGGCAGTCGATGTAGTAGTCGGACTTCTGGCCGCTGGCGAGGGTGAAGTCGCCGAGACGGAAGGAGTGGGTGGCGATCAGGTTGATCAGGTCGGTGCGTTGATCAGACATATCCGGTGCGGACTCCCCTCGGGTGTTTTTTTATGCAAAATATTCTATTCAAATAACTTAGCCTGGGATCAGGTGCATAAATTATTGATAATAAAGAATGTTGCTACTAAATTATTGAAAATGAAGGCCTTGGATTCTCTCTTGGTGGATGAAATCTCGGGTAGGAGAATCTCTTTCCAGTATAGCGAGATCGGCAAGGGGATTCGGCAACGACAGATCTTTGATTCGGCGCGGCTTAGAAGGCGATCGGGCTTGACAGGTTTTGGGATAGGGAAGAGGAGACGGACGGGTTCGGGGGAGGGAAGAACCGGCGCTGCGCTGGATAAAAAGATTGAAAAAAAGTGGCGTATCTCGAGGGAAAAGAGCATGATGTCAGCTACTGTTTAGCGACACCTTTATCGTGTTTTCTCTTGGGCCAGCTTTTGTTACAGGCAGCCAGCCAATGTAAGGGGCGGTTGCGTGAGCAGCAAAGAAGAGTCCTTGTCGAATGGTTGGCATGAGGCTTTGAAGCAGACCGGGCTCTGGGCCGCGATTTCCAGAAAATTCAGCCGATGAGGAGAGACCCTGATGTTTCTGCAGAGGGTTGGTTTTGCTTTCTGTCTGGTTCTGTTTGGGATGGTGGCCGTGGGTACGGCCGGGGCGCAGGGGAGAGTGGGGTCGCTCGCGGGTGGCACCTCTCCGACAAGCGGAGGCGAGGTTACGGTAACCGGTGTGGTGGCGAAGAAAGCTGCAGACGCTTCCGGTGGAACAAATTTTTCGATGAGCGGATCGCAGCATGCCCTGATGGTGAATCCGGGGCCGGGTTTGTCGAAGCAGATGCGGAGCCGGATTCAGGCGGGTGAGTCTGTTCAGGTGACCGGGGTGATGCGGACGATCCACGGGCAGGACTACCTTCTTGCACGCGAGATGGTGATCGGCGGAACGAAGGTACAAGTTCGCAATGCAAAGGGAATGCCGGTTCAGGATATGGGGACGGGGAGACCGCAGCCTCGACGGGTAACGAGCGATTTGAAGGGAGGCGCGCGATGAAGACGACGCGAGTTTTCCTTTCGGTAGCGGCGGCAGGTGTCTTAGGAGTGCTGGGTGGATGCGGTGGCGGCGGCTCGAAGCCGACGCCTCCTCCGGTGGCGATTACGGTTTCGCTGGGCGGGCAGCCGCCTACGTCGCTGACGGTGAATGCGCAGACAGCGCTGACGGCGAATGTGGCGAACGATAGCGCGAGTGCGGGTGTGAAGTGGACGGTGACGTGCGGAAGCTCAGGCGCGTGCGGATCGTTCAGCAATGCATCGACGGGGAGCGGGGCGAGCACGACGTATACGGCTCCTTCGGCGGTGCCGAGCGGCAGCACTGTGACGGTGACGGCGACTTCGGTGACGGATGGGACGAAGACGGCTTCGGCGACGATTACGATTACGCAGCCTACTCCGACGCTGGCCAATGGAACGTATGTGTTCCACCTATCGGGGCAGGATAATCTCGGGCAATGCTTCACCGTAGGGGCCTTTACGGTGGCGAATGGAGCGATCACAGGTGGCGAACAGGACTTTTCGGATTCAGGGAGTGCTTACAGCAGTCTGATCGCCGCCTCGGGCAGCAGCCTATCCGCGGGCTCAGGAAGCAACCTTCAGATAACGCTGAAATTGACGAACGCGAACGTCCCGAACGACAACGGCGTTCTTACGTTCCGGGCCTCGAAGACTGCGGGTGCAAGGTGGCTGATCTCGGAGTATGACGGATTTGCGACGGGATCGGGATCGATGGATCTGCAGACAAGTACGGCGGCACCCTCTGGGTCGTATGCGTTTCTGGCTTCGGGAGTGGGGTTCGATACGAGTGGGAAAGGGATTGCGACTGGGTTGGGCGGGATTCTGAACATCAGCGGCACGTCGATATCGCTGCAGAACAGCATCTTCGATCTGAATTTTGGAACGACTCTGAGTCTTGCGAAGAGCTTTACCGCGGGTTCGGTGAGCACTGTGGATTCGATGGGGCGCTTCAGCATCAGCCTTACGCCGGATCCATCGGTGCTGAAGGACTTTGTTCTGACGGGTTACACCGTAGGACCGAATCAGGTTCTTCTGATTGAGAGCCAAACCGACAATCTGAAATACAACCTGGGCGGAACGGCGTTGGCGCAGGGGAATAATGCAGGGAATTTCAACCAGAACAGTTTGTCGGGCAAGGCATATGTGTACGGCGGAGAGGGATCCGACAGTATCGGCGCTGTGGATTTCGCCGGAGTGTTTGGCTTTAACACAGATGGAACTCTGTCGGGACCGCTAGCGATTAACGACCTGACGAATTACGGAGAAGACACGATCACCGGAGGCACTTATACCGTGGGAACCATCGGAAGAGTGACGCTGGAAGATGTGGCGACCCAGCATGCTCCTTTAAAGGCGAATTATGGGTTTGTGATGTATCTGGATGGAAACGGCAATGCGCTGATCTTGAGTGCGGACGATGTGGAGGTAAGCTCGGGGCCCGCCACGCTGCGAACGACTTCATCGCCACAGCTCGCAGGAGGGTATGCGTTGGCGGGGAGAGGATTCGTGAACGACAGTAACGGAACTCCATGGAGCGCAGTTGGGCCGCAGACGATTAGCTCGGCGAATTATTCAGGGTTTACGGACTACAACGACGGTGGAAGCCTGAATCCGAATATAACCCTGAGCGGAAGCGAGAGCAGCTCGACCGGTGTGCTGACTCTGATGGGATTGAATCCGATCGTCAATAGCACGGCGTTGCTCAACTATGCGATCGATAACAAACATGTGGTGACGATTACGATCGATCAGGATCTGCTCGGCCTACTGCAGATGGAGTCGACCCAGTGATGCGTTAGGAAGCCGGTTCGGAGGCTTTGGCGCGGTTGAGAAGGAGGGCGCGTTCGCGTGCGTTGCGGGTGAGGGTGGCGGCACGCTCGAACTCGGCGCGTGCCTCCTGATGGCGGCCGAGTTTGTGAAGTAGGTCGCCGCGCACGCTGGGGAGGAGATGGTAGCTCTTGAGAGCGGGCTCGGCGGCGATGGCGTCGATGAGGGGGAGCGCAGCGGCGGGACCGGAGGCCATGGAGATGGCGACGGCGCGGTTGAGCTCGACGATGGGCGACGGGGTGACGTGGACGAGCTGGGCGTAGAGCGCGGCGATGCGGTGCCAGTCGGTGGCTTCGGCGGTGATGGCGCGGGCGTGGCAAGCAGCGATGGCGGCCTGGAGGGTGTAGGGGCCGGGCTGAGCTTCAGAATCCTGCGAGCCTAGTTTGGTCTCATTCCGACTGGCGTCGTGATGGGCTGAAGATGGGGCACTCCGCTTTGTGGCTGGGTTGAGAAGCGACTTTCTCCGCTGTGTGCTGCGTGGTTCGTTCAGAGTAGCTGTTTGGTTGGACGCGGATGGAGAGAGAAGTCTTTCGGCGTGTTCGAGAGCATTGAGGCCGCGGCGAATGAGGATCTGGTCCCAGCGGGAGCGGTCCTGATCGAGGAGGAGGATAGGTTCGCCGGTGGGGCCGATGCGAGCGTTGAGGCGTGAGGCCTGAATCTCCATGAGGGCGACGAGGCCGTGGACCTCAGGTTCGGTGGGGACGAGTTCGGCGAGGATGCGGCCAAGGCGAAGAGCGTCTTCGCAGAGAGCGGGGCGGGTCCAATCGTCGCCAGCCGTGGCGGAGTAGCCTTCGTTGAAGATGAGATAGACGACCTGAAGGACAGAGGAGAGTCGCGCGGTGAACTCGATGCCGCGGGGGACTTCGAATGGGATGTGGGCCTCGCTGAGGGTGCGCTTGGCGCGAACGATGCGCTGGGCGACGGTGGGTTCGGCGAGGAGGAAGGCGCGGGCGATTTCGTCGGTGGTGAGTCCGCCGAGGAGGCGGAGGGTGAGGGCGACGCGGGCTTCGGGTGCGAGGATGGGGTGGCAGGAGATGAAGATGAGGCGGAGGAGGTCGTCGCCGACGGGGTCGTCGATGGAGGCGTTGATCTGGTCAGGTGTGAGCTGGTGGCTGGATTCGAGCTCGTAGCCGAGTTGCTGGTGTTTGCGGTCGAGGAGCTTGTTGCGGCGAAGGAGGTCGATGGCGCGGTTTTTGGCTGCGGCCATGAGCCAGGCTGCGGGATTGTCGGGGATGCCGGTCCGGGGCCAGCGCTCGAGCGCGGCGACGAGGGCGTCCTGGGCGAGATCTTCGGCGAGGCCGACGTTGCGAACGATGCGGGTGAGCGAGGCGATGAGTTTCGCCGACTCGATGCGCCAGACGGCGTCGATGGATCGCTGGAGGTCGGCGGGATGGCTGTCGGCAGGCATCAGGGATGATGACATCATTTTCGAAGGAGAGGTGGCAAGCTGGGTGGGGTAAAGATTTGCAGAGAAAGGGCGTTGGCGAGAGGCGGAAGAAATCTTTGGCGGATGTGTAATGGAAGAGGACGTCGTTCGTCTGCGTAGGTGAAGGAGAGCTGCGATGAGTGAGACGGTGAAAGATCCGGTTTGCGGGATGCAGGTGAAGGTGGGGACCGCGAAGTGGACGAGCGAAGACGCAGGCAAGCGGTGGTACTTCTGCTGCGAGGGTTGCAAGAAGAAGTTTGAGGCCGATCCGGGAAAGTATGACGGGTCGAAGCTGGCGGACGAGTTGGTTGAGATTGGCGGGATGAATCCTGCTAAAGCAGGAGGATGCTGTGACGGGGTTCACACTGTTGGGGTGAAGGCATCAGCGGTAGCGTCTGCGGCAGGGAAGTATACGTGCCCGATGCATCCGGAGATTGTGCGAGACGGACCGGGAAGTTGCCCGATCTGCGGGATGGCTCTGGAGCCGCGGGAGGTGATGGTCGATCAGGAGAACCCTGAGCTGAAGAGCATGCTGCTGCGGTTCTGGATTGGAGTGGCGTTGTCGCTGCCCCTGCTGGCGGTGATGGGGATGGAGATGTGGCCGGGGCATCCGTTTGACGCGCTGCTGGCGAGCCGATGGATGGGGTGGGCGCAAATGGCGCTGGCGATTCCAGTGGTGTTGGGGTGCGGGTGGCCGTTCTTTGACCGCGGGTGGGCTTCGATTGTGCATCGCAGCCTGAATATGTTCACGCTGATTGCGATGGGGACGGGCGCGGCTTACCTGTACAGCGTAGTGGCCGTAATCGCACCGGGAAGTTTTCCGGATTCGTTCCGTGGACATAGCGGCCAGCTGGGGTTGTACTTCGAGGCGGCGGCGGTGATTACAGTGCTGGTGCTGCTGGGACAGGTGCTGGAGCTGAAGGCGAGAGACAGAACGGGCGAAGCGATTCGCGCGTTGCTGGGACTGGCTCCGAAGACGGCGCGGAGGATTGCTCCAGATGGGACGGAGAGCGATGTCCTGCTGAGCGAGATTGTGGTGGGCGATCGGTTGCGCGTGAGACCGGGTGAAAAGGTGCCGGTGGACGGCGTTGTGGAAGATGGGCGCAGCGCTGTGGACGAGTCGATGGTGACGGGCGAGCCGGTTCCAGTGGAGAAGAGCGCCGGAGAGATGGTGGTTGGCGGGACGATCAACGGCACTGGAGCGCTGGTGATGCGTGCGGAGCATGTGGGCGCAGATACGCTTCTGGCGCAGATTGTGAAGATGGTGAGCGAGGCGCAGAGATCTCGAGCACCGATCCAGAGGTTGGCGGACCAGGTGTCGTCGTACTTTGTGCCTGCGGTACTGGCTGCGGCAGCGCTCGCGGCGATGGTATGGGCGTTGTGGGGGCCAGAGCCTAGATTCGCTCATGCGTTGTTGATTGCTGTTTCGGTATTGCTGATTGCGTGTCCCTGTGCTCTGGGTCTGGCGACGCCGATGTCGATCATGGTGGCGACGGGACGCGGAGCGCATGAAGGCGTACTGGTGCGGAATGCGGAGGCGCTAGAGACGCTGGAGAAGGTCGACACACTGGTGGTGGATAAGACAGGAACGCTGACGGAGGGCAAGCCTCGTTTGATGGAGGTGGTTGCCGACGGCGTGGGCGAAGAGGATCTGCTGCGAGCGGTGGCGAGTCTGGAGCAGGCAAGTGAACACCCTCTGGCGGCTGCAATTGTTGCAGGTGCGAAGGAAAGAGGAGTTCGGCTGGGTGAGGTGAAGGAGTTTGCCTCGGTGACCGGTAAGGGCGTGGCGGGCTTGATCGACGGTCGTCGCGTTGTTGTAGGAAACATTGCGTTGATGCGTGAGGAAGGAATAAGCGCCGATGCGATGGAGCAGAAGGCTGAAGTGTTGCGGAAGGATGGGCGCACCGCGATGCTGGTTGCGATCAACGGAAAGGCGGCGGGATTGATTGCTGTGGCTGATCCGGTGAAGAAGTCGTCGCCTGAAGTTGTAGATGAGTTGAAGAAGAGCGGCCTGACGGTGGTGATGGTGACGGGAGACAACCGCACGACGGCTGCTGCAGTCGCGGAGAAGCTGGGCATTGCGTTTGAAGCGGAGGTTTCGCCCGAGGGGAAGGCGGAGGTCGTGCGGCGTTTGCAGAAGAAAGGCAAGCGCGTGGCGATGGCGGGCGATGGAGTGAACGATGCTCCTGCGCTGGCGGCTGCCGATGTAGGAATCGCCATGGGAACGGGAACTGACGTAGCGATTGCAGCGGGTGGCATCACGCTGGTGAGCGGCGATCTGCGCGGACTGTTACGAGCGCGGAGGTTGAGCGAGAGGACGATGAAGAATATTCGGCAGAATTTGTTCTTCGCGTTTGTCTATAACGCCGCGGGTGTGCCGTTGGCTGCGGGCGCGCTGTATCCCATGTTCGGATTGTTGTTGAGCCCGATGGCAGCAGCAGCGGCGATGAGCTTCAGCTCGGTTTCGGTGATAGCGAATGCGCTTCGGTTGCGAACAGCAAAACTGTAAGCAGGTGCGATGTAAAACAGATGCGGTCCAGAAGAATGTTTGGGCCGCATCTGTTCTTTGATTGAAAGCGTTTTGCTTAGGAGAGATTCATGCCGGAGATGACGCCGCGCATGTAAGCGAAGCTCTTGGTGACGCCGGGCATGGGATCGTTGTCATGAATCTCATACTCGAGATCGACGTTGCCTTTGTATTTCATATCGACAAGAGCCCGGAAGATTTCGCGGACTGGCATGATGCCATCGCCGACAGCAACCTGACTTTCTTTGACCTTGCTTTCGGCGAGGTCTTTCATGTGGACGTCGTGGAGGCGCGATCCAACCTTCTTGATGGCTGAGACGACGTCGGTTCCGGTACGCATGGTGTGGCCAACATCGATGCAGCAGCCGATGCGTTCGTCCATGTGCTTGACGGCTTCAAGGACGTCGAGAGGAGAGGGCCACTGCTTGTCTTCAGGACCGTGGTTGTGAATGGCGAGCTTGATGTTGTATTCCTTCACAAATTTTTCAACCCGAGGAAGAACCTGACGCGAGGGTGAACCGACGATGAGGGGAATTCCGGCACTTTTAACGTAGTCGAACTTGGAACGAATGTCGTTGTCGTCGTCCTTGTCGAAGTAGATGGTTCCGGCAGCGGTGAGGGTCATGCCAGCGGCGCGATACTCGGCAGCGTGCGCGGCGACCTGATCGGCGGGAGTCATGGGAAGGTGAACGTCTTTGAGATTGAGCAAAGGAGTTTTGAGCTCCTTCATGAACTCGATGAGGTGGGCCTGATCGAATTTGCGGAAGGTGTAACTTGCGATGCCTAAGCGGATAGGCGAGTCGGAGGGGGGAAGCGGCGCGGCGAAGGCGGAGGCGGAGTTGGGAAGGAGAGCGGAGGCGGCGAGCATAGTTCCGCCACCCAGAAGGCTGCGACGCGAGATGGGCTTCATGCAGGGCATAGTAGCTGTAACTGAAGGCAGCCGTCCAGTTGGAAAAGCAATTGTCACCGTAAGAGTGGAGTGTGAATTTTCTGCCTGTTGACACGCTGGAACGCGGACTGATAACTTCCGTTCGCAGTTCAAACAATTGGTTTTCGCGTAGACGAAAAATTGGTCGGTTGCTTTCTGGGAGGTAGCAGATGATGCGCAAATATTTCTTGTGGGCCGTTGTGTGCCTGATGGCATTTCCGTTGCAGTCTTTTGCCCAGGCGGTGAATGCGACGCTGCTGGGAACGGTTACGGATTCATCGGGAGCAACGGTTGCCAATGCGAATGTGACGGCTACGGCGACTTCGACATCGACGGCGTACCAGTCGGTCACTAACGAGGCGGGAAACTATACGATTCCGAATCTTCCGCCCGGTTCCTACTCGATTACGGTGACGGCGACGGGATTCAAGAAAGAGACGCACCAGAACATCGACGTTCTGATTAATTCTTCGACGCGTGTGGATTTCAGCGTGGCTCCTGGCAGTGTGTCGGAAGAGGTGATGGTCACGACGGCGCCTCCGCTGCTGCAGACGGATCGCGCGGACATCAGCACAAAGCTGGAGACGCAGCAGTTGCAGAATCTGCCGATGGGGACGAATCGAAACTTTCAGTCACTGCTGAATCTTGTGCCGGGATCGACGCCTGCGACCTTCGAGCATTCCCAGTTCTTCAATGCACAGAGCTCGCTGCAAACTCGCGTGAATGGAATTCCGCGCATGGGCAACTTGTACCAGATCGAAGGCATTGACGACGATGAACGTACGGGCCTGCTGCAGATCATCATTCCTCCTGCGGATTCGATTCAGTCGGTGGACATTACGACGAACAACTTCGATGCCGAACTGGGACGCGCGATTGGCGCGGTGACCAATGTGATCCTGAAGTCGGGAGGGAACAAGTTTCATGGTTCCGCGTTCGAGTACATCCAGAACAATGCGGTGAACGCGCGCAGCTACTTTGCGCCTCCGCTGGGACACCTTTCGTACAACAACTATGGCGGATCGATTGGTGGTCCGATCTTCAAGGACAAGCTGTTCTTCTTCGGTGACTACCAGGGAAGCTCGGATCATGAGACGGTTGGCGGCACGTTTACGATTCCGGATGCCCGATACTTTACGCCGAATGCACAGGGAAATATCGATCTGAG
>DATJJJ010000053.1:0-6052 GCA_035492215.1 Edaphobacter sp. | reverse complement strand
CCCCCTCAAAAAAAACGGGAAGCCCCTTATTCAGAGCTTCCCGGAGGCGTTGTGAGAGAAGAAATTATCGGATGGTGATGTCACCCGAGCCGGTGTTGGTGTGGAGGGTGGGACCGCCTCCATTGACTGCGCCGGTGATGTGATGACGGTTGAGCGATCCCTGCATGGTGATGGGCTGGGAGACCTGAACGCTGCCGGAACCGGTGTCGGCGATGAGATTGAAGCGAGCTCCATTGCCGAGAGCAAGCTCGACGTTTCCTGAGCCGGTCGAGACCTTCCATTCGGCGGTGAGCTGCCCTTGAATGTTGATATTTCCGGAGCCGGTGGAAGACTTGAGCGAACCAGAGACACCGCGGAGGGAGATGTTTCCGGAGCCGGTCTCGGCGCGAACATCACCAGAGCCATTTTGCTGGAAGTCGATGTCGCCTGAGCCGGTGCCGAGGGTGCTGGCGCCAGTAACTCCGCGGGCGCGGATGCCTCCAGAGCCGGTCTGGGCTTTGAGGGTAGAACCGGCGTCCTGAACTTCGAGATCGCCCGAGCCTGTGATTGCGGAGATATTCGAGGCGCGCGGAAGAGCGATGTCGTAGTCGATGGAGATGTTGCGGAAGAGGTCGTTGTTGTGGCGCTCACCGATCGTAACGTCGTTGCCGTTCTGAACGATGGGCGGATTATCGACGATCTGCCGTACGCGCGATTCGGCATCGGCACCGAACCAGTTATTGCTGGAGTGAACATGACCGACGATGTGGATCTGGCTGTCGGAACCAGGATGGATGTGGATGTTTCCGGAGCCTGTGGCGACCGATACGTTGGGCGAGGAGCCAACGCTGAGGTTGCGATTGAAGGTGCCTTCGGCGGCAAAAGCAGCGGTGGTGGTTGCGAGAGAAAGGGTAGCGATCGCGAGGAGGGATCGTACGGTCATGGTTTGGCCTCCGTTTTGAAGTTGATTACGAAGTGGGAGGGGAAATGGTTCCCAGTTTTTTGTTCGTTAGGGATGAAATAGATATGGGCGTCAGTGGAGATTTGTGTAACCGCAGATCCTTCGACTGCGCTCCCATTGGTCGCTTCGCTCAGGATGACACTCTTAAGGGGCGATGTGTGGCGAGCGGATTCTTCTCTCCGGAAGGCATTAAGAGAGAACCGCAGGGGCTAAGGCCCCTTCCAGATTGGTGCCTTTACGGCACGGCTGAAGCCGTGCCCTTAAGCAAAGCGGCGATGGTAAGTCGTTCTGGAAGCATGAACGACGAGACAAGAACAGCAGACGATGCCGTTTTGCGAAATGACTTCTGTGGGGCTCAGTTACTGCTGGAGGATCACGGTTTCGCCGGAGTTGAGGCCGGCGAGGATTTCTGTGCGGGTACCGTTGGAGATTCCGGCTTTGATGGTGACCTTGCGGCGTCCGTTCTTCTGCTTCGAGTCGGGGACTTCGACGGAGGCGTTGCGATCTTTGTCATAGACGACGGCCTGTTCAGGCACCGTGAGCACGTTTTTGTGCTCGTCGAGAAGGATCTCGGCATTAGCGGTCATATTGGCCTTGAGCTCGCCGCCGGGATTGTCGATGGAGACGCGCACCTCGAAGGTGGTGACGTTGTCCTTTTCGACGCCGAGGGGGGCAATCTTGGTGACCTTGCCGAGGAAGGTTTTGTCTTTGAAGCTTTCCACCTTGATGCGAGCGGGTTGACCCATGTAGACCTTGCCGATATCGGCCTCATCGACTTTGCCCTGTACATAGACCTGATTGACATCGCCGATGGTCATGACGAGGGTGGCGGTGGAACCCATGACGAGAATGGAGCTGACGGCATCGCCGAGCTCGACATCGCGGGAGAGGATGACGCCATCCATGGGGGAGACGATGGTGGTGTAGCTGAGCTGCTCCTCAAGTTGATTGAGGGAGGCACGGGCCTGAGCGACCTGGGCCTCGGCCTGATGGAGCTTGGAGGTATCGACAGTGATCTGAGCGAGGGCCTTGTCGCGGGTGTTCGCGGCAGAGAGATACTTCTGCTGGGCGTCGTCGAGAGACTGTTGCGGGACGACACCGATCTTGGACATCTCAAGGGCCCGCTCGTAGGTATGCTTGTAGTTCGGCAGGTCGGGGGCTTCGGCGTTGACCTTGTCGTACTGGATCGCGGCCTCAGCGGCGCGGGCGTTGGATTCTGCGGCGGCCAGCTGGGCCTTTTGCGCGTTGACCTGGGCGATGATTTCAGCCTGATCGAGCTGGGCGAGGAGCTGGCCCTGTTTAACACGCTGGTTGATGTCGACGAAGAGCTTGGTGACGATGCCGGAGGCCTTGGATTTGACCTCGACCTTGGTGATGGGCTGCACCTTGCCAGTGGCGATGACGGAGCGGGCGATGTTTCCCTGTTCGACCTTGCCGAGCTGGGAGGGCTCAAACTTGGGATTGCTGCCACGCGCAGCTGCGGCGACTCCAAGGATGACGGCCAGAACGAGGACGGCGACGCCGGTCCAGATCCAGAGATTGCGTTTTTGTTTGCGTGGTGCCAAGGTCGTGCTCCCAGTTGTTGCAATACGTTTCGACGAGCTGCGTTTCTGCGATGAATTACGCAGCGCAACGGCGCATGGTTCCCGAAAAAATGTAAGGACACAGAGCCGCAACAGGTACAACAATTTGCGGGAGGAAAGAACGGCAGGGGCCGGGGAGCGGGTCAGGCGTACTTGCGCAGGACTCCAAGAACCTTGCCCTGGATGCTAACACTGGAGGCGGGGGCGAAGATAGGCGCCATCTCGGTGTTGGAGGGCTGAAGGCGGATCATGCTGCCTTCGCGATAGAAACGCTTGAGGGTGGCGTCGGAGCCGTCGACGAGGGCGACGATGATCTCGCCTTCACGGGCGGTTCGGGTGCGCTCGACCAGAACATAGTCGCCGGAGACGATATGCTCGTCGCGCATGGAGTCCCCGCGAACCTCGAGGGCGAAGACTTCGCGGTTGCCGATGATGTCACCGAGCGAGATGCTCTCGGCGGTCTCAATGGCTTCGACGGGGCGACCGGCAGCGATGCGGCCAAGCAGAGGAAGGCGATCGGCTCCGCGACGACCGCTGCGGGCAGGCAGAACGTCGATGGAGCGACTGCGATTATGCGCGCGCTGCAGCAGGCCTTTGTTCTGCAGATTGGTGACATGCTTGTGCACGGTGGCGAGCGAACTGAGGCCGAGTCCACTGGCGATCTCCTCGTAAGAAGGGGAGTAGCCGTTCTTTTGCGTGAAGCCGGAGAGAAAGTCGAGAACCTCTTTTTGCCGCCGCGTGATAGCCATGCCCGAATTGTAGCGAATAAAAAGCGAATTGCAAGAGGCTTTCTTGGTTCCCCTGTTTTGGCGGGGTGAGAGACGTGGTTTAGGGGACGATTCCCATTTTGAAATGCGCCTGTTGCAAAAAACTGCACAACTGACTTGAAAGCTGGCCGCGAGTGAAACAAGGTAAGGGAACACCCCAGGCGCAGAAACAATGCAGGCATTGCCTGGGAGTGTCTCAAAACATAGAGGAGAGCAACATGCTGGTTTTGATTGTGGAAGACGATGCTGCCCTGGGATTGTTTTTGGAAAAGGGACTGAAGCTGGAAGGCCACGAGGTAGAGCGAGTCCAGGACGGCGAGGCAGCGCTGGAGTGGATGCAGGAGCGCAGGCCGGACCTGATGGTGCTGGACCTGAGCCTGCCGAAGCGGGATGGGGTCGAGGTGCTGGAGGCGATGCAGGGCCGCTTTGACAGCATGGCTACGCTGGTGCTGACGGGCAGAAGCATGATGGAGGAGCGAGTGCGATGCCTGGATCTCGGAGCCGACGACTGCATGCTGAAGCCTTTCAGCTTTCATGAACTGACGGCGAGGTGCAGGGCGCTGCTGCGACGCAGGGAGAGATTTGCCGACCCGGTGCTTCGGCACGGCGACGTGGAGCTGAACCGCATGGAACGGAGAGTGCTGCGGAGGGGAGTTTCGGTAGAGCTGACGGGCAAGGAGTTCAGCCTGCTGGAGTATCTGATCCAGAGGCAGGGACGCTGCTGCAGCAGGGCAGAGCTGTTGCAGGGAGTGTGGCAGATGTCGCCGGATGCGGGCACGAATGTAGTGGATGTGTATGTGAACTATCTGCGAAAGAAGCTGGGTGCTGTCGAGGTGGATGAAGACGGTGGGCATGCGGTGATCGAGACGGTGCGAGGAGAGGGCTATCGGATGAACGTTACGGTGGCAGGAGTGAGAAAGCAGCCGGTTGCGGCACAGGTATATACCGCCAAAGCGGCGTGGGCGGGAGTGTAGCGTGCGCGCTACGGCGGGACTGGTGGAGCAGATGGACGACTTGCTGCATGCCCTGTGTCAGCCATTGACGGTACTGCAGTGCCGGTTGGCGTTGGGGCGGCTGAATGGAGAGCCCTCGGCGATGCACGAGGCGATCGGTGAAGCTTTGAGTGAGTGTGCCCGGCTGAACGAGAGAGTGGGCGCGATGCGGGAGATGTTGCAGGCAGTGGAGACGCGGGAGTTTTAGATGACGATGATGAGCAGGGTGGCGACGGTCGAGTCGGCGAATACGGATGCAGGCGTGTTGCTGGGAGCAGCTTCGGCGCGAAAGGTTGTGCTGGCGAGCGCGGATGTGGCACTGCGGGGAAGATTGAAACAATCGCTTGCGGACATGCGGTGGGAGGTTCATGAGGCTGCCGGTGGAGCCGAGGCGATGGCGAGGCTGGAGGATGTGCGGCCTGAGGCTCTGCTGGTCGACAGCTGGTTGCCGGACCTGGAGGTGGGTGAGTTTGCGGGGCAGATCCGTGCGCTGTATCCGGCAGTGGAGTTGATGCAGATGGATGGCGGTTCGGATGAGGGCGCGCGAAGTCCACGGCGGCATGAGCTGCTGCATGCGCTGCGCGAGGCCCAGAGCATAACGATGAACGATACGGCGGCATGGAATGCGGCGCCGATCTCAGTGCCGGTGAGGGCGCGGATCGTGGTGAAGGAGTCTGCTTCTGTGCCTGAGGTAGAGGCAACGATGCTTCCAGGCCTGATTGGGGCAAGCGCGCCGATGCGCGAGCTGGCAAAGCTGATTCGGCTGGTAGCTCCGCGATCGACGACGGTGCTGATCGAGGGGGAGACGGGAGCGGGCAAGGAGGTCGTCGCGAAGGCGATTCATCAGTTGAGTGAACGGTCGAGCAAGCCATTCGCGGTGCTGAACTGCGCGGCGATTCCAGAGGCGTTGCTGGAGGCGGAGTTGTTCGGCCATACCCGCGGAGCCTTTACGGGCGCGGTACAAGCAAGGACGGGCAGGATTGAAGCTGCGCACGGAGGCACGCTGTTTCTCGACGAGATTGGAGAGATGCCGCTGGCTCTGCAAGCGAAGATGCTGCGTTTTCTGGAGTGCGGAGAGTTGCAGCGCGTGGGTGACAACGAGACGATGCGTGTGGATGTGCGAGTGATTGCGGCGACGCATCAGCCGCTTGAGCAAAGATCTGAGGAGGGAGCGTTCCGGCTGGATCTTTATCATCGGCTGGCGGTGTTTCCGGTAGAGGTTCCTGCGCTGCGCGATCGGGTGGAAGATCTCGATCTGCTGGCAGAGCACATTCTGGCGCAGATGGGACAGCGCATGCCGCGGAAGAGACTCAGTGTGGAGGCGAGCGCGCGGCTTCGCGAGCATGCGTGGCCGGGCAATGTCCGCGAGCTGATGCATGTGCTCGAACGGGCGTCGATTCTCGCGGCGGATTCGATGGAGATCGGGGTCGAGGAGATTCGTTTCCGGCGGGCTACACGGTAGACAGTTGGATTCGATTTTCGGGCACCGGATCTCTTCGATGAGACAAACTCAATCAGCTTGCTAAAGCGAAGATGGAAGAAAGAGGTTTTTACTTATGTGCTGAGGCACAGAAGGAGTTCTCGGCGCGCGCAAAAAAGCTGAGCTGTGAGAACGGACGGTAAATTACACAGGAACAATCCAATCGCTTAGAGCGCTCTCATTCGGGAGCGCATTTTTTTGGCGATTGAGGTGCATGAATGAGAGCGGAGGTTGTTTGCGATGCAGGTGACGACACCTTTGAGCGATGCGTTGACGCGTTATCTGGACCT
>DATJJJ010000052.1:0-2474 GCA_035492215.1 Edaphobacter sp. | reverse complement strand
TCCCTCGGCACCGTGAGCGAGTCCTATCAGTACGACCGCATCGTCGATCGCGATAAGCCGAAAGCATCTCGCAAAAAGCGTCCCTGGGAAGTGGCCGGCGCCGCCGTCGCCAAAACCGTGAAGAAGACCCGAGGCTAAATTTTAGCCCTGACGAATCTGCAGGCCAGGAAAGCCTTGTCGGAAACCCGGCAATCGACCTACTCCCCAGTTGTCCTAAGCGCAGATTTGTTCCCGTTGTCATCCTGAGCGAAGCGAAGGACCTATGTACTTGGCTTGCAGCGCTTCACTCGGTTGCAACGCTTCACTCGTTCCCCCTTGTCATTCCGAGGAGCGCAGCGACGAGGAATCTGCATTTCTTCAAGGCCCCGTGCGCTAGCCGCATAGCCTCTCTGCCATTTCAGAATTTCTCCGCCTATGCGACACTATTCCCCCTCGGAGACCATTCATGCGCCAACTGCTCCTCGCTATCCTCCTGGTCTTTCCTCTTCTCTTGCACGCGCAAGACACCGACCAAATTCAGCACGTACTCTGGATGCAAGCGGACGCCTGGAACCACCACGACCTTGAGCGCTTCATGACCGGGTACTGGAATTCTCCGCAGCTGACGTTCTACTCCGGTGGAAAAGCCTCGCAGGGCTGGCAGGCAGCCCTCGATCGCTATCGCAAAAGCTACCAGTCGCAAGGGCATGAAATGGGCCATCTGGATTTTTCGGACCTTCTCATTCAGTCGCTCGGCCCAGATTCAGCCTTCGTCCGCGGCACCTGGAAGCTGACCCTATCCGACGGCAAAACTCCGCATGGCCTCTTCACCTTGGTTTTTCGCAGATTTCCCGAAGGGTGGAAGATCATCCACGACCATAGCTCTGCCGCCGAGTAGGAGGAGTAGCAATAAACCAGCAACTTTGGAGCAGCCGGCGTCTCCGCCGGGCGCCTCCTGAAAAGGGCCCAGGATGGCTACCGCACGTTGACTTCTGCCCCATCTGTTCCTAAGATGGCGACGCAACATCCGCCACCTGTCTATGATTGGCCAGACAATCTCCCACTACAGAATCATCGAGAAGCTTGGTGGCGGGGGTATGGGGATTGTTTTCAAGGCTGAAGACACTCGTCTCGGCCGATTTGTCGCCTTGAAGTTTCTTCCTGAGGACGTCACTGCCGACGAGCACCTTCTTTCGCGTTTTCGTCGCGAAGCTCAGGCTGCTTCCAGTCTCAACCATCCGAACATCTGTACCATCCACGATATCGGAGAGGAGAATGGGCGAGCCTTCATCGTCATGGAGTACCTTGAAGGCCAGACCCTCAAGCATCGCATCGGCAGCCGTCCCCTCGAACTCGACTTCTTGCTGAGCCTCGCAATCGATATCTCGGACGCGTTGGATGCGGCGCATTCCCAGGGCATCGTGCATCGAGATATCAAGCCCGCCAACATCTTTGTCACCAGTCGCGGTCACGCCAAGATTCTCGACTTCGGTTTGGCCCAGGTCGGCCGTGGCAGCCGAGTGTTACTGCCTTCAGTCGGCGATGGAGCCACCGCTGGGGTTAGCGAGGAGCATCTCACCAGCCCGGGTTCGGCGCTGGGCACCGTCGCCTACATGTCACCGGAGCAGGTCCGTGGTAAGGCTCTCGACGCCCGTACCGACTTGTTTTCCTTTGGAGTGGTGCTCTACGAAATGGCAACGGGCGCTCTGCCCTTTCGCGGGGAGACTTCGGGAGTCATTTTCGATGGAATTATGAACCGGGCGCCAGTTGCTCCGGTGCGCCTTAACCCCGAGCTCCCGCCCAAGCTGGAAGACATTATCAACCGCGCTTTGGAGAAGGATCGAGAGTTACGCTATCAGCACGCATCCGACATCAAATCGGAGTTGCTGAGGCTAAAGCGTGACCTCGAATCCGGCGCGTCGCGCAAATCTCCTGCGCGAACTACTTTTGGCAGTGGCGAATTCGTCGGTTCGGCGGCAGCACCGTCGCCCTCAGCCCAGCAGATCGCGCCAATCCCTGCGTCGGTGCATGCTTCCGGATCCGGTTCTGCCGCGGCTGTCTCATCGGGCCCGGCTCTTGCGGCCGCACCTGTTTCGTCCACTTCCAGCGCTCCCGTCGGATCCGCGAAAAGGTGGTATCTCATACTGGGGGGCCTCATTGTAGTTGCCGCTGCCATTGCGGCGATCCTCTACTTCCGCCATCCACGAGCTCCACAGTTGACCGATAAGGACCAACTTATCCTGGCGGATTTTACGAATCAAACCGGCGATCCCGTTTTCGATTCCACGTTAAAGGAGGCGCTGGCCATTCAGCTCGAGCAATCGCCCATGATCCAGCTGGTCAGCGATGTGGAGCTGCACAACAATCTGCAATACCTCGGACAATCTAAGGATCAGCGAATCACGCCGGAACTCGCGCAGCAGGTAGGGCAGCGGCTTGGCGTGAAAGCCTATTTGGCGGGAACCATCGCTCCTCTCGGTAGTTCCTACGTGATT
>DATJJJ010000051.1:0-5639 GCA_035492215.1 Edaphobacter sp. | reverse complement strand
ATCTTCACGCACGATTCGGTGGGCCTGGGCGAAGACGGACCGACGCACCAGCCGATCGAGCAGCTGATGTCGCTTCGCCTGATTCCGCAGCTGACGGACTTCCGTCCGGCGGATGCGAACGAGACGGCGGCTTGCTGGCAGATTGCGCTGGAGCGCAAGAGCGCGAGCTGGATGGCGCTGTCGCGGCAGGATCTTCCGGTGCTGGATGAGGCGAAGTACAAGGTGCACGAGGGTGTGAGAAAAGGCGCCTATGTGCTTGAAGAGCTGGGCAAGGACATCATTCTGATTGCTACGGGATCGGAGGTTTCGCTGGTGATGAAGGCTGCCGAAGAGCTGAAGGCGGCAGGCATTGGCGCGACGGTGGTTTCGATGCCGAGCTTCAGGCTGTTCGACGAGCAGGATGAGGCCTACAGAACGAGCGTGATGCCGGAGAATACGCCGAAGCTGGCGGTCGAGGCTGGTGCGACGATGGGCTGGTACAAGTACGTTGGCCACAACGGCGGCGTGATCGGAATCGATCGATTTGGCGCTTCGGCTCCGGGGCCGATTGCGATGGAAAAGCTAGGCATCAGCGTGGCACACGTCGTAGAGAAGGCCAAGCAACTGGTGAAGAAATAGAAAGAAGGGCGAAGAGGATCAAACTCTTCGCCCTTTGTTTCATCGGGCGGTTTCGCGTCCGATGGGGAGTGGCAAGCATCCAAGAGGAAGCGGTGGCAGCAGCGCATGAGTTTCCTCTCCGGAGCAGGTCGCCGTTCTAGAACGATTTCGCCTGAACTTGAGGAGAAAGAATGGCAGAGACAGGCAGGCCGCGGACATGGTTGATCACGGGAAGTTCTACCGGGTTTGGCCGCCTGCTGGCCGAAGAGGTATTGAAGACCGGCGATAACGTGGTCGCAACGGCACGCAAGGTGGAGCAGATTGCTGATTTGGAGCAGCGGTATCCGGATCAGGCGCTTGCACTTTCGCTGGATGTGACGAAGCAGGAGCAGGTCGACGAGGCGCTGGAAAAGACACTGGCCCGGTTCGGGCGCGTGGATGTGCTGGTCAATAACGCAGGATATGGAGTTACGGGAGCGATCGAAGAGGTCGTCGACGACGAGCTAAGGCCGATGTATGAGACGAATGTCTTTGGCCTGCTGCGGGTGACGCGCACTTTTCTGCCGCAGCTTCGCAAACAGCACAGTGGACATATTTTGAACCTGTCTTCGATTGGCGGCCTGGCGGCAGCGCCGGGATGGGGACTTTATCAAAGCACAAAATTTGCGGTGGAAGGGCTGTCGGAGGCCCTGGCGCAGGAGGTTGCGCCGCTCGGGATTCGAGTTACGATTATTGAGCCGGGACCGTTCCGCACGGATTTTCTGGGCCGTTCGGGAGTAGAGGCGGCCAAGCGGATTGAGGATTACAGCTCGACGGCGGAGAATGCCCGCCGGTATCGAAGCGACCAGCATGGCAGACAACCAGGGGATCCGCTGAAGGCGGTGCAGGCGATGATTCAGGTGGTGAATTCGCCAAATCCTCCGCTGCGGCTGTTGCTGGGAGCAGGAGCGCTGAAGCGTGTGCAACAGAAGATCGATGGATGGCAGAAGGAGATCGCGGCCTGGGAGCCGGTGACGGTAGGGGCGGATTTTCCGGAGAGCCAGCAGAAGTAACGCAACGAATTTTAATTTTGCGTGCGTAGAGTTAGCGCGAACGGGTTCCAAGCAAGAAAGGAAAAGGGAATGGAATTAGGCATTATCGGTCTCGGCAAGATGGGCTTCAACATGGCCGAGCGGCTGAAGCTGGCGGGTCATAAGGTGGTCGGCTTCGACTTTAACAAAGACGCGACGGCGAGGCTGACGGAGGCAGGCTCTGTGGGTGTGAACTCACTGGAGGACCTGGTGAAGAATCTTGCGGCTCCACGCGCGGTATGGATCATGGTTCCGTCGGGCGATCCGGTGGACCAGACGATTGCGAAGCTTGAGGCGCTGTTGGAGAAGGGCGACACGATCATCGACGGCGGCAACTCGAACTACAAGGACACGCAGCGGAGGCACGCCGAGGTTACGAAGAAAGGCTTCGAGTATGTCGACTGCGGAACTTCGGGCGGCGTATGGGGCCTGAAGGAAGGCTATAGCCTGATGATCGGTGGCGATAAGGCTCCTGTGGAGCGGCTGCGGCCGATCTTTGAGGCGCTGGCACCTTCGCCCACTGAGGGCTGGGGGCATGTGGGGCCTTCGGGTTCCGGTCACTTTGTGAAGATGGTGCATAACGGGATCGAGTATGGCCTGATGCAGGCGTATGCCGAGGGCTTCTCGATCATGAAGGCGAAGCAGGAGCTGGATCTAGATCTGACGCAGATTGCGCATGTGTGGCAGAAGGGTTCGGTGGTGCGTTCGTGGCTGCTGGATCTGACGGCAGAGGCTCTGGATGGAAATCCGACGCTGGAAGGACTGGAGGCATGGGTTCCGGATTCGGGAGAAGGACGCTGGACGGTGACGGAGGCGATCGATCTGAATATTTCGGCGCCGGTGATTACGGAATCGCTGATCCGCAGGCTGCGGTCGCGCGAGGAGAACAACTTTACCGATCGCATGATCTCGATTATGCGCGGGGCCTTCGGCGGACACGAGGTCAAGAAGGCTTAACCTGGAAAGTGTAAGGAAGATCGATATGGCTACGACACAAGTTCAAGTGAATCCCGACAAGGCGGCAGCCGCCCGGAATAATGAGCGCACGCCGGACCCGTGCGTTGTTGTGATCTTTGGCGCCTCGGGCGATCTGACCAAGCGCAAGCTGCTGCCCGCGCTCTATCATCTGCAGCAGGGCGGTTTGCTGCCTGAGGACTTTGCGGTCCTCGGCGTGGCGCGGCGTCCGCTGGAGAAGAGCTTCGCTCCGGATATGAAGGAAGGCATTCTGTCCGGCGGCGGAGTAGAGGATAACGATCCCAAGCTGGCTCCGTTTGTCGATCGCATTCAGTACTACGCGATGAACTTTGACGACGACGCGGGTTATGACGGCCTGAAGAAGAAGCTGGCCGAGATGGACAGCAAGTACAAGACGCGCGGCAACCGCCTGTTCTACCTGGCGACGGCGCCGGAGTACTTCTCAGATATTGTGAACTTCCTGGGCAAGCACGATATGGCGCAGCCGGGAGAGGATACGAACGGCAAGGCTCCGTGGGTGAGGACGATTATCGAGAAGCCGTTCGGTCACGATCTCGAGTCGGCCCGGGCGCTGAACGATGAGGTGAACAAGGTCTTCCACGAAGACCAGATCTTCCGCATCGATCACTATCTCGGCAAGGAGACGGTGCAGAACATCCTCGTCTTCCGTTTTGCCAACGGCATCTTCGAGAACGTGTGGAATCGCAACTACATCGATCACGTCGAGATTACCGCTGCGGAGTCGATCGGCATTGAAGGCCGCGGACCGTTCTATGAGCAGGCTGGTGCCCTGCGGGACGTGGTGCAGAACCACGTGATGGAGCTGCTGAGCTTTGTAGCGATGGAGCCTCCGGTCTCGTTTCAGGCGGATGCTGTACGCGCGGAGAAGGTGAAGGTGTGGAAGGCGATCTCGCCGATCCATCCCGCCGATACGGTGCGCGGACAGTATGGCCCGGGGATCGTGGATGGAAAGTCCGTTCCGGGATACCGGCAGGAAGACCGCGTGCATCCGCGTTCGCAGACGGAGACGTATGCAGCGTTGCGGTTGGAGATAGAGAACTGGCGCTGGGCAGGAGTTCCGTTCTACATTCGCGCGGGTAAGCGTCTGCCGAAGCGGGTGACGGAGATTACGATTCAGTTCAAGCAGCCACCGATGCTTCTGTTCAAGGGCGGTGAGTGTCATGATTCGAGCGCGATCAAGCCGAACCTGATCTCGATGCGAATTCAGCCGGACGAAGGAATCTCGCTGCGATTTGGAGCGAAGCTGCCCGGGCCGAGCATGGATATCAGCCCGGTGCAGATGAACTTCAGCTACGCGGATGCGTTCGGTAAGTCGTCGGCGAACGGCTATGAGCGTCTGCTGCTGGATGCGATGCTGGGCGACGGAACGCTCTTCGCGCATCGCGACGGCGTAGAGGCGACGTGGGCGCTGATGACTCCGATTCTGAAGGCGTGGTCGGAGACTCCGATGAAGGACTTCCCGAACTATGCTGCCGGAACGTGGGGTCCGTCTGCTGCCGATGCGTTGCTTGAGTCCGAGGGGCGCAAGTGGCGTAAGCTGTAAATCCGAGAGGATGCCGGCGCAGTTTTGCGCCGGCATCCTGACACCTCTGAAGCAAAACTGCATCACACCTTATAGAAGATATGCCGCGTCCGACTACTGTTACCTATCGCGTCTTTTCTACGCCGGCAGAGGTTGCAAAGACTGCCGCTGAGCTTTTTACCGATTCCATCACCGCTGCAGCGAACGCGCGAGGCATTGCGCGTGTGGCCATCTCCGGGGGAACGACGCCGAAGGCGATGTTCGCTTTGCTGGCCGATCCGACACAGCCTTTTTTGAAACAGGTTCCATGGGACAAGCTGGATCTTTATTGGGTGGATGAGCGTTGCGTGGGGCCGGAGGATGCGGATTCGAACTACCGCATGACGCGCGAGGCTCTGCTGTCGAAGGTTCCGCTGCCTGCGGAGCGCGTTCATCGCATGGAGGGCGAACTGAACCCGGAGGAGGCTGCGGCTCGTTATGAGGCTGCGATCCGCAACGGGTTTCGCCTGGAGGGTGCGGAGACGCCGACCTTCGATCTGGTGATGCTGGGGATGGGCGACGATGGGCATACTGCATCGCTGTTTCCGCATACCGAAGCGATCAACGATATGACGCACATCGTGGTGGCGAACCATGTTCCGCAGAAGGACACATGGCGCATTACGCTGACCTGGCCGGTGATCAACCAGGGCAGGGAGGTGGCGTTTCTGATCGAGGGCGCGGGCAAGGCGCAGGTGCTGCATGAGGTGATGCAGGGGCCGTACCAGCCCGACACGTATCCTTCGCAGATCATTCGTCCGGCGAGCGGAAAGCTGACGCTGCTGCTGGATGTTGCGGCCGCTGCGAAGCTGCCCCAGCCGGTGAACGGAACCGGAACGCTGGAGCTGAAATAGATGATTCTTGCTGGTGATGTTGGCGGTACGAAGGTCCACCTTGCTCTTTACGATTTCACCGGTGGGAAGCTGCATCCGCTGCGGGATAAGAAGTTTCCGGCGCATCAGTTTTCTTCGCTCGATGAGATTGTTATTAAGTTTCTGAGCGGCGATGAAGAGACTCCCGCGACCAACCGGAGAGAGATTCTCGCGGCCTGTTTCGGATGCCCGGGGCCTGTGCGCGAGGGACGGCTGAAGCTGACCAACCTGCCATGGATTCTCGATGTTCGCGATCTTTCGCGGTCGCTCGGAATTAAGCATGTGTTTCTGATCAACGATCTCGAAGCGAACGGTTATGGGATTCCTGAGCTGGCTCCCGAGATGATCTATACGCTGCATGAGGGTGACGAGAATGCAACGGGACATCGCGGTCTGGTATCGGCAGGCACGGGTTTAGGCGAGGCGTTGCTGATCTGGAATGGGAAGAAGCACAATCCGATTCCGTCCGAAGGCGGCCACTGTGACTTTTCGGCGCGGTCGAATCGCGAGATTGCGATGCTGGAGTATCTGCGCAGCACGTTG
>DATJJJ010000050.1:0-16899 GCA_035492215.1 Edaphobacter sp. | reverse complement strand
CACCGCGACGCTAAGCGCTGCCGCCACGTCGTAGCCGCTGAACCTGTATCCCAGCCACGATGTCAGCAACTTGCCCGACCCTGCCATTAGCACCGCGCCCACGCCGAACCCGATCCCCAATAGCACCAGAGCATGCCGCAGCACCAGCCACACAATCGCCTCGCGCTGCGCTCCCAGAGCCAGCCTCACGCCAAGCTCACGCGTCCTCTGGCTCACCGAATATGCCAGCAGGCCATACAGTCCCGCCACCGCAATCACCAGTCCCGAGAAAGCAAACAGCCCCAGCAGCCGCGCCGCCAGCACCTGGTTACCCAGCGAATCGTCGACGACCTGCTGCATGCTCTCTACGCTCTCCAGCGCTGCATCCGGATCGATCCCATGGAGCACACGCCGCAGACTCTTCACCACCGTCGCCGAATCCAGCGACGACCGCACCGCCACATTCATATAAAAATTGCCGAGAATCGTATAAAGATCATCTTGCGGCAGCAGTTGATTCAGGTTGTAATTGATCTCCGGCAGCGGTGCTTGTCCCAACGACTTCTGCGGGCTGTCATCCACTACGCCGACAATCGTCGCCCACTGACGATCCCCTTCATCGTTCATGCGCAGCTGCTGCCCGATCGGATCTTCGTTCGGCAAAAAACGCTGGACGAAGGCATGATTCACAATCACCGTCGGATGCGAGTCCGGAGTATCGGTCGTCGCAAACAATCGTCCTCGCAGCAGCCGAATCCCCATCGTCGGAAAGTAGTCGCCCGTGGTCGCGCGAGCCTGCGCATCCGCATGCGCCGAGCGCTCGGGCTTGGGATGATGCTCCAGCTCGACCGTCATGTTGAAGTCCCAGCTCGCCTGCAGCGGACGAACCGTCGTCAGCCCCGCCGACTGCACTCCCGGCAGGCTCTTCATCTGTTGCAACAGAGGCATCCACATCGTCTGGACCAGCGAAGCCTCACCCTTCGGCACCGGGCTGAAAAACGTGATCGACACCCGGCGCGGCAGATAAATCTCCCCCGTCGTAACCTGGCTCGCAACAAATCCCACGCGTGTATGACGGAGAGAGATCAGCGTGCGCACCATCAGAGAAGCCGCCACCAGCAGCGTCAACGTCAGCGCAATCTCGCCCACCACCAGTCCATCGCGCCAACGCGTTTGCCCTCGGCTTGTTCCCGTTGCTGCCGCTCCCTGCCGCAGCCCTTCCTGCGGAACCACCTGCGACGCATGAAGCGCAGGCAACAGCCCAAACAGCATCGCTGAGACGCACGAGGCCGCCAGCAGATACAGACACACCTTCGCGTCGATGTGAATCTGATCGCCGAACAGCACAGCATTCGCGAGGTACTGCTTCAGCAGATGCAGCGCAAGAACCGCCAACTCCAGTCCTATCGCTCCGCCCAGCAGGCTCATCACCACGCTCTCCGTCAAAAACTGGCGAATCAACCGGCTGC
The DNA here is from genome assembly GCA_035492215.1 of Edaphobacter sp. Lineage (GTDB taxonomy): Bacteria > Acidobacteriota > Terriglobia > Terriglobales > Acidobacteriaceae > Edaphobacter. The sequence continues at coordinate 15,451 of DATJJJ010000050.1, read as the reverse complement.
GCTTAGCCCCCAGCGCAGAACGCACCGCAATCTCGCGCCGTCGCGAGTTCCCGCGTGCCAACAGAAGCCCCGCAACGTTGGCGCATGCAATCAGCCACACCGCAAATACCGCCGCATCCAGCGCAAGAATCGCCGGACGCATCGAGCTGGTTATCACATCCCGATAGCCCTCGACCTGAATCCGGTTCGTGCTCTCTTCTTTGGGATACTCATGGACCAGCTGATCGTGAATCGAGTTCAGCTCATGCGTCGCATCGGCCAGCGTCACTCCGGTGCGCAGCCTTCCCACCACACTCATCATGCCCGAATCGCGGCTGTGCAGGGCAGGATCATCCTTCGCCACCGGGGTCCAGACTTCATGGCCTTCCGTGTTCCCCGGAAAGCTGAAACCATCCGGCATCACACCGATCACCGTATGCGGCCGGCTGTTGATCGGCACCGTACGGCCCAGAATATTGCGATCGGCATGGTAAAACTCACGCCAGATCGAAGCCCCGAGAATCACAACGTCGTTTTGTCCTGCCTCGCCATCACGCGGCAAAAACGTCCGCCCCATCATTGGCTTCGCTTCAAGCAGATCAAACAGATTTGCACTCGAAAGAAAATGCCCCACCAGCTTTGGGCTCGCAGTGCCACCCAACGTCGATGCCTGCCCGGTGAAGTAGCTGATCTGTTCGAAGGAGTGGCTGCGCGTCCTCCAATCCTCAATGTCCGGCAGCGAGGTCGGCGCGAAGGTGCCGCTCTCCGAGCGCCCGCCCATCTGCACCACCTCATTCGCTCGTGGAAACGGCATCGCCCGCAGCAGAACCTGGTCCACGACGGAAAACATCGCCGCATTCATCCCGATCCCCAACGCCAGCGTAAAAATCGCCGTAAGGGCGAACACGGGAGCGTTACGAAGCTGACGCACGGCGTACTGCAGGTCCTGCCACAAAGAGCGCATGAACACCTCTCCCCCAAAAAGCACACTGCGCCTATCTGCACGGACGCTGCCAATTTCAACTCCGCGCAAGTGCAGCAGAATCAATCGAATCATCGTATAGGGAATAAAAAAAGATCGTCCGGAAGCGAAACCTTCTGTCCATAAACGAACACTTGCCGTGCTGTCGCTTCTATCCGAGAACCTTCTTCGCAAAGCCCAGCAGCATGTCATTGAACTGCTCCGGTCGTTGCAGCGGAGCAAAGTGGCTCACGCCCTCCAGGAGGCTCAGCTCTGCTCCCGGAATCGTCTCTGCAAGATACTCGGCATGTTCGCGCCGTATGAACTCATCCTGTTCGCTCTGCACCACAACAACCGGCACGCGAATCTTCGCCAGATCCTTCGCTGTATAGTTCGGCTGCGTCTTCATCATCAGCTCGACTGCTGCTTTGAACGCATCGAAATCCTCTGGAGTTGCCGACAGCCGCGCATAGTCCTTCCTGTGCCTGCTTAGGCATCGCTCCAGAATCGGAGTCAACTCGATATCGTCGCGCAGTCCGCTTGGGTCCATATTGCAGCCGAAGTAGAGAACGCCTGCCACTCTCTCCGGAGCCTGCATCCCCAGAATCATCGCCACCACCGCGCCATCGCTCCATCCCGCAACCGCGGCGCGTTCCAGCTGCAACGCATCCATCACGGCCAGAACATCGGAGGCCATTCGTTCATACGTATAAGGCTGCGCATCGCGTGTACTGCGGCCATGTCCTCGGCTGTCGATCAGCACCGTGCGATAGCCCTCGCCGGTCAGCGCCGGAACCTGATATCCCCAGTTGCTTCCGTTACCGAAGCCTCCATGGAGCAGAATCACCGGCTGGCCCGCCCCGTAGGTCGCATACCAGATGCGCGCGCCGTCGTTCTCCACGGAGCCTTCTTCATCGGCAGCTGCCAAGGCACCAGCTCCCTCGGCCTCGAACCTCTTCAGGTCATCGTCGTGACCCTGCATCACTCCCATGCATCCACTCCGACAAACCGCATCTCCGCATATCGTTCCACCAGCCGCTCGACGGCCTTTACCGTATCCATCCGCGGAGCTCCCAGCTCTAGATTTCCGCCGTCATGCAGCACCACATTGGTTGCCATGCCGCGCTTCCGGTTCCGTTCCACGCCTCGCACGGCCTTGTCGAAGATCCTCTCCGCGCCAATGGGGCTCCAGTCCTGACAGATCACGTTCCATTGCACAGGAACCATCCCCATCTGCCGCACCATTCGCAGCACTACGGGTCTTCTCGCGCCATGAGGACAGCGAAAGTACCGCACCGGCTGGCTCAGCACGTCCTCAATCACGGCCTTTGCTTCCACCAACTCCTCGCGAATCCTTCGTTCGGTCTGCCACGCCAGCCAGGGGTGCGTCATGGTGTGGTTGCCGATCAGGTGTCCCGCTGCCGCAATCTCCCGCGTCAGCTTCGGACACTCGCGCACGAATCTGCCGATCAGAAAGAATGTGGCCCGCACCTTCGCCTTCGCGAGAACCTCCAGCAGTTGTGGCGTAGCCTTCGGGTTCGGCCCGTCATCGAAGGTCAGGGCAAACTCTTCCGGTTTGCGGGGAGCCACCAGTGTCCTGCCGAAGATCTGCGACTCAGGCGAAAGTGCCGCCCAGGCACAGCTCCCGGCCGCAGCAACAATCGCTGCAATCGGATACCGCGGGTCATTCGCCAGAAGGGTCGACATGCCTCCTGCTGCTCCCACTGCCACCCCTCCTTCAGCCTCATCCATCATCGCACCGCAACGCTCTGTCAAGCGCAGATGCGGAGTAAATCCAACAAACCAAAGCACATACCTGTTGCCGATCAGTTCGGCACCTATTGCTATTCTGGAAAGAGAGAGAACTCCGGCAACACTCGGAATGCTTCCATTCGGGCCGAGGACAGGACCATGCAGGTGGTACCCACCTAAGCCGCAATAAATGAATACTTTGCGCTAAATCGTGTGGGGGGAGGGTACTACTTGATCCCCAGATACTGCTGGTACTGCGTCTCGACGACACCCGTGTTACGGGCCAGAAGCAACTTCGCCTGGTTGTACTGATACAAGGTCTCCACCAATCTCGTCTGTGCCGCCGCCAGCGAAGCCTGCGCCTGCACCACGGGAAGGTTGTCGTCTACCCCGGCCACAAAACGATCGGTCGTATCCTGCAGGGTCTGCTTCGATAGATCCACATTGCTGCGGGCTACCTTCACCTGCTCGTTCGAGGCTTCCACGTCCAGCATCGCCGAACGGATCTGCTGCTCGATGGTGACCTTCAGGCTCCGGACCTGTCGATCGAGCGCGCTCAGCTGTGCCTGCGCCACCTCGCGCTCGCCCCGCAGTTGGCCCTCCTGAAAGATCGGGAAGGAGAGCTTGCCCATCGCACTGAAGACGCCGTGGTAAAGACCGTGCGTCTCGCCCAACACGCCGTAGTATCCGTCGAAGGAGAGCGACGGCAGCCGCTCATATTTCACGGCCTTCATGGTGCGCTCCGCCAGTTCGGTCTGCGACTCCAGGCTGCGCAGGTCCTTGCGCCGCTCAAAGGCCAGTGTCATCGCCTGGTCCAGCGGAAGAGCATCGAACTCCGAATAAGGAGCCGTATCGGTCAGGACGAGCTCCTGCTCGGCCGGCATGCCCATCAGCCGGTTCAGGGCAATCTTGTCCTTGGCGAAGGTATTTTCCGCGTTGATCAGGGTCTGCTGCTGCGTCTGGAACTGCACCTGTGCTCGCAGCACGTCCAGGTGCGTTCCTACCCCGGCGTCATGCGATGCGGTTGCTTGGTCCAAGGCCACCTGATCGGCCTTCAGCAGAGCGCGAGCATTGTCGATCTCGGCATCATCGGCCAGCGCCCGCAGATACTGGGTTGCCACGTTGAGAGCCACGGTACCCTGCTGGTTCAGTGTGGTCCACGAGGCTACGTCGTCAGCCTTCTGAGCTGCACGGTACAGGAAGTAGGCAGGAACGTTGAACAGCTGCTGATTCAGGTTTAACTGAGCCCCGGTGATATCGACTTGGACGATAGTGGGGAAGTTCGACGTAGTGAAACCGGGAATGTCGACTGCGCCCGGTTTGAAACCCAAAGCCGCCAGGTTGATCTGCTGGGCCGCAGTCTTCGCCTGGGCGGTCATGCTGGGCAACAGATTGTTTTTGACCTGCAACACCTGCCCATGCACAGAGCGTTGGTTTTGCTGATCGAGCAAGATCCCGATGTTGCGCTGCAGGCCGCGGGCGACCGCGTCGTCGATGCTCAGAGGCAACGCCTGCGAAGACGCCTGCTCCACCACGACGTCGCCGGCCAGCCGTGTGACCGGCAGATTCGGTTCCGGGGCCGAGGGAAGTTGTTCCGGTTTGGGCTGCTGGGCCAGCAGCGCTGCGGCGAAGCCAACCCACATCGCCGCGACCGGCAAGCACTTCCTTATCATTGAGAGACGAAACTCTACTTTCATCAAAAATCGGATAGCAAATCTTCTGTATTCATCACGATTAGATTACCCGCCGCCCAATGGGGTTGCGAAAATCTGACGCAAAATACGTCCCGGCGCCCGGGTCGTCTAAAATACAAACAAAGGATTTATGCGTCCAATCACAATGAACCGCATCGTTCTCACCGCTACGTTGCTCGCCGCCTTCTCTCTGCCCGCTGCGGCTCAACTCTCCGCCCCTCCCAATACCGGCAATAGCTTCAAGGACACCTCGTCGCTGAAGCCTCCGGCCGGTGCCAAGGTCGCCATCATCAAGTTTGAAGATCTCGAGTGTCCCGCCTGCGCCCATGCCTATCCTATCGTGCACGCCGCAGCCGAGCGCTACAAGATTCCCATCGTCCGCCATGACTTTCCCCTGCGGATGCACGTCTGGAGCCGCGACGCGGCCATCACCGCCCGTTACCTGCAGGACAAGGTCTCGCCCCAGACGGCCGACGAGTTCCGCGGCGCCGTCTTTGCCGCCCAGAACTCCATCGCCTCCAAGGAAGACCTCTCTAACTTTACGCGGCGTTTCTTCCAGTCGCACAAGCTCAACCAACCCTTCGTGATCGATCCCTCCGGACTCTTCGCCGCCGAAGTGAACGCCGACTACACCCTCGGTGAGAGGATCGGTATCAGCCAGACGCCCACCATCTGGGTTGTTACCCAGAAGAACTGGGTTCAGATCACCGACACGAATCTGCTTTACTCCACCATCGATCAGGCCGAGGCACAGGTCGCCCAGGATACTCCGGGCAAGACTGCCACCGCAGCGAACTCCAAGCTGCGTCACGCCTCAACCCCACAGCGATAAACGAAGTATTTCCACGGGCCCGGCGGATCTCTCCTGCCGGGCCTGAAATTTTTAATGCACGTTCGGGACGAAGATCATGAAGTAGTCCTGGCCATCGGCCTTGGTGAAGTCATAGGTTGCGGTCAGGCGAAATCCAGCCTCGGCCATCTCCTTCTCCACAATCTCGTGATTCAGGCCGTGGTTGGTTCCATCGCCGTTCTTGTCGATGATGCCGACCTTTCCATCCGCGCGCAGCGCGGGCCGAAGCTTCTTCATGAAGTCCACAGGATGCGCAATCTCGTGATAGACCTTCAGCAGTAGCACGGCATCCACGCTTCCCGACGGAAGCATGGGATCGTCGGGCCTGCCCAGCACGGTGCGGACGTTGCCCAGATTTTCTTTTGCAACGCGCTTGCCGATGGATTCGATGGCCAGCGGATTAATGTCTTCAGCAAGCACCGCTCCGGTCAGCCCTACGCGCTTCGAGGCACGAACCGTAAACCAGCCCGAGCCCGCGCCGATATCGGCGACGTTTTTGCCGGCCGTGATGCCGAGCAGATCCATCACGCGGTTGATCTGAAGTTTCCGGTCGCGATCAGGGTAATCGAAGATGGAAAGATCGCCTGTATAGGGTCTGCTGGTAGCGCGAGGCTCGCTCGTCGTCGGTGCGGCGGAGGACTGTGCGCGAGCGAGAGGCGCAGGAAGCTCCGCAGTTAGAGCGAGGACAAAGGCAAAACAAAGTGCGGCAAAACGAGACGTGTTCATCACGCCCTCCAGCCTGCTACTGAATCTGTACCAGCTCCTGCTGCCCGGTCTTGTGCGGTGAGCTCGGATTGACCGAATCCTTCTGTGGGGCGCGCCAGTGGTCGATGTAGCTGACCTGATGCACGCAGCTAATGGTGCAGCTCGGAGCGCAGCCCTTCTCGGTAAGGAACTCACGCTTCACATCGTCCGTGGTGTACTGGGCCAACGGGGTTCCGGGAAAGCCGCGCTGCTGGCTGCAGTAGTGCACCAGCCCGTTCTCGCAGACGTAGAGATAGCGTCCGCCTGCACGGCAGCGCCAGTCGTTGGTCTTGCCATTGGCGATCGCTTCCTGAAAGTGATTGAACCGCGAGTAGCTGCGGCGAGTCATCGAACGCACTTTATCCCAAACCTTGCGCTCCGACTCTCCCAAAGGTTTCAGCTGTCCGCTGCCGTCGTGGATGATGCCGATGGTCGAGCTGAAGCCAAGGCCCAGCGCTCGCTCGCTGACGACACGGGCGTCGTCCGGGTTCGAGATTCCGCCGCCGACGACCGAATTGATGTTCACGTGGAACTCGGCATGTTCGGCCAGCATCTGCAGCTTCTTGTCCAGGACCTTCAGGCTCTTCTTGGAGACCGCATCCGGCATCACGTTGTCGATCGAGATCTGCATGTGATCGAGCCCGGCACGGTTCAGTCGCTGAATGCGATCGGGCATCAGCAGATAGCCGTTGGTGATCATGCCGGCGATAGCGCCGTTCTTGCGGATGCGAGCGATGATCTCGTCCAGATACGGATTCAGCAGCGGCTCGCCGCCCGAGATGGTGATGACGCTCGTTCCCAGCCTGCCCAGATCATCGATACGTCGTAGCATCTCGTCCAGCGGTACCGGGTCGGAGAAATCGTCGTACTCGTTGCAGTAGGTGCAGGAGAGATTGCACCGTCGCATGGGCACAATCTGCGCCATGTACGGGTGCCCGGTCGAGGCCAGAGCCCAGCCAATCGAGGCGATTTCTCGAACCTTGCGGGTCGCAGCCTTCCAGCGCCGCCGTGCGCTGCTCGGTGGCTTCAGGGTTGCTGTGGAAGCAGAGGACATAGTCAGGGTTAAGTATATAGGACGGGCAGATTTAGGTGGCACAGGCAGGGCAGGGGCGGGATGGGCCCGCACTTGAGAAGGGCCAGGAGCGGTTTTTGGGGGCTAATCCAGCCGCATGGCGCTGAGCATCTGGCGATTCAGGGCATTCATGTGGCCGCGGAGCTCGGACGGGTCCATATTCATCCGGGTAGCCTCGGCTGCGGCAACAATCTGATGGCGAGCTACTTCCATCTGACGCTGCAGCTCAGGACTGTTCGACCACGCCGTCAATCTGTCCACCATCTGCGTCATCTGCGGCGTCGACCGGACCTGCTCGAACTGCCGGTGCATCGTGGCGGCCACAGCTCTCAGCACCGGCTCCAACTCGTCGATGGCCTGTCGAGTGGAACTGGTGGGGTTGGCGAACCATCCTGGAAAGCTATCCCCAGGTTCACACGAGGATCGTTTCTTCGAATCGGGCCTCAGGGTCAGGGTCTGCTCCTTCTTGTCGCGCAGAACGACCACGTTGACAGGCTTGCCGCGATTCTCGTGAATCGTCTTCGACCAGTCATTGCCGCTGACCACAGGCAACGAGTTGACGCGGACGACAACATCTCCAGCCCGCAGTCCGGCATCCGAGGCCGGGCTGTTGGGTTCGACGCTCCGTACCAGCAGGCCGGGCGCGTTCTGAGCTCCAAAGAACTCCGCCAGCTGCGGTCCCATCACCTCAAGCTTCGCTCCTGTGTAAGAGGAGCTGATGAGCATCGAGGTTCCAAGAAAGCTGTGGGGCTCCTTTGGAACAGAGGCACGGGGAGAAGGCAGGAATTTGTTGCCGGGCGATACGAACGCCGAAGGGGTTCCCGAAGGCTCAGGCACCGTATAGTGCTTCTCCCAGGCCTGACGCTCCACCTCTTCGCGATTTGCTGTCTGAATCTGCACGGTGCGTTGCTGACCGTCGCGGCTAACGAGAAAATTCACCTGCTTCCCGATGGGAATATCCCGCAGCATGCGGCGAAACTGATCCTTGTTTTCGATAGCCTGTCCATTCATCTGAAGGATCACGTCATGCACCATCAGGCCTCCCTTGCAGGCCGGGCCGTCATGATCCATACCGGTAATCTCGACGCCGTGCGTGTCCTTCAGCTTTAGGGCTGCGACTTGTTCATCGTTGAGATCGCGAAACTCTACGCCGAGATAGCCCTGGGTGTTGTGGCTCGACATTCCCGCGAGGATGGCCATGACGCGGCTATGCACGATCATGGACTGGGCATGCGCGAGGGGGCAGTTCATCAGAACCACACCGGTCGCGAGGAGCAGAATGCCGATTGATCTCCTGGATCCCATCTTGTCTTTCCTGATATGCATCGCTGACTGCCTCGCTCCGGCTACTGGATCGAGTCCGAATCCTGCAGAACGTTATAACTGACCGTGCGGATATAAGGATTCTCGTCCTGAGTGGAGGCTGTGCGCAAGACCTGCCGTACGCTGGAGTCGTGCTGCACCGGAGTGAGCAGACCGACTGCCGCCATACGTACCTGCGAGTCGGGATCGTGAGCCAGAGACTCCAGCACCGCATCGCGAACCCGCTGATCCTGTCCGATAAAACTCTCCAATCCTTCAAGGGCTTTCAGGCGAACCCCGGCATCCTTGTCGTATCGAAGCGAGACCAGAAGTGCCGCGCGAACGCCCTTGCCATCCTCGCGGGCTGGGCACTCATGCCCTGCCTTGCACTCGCTGGCGAGCAGCTGGACAGAGCTCGCACGGACACCCTCCGCAGAAGCCGAGGCCCCTTTCATCAGCAGATCCCGGATCACCTTGGAGTCCAGGGATCCTTCGACCGTCTCCGGAATCACACGGTTGTAATGAACCTGTACCAGCTCGGAGTTGGGAGTACGCTCGATTCCGGTCACGCTTGCGATCACGCTCTGCGTGGAATTGCTTGTCGTGGGTCCCTGCTGCGGTATCTCCGTGTGGGCAACCTCATAGCGATTCAGAAAATTGCCGCCGATAAATCCTACGCCCAGCAGCAGCGTAGCCAGCGCAGGGGCACTGCGAATATGGCCTAACCAGAGGAAGCAATTGGTTCGCAACCGGGTCAGGAATCCATGAGGAGGAATTGCATCAAGCGCTTCATCCAGCCGCATGCGCGACTGCGCTAGAAAGTTGGGCGTTGGTTCCATGACAGGCAGCACGGCCATCTGCGTTTCAAGTCCCTGCAGGCCGTTCAGCTCTTCGCGGCAATCCTCGCATGTCATCAGATGCTGTTCCAACGACCCTGCCAGTTCGTCCGGCAGTTCGCCGTAGTAAGCCAGGATTACGTTGTCTCTCGCCATCTCGCACTTCATTTCCGTATACCTCTACCAGCCTCAAAAGTTCTTCCTGTTTGTTCCGGGTCTGTGGATGCCCGTTTTTATATTGGCTATGCCCCTCGCAGCTCTGCGAGGTTGGCACGCAGCTTCCGGGTGGCCCGGAAGAGCGTGTTTTTTGCTGTCTCCTCGGTCGTATTCAACATCTCGCCGATGGTGCGCAGCTTCAATCCCTGGTAATGCTTCAGCTCAAAGACCGTTCGTTCGCGCGGCGTCAATTTCTCAAGTGCCGCAAGAATTCGTTCACCCATCCGCTTGCGTTCCAGCTCGCGGGCCGGGTTCGCCATCGCCCGCTCGTCGGAGACGTTGGCCAGCAGATCCAGCTCGTCGCCGCTGGAATCCATGACCGTTGCAGGATCCTCTCTGCGGCTCTTGCGCCGGCGAAGTTGATCCAGGCAAAGGTTGGTCACAATCCGGTACAGCCACGTATAGAAGCTGCACTCAAACCGGAAGTTCCCGAGGTGCCGGTAGGCCTTGATAAAGGCCTCCTGATGCACGTCCTGGGCGTCCTGCTCGTTGCCAAGCATGTGCAAAGCCAGCCGCAGAACGCTCTGGTCGTAACGGCGCACCAGGGCGTCGAATGCTGCGCGCTGGCCCTTCTGGGCCTCGCGAATCAGCTCATCGTCCTCAAGACGTTGCTGCGCACGAGCCTCCAGCTGAGCTGGGGTCAGCTTGCTGTTTCTCGCGCCGGGTTGAGTCGCCGCCTTCGCCATTCCTGGCAACGATTCTACCGCCGCACTCCGCAATCCCAGCGCAAAAGGGCTGGGTTGTCGCCCTCGAGGGCTCAGAGGGAGTCTGGTCGTCAGCTCCCCGCCAGGGGTAATTCCAATTGCATCAGCCTTCATAGGTCTGACCTCCGGAGGTCAGGAACTGCTCTTTCCTGCTTCAATAGACCGGAAATGTCCCGGAAAGGTAAGCAGGCCATCTCGCCGGGTTCCTATAAACTCGACCCTATGCCCCCACGTTCCGTCTCGCCAGGTCTCTTTGCCGACGCTCCTTCTTCCTCAGCCAGTCAGACCGGCTGGGTGAATGCCCACTGCGACGGGGGAGCCCGGGGAAATCCCGGTCCTGCGGGCTACGGAGCGGTCCTCACCGGGTCTGCAGGCGAGCCGCTGGCCGAATTGAGCGAGTTTCTAGGAATTCGTACCAATAACTATGCCGAGTACTCCGGCCTTCTGGCGGTGTTGGACTATGCCCTGGAGCACGGTCACCGCCGTCTGCGTGTGGTCTCGGACTCGGAGTTGATGGTCAAGCAGATCCAGGGGAAGTACCGGGTCAACTCGCCCGACCTGAAGCCTCTCTGGCAGGAGGCGAAGAACCGCATTGCCCGGCTGGATGCCTTTGAGATCTCGCACGCGCTCCGGCATAAGAACAAGGACGCCGACCGCCTGGCCAATCAGGCAATGGACCGCGCATTGAAGCGGCCCCAGGCTCCCGGCCAGCCCGCGCCTCCGCCTCTCAAGGCGACACCCTATCCCACAAAGTCTTCAGCTCCTCCCGATCCTGATGCCCGGCCATCCTCAGGAACGATGTTGCGCGGCTTTACCCGCGACGGCGTGGTGCATGTGCTCGGTGGTCAGACATTGCCCGACGGTGTCTTCGTAAAGATCATCCCCGAGTAAGCCGCGCGCAGAGCTGTTCCACGGCATTCATCTGCCGCAGCATGGTCTCGAGTTTTGCCACGCCCAGCTCCTGTTCCATCCGAGCCTGCATGCGGTCGAGAATCCCGGCTACCCGAGCGGCCTTGCGTTTTCCTGCCGGTTCCAGCTCCAGCTGAAAGCCGCGCGCGTCCTCTGGATCGATACGTCTTCGCACCAGCCGCTTCGCCTCGAGGGACGAGATGGTGTGGCTCACATTTCCCCGGGTCGTCTCGAAGGACTGAGCCAGCTCCGAAGGCCGTACGCTCTTCTTCTCGAGAAAGACCGCTGCCAGCATCAGCGACTCCGAGAAGGTCAGTCCCTCCTGCTTAAGCGCAGCATTGAGCGAAGATTCCATCCGGCGGGCGATCCGGCTTACCTGAAATAGAGGGCTTTGCTGTAGAAAAGAGTCAATCCGCATGGTCGTGTCCTGTGTATCTTGTTCAACGATTCTATAGTTGAACGTATAAACTACTTACATCAGGACAAAATTATCCGCGCAACTCACTCATTTCCATCGATCATCGCTTTGTGCTCGCTTTATTGAAAACCCGCTCCGTCCTTGTGATCACCTTCGCTTGCCTTCCAGCGCTTGCCCAGCAAACGCAGCCCTTCCCACAGGCGAACGAAACGGTCACTGTCACTTCGGCGATCCCGCCGATTCCGTTGTCCGAATCCAACCGATCCGTGCAGATACTCGATACCCGCGAGCAGCCGCTGCTCTTCAATAACGTCACCGACTATCTGCGGCAGGACACGACAATCAATCTGCAGTCCCGCGCTCCCTCCGGCGTGCAGGCCGATCTCTCGATCCGTGGAACCACATTTGAGCAGTCGCTTGTTCTCGTTAACGGACTTCGCGTCAACGATCCCGAAACCGCGCACTTCAATCTCGATATCCCCATTCCGCTCGATGCTCTTACCCGCGTGGAGGTGCTTCACGGATCCGGCTCAACCTTCTACGGCTCTGACGCAATCGGTGGCGCGGTCAATCTCCTCACCGAACGTCCTGCGCCCGATACGCGACTGACCGTCCTGGCGAAGTCCGGAGCAGGGAACTACGGCTCGCTTGAGAATCATCTCCGCGCCGACCTCAGCACGCACCGTTTCAGCGAGCAGCTTGCCGGCAGCCGCGACACCTCCAACGGCTTCATGCCCGACCGCAACTACTCGAGCAACGCTCTGTCGTCGGAGACATGGTTGAACCTCTTCAAGCCCGGCACGACAGACATTCTTCTGGCCACCAGCGACCGGCCTTACGGTGCCAACCAGTTCTACGGAAATTACGACTCCTGGGATCGCACCAAGGGCTGGCTCGCGGCTCTGCAACAGCAGATCGGCCAGAAGACCTCGGCCAGCTTTGCTTATCGCCGCCACACCGATCTCTTCGTTTTGCTGCTCGACCGCCCGAACTACTACCGCAACAACCACATCACCACGGCGTGGCAGAGCGCCCTACGCCGTGCCGACTCTCTTGGGACCAACACCACGCTCTCCTATGGACTCGAGGCCAACGGCGACGCGATTCACAGCACCAATCTCGGCATCCACGCTCGCAATCAGGGCGCGGGATATGTCAATCTCTCCCTGCGCTCGCTACGCCGCTTCTCGCTCTCGCTGGGAGCGCGCGAACAGGTCTTCTCCGGCGGCGATTCGGTCTTTTCGCCGAACATCGCAGCAGCGTATTCGCTTACCAGCACGCTACGTCTGCGCGGTTCGGTCGGACACGGCTACCGCCTTCCCACCTACCTCGACCTCTACTACTCCGATCCGTCCACAATCGGCAATCCCAACTTGAAGCCTGAGTCTTCGTGGAACTACGAGGGGGGTATCGACTGGACGCCTGCCCATGCTCCTTTCACCCTTACCGCTACAGGCTTTCATCTTCAACAGAAAAACGGCATCGACTACTCGAAGTACAACCTCTCCGATCCCTGGCAGGCAGTGAACGTCGCCAACTTCGCCTACAACGGAGCGGAGACCAGCATGCGCATTCGGCTGCCTCGCACGCAGCAGCTCCAGTTTGGCTATACGGCGGTGCAGGCCACTTCGCCGCCCCCGGGTCTGATCTCCGAGTACGCTTTCAACTATGCTGCGCAATCTGCGTTGATTGCATGGAGCGGCCAACTGCCCGGTCAGATCGTGGCACGAACGCAGCTTGCCGTCATTCAGAAGACCATGCAATCTCCCTACCCGCTCTGGGACATCGCTCTCGCCCGCGATACCGGACGATTCCGGCCGTACGTGCGCGTCCTCAACATCACCGATACCTCGTATCAGGAGATTCCCGGCGTTCCCATGCAGGGACGCACCATCATGGCCGGAGCGCAGTTTGTTCTGCGCCGCCCGACCCAATGAGTGCTTCTTATCCCAAGGCGGCCCGGCGAGCGGGTCGCTTGGCGCCGGTTCGTCGAGCTGCGGCTTTCTTCACGGGAGCCGCGGCTGTAATACGGAGCGGGGTCGCCGTCGCCATCGGCTTATCGAAGAGAGCCATCTCGGCCTGACGGCGCCGGGTAAGACCGGCCACCACTTTGCCTCCTGCGCGGTTCCAGCGCAGAAACTCCTTCGCTGCATCGCTGAAATTCCCCGCATTGAGAAGGCGCAGTAAGGTCGATTGGCCAAAGCTCGCACAGCCGAGGTTGAAGACAAAATCCACCATGGCATCGAACTGGTTCTGATTCACTGCCACCTTCACCGACTTGTTGACACACGTCACTGCCCAGGAGACGTCTGCTGCCAACAGGGTCGAGGCCTGTTCCTCTGTAATCGTGAGTCCCTTCTTTACATCCGTTCCGGTATGGCCGTATCCGATCGTCCAGACTCCCACCTGATCCTGATAGGCCGTCAGTTCACACCCTTCAAACTGCTTCGTCAGCTCCAGCCCGGCGCTGCTGTACTTCAGGTTCGCCATAAACCCTCCCTTCGGAAAAAGAAAATGGGAAAGAGCCCTCAGAGACCCTTTCCCATTCGCCACAATCTAACCTGACTCTTTTAAGAATAACAATTGGAATCTATCAAGTCGGCAGATTTCTCTGAGTCGGCTTCTTCCCTGAAATCAGGTGTTTGTGTGCCTTCTCGTGAAACCTGCCTCTTGACAGTCGTTTCCTACTGCTTCGCCAGTTCTGTCTTAACGATCTCGCTCACCAGCTTGCCGTCCGCGCGCAGCCCGTTGGCCAGAATCCGCTGCTGGACGATCTTCATCGCCGCTCCCATATCCTTCGGGCCGGGTTTGGTTCCCGCTTCGGCCAGATGCGCGATTGCTGCCTGAACTACGGAACGGATCTCGTCCTCTCCGGCCTCTTTGGGCAGGTAACCCTCGATCATCCCAATCTCGGCGCGCTCTTTTTCCGCCAACTCAGGCCGGTTGCCTTTGGTGAAGCTCTCTACCGATTCCCGACGTTGCTTAATCAAGGTCGAAAGGATCTGCGATTCTTCCGCATCCGTCAGCTCCGCTCGTTTATCGATCGCCTTGTTCTTCAGCGCGGACTTGACCATGCGCAAAGTCGTCAGCCTGTGCTCGTCCTTCGCCTTCATCGCGGTTACGATATCGGCATCTACCTTCTTGGCAATCGTCATCTCGTTCATCTCCCTGAAATCTCTCGGCCTGACTCTCCATGATAGAACGCCTGCGGCCGGGCCGCGGTCGCTACAATAGAAGCATGATTCGGAAAACGCGCCTCTTTACCCCTGGGCCAACGCCCCTGCTTCCCGCCGCCCAGTTTGCCATGGCGGCCGCTGATATTCACCACCGCACTCCTGAGTTCCGCGCCCTCTTCAGCCGCGTCCTCTCTCAGCTGAAGGATTTTGTCGGGACCACCAACGACGTTCTCGTCCTTTCCAGCGGCGGTACCGGGGCCATGGAGGCCGCTGTTTCCAATCTCACCTCGCCCGGCGACCGCGTTCTCGTCCTGACCGCCGGCAAGTTCGGCGAGCGTTGGAGCTCGCTCACCAAGGCCTTCGGTTGCCACGTCGATGTGATCGAGAAGCCCTACGGCCAGACATTTTCCCTCGACGAGGTCAAGGCTGCTCTCAAGCTTGAGACCCGCGCCGTCTTCGTCCAGGCCACCGAGTCCTCGACCGGCGTACGCCATGACATTCAGGGCATCGCGAAGCTGCTGAAGGATCAGAAGTCCGAGGCTCTGTTGATCGTCGATGCCATCACCGGCCTCGGCACCACGCATCTCGACATGGACGGATGGGGCGTGGACGTACTCATCGGTGGCTCGCAGAAAGCCGTCATGATTCCTCCCGGCCTCAGCTACCTCGCCATCAGCGCCCGCGCATGGGACCGCATGGAGTCCACCCACAATCCGCGCTACTACTTCGATCTCCGCAAGGAGCGCAAGAACGCCGCCAAGGGTGAGTCTGCCTACACGCCATCGGTCGCGCTGATCGCCGCGCTTGGTGCCTCGCTGGACTACATCGCCGGACAGGC
>DATJJJ010000049.1:0-54879 GCA_035492215.1 Edaphobacter sp. | reverse complement strand
GTAGTGGACTTCGCCGCCAATCCTAATCTTGGAGCCGACGGCGCCTACGCCAACACGACCTACTTCAACACAGATGGAACTCATCCGAAGACAGTCGGACAGGACATTCTGGCCGCCGAGGCCAGCAATGCTCTTAATTACTACTTCGGACACAACGACGCGAACCCCGCCAGCGTGACTTCACTGCCGTACGCGATGGCCGCAGGCGATGGCACTGTCTCACTCTCCGGATTAACCAATGCAGGAACGCTGACGCTCCCGGACTGCACCGGGCAGAGCGGCGCGGTCTATCGCATCGTGAATCCGCAGAGCACCTTTGCCGTTACCGTTACGCCGCTGAACAGCAGCCAGCTGATCAACGGGCTGGGCTTCGCGACGCCGGTGACGGTACCGGCCAACAGCTCGCTCACATTACGGGATGTTCCTGAACCCAAGACTGTGGGCGGATGCCACTGGGAGATGTAAGGACAAGTCTTGAGCAGGAAGAGAGAGAACCGTTGTCTCTTTTCCTGCTCTCGCATTTCCATGCAAACAACTTCCGCACGGGCGTGGCATTGAGGACAGCGAAGTTCTCTCGCGCACGGAGAAGAGAAGAACGATACGAAATCTTCGCGCCTTCCGCCACGCCTCTTCGGAAATCGAAGAGGAGAACATGGGTGGAGATCCTTTGGAATAGAGACAACCTATTAAAGCTGGGCGAGGAGATCGATGCCAACCCGGAGAAGATGATCGAGGTCATTGCAGAACATCTGAAGGTGCGCGACCGCAATGGCAAAACCCGGCTGCTTAAGGCGAATGACGTCCAGCGCGCCTTCGAACAAAAACGCGGCCGCAGAAACATCGTCCTGAAGGCTCGCCAGATGGGAATGACCACCTGGATCGCTGCACGGATGTTTATGAAGACCATTACCGCAGGAGGTGTGTTGACTGTGCAGGTCGCGCAGACCCGCGAGGCTGCCGAAGGAATCTTTCGCATGGTGCAGCGCTTCTGGGAACACCTGCCGAAGGAGGCCCGCGAGGGGCCGCTGCGTCGCAGCCGCGCCAACCTTGGACAGATGTGTTTTCCCGAGCTCGACAGCGAGTTTCGGATTCTGAGCGCAGGGGACGAGGGCACAGGCCGTGGCCTGTCGATCCAGAACCTGCACCTGAGCGAAGTAAGCCGCTGGCCGGGGGAAGCACAGGAGACTCTGGCCGGTTTGCGCGCGGCGCTCTCGCCTTCAGGCGAGATGGTGATCGAATCGACACCGAACGGTGCCTACGGCTGCTTTTACGCAGAGTGGAACCGGGCTGCGGCGAGCGGGATGGTGCAGCACTTCTTCCCCTGGTGGAAGGAAAAGGAATATATAGCCGATTCGGTTACAGACTTCACCCCCGAGGAACGCGCACTGGTTCTGGCGCACAATCTGAAGCCGGAACAGATCGGCTTTCGGCGTTCCTTGGAGGCCAGCTATCAGGGCCTGCGGTCGCAGGAGTTTGCAGAAGACCCCGTAACCTGCTTCCGCGCTACGGGCGAGTGCTGCTTCGATGTTGCGGCAATCGAAGACAGGCTCGACAGGACACCGCATCCTATCGAGAGCCGCCGCGGCGGTGCTTTGCTGGTGTGGCTGCCTCCGCTGGCAGGCAAGCGGTACCTGGTAGCAGCTGACACCGCCGGTGGAGGCTCTGCAGGCGACTTCGCTGCGTTGCAGGTGATCGAGCTCGAGACTGGCCTGCAATGCGCCGAGCTGCAGCAGCGGCTCAATCCGCTGGAGCTGGCGCATGCGATCGTGGAGCTGGCGCGGGAGTACGGCAACGCGAAGGTGACCGTCGAACGCAACAACCACGGCACTGCTGTGCTGGCTTATCTGGACAGCGTGCACCGCTATGCCAATCTCTACTGCATGGACGGCGTCGCAGGCTGGTTGACCACGTCCGGCAATAAGCCGAGGATGATCGCGCGGCTGGGCGCGCTTCTGGTGGAGTCGCCCTGGCTCTTCGCAAGCCGCAGGATGCTCGAGGAGTGCAGGACGTTCGTCAACTTCCCGAACGGCCGCACTGGCGCGGCCAACGGAGCGCACGACGACTGCCTGATGGCGATGGCGGTCGCGCAGGCCGCACGGGAAGAGATGCTAACCCGGCCGTAACCTGTATTCTGCTGTTGCGAGGAAGAGCGGCTTTGGCGGTATTGGCGGTACAAGCGATTCGACGGATGCGGGGCGGGGCGCAGAGCCAGTTGATGCTGGGCGCGGACGGCAAGCTGTGGGTGGTGAAGTTTCAGAACAACCCGCAGCACCGCCGCGTGCTGGCCAACGAGTTTCTCGCCACGCGGCTGGCCGCCGCCGCGGGGCTGACGGTTCCAGCCTGCGACGTGGTCGAAGTAACGGACTGGCTGGTGTCGAACACACTCAACATGGTGGTCGAGCTGCCGAAGGGACAGCGCGAACGCTATGCCCCGGGCTTGCAGTTCGGATCCCAGTTCGTCGGCGGGCTGATGCCGGGGCAGGTGGTGGACTACCTTCCCGATCCACAACTCGATGAAGTCAGGAATCTGCGCGAGTTTGCGGGGATGCTGGTGATCGACAAGTGGACGGGCAACTGCAATGGACGGCAGGCCGTCTTCGAACGCAAGCCGCGTGAACGCAAATATCGCGCCACGTTTATCGATCAGGGCTTTTGCTTCAATGCGGGCGAGTGGAGCTTTCCCGACTCGCCGCTGCGAGGCGTGTACCAGCGCAATCGCGTGTACAGGAATGTAACCGGATGGGAGAGCTTCGAGCCCTGGCTCAGCAAGGTGGAAACGATGGAAGCCGATACGGTATGGAGGATCGCCGAGCAGGTTCCACCGGAGTGGTATGGCGGCGACACGTCAGTGCTGGAGCGGCTAATGGAACAGCTTCTTATGCGTCGTTCACGAGTTCGCGACCTGATCGCGTCGTTCCGCGATTCGGATCGTTGTCCTTTCCCGATGTGGAACCAGGGAAGCAGTGGAGTTGTGCCGCGACAGTTTGTTGAGGCCGCGAGTGAGAGAAGATTTGTAATGTAGCTGGAGATACAGTTGTCCGTTGCAGGTTGCGAGTTGTTCGTTGAAGGCAAAAACTGACAACCCGCAACGGATAACAAACAACTGCTTTCAGGAGGTCTTTTGGCGGAGCGGGTTCCATGCGAGTTCTTCCTCATCCGGTATGTGCCGGATGTGGTGAAGGGCGAGTTCACCAATATCGGCGTGGTGCTGCGTGAGGCAGGCCGCGACGCCAGTGCAGTGGTACGTTTTACCCGCGACTGGAGCCGTGTGCGCTGCATGGACGCCGATGTCGATATCGGCCTGCTGGAGTCGCTCGAGAGCGAGATCGCCGAGAGGCTGCGGCTGGGTGCAGCGGATACCAAGCCGGTGCTCGCGTTGCTTGAGGATACGCTGTCGAACTCGGTGCAGATCACCGAGGCACGGGCCTCGCTGGCCGAGAATCTCAGCACAGAGCTTGAGCAACTGATGCAGATGTACGTTGAGCCACTGAAGGTGAAGCAGGAACGGCGCAAGACGGGAAGGGCCCTGCTGCAGGGCGCGATCCGCAACCAGTTCGAACACGCAGGCGTGTGGGGGCTGATGCGGAAACGCATCGCAGCCTCGCTTTATACGCGGCCGGGAGATCCAATGAAGATCGACTGTGGATACCGAGCTTCGGGCGAGGCGATGATTCGGATGTTTCAGGCGGTCTCGCTGGAGGCCGATCTGGAGGCCGCCAAAGGACTGGCCTGGTCGGCACCGCGGTTACGCGAGGGTGTAGAGCGGATCGAGAGCGCGAGGCTGGAGCTGACCGCTGTGGTCGAGCCGCTACGCACGCTCTCCGAGGAGGAAGACGAGGCGACCGAACGCTATCGCTTCGGAGTGGAGGCGATGGAGCGCGAGCAGATTCGCGTGGTCACGCTGAACGATCTGGCGCGGGTGGCCGAGACGGCGAGGCTGGAGCTTCGCGTGTAACTGTTTGAACTAGTCAGCAGCAGAGAGGCACGACCTTCGGGTTGTGCCTTTTTTGTTTTCGGCAGAGCAACACACAAAAGGCAGACGAGGTGAATGCGATGGGAGTTCGAGAAGCAGTAATGGAGGCCTGGCAGAAGCTGGCCGGTGTGGAGGCAGCCGAGGGAGACGCTGTGCAGGGCGACAGAAAGACCAAAATGCTGCCCGCGGTTTTGACTCCCTATCGCGGCACGCGTCCGGGACAGAGCGCGCTGCCCAAGCCGACACCGGCGAACCTGCGACGGTTTGCGGAGACACCGGTCGTGCGCCGCGCCATCAACGTAGTGAAAGACAAGATAGCCAGCATGGACTGGCAGGTGCGCGTGCGGCGCGGCTACGCTCTGGCCGAGGTGGAGAATGTACAGGAGCGGCTGAACGTTCTTCGCCGCTGTCTCGAAGAGCCCAATGTCTCCGACAGCTTCCGCGTGCTGTGGGAGCAGGTGCTTGAGGACCTGCTGGTCGGGGGTTTCGGCGCAATCGAGATGGAGGCCACCGGCGATCCGCTGCGTCCCTTTCATCTATGGGCGGTCGACGGAGCGACCGTTCAGATCGACAGCCGATGGGATGGCGATCCTGCTAAACCACGCTATGCACAGGCAACTGGGCAGATCGGAAGCGATGCGCTCGTTCCGCTACGCGATGACGAACTGATGTATGTCCGTCTGAATCCGCGTACCCATACACCGTTCGGCCTGGGCAGGCTTGAGGTGGCATTCGAATCGGTGAACCAGTTTTTGAGTGCGCATCGCTATGCAGGACGACTCGCTTCAAACTCGGTAGTGCAGTATGCGTTGTGGCTTAACGAGGCTACACCCGAGCAGCACGACCGTTTGATCCGCTGGTGGCAGGACGAGATTGAAGGCACAGGCCGCGTGCCGGTGCTGAGCAGCGAGAAGAAGCCCGAGGTACTGCGCTTTGCCGGAGGTACCGACGCCGATCTGCGGCTGCAGTGGCAGGAGATGCTGATCCGCATGATCGCCAACGCCTTTGAGCTTCCACCGATGTTGCTGGGCGTGGAGGGCGACGTAAATCGCTCGACCGCTGCGGAGTTTGCTGAAGAGGCGTTCCAGAGCGTGATCGTTCCTGTGGCCAAGCTAATCGCCGAACACATTACGCGCGACCTTTTTGCCAAGAAGCTGGGGTGGCGGGAGTTCGAGTTCATCTTCAACGACCTGGAAGCCCGCGACGACTCAAGCCGCCTGCGGGAGGAGGCTTCGAGGTGCGGCGCCGCGACTGGGACTTTGGCCCGGGTGTGGATCAGGACCTGGTGCTGCGCAGCCCGGTGCGAAGCTTCTCGATTCCGCGCGAGGCGCAGGTGGAGCGCTACTACGTGCGCATGTACGACGGTTCGAATCCGCCGGTGTACTCGCGGTTTTCGAGCGCAGTCTTTACCAACTTTCCCGTCGCCTTCTGACGGGCGACCCATGAGGAGTAAAAGCGATGACGGAGTTTGAAGGACAGGTCTTAAGCGACTTGAAGGTCCTGCGTAGTCAGGTAGATCAGCTCTTCGGCATTGGTCAACCTGGAAGGCTGACACAGCTGGAAGAACGTGTAGAGCGACATGAGCGCAGCGTACAGCGCGTGAAGGGATTTACGACAGCGATTGGTGCGCTGGTGACGATGGCTCATGTAGCGATCGATTATCTGCGGCGATAACGACGAAACAATACAGGAGAAACCCGATGGACTTCATGAAGATTCTTCTGCGCGCGCTGGCGTTTCTGCCCGCCGCACTGCATGGAACGGAGGCCCTCTTCGGCCAGGGCGAGGGCGAAAAGAAAAAGACTGCCGCGCTGGAGATTATCGGCGCGGCCATCAACATCACCGACGCGGTGACCTCGAAGCAGATCGCCGATGCCGACCGTTTTACCGCAGGCCTGAGCGCCATTGTCGATGGTGTAGTCGAATGCCTGAACGCCAGCGTGTGGGCGAAGCCATAGGTGCTTCATCCGGCGCCGAAAGGTACTTCGCTTTACCTCTAAAGAGGCGCCCATGACCCCGTATAATCAGGGCTATGGACGCCTCACCGCTGGTTGGAATCATCATGGGAAGCCGCAATGATTATGCGGTGATGCGTGGTGCTGTCGAGATGCTCGTTGAGTTCGGCGTGCCGCACGAGGTTCGTGTGGTCTCAGCGCATCGCACGCCCGATCTGCTCTTCGAATATGCTCAGACTGCCGCTGATCGCGGCCTTCGCGTGATCATCGCGGGAGCGGGCGGAGCGGCGCATCTGCCGGGCATGGTCGCGGCGAAGACTGTGGTGCCAGTGCTCGGCGTGCCGATTCCGGCGACCGCGCTGCAAGGTATGGATTCGCTGCTGAGTATTGTGCAGATGCCGAAGGGTGTTCCCGTGGGCACGCTGGCGATTGGTGCTCCCGGAGCGGCGAATGCGGGTTTGCTGGCGGCGCAGATTCTCGCCACGAACGACGCGGCGTTGCGCGAAAAACTGACAGCGTGGCGTGCGGCGCGGCGTGACGAAGTCCTCGCTCAGACTATCGACAACCAAACTACGGGCGAAGAGAGTAAAAAAGCTTGAGCAAAGATTCCACTGCACAACCGATTCTTCCCGGCGCGACCATCGGCATCTTCGGTGGCGGCCAGCTGGGACGCATGACCGCCATGGCCGCGCGAGCCATGGGCTATCGCATTCAGGTGCTGGACCCCGATCCGGCCTGCCCGGCGCGCTTCGTCGTAGACGGCTGCATTGAGGCGAATTGGGATGACTCCCGCGAGGCGGCCAATCTGGCGCGCGGATGCGATGTAGTGACGCTCGAGATTGAACAGATTTCGCTGGCCAGCATGGATGCTGCGGCGAACTTCGCTCCGGTGCGACCGGGGCGGGCGATGCTGGCGGTGATTCAGGACAGGATCGAACAGAAGGACTGGCTACGGAAACACGGCTTTCCTGTGGGCGACTACCGCGCCGTGCGCTCGATCGAGGAGCTGCGCGAGGCCATCGCTGTGCTGGGCGGCAAGTGCTTCTGCAAGAGCGCGACCGGCGGCTACGACGGTCGAGGGCAGGGCAAGGTAGGCTTCCGTTCGGGCGCCAACCCCGAAGAGGAGTTGCGCGGAGCCTGGGAGGCGCTGGGTGAACGTTCGGGAATCGTGGAGAAGGCGATTGATCTGGAGCGCGAGATCTCGGTGCTGGTCGCCCGAAGTCCCTCGGGCGAGGTGAAGATTTACCCCGCGGCGTGGAACCACCATGAGAATCAGATTCTTGCCTGGAGCGTGCTGCCCGCGCCGCTTACCGACATCATGGCCGCTGAGGCACGGCAGCTGGCCGAGTCCATCGCCGACACCTTCCAGCTGGAGGGCATTCTTGCCGTCGAAATGTTTGTGACCACCTCAGGGCAGTTGCTGATCAACGAGCTTGCGCCGAGACCGCATAACAGCTATCACGCGAGCGAACGAGCCTGCGTGACCAGTCAGTTCGAGCAGCTGGTTCGCGCCGTCTGCGATCTTCCTCTTGGAGATGTAGATATTGTGCAGCCCTGCGCGATTGCGAATCTTCTGGGAGATGTGTGGCTGAATGAGGACGGCTCGCCGCGGGAGCCGCACTTCGACCGTGCGCTGGCAGTTCCTGGGGTAAGGCTGCACCTGTACGAGAAGCACCGTCCTCGCAAAGGCCGCAAGATGGGGCATTTGAGCGCGGTGGGCAATAGTGCGGATGAGGCTGTGGCGAGTGTTTTGAAGGCTCAGGAGATGTTGTAAAGTCTAGCTTCTACGCCGCTGAGTGAAGAAAAAACTTAGCAGCATGCAGAGAATAGTAACGACCACGATGTGTGCGGGGAACATTGGATTACCTCTGCCAATGAATGTACATTGCACTCTATCTTGCGGACAGCGATGTTCGGCGAACCTCAGCTGTTACGCGCGTTTTTCCACAGCCCATGATATCTTCTAAGGTGCACTGAGGTTTGTGCAGCGTTTACGAGGTCCCGATGAGCAGCTCTGAACTGGAATACGTGCTTTCGCTGCGGGATGCCAACCTTGGCAGCAGTCAGAAACGTCTGCGCGCCGAGATGATTGAGTTCATCCAGCGGCATGAGGAGGCTGTGCTCGATCAGCTCCGCGCGCACGAGTCCGCTGTCATTCCAACCTCCTTCGGTGAGATCACGCTGAACCTCGCCGATCTTCGCGAAGCCGTCGCCTAGGAGACCTCCCGGTGCTGGCGCTACTCGTCAGCTTCCTGATCGCCGTTTATCTGCTTGGACCTGACCTGATTGCACGGTGGGCCGCGGACCTTGTTGTCTTCCGCAAGACCCGCGTCGAGAGCCATGCCCAGGAGGTCGCCCGCGCCATTATCGCAGCTGCGATTCCGTTAGGGATTGCTATCGTGTGGGCGCGATGGTCGGGAGCGATGTGGGCACGAGGCACGCAGACCGATGTCGAGACGGTCTTCTCAGCACTGCAGAGTGACAACTTCTTTCAGACACACCATCAGCAGTTCTTCACCAGCCTGTATGCGTTCTTCTGGATGAATTACGCCATTCTGTGGCGGCTGTATCTCATCGTTTTCGTTGCCTGCGTGGTTCGTATCGTCATCGTGCTGAACTACAACCGCGTGTGGAGGCGGCTGCACAAGAGATGGATGCGAACGCTGCTAGCGACGGTGGTGCCTCGCATCTCGGAGTGGGACCTGCTGTTCAGCGACATGCTGCTGCCTGAGGGCAGCTTTCGGATTATGGCCGATGTGCTGACCAGGACCGGCGGACTCTACCAGGGCACGGTGCAGGACCGCATGCTGAACAGCGATGGAACACTGCAGAGCATTACGCTGGCCAATCCGCGTCGCTTCGAACGCAACGATTTTCGTAAGGCCAAGGCTGAGGATCTGGAGACGGTTCCGGATGAGTTCTGGTTCAACATTCCCGGCAATCTCTTTATCGTGATGGCATCGGATATCGCCAATCTGAACCTGCGTTACATCAGCCGCAAACCGCTCAGCTTCCAGCCCTCCGTCGAAGAGCGCGAGGTGCTGACACGACTGCTGGATCGTTTAAAAGAGAGCAAATAGCGCGGCGTAGAATCTCTTCGAGATGAAGATCGAGATCCCGCAACCAACACGCAACGAAGCCATCGCCTCCCTACAACGCTACTTCGAAGAGAACCTGCCGGAGGCGATCGGCGATCTTCCGGCGGGGTTGCTGTTCGATTTTTTCGTAGAGGAGATTGGGCCGCTCATTTACAACCGCGCCATTGCCGATGCGCAGGCGAGGCTGGCATTGCAGGTGTCGGACCTGAGCGGCGAGCTGTGGGCCGATGAGTTTCAGTACTGGCCCAAGGTCGATGCAAAGCGACGAGCCCGAAAGAGGTGAAGCTCAGGATCGTCCGGCAAACTCGCGGGACTCGGTGGAGACCTTTACCTTTTCGCCTTCTTTGATGAAGAGCGGCACACGAATCTCAAGGCCAGTTTCGAGCGTTGCCACTTTGGTGACGCTGCCGCTTTGTGAGGCTCCGCTAAGTCCAGGTTCTGTCTCGGTGACGGTGAGATCGACGAAGACAGGAAGCTCAAGGCCGATGGGATTGCCGTTGTATTTGTTCAGCTGAATCAACAGACCATCGACGAGGAAGTCGAGCGCGTTGCCGACCATGGTCTCTGTCAGCGTGAGGGTTTCGAAACTTTGCTGATCGAGGAAGTGGTAGCCATCGGCGTCGCCGTAGAGGTAGGTCGCCTCAACCGTCTCCAGATCGGGCTCCTTGAACTTATCGCCGGCCTTGAAGGTCTTTTCGAAGACGGCATTCGTGAGCAGGTTGCGCATCTTCAGGCGCACCAGCGTCTGTCCGCCGCGAGCCGTGGGGGAGTTCACCTCGGCCTCCATGCAGTAGAAGGGTGTGTCTTCGTGCTCGAAGAGTGTCTTACGCTTAACGTCGATTGCTTCGATCAGTGCGGCCATGCAACTCCTGAATAGCAGGGCCCGCACTCCAAGCGCGGGCTAAGGATTCTCTCTTAAGTATAGGGAGTTGAAATGCATTGGACAAAGCATGCCGAAACGTTAGGGTTCGGTGATGGGATCGTACTGTCGGCGGGCCTGCTCGCGCGCCTGCATCCAGTCGCGCAGAATGACGACGGCTGCAATCTGATCGAGGATTGCTTTGCGGTCGCGACGGTCGTGTCCGGCCTCATCGAGAAGCTCGTGCGCGGCGACGGAGCTGAGCCGCTCATCCCACAGGTGTACCGGCAGGCCGGATCGCTGCTGAAGATCTTCTGCGAACTGATGCACCTTCGCGGCCCATGGGCTTACGTCGCCGGACATGTGGAGCGGGTTGCCAACGACGATCTCCGTAACTTCGTGTTTGCGGATGAGACGGAGGAGGCTGCGCATGTCTTCGCCACGACTCTTGCGCCAGAGCGTCAAGAGAGGCTGCGCGGTGTAGCCCAACGGGTCGGAGAGTGCCACACCGACGCGCACCTTCCCGACATCCAACGCCATCACTCGTCCTGCAACCATAAGGCTAGTCTATCGTTCTCCTACCGTACCAAAGACGCCTTACGGGGCTATAGTGATGGCGAGGTGCAACGATGAACTATCGATGGTTGAATCGGCTAAATACAGCAAGGGCATGGATGTTTGGCGCAGCACTGCTGCTTGCTGGTGTAATGTGCGTGGCGAAACATTAGCGACAGAATTGTCCAGTTCTGGTCATGACTGAATCATCCTTCGCGCGCGGGCATGCGGTGCATTCTTTTCCTTGTAACCGCGATGTCCGTACAACACTCTAAAAGCTACCGGCAGAGTGCTCGACGCTGCAGGTTCGGCCCCTGCATGGCTATCCGATTTGTTCGCGAAGGAGAAAAAAACGCATGTTTGATATGAAGAATCTGACCAAGCTGAAGAAGCTGGACGAAAACGCGCCTGAAGCCACAAAGGCGTTCTGGGCCTTTGATAAGGCAGCATTTCAGCCGGGCGCAATCGACGTTCTGCATAAACAGCTGATGGCCCTTGCCGTTGCGTTGACGACACAGTGCCCCTACTGCATCGAGTTGCACCGCAGAGCTGCCGTGGAAGCAGGCGCGACAGAACCCATGCTGGCCGAGACCGGCCTGGTCGCCGCTGCCATGCGTGCAGGTGCCGCAATTACGCACTCATCGCACCTGTTCAAAGACTAGGCAACAAATGATATCCGGCTTCTTTTCAGAAGACAGGTAAGATGTCTCTGACCGGAGGAGCGCTCGATGCACTACGCGAACAGTAGTTCAGACCTTGAAAGCAAGAGCGTTTTGACCAAGGCATTCTGGGTTTTCGCTTGCGTTGTCTGGCTTTCGACGATCGTCCTTTTCTGGTGGCGAGTCTACGAAGCGAAGACTCCGGCAGAGGCCTTTCAGGCAATTGGCTATCTTAGTGGCACTTCGATAGCCGGCCTGTCGATAGGATTTATCAGAAACCGCTTATCTTAGTTAGAAACAAAACGGCGGCTCCATGAGGAGCCGCCGTTTTTATCTTGGCTGCGAAGTACTAGCCGATGTCTTCGTTCCAGTTCTCGAGGTAAGCCTTGAAGTCGCTCATGAACTTGCCGGCGTCAGCTCCGTCGACGATGCGGTGATCGAAGCCCAGCGTGAAGCGCTGGATCGAGCGGATCGCGATGGAATCGTTGCCGTCCTTGTCGGTGATGACCTCGGGTTCTTTGTTCAGACCGCCGATGCCGAGGATGGCGACCTGCGGCTGATTGATGATCGGGGTCCCGAACTGCTCGCCAAAGATGCCAGAGTTGGTCAGCGTAAAGGTACCGCCGGAGACCTCATCGGGAGCCAGCTTCTTGGCACGGGCGCGCTCGGCCAGGTCGACGATCGCGCGGGTGACGCCGAGGAAGTTCTTCTCCTCTGCTTGCTTGATAACCGGGACGATCAGGCCCCACTCCAGCGCGACGGCGATGCCGATGTTGATGTTCTTGTTGTAGAGGATCGCATCGCCCTTGACCGCCGAGTTGACCACCGGATGCTTGCGCAGAGCATAAACGGCAGCGCGTGTGATGAACGGCATGTAGGTCAGCTTGACGCCATTGCGCTGTTCGTACTTCGACTTCTCCTTCTCGCGCAGCCGCACGATGCGGGTCATATCGACCTTGAAGACCGTGTGGACATGCGGCGAGGTGCGCTTGGATTCGACCATGCGCTGCGCAATGATGGCGCGCATCTTGGACATCGGAACCAGTTCGCCGGGCTGCGGTGCGGCAGCTGCCGCGGCGGCAGGCTTGGGAGCAGCTGCAGGGGCCGGGGGAGCAGCTACAGGGGCAGCAGCAGCGGGCTTCGCTCCACCCTCGATGTAGCCAAGGATGTCCTCCTTGGTGATGCGGCCAGCAGATCCTGTGCCCGCAACCTGCGAAAGATCGACGCTATTTTCAGAGGCGATCTTGCGAACCAGCGGGGAAGTACGTCCCCGCTCGCCCATGGAGGCTGCAGCAACAGGAGCCGGGGCAGAAGCCGCAGGGACGGCGGCAGGAGCAGCCGCTTTAGCCGGCGCGGAAGCGGCCTTGGCCGCGCCCCCACCGATAACTGCAACGACGGTGTTGATCTGCACCGTCTGGCCCTCGGGAACCTTGATCTCGGTCAAGGTTCCGGCAGCAGGCGAAGGAATCTCGGCGTCGACCTTATCGGTCGAGATCTCGAAGATCGGCTCGTCGCGCTGAACGTTGTCGCCTACTTTCTTCAACCACTTCGTAATCGTGCCCTCGGTGATGGACTCGCCCATCTGAGGCATCAGAACTTCCGTGCTCGAAGCCGCGGCAGCGGGTGCAGCTTCCGGGCTGGATGCTGCAGCAGCCTTTGCCGGTGCGGAGGCGGCCTTGGCGGCACCTCCACCGATGACAGCAACGACGGTATTGATACCTACGGTCGTACCTTCCTGCACCTTAATCTCAGTCAGGACTCCGGCAACAGGCGAGGGAATCTCGGCGTCGACCTTATCGGTCGAGATCTCGAAGATCGGCTCGTCGCGCTGAACGTTATCGCCCACCTTCTTTAGCCATTTGGTGATCGTGCCTTCGGTGATGGACTCGCCCATCTGAGGCATCAGAACTTCCGTCGCGCCACTGGCCTCGATGATGGTTCCGGCGGCGACGGAGTCGGCAGCGGCAGGATTGCCCTGGGTAGCCTCGGGCTCGGCTTCAGCCGCGGGCGTTACCGAATCTGCTTTTGCGGAGCCAGCCGTCTCGGCGTTTGCTGCAGGAGCGGAGGCGGTGGCTCCATTCCCGCTCTCGATCACGGCGACGACCGTATTCACGCCAACAGTCGCCCCTTCGCTGATCTTGATCTCCTTCAGGACGCCAGCCTCAGGCGAGGGAATCTCGGCGTCGACCTTGTCGGTCGAGATTTCAAAAAGCGGCTCGTCACGCTGAACGGGGTCGCCGGGCTTTTTCAGCCACTTGGTGATGGTGCCTTCGGTGATGGATTCGCCCATCTGCGGCATGAGTACGTCTGTCGGCATGAATCTCTCCCTGAAACAGTTGCGGGCGGGGTTTAAGCGACACTCCGTCCAGCTCGGCAAACCGAGCATACGAATCGGATTATACGGTGATAAGGGCGGCCTTGGCTTGACACGGTGCGGTTAGCGGACTACTTGGTCATTAAACGAGCATGAACCACGGCAAAGATAGCAAATCCTATAGAAGCCGCTCCAGCGGAGGAAAGGTCAGGAGCAGGCTGCCGGCAAGCAAAGTAAGGGCATCTTCATGGCATAAGAGCAGGACGGCGGATGCTCCCTCCAGGGCTTAGCTCCGCAACTAGCAGGCAGCGGAAATGGACAGCAACTCATCGAGTGAGTTACTGGCAAGGATCTGCCGCTCGAAGACACGCCCAAAGGCGCGTGCCGTCGAGTGGATGGTGTTCTCCATGGTCGGCTGACGCGAGGCATCGTCGGTCGGCTGTGCCTCAAGCTCCAGTGAGGTGACAGTACGGTCTGTGATGCCGCAGGGCACGATCAGGTCGAAGTCGCGAAGGTCTGTGGTGACGTTGAGCGCAAAACCGTGCGAGGTGACTCCCTGCGAAACGTGGATGCCAAGGGCAGCGATCTTCTTTTCCGGAACGGAGCCACTCGCAATGGTCCAGACGCCTGTACGTCCCGCGATGCGCTGGGCGGGGATACCGAAGTCGTAGCAGACGCGGATTAGGACCTCTTCGAGCATGCGCATGAAGTCGACGGGGCCCAGGTGCGGCCCCTTCTTGCCTGGCCATTCGCCCCGCAGATCGAAGATGGGGTAACCGACGAGCTGGCCAGGGCCGTGATAGGTAACGTCGCCGCCACGGTTGATCTCATGCAGCTCGACGCCACGCGATGCGAGAAGCTCATCGCTGGCCAGCACATTCTCGCGGTGCGAGTTGCGGCCCAGCGTGAGGACCGGAGGATGCTCCAGCAGCAGTAACGTGTCGCCAATCAGCCGCTGCTTGCGGGCATCAATCACGCGCTTCTGTATAGCGAGACCCTCTGCGTAGGGAATGCGACCGGGCTGGAGAAGATGGATGTACATCTGGACTTCTTTTACTTCCTCACGCTCAATGATAAGAGCCCGGAATCTTCCGGGCTCTTATCCCAAGACTGAATCGAATCGTTACACGTTAATCGCTTTGCCTTCGACGCTGGAGAACGCGTCGAGCAATGCCTCAGCGACGGTCGGGTGGGCGTGGATGGTGAACATCATCTCCTCCACCGTGGCTTCGAGCTGCATGGCGGTAACGGCCTCGGCGATGATCTCCGTGGCGTACGGTCCGATGATATGCACACCCAGGATCTCGCCGTACTTCGCGTCGGAGACGACCTTCACGAAGCCGTCGTGGGCATCGAGGATCGTCGCCTTGGAGTTTCCAACGAACGGGAACTTGCCGACCTTGACGGTGTAACCCTTCTCCTTGGCCTGCGCCTCGGTTAGGCCCACAGAACCGATCTGCGGCTCGGTATAGGTGCAGCCGGGGATGCGATTGCGATGGATCGGCTTGGCATACTTACCTGCGATGCGTGCCGCCACCACGAGACCCGCCATCCCTCCTACGTGCGCCAGCTGTGGCATGCCTCCGACGATGTCGCCGATGGCGTAGACACCGGGTTCGGTCGTCTCCATCCACTCGTTGGTCATGACGAAGTTACGCTCGGGCTTGATGTTGGTTTTCTCAAGGCCGATGCCCTCAGTGCGCGGCGCGCGGCCCACGGCCATCAGCACCTTCTCCGCCTGCTTCGACTGCGCCTTGCCGTTGGAGTCGGTCCAGGTGACGGTAACCCCGGTCTTGGTCTTCTCGATCTTGGTGTCCTTGATGGAGAGATTGCAGTCGATGCCGCGCTTCTTGAACTGTCGTAGCAGCTCCTTCGAGATCTCTTCGTCTTCTACCGGTACGAGGCGGGGAAGAACTTCGAGGATGGTGACTTCAGCTCCGAAGCTGCGGAAGATGGACGCAAACTCGACACCCACGGCACCGGAGCCGATCACGATCAGCGACTTGGGCGCCTCGGCGATCTTCAGGATTTCGTAGTTGGTCAGGATGGTGTCGTCGGGCTTGTAGCCGGGGAGCACACGGGCGTCAGAGCCGGTTGCGAGGACGACCTTCTTCGCCTTGATCGTCTCCGGCTTGCCGTCGGCCAGCTTCACTTCGATGGTGTGGATCCCGTCTTTCGCAGGGCCGGTTAATTTGCCGAAGCCCTTGAAAGTCGTGATCTTGTTCTTCTTCATCAGGAAGTCGAGGCCCTTGGTGTGGCGCGTAATGACGTCGTCCTTGCGCGCCATCACATTCTTCCAGTTCAACTTCGGCGCCGAGACGCCATCAATGCCATAGGTCTCGCCGTGCTTGAGGTGGTCCCAGATCTCAGCCGTGAAGAGCAGTGCCTTCGTCGGAATGCATCCCCACAACAGGCAAGTACCTCCAAGACGGTCATTTGCGTCCACCAACGCAACCTTCAGCCCATATTGGGCCGCACGAATTCCGCATGTATAACCAGCCGGTCCGCCACCCAAAACCACTACATCAAAGATCGTGTCTGCCAAAGCCATCTCCTTATCCAATTACAAACATTTTAGAGTACACGAGCTGTCAAGTCCCTCCAGACGGTGAACATCCCGTATTCGTAGCAGGGAAAAATCCATTTACTTCGCATATGATGAAGGTTCGATTTTCCATTTGAGGCCTTTACGGCCCTTTCAGAAAGAGCTGCCACGGTACTGTCGGGCCAGCATACCGGCAAACTATGAAGCAATCGTCCCAAACCTTCGAAGCAGAGCAGACCAACCCTGTAAAGGCATCGGACGGCCTTGAGCGAAAGCTCGAACTTGTCATCCAGACCGGTCTGCTGTTGACCAAAAGCCTTGATCTGGAATCGATTGTGCAATCTGCAACCGACGCAGGTTTACAGCTTTGTGGAGCCCGTTTCGGGGCATTTTTCTACAACGTTACAAACGCCTCCGGCGAGAGCTATATGCTCTACACACTCTCCGGGGTCGACCGGGAGAAATTTAAAGACTTCCCTATGCCCCGCAACACAGAGGTCTTCAAGCCGACCTTTCACGGCACGGGCATCGTTCGCTCCGCAGACATCACCAAGGATCCACGGTACGGGCAGAATGCGCCTTACTTCGGAATGCCGAAGGGACATCTCCCGGTCTGCAGTTACCTTGCTGTTCCCGTCACCAATGCCGCCGGTGAAGTGCTGGGAGGACTCTTTTACGGCCATGAAGAGCCCAGCATCTTTGACCAGAGCTCGGAAAATCTAGTAGCCACCGTCGCTGCGCAGGCCGCCGTCGCGATCGAGAATATTCGGCTACAGGACCGCCTGAATCAAAATCTAAACAAACTCGAAAAGGCGCAGCAGGTGCAGCGCGAAGCCTCCCAGCGGTTGGGAGAGCTGGCAGCCATCGTTGCCTCGTCCGACGACGCCATCATTAGTAAGGACCTGAACGGGATCATCACCAGCTGGAATCAGGCAGCCACCCGCATCCTCGGCTACACGGAGGAAGAGATGATCGGCACGCCGATTCTCAAACTGATTCCAGAACACCTGTACTCCGACGAAAAACTTATTTTGAAGAAGATTCGCGCTGGAGAGCGCATCGACCACTTTGAGACCGTTCGTCTGACAAAGAGCGGTGAACTGCTGAACGTCTCGCTCACTGTCTCTCCGATGCGGGATGAGACGGGCAAAATAACAGGGGCTTCTAAGATCCTGCGCGACATCTCTAATCGCAAACGTATTGAGCAGTCACTGCTGCAGGCGGAAAAGATCGCTGCCGCAGGCAGAATGGCTGCCACCATTGCGCACGAGATCAACAATCCCCTGGAGGCTGTCGTCAATCTGCTCTATTTGCTGAGGCCCTCCCTCAATGATCCTCAGGGAATCGCTTATCTGGACGCAGCCGAGAGCGAGCTGACGCGTGTCTCCCACATCGCCCGGCAGACACTTGGCTTTTATCGCGAACACGCCTCGGCCAACAATGCTTCAATCACGGAACTGGCCGAACATGCCATCACCGTCTATGAGCCTCGTTGCACCACTGTAGGGATTCGCATCGAAAAGTGCCTCACCTCCATGAGCAGAATTGTTGTGCGTCGAGGCGAGATCATGCAGGTTATCTCCAATCTGATCGCCAACTCAATCTATGCCATGCCTGCAGGAGGGACGCTCCGCCTTTCCGCCAAGGACGTTAAGAAAGGAGTTCTCTTCTCAATTGAAGACACGGGAGGAGGGATCTCGAAGGAAAATCTCCCCCATATCTTTGAGGCTTTCTTTACCACGCGAAGCTCTATTGGTACAGGCATTGGACTCTTCGTCGCCAAGCAATTCATCGAAGGGCATGGAGGCCGTATAGAGGTTGAAAGCAGCGTCGATTCACAGAGCCACGGCACGGTCATCTCCTTCTTTCTTCCGCTACACACAACTTACGAGACCATCGCGGCTGAGCCTCCCGCTCCCGCGATTTCAGCCCTATAACTCCTCTGTACCTCATCTTTGAGTCTTGCTACATTGCTTTTGTGCCGCCGACCATGAGACTTCGCCCCCTGACTCTTCTTCTTTCTCTCGCGCTTCCCGCACACTTCGTAGTTGCGCAGCCGCGAGCGGCCACTATCCTCGTAGACACCGACGTGGGCGACGACGTCGACGATGCCTTTGCAATTGATCTCGTGCTCACGAGTCCTGAGCTCCAGATCCTCGGCCTCTCCTCGGCCTGGGGCGATACCGCCCTGCGCGCCCGTATGCTTGACCGCATGATTTGCGAAACCGGTCGCAGCGAAATCGCGGTTCACGCCGGCGTTCCGACAAAGTCACCTGCGACGTTCTCGCAAGCTCCCTGGGCAAAGGCTGGGATCGAACACCAGCACGGCGATGCTGTCGCCTTCCTGCTCGAGCAGATCAAGGCTCATCCTGGAGAAATTACTCTGCTCGCTCTTGGCCCTCTTACCAATGTCGGCGCGGCCATCGATCGCGACCCCTCGACCTTCCGCAAGCTTCGGCGTGTCGTCCTGATGGGTGGCTCTATTCATCGTGGTTACGGCCCAGCCGGTACGCCACCCGAACCGGAGTACAACATTGCCCGCGATCCCGTTTCAGCCCAGAAGCTGCTACGCTCCGGCGTGCCGGTATTCATGCTTCCGCTGGACTCAACACAATTGAAGTTCGATCAGGCAAAGCACTCAGCCCTGGCCTCGATTAGCACACCAATGACGGACGGCCTGCAGGTGCTTATCAACGAGTGGAGCCACAGCACGCACCAAGACACGCCAACTCTCTTCGATGCTGTCGCCGCAGCGTATGCTCTCGATTCCGCCACCTGCCCCATGACGCCACTTCACATTGAGGTCGACGACAAAGGGATGACCCGTGCAACGGACGGCGCCCCTAACGCGCAAGCCTGTCTTACCCCTAAAGAGGACACCTTCTTTCGGATGCTGATGCCGCGGCTGCTGAATCAGCACCTTGTAGGAAAAGCGGTGTGCGTCTCTCCTTCTACAAAATAAGAACCCCTGATTATCTTGGGCTCTGAACTGCTGATTGCCCTTGAGGAGTGATCGCGATATTCGCAACAGGAACCTCAATCACTCCGATCTTGTTGCCAAGCAAGTCGTGAATTCCGGTCCGTAGATAATACTCACCCTTAACCGGAACAGCGATCTGCTGTTGATACCGCACTCCCTCTCGCAGAAAGTCCTGAACGGCCTGTGGCTTCGCAAAAACATCGACGCGATTGATCTGCTGTGTAAAGAGCTGA
The DNA here is from genome assembly GCA_035492215.1 of Edaphobacter sp. Lineage (GTDB taxonomy): Bacteria > Acidobacteriota > Terriglobia > Terriglobales > Acidobacteriaceae > Edaphobacter. Next base: position 35,708 of record DATJJJ010000049.1, on the reverse strand, counting down.
CCGTCCCGGTCATAGACCAGAGCCACAAAATCGAGATCGACGTGACGAAGCCCATCGGGGGCGGATGGCATCGTGATGTCGCCCGGATTTGCCGCGTAGGCTACCGTAATCAGGCGGTACGGCGGCTTGGATTTCGCAGCTACGTTTCCCTCAGCAGGCTGGCGGCTTGTAACTGAGCTCGCTGCAAAGAGCGCTTTGAAGATGATCTCCGTTGGCGTCGGCGCACCGCGCTGCATTGCAAGCTGCATAGAGTCTGGCGGCGTAACCGTATCATGTTTCTCGGCGGAGTGGGGTGTGGCCGACTTCGCATCTGCATCGGCTGCATAGTAGCCGTCGCGATAACCAAGCTTGTAGCTGCCTGAGACGAGACGAACATTAATCTTGCGATACTTCCCATCGTTTTTCTTATTGGTTGGACTGTACACCAAGCTGTAGTAGTTCGAACCGGCTTCGATGGCCTTCGTCAGTGCTCCCTGAAGATCATTCGTTTCCAGGGCAGCATTGCCTCCGGTCGACTCCGCAAGACGCTGCATCGTACCTTGCGTGTCCATGCTCTGCGAGGAGAAGGTATCGACATCGCCCGCTACTCGGTTCGATCCAAGGGCATATCGACCGGCGGAGGCATCGGCCAGCGGAGAGTTTTGAACCCCTCCGGCATCGATGGGGTAGATCGCGACCTGGCTGCGTGAGAGCAGGTTCATGGTTTCGCGTACTTCGGTTTGAAATGACTCCGTAGTCGCAAACGAGTTTCGAATACCGGCATGAGGAAGAAAGTTGAGTGGAAACGAGCCGGAGACCCAAAGAAGATTTTTACGGCCCGGCACTCCGGAAAGATAACGTGCAAGCTGATTCATCGCTCCAAGCGTAGTAAGAACCCGAAGACGATCCTGCTCGGTAGATTGCACTGCCTCCGTTTGTCTCATTGCGCCCAGGATCTGCGGTGAGGGAATTCTGACCGTGTCCGAAAGTGACTCCGCACTGCCCAGTGAATCAGGAAGACCGGCAGAGCTTTGTATGGCGGAATCACTGTGGACGGCAGCAAGCAGAAGCTCTGGATCGGAGGTGAATCCCTGCAGCAGCATAAGTCGTGTCGACAGGTCGAAGACAGCGAGCCGCGTGCCGGGTTTCATCGTTTTGATAAAGGAAATCAGCTTCTGGCGATTGCTGGATTGACTGCTGACAGGTGTGTTGAGGGAATCGATCAGGAGGATGTTTGTCGAAACATTCTCAGAAACTGGCGTGAAGTTGGTATACACGTTTTGCCCCAACGGAGGCATCATGGGCGTCTTCGTCTGATCGGCAGCGGTATGTTCTTCAAAGTGGGAGACGACCTGAGGCGCGGCATCTTCCAGAACAACGAAGTCCGATGGTTTAAGATGCGTAATCGCCTGTCCATGCGAATCCGCGACGGTTACATCGACGACGACAATCTGCGTTCCGCTATGGAGCGTGGGCGTAGCGGAGTCTTGCGCCGAGGCGCACAGGGGAAATGCGAGGCAGCATAACGCTAAAAGCCTCGGGCGCATCGAACACTCCTCCCAAGGCCAACCATTCTAGCTGACTCACTCCACGGTCACGATCTTTTTGTGTCGCTTTCCAAAACTGGGCGCCTAAGAAGATCGTGCCGCGTCTAACCAGCTCTCCATCTGTTGGTGGTCCACCAGCCCCGCCTGCTGCGAGACCAGACGGCCTCCTGAGAATACGGCGAAGTTCGGGATTCCGCGCACGTTGTAGCGCGCGGAAAGCTGCGGGTTCTGTTCCGTATCGACTTTCAGCACGACCGCCTTCCCCGCCTTGTCCGCCGCAGTACGAGCCACCTCGGGAGCAGCCATGCGGCATGGTCCGCACCAGTCGGCCCAGAAGTCCACCAGGACGGGCACACGCGATTCGCGAATAATCTCGTCAAACAACGCTGTATCGACGGCCACCGGTTCATTCACCGGAGCCAGCTCATTCTTGCAGTTTCCGCAGCGGCCACTGTCGGCCAGGTGGCGGGCCGGGATGCGGTTTTTCTGACCACAGTGGGGACAACTTCGAATTACGGGCATCGCATTCGTCTCCGGTCTGATTGGATGCAGTCGGGTGCCGCAGGGTTCAGCCTGACCGTTTGGCGAGCCAGCCCCTCAACCTGCGATGATATTCTCATGCCCCTGTTCTATCTGCGCCGACTGACCGGAAAGAACCGTACCGAGACCGCCAACCGGCACCTTGCCCGTTACCTTGCGTTTGTGGCTGGCGCGACCAACGCCGGTGGTTTTCTTGCGGTGCATCGCTATACCTCTCATATGTCGGGAGTCGTTTCGGCGATGGCGGACGACTTCGCCAATGGCGACTTGAGACTGGTCCTCGTCGGGTTTGCTGTACTGTTGTCGTTTCTATTTGGAGCGCTTTTAACCACCCTGCTCGTTCGTTGGGCACGAAAGCGTGAGCTGGAAAGCGAATACGCGCTACCGCTGATCATCGAATCTTTTCTGCTGCTGATCTTTGGTTTCTTCGGACAGGTCTACAACGGAGGCCGAGTGCTCGGCATCATGATGTTGCTCTCTTTTACGATGGGCCTGCAGAATGCCATCATCACCAAAATCTCAGACGCTGTCATTCGCACGACCCATCTGACCGGCATGGTGACCGATATCGGAATTGCTCTCGGACGCCTCGCCGATCGCGGCTCCAAAATCCTTCACGTAGCCACTGAAGCTGAATTCTCCAGGCTTCAGCTTCTCGCGTCGCTGGTGGCGCTCTTTTTTATCGGCGGAGTCATCGGAGCTCTGGGTTTCAAACATGTGGGCTTCTTTTTCACGCTACCTCTCGCTGCCGTCCTATTGTTGCTTGCCGGCATACCTGTGCTGGACGACGTGCGACGACGGGATTGGGCAGCCTGAAACTTCCGGGTGACGACTAAAGACTGCCCGGCGTCCCGCCCCAATCGGCAGGATCGATATCGGCGATGGACTGGGAGAACGTCCATGTCCGTCCGGTCGGGTCGACAACGGAATACTGTCGCTCGCCATAAGGATAAGTCTCAGGAGAGCGAAGAATCAGTGCTCCGTGTTCAAGAGTGCGGGCGTAGTGATCGTCTACATTCTCTACACGAACCATGACCGAGTGGGCCTGCGGTGTGATCGCGCCTGCGGAAGGATGCTGCGTGATGACAATGGACCCGTCACCTACGTTCAACTGTGCGCGATGGTCTGCGATACGCAGCCGCAATGTAAAACCGAAGACCGATTCCAGCCATGTGATGGCCTCGCCAAGATCCGGGTAAGCAAGCTCAGGAACTACGGTGCTCTTCGGCATCGAGCGATTGGAAAGCATACAGGGTTCCTCCAGCGCCACGGTTCGATCTTACAGAAGTGAAACTTAGCCACGTCGCAACAACCGTTGCAGGCTGCTCGGGGCTGCAATGCCAAGCACACGGCTGAAAGCTAGATACAAAATCCCGAACAAAGGAAGCACGACCGCGCCAATCAGCAGCGATGAATATTGACTGGGCCGAATGGGCAACACCCCTTTTACGACATAACCGATCGCAGCTGCCAGAACAGCGGCACCCCACAATCGCAATGTGCGTGAGCTCTGTGATGCAACTTTGCCGATCCGCTTATGCAGCTCATGACGCAGAAGGGCAAACTCCACCCATCCAGCAAGCCCTGCGGAGAAGGTCAATCCCGCTACACCCCAATGGCGATCTATCCCCAGCATCCTCGGCAACGGAAGTGCGCAAAAGTAGCCCAGAGCTATGGTGAGAGTGACACGAATTACAGCAAAAACCAACGGAGTTCGTGTATCTCGCAGAGAATAAAAAGCAGAGGAATAGAGACGTCCCGATGTGGAGGCCAACAGTCCCACAGCGGACCCTGCCAGCACGCTCCACACCAGCGTCACATCGCTTGCCCCAAACTGCCCGGATCGATAGATCGCCGCGACAATCACGTCGCCCAGAATAAGAAACGCGGCGGCTGAGGGCACCACAAAAAATGCAATGTTTTGTAGCCCCTGCGCCAGTCGTTGCCTTAGGACAGCCGACACCTCAGTCGTAGTTCCGAGTGCACTCGACATCGCGGGCAGCTCAGCTGCGGAGACCGCCATTCCGAACAGGCTGACCGGCAGCGAATTGAGTGTCTGGGTATACGCCAGTGCAGCCACCGCTCCGGTCGGCAGATAGCTCGCAAGAAAGGCATCGACGAAGGCGCTTACCTGAACGACCCCCCGGCTCAAAAACACCGGAAAGAAGTTGCGGACGACCGTCCGAACCGAACTTCCTTCTAGCCTGAGCTTGAAGGCGAGAGGACGAAGCAGGCGCAGAACAGAGGGTAATTGCACCATGAACTGCAAGGCGCTTCCGATTACGGAGGCGATCGCAATCACGACAGCCAGGTGTTCCTGTCCCTCGCGCGATCGATTCCAAAGGTACGCCGCAATCATGGCAGCGTTCCAGATCACTGGGGCGGCATAAGAGAGCAGAAACTTTCTGTGGCTGTTCAGAACTCCCAGGCACCATGCAGAAAGAACCAGAAGTGCGGCGCCGGGAAACAGAATCCGCACGAGACGAATCGCCAGCTCACGCGTCTCTCCCTTGAAGCCGGGAACAATCAGATCGATCAGTAACGGCGTAGCGAAGACACCCAACAACACCATCACCGAGGTGATGAAGAGAAGAATCGCGAAGATCGCTTCGGCCAGCTCCGAAGCCTCCTGATGACGCTCTTCTGCCCTTAGCCGCGCATAGACCGGGATGAACGAAGCCGAAAGAACCCCTTCCCCAAAGAGGTTTTGCAGAAAGTTTGGAATACGAAAGGCCGCACGAAACGCATCGGCGACATAAGAGTTGCCAAGGTAGTGGGCACACAGCCGGTCGCGCACAAGCCCGAGCAACCGGCTCATCAGAATACCGCTGGCAACAGCCGCCGCGGACGATCGTGCCAGAAAGCCCTTCGAACGGGGTGGGGTCAATGTTTTGGAGTGGGTTTCGCTCACCGTACCTTTAACTCTATCGGTTCCGGCTACAATTCTTTCTACACCGAGCCTCAGGAGTTACCGGGAACCCCTAGGAGCCATCCGGGACGAAGCTTTCTTCCTCTGCCCGTTAGACTTAACCGATGGAAGCCGCTCGCCCCTCCCGCACCGCACTCCGTGTCGCCATGCGTCGCGCTGCGCACCAGCTTTACGACGCTCATCCCCTCGTCTTTGAAGATCCCGTCGCCGTTCCCATCCTTGGCCGCGAATATCTTCCCGAGGTCGAACGCACCGTCAACAAGCTCAACAAGCCTTTTTCTGTAGCTCTACGAGCGTTCATGGTGGTTAGGAGCCGTTACGCTGAAGATCTTCTGGCGCAGGCCATCGCTCGCGGCCTTACGCAGTACGTGGTACTCGGCGCAGGGCTCGACACCTTCGCTTATCGCAATCCCTATCCAAATCTTCGAGTCTTCGAGATTGATCACCCAGCTACACAGAGGTGGAAGCGCGAGATGCTGGCCGCCAACGGCATTACGGCTCCAGAAAACCTCACCTTCACTCCCGTCGATTTCGAACACCAGCAACTGGCAACGCAGCTCATCGAGGCAGGTCTGGATACTTCAGCACCCACGTTCTTCAGTTGGCTCGGCGTCGTACCTTATCTCACGCAGGATGCCTTCCGTTCGACGATATCTTTCATCGCATCTCTCACGTCCGGGGGCGGTGTGGTAATGGATTACGCGCAGCCTCGCTCCGTCCTCGCTCCGCACGAGCAACTTGCGCTCGACTCTCTGTCTTCTCGCGTCCAACTCGCCGGTGAGCCCTTCCAACTCTTCTTCAAAACCTCTCAAATGGCTGAAGAGCTCAAAGCATTCCACTCCATCGAAGATCTTGGTACTCCCGAACTCAACGCCCGTTATTTTTCTCGCCGCACCGATAATCTGAAGCTTCTCGGGGGGGCGGGACGAATCGTAAGCGCATGGCTGTAATCAGCCCAGAGGTATACCATCGCAGCGTGAACCTTCCTGTGCCTCCCCCAGTTCTCCCCATGCTCGCGAAGCGGGTCGATGATATCCCTGAAGGCAACTCCTGGATCTTTGAACCTAAGTGGGACGGCTTTCGCGCGCTCATCTTTCGCGACGGTGACGAGTTGATGATCCAGAGTCGTGACCAAAAGCCGCTCAGTCGCTACTTTCCTGAGCTCTTCGAGCCGTTGAAATCGCATCTTCCAGAGCGCTGCGTGCTCGATGGCGAGGTCGTCATCGCCGGTAGCGAAGGCCTCGATTTCGACGCTTTGCAGCTGCGCATCCATCCCGCAGCCTCACGCATTAAGCTACTTTCGCAACAGATTCCTGCCTCAGTCGTCTTCTTCGATCTGCTCGCGCTCGGCGACCGAGACCTACGCCACGAACCCTTTGCGCAACGCCGTACCGAACTAGAGTCTCTGCTCGCCACGGCAAAGCCTCCGCTTCATCTAACCCCGGCTACGCGTGATCACAATACTGCACGTGACTGGTTCCTTCGCTTTGAAGGCGCTGGACTCGACGGTGTTATGGCCAAGTCAGTTGATGGCCTCTATGAGCCCAACAAACGCACCATGCTCAAGGTGAAGCATGAGCGCGATTGCGATTGTGTTGTCGCTGGTTTCCGCTGGCACAAAGACGCTGAGAACGAAGCCGTCGGCTCCCTTCTGCTGGGACTCTACGATGCCTCGGGATCGCTGCAACACGTCGGTGTCTGCGCCAGCTTTACCAAAGCGAAGCGGCATGAGCTTGTCAGCTTCCTTGAGCCCTATCGTCACGATGCGCTCAAGAGTCATCCCTGGCGTTCGTGGGCTGAGGCAAGCGTGGAATCAGTAAATCAACGTATGCCCGGCGGGCAGAGCCGATGGAGCCAGGGTAAGGATCTCTCCTGGCAGCCGCTACGCCCCGAACTTGTCGTCGAGGTTGCTTATGAACACATGCAGGGTACGCGCTTTCGACACATGGCTCAGTTTCGCCGCTGGCGCACCGATAAGACACCGAAGGATTGCACGTACGAGCAGCTTGAAGTGGTACCGCCACATGAGCTCGCCGACATCTTCGCTACCGGCCGTTGAACACTAACGGAGAATAACTACTCTTTCTTCTTTCGGGGTCTCTTCGGCTTCTCAACATTTCCGGTTCGCTGCTCGCGCCACACCCGCGTCGGATCTTCATCAGGGTCTGGCGTGCCTTGCGCCGGTCGCATCTCTTCCGGTACGTGTCGCAGATTTACGCGAATGCGATACCAGATCGAAGACGATCCTCGCATCCGGTCGACCAGCACATCGTCGATGGCCAGATGCTTCGCTGCTTCAGGATGCGCAATCTTCCACCGCTCAAACCCTGCTTCCGCCGCCTCCTTATCCGGAGACTGAGCCACAATAATCAGCGGTTGGTTGGAGACGCGTCTGCGCGGCGTCTTTGCCTCTGTTGCTTCTGGGACCTGCAACTCGCCAACCTCCAGCGTCTTTGAACGTTTTCTAAAGCGATGCTCTCCAAAACCTTCACGCAGCTGATGCGTAAAAGACTTCTCTCCTGCAGGCTTCTTCGCTCGCGATGGAGCCACACGCGATCCCTCGCCCTCCATCTTGCGGAAGTGCGGAGGCCACGGCGCATCTTCAAGCCCTGCCGCTTCGTCCCGCCCTGCCAACTCAAGCAGGGCATCGAGTGATCCCACGGCGCAATCCATCTCCGCATGCGGATTGCCCTTCTTCTGAAAGAGCTCCGGAACCGTGAAGATCGTGAACTCCTGCGGGTCGCACTCCATTACCGCGTCCCATTCAAGCGGCATCGAAACCCGCGCATCCGGCAATGGACGCACCGAATACGCCGCTGCGGTCGTTCGATCCTTCGCGTTCTGGTTGTAGTCCAGAAAGACACCGTGCCGCTCTTCCTTCCACCACTTCGAACTGGCAAGCTGCGGCACCCTTCGCTCCACCGCACGTGACAGCGCCAGCGCCGCGCGCCGTACCTCAGTGAAGGTCCATCGCGGCTCAATCCGCACGTTCACGTGTATGCCACGTGATCCGCTCGTCTTCGGCCAGCCTCGCAGGCCGACCTCCTCGAGCATCGCCTTCACCTCCATCGCAACGCGCCGCACATCGTCCCACCCCACACCCGGAACAGGATCGAGATCTACCCGCAACTCATCGGGGTGATCAAGATCTTTCGAGCGCACCGGATGCGGATGCAGCTCCATGCAGCCCAGGTTGACGATCCACACAAGCCCTGCGGCATCGTCCACCACAATCTCCTCTGCAGTGCGGCCCGAAGGAAACGAAAGCGTTACAGTACGGATCCACGCGGGATGATCGCTCGGCGCGCGCTTTTGATAAAACGGCTCGGCTTCTGCGCCGTTTACAAAACGTTTCAGCACAATCGGGCGATCACGAATTCCCTGCAGCGCTCCAGGAGCCACCGAGAGGTAGTAACGCACCAGGTCCAGCTTCGAGACCTTTACCTGCTTGGAGAAGTACAACTTCTCCGGGTGGGTTACCCGCACCTCGTGGCCGTCGATCGAAAGAATCTCCGCTGCCTCGTCTGCGCTCACCCACACAGCCTATACCCATGGTGTAGCGGGGTGTCAAAGACAACCGACACGTCCTCTCTCCGCCATCAGGTCAACTCTTGATCAACGAAAGTATCTTGTCTCGCGTGGTCGCGTCGTCGTCAAATCCACCATGTGTCGTGCTCTTCGTAGAGGAACCGGGTGATTTGAAGGTCGCGATATTCGACAGGCCCTGCGACAAAATCTCACTGTTGAAGAACTTCTCCATTCCCAGAATGGGCGTTACCTGCCCTTTCTCGAACGACTGCGAAACCAGGTACAACAGCGAGTGGTTATATCCCAGAATCGGTTCGCAGGTCGGGTCCTTCAACTCAATCTCGTCAGTCAACTCGAACTGGTGATAGCGCTTCACCTTTCCACTACGGATCGCAGGTACTACCTGGCTCTGGAAGACATCAGAGCGCACTGCCGGAGCCATAAAGTTTACCGTCTCGAAGTTCCACTTCAACCGGTTCACGATGTAGCTGTGAACAATCGCTCCTGCAGAGTGTCCAATCAGGTGCAGTCTGATCTTCGACGGGTCTTTGAAGTAGGGAGAGCTTTTACTCGCCTCATAAAGCTTCAGGCCACCGGACTCCGGGGCGCTCGAAATCGCATCGGCATTCTGCTTCATCTGTCCCCACACCTGCGATCCGGGCACCGACAGAAGGCGTTCGAGCCGTGTATCCCACCAGCCCTTCACCTTGTCGAACATACCCCCCGTAGTGCGCGGCTGCTTCGCCTGGATATCGGTCCAGATGTTCTTCAACGTCGACCATAGATCCGTCTCCCACATCAGAAAGATTGGAAAGATCTGGCGGTCGTACATCGCAGGGATCCATTGTCCTGCTGTATTCGCCGCATCCTTTTCCGAGGTCAAGCCACCATGAGCATAAATCGCCACATCGACCGGCTGACTGTCTCGCAGGCCCCACTTTTTCCTCGCCTCGCCCAGCTGATGGTTCAGCAGGGATCCAAGATCGCTGTCCTGCGTGCGAAAGTCACCCGTATTGCTCAGCTTGCCGTTATTTTCCATGTCGATAACGAATGGCCCAATCTCGCGATTGCGCAACGTCTCATCGCTCGCCAGCTGCACGCGGCCATGCTTCACCCGCAGTGTCGACGAGTTCGCAATCTCCGTGTGCAGATCGGTCGTTACCCCAAGCTGTGCCACCCAGCAGTCCATCGCGTTGTCGATCCAGTCCTGATACGTCAACACCGCGAGACCGCCTGTTCCCCAGTTTGTATCCCAGGAGTTATGCAGGATGAAACCCTCGCGCGTGTACCCCACAATCGCAAAAGCATGTGCTCCATCCTGCGCTGTAGGCTTGCGCTGCGGAATCACCCAATAATCCTTGCTCGGCGGTGTGCGCGGCTTCGTCTTATTTTTGGCCTTAAGTCCCTCCATCCATCCGGCATGACAGATTGCGCTTGCATAGAGAACACCGATCTCGTTCAGCGCCACCTGCATATCGGTCACACTGTGCGTATCCACGCGGTAGTAGGCACCCAGCGGACGCCGTACCGCATCCATCCACCAATCGTCCTCTGGATTCGCTGCCGGAACCGGCATCGCCTGGGTACGCCACAACCGAGCTGCGCATGCGCCGTACTTGTACCAGCCTTTCATCCCACCGCGCAGACTCGATCCCGTATCCTTCGTCGGATCGCCGGGAAATTCGTCGTAGCGCCGAGCCATGGAGTACAGCATGAACGGTGAAACGCTCTGAATCACCTTCTCGCGCTTGGCCTTGTACTGTAGGTGATAGATCACGCTGGCCAGAGCAAACCCCGTGCACGCGCTCGTCGAGCCTTGATTGAGGACCGGAATCTCAATTTGCGGAGCCAGCACCTCCGCAGGGATCAGCATTACCGACGGAATATATGGGCGGTCGCGCAGGTCAATGCTGTCGGGAACAACGTTTCGTCTGGGCCACTTTGCCTGTTTGGTCGCCTTCTTAACAGCCTTCTTCGGCACAGACTTCTTCTTGGTTGCCATGGAATCGCTCCTCGGATGAGTAAAGACGGGGCCCTTTTGCTTTACCGATTCGCTCCACAATACCGCAACGGGTCTCTCTCGCCCTAGAGGCAAAATCATCCCTGACGGTTACTTCTTTGGTTGTCGAATAAACCTCGAAGTTCTCAAACTGCTATACACCGTGACCGGCAGCGACTACCTCGAAGGGACGCATCATCTCATTGTCCTCATGCTCCAGCAGGTGGCAGTGCCACACATACCGTCCCGTGTATCCCTCAAACGGAATGATGATGCGCGTTACCTGTCCCTTCTCGCACCGTACCGTATCCTTCCATCCAGCCTCTTCAGGCCCAGCGGGAATAGCCCGTGCCGTGTAGCGCATCTCGCCCCTATCCTGAAACTGAAAGACATCGAAGCTGCGCCGATCCAGCACCTGGAACTTCACCAAATGTAGATGAATCGGATGCGTATCTTCTGTCAGGTTCACAATCTCCCAGATCTCCGTCGTGTCGATCACCGGCTTCTCGGTTACTGGAGCATGCCAGGGAGTATTATTCAGCAGCATTCCCATCGAGTCCTGCACCTTGTCCATCTTTTCATCGAGCGTCAGCCTTCGCGTCTTCACCGCTTTGCTCTCCGGAATCCTCTCGATCGTGCGCAGCTTTGCTGGCAGCGAACTGTCGTCCTTCGCTTCCGTCTTCGCGACGCGGAACTCCATGATGTCGAAGCTGTCGCTCTTCAGCACGATCCTCTCGCCTGCATGCGCACTGAAGTCGAAGACAATATCTGTCCTCTCCGCAGGGCTCAGCAAAATACGTTTCATCTTTATCGGAGCCTCGAGCAGTCCCTGGTCGCTCCCTATCACGTTCATCTCCAGCAAGCTGCCGAACGACAGCCGGAAGAACCGTGCATTCGATCCATTCATTATGCGCAGCCTGTATTTGCGCGGTTCTACGTCCAGATACGGTGCTAGCTTTCCATTGGCCAGCATCACATTGCTGTACACCTCGGGAACCCACGGCGACTTGGGATCGCCCGAGACCGGATACTCCAATTGACCATCCGCCTTTAAAAACCTGTCGTAGAGCATCAGCGGAATCTCGTACTTACCCTTTGGCAAATTGAGCACGTCCTCTGTCTCATCACGGATTAAAAACAACCCTTCCATCCCCGCATAGATGTTCAAACGATTAATTCCCATCGTATGGTCGTGATAGAACAGGAGCGCCGCATCCTGCTGATTCGGATAATGGTAGACAAGCGACTTGCCTGGAACCACCCAATCCTCCGGATACCCATCGCTTGCTGCCGGTGTCCTTCCACCATGCAGATGGACTACCGCGCGCACTTCTGGCTCATCTTCCCCGGCCCCGTGCAGTGTGTGATCGATCGGTAGAAAGTGCTTCAGCGGAAGCTGATTCACCCATTCCACTATCAACCCCTGTCCGCTGCGCGTCTCGAAGATCGGCCCCGGAGAGACACCATGAAATCCCCACATTCGCGTAGGCGGCAGATCTCTGTGTACCTTCTGATGAATCTCATCGATCGTCACGCGATAGAACGGAATCTTCTTCGCCGGATTCTCGGGATTGGGCCTCATGCCGCTACTCTTCATCACTTCAGGCAAGGGAAGAGGATCGACAAACGGCTTTAGCGTATTCGGATCCAGATCTTTTACGGGCGTCGCAATCCCGCTGGCCTTCATCGTCTTTTCAAGGGAAAGTCCAGTGGCCAGCACGCCGGCCCGCCGGATAAATCTTCGCCGCGAGATCAAAAGTTTGTGCCTCTTTCTTTCGGAAAAACAAGAAGACGAGGGGTGCCGAAGTAAACTTCCTCCGACACCCTTCGTCGATCTTTCGAATCGATCGCCTACTGCAGTCTTAGAACCAGTTGCCGTTGCCAGGGAATCCCGGAAAACCACCGTTCACCGGAACACCGGTATTCTCATCCAGCAGGTACTGACCACGCTGAGGATGTTTGAAGTCAAACATATTCAGCAGCGTACCCGCACGGCTGTCGAACGATCCCTCGATCCGCTGTCCGCCGACCCAGTTGTCCTCGATAAATCGAAGAATCGAGCTCTGGTCCGTAATGGTGTGATCGACGAAGTTTTGCTTGGCAAAGGGCGAGATCACCAGGAACGGCAGTCTCGGTCCGTATCCGCAGCGGCCCTGCGCATGACTTGCAGCTCCGCTCGACAGTGCTGTCGAACCGTCCCCGCATGATCCCGGAGCAATCAGTGCGTCCGCTTCAGAAGAGGACTCGTTCACGATCGGGCTCATCTGGTGATCGTACCAACCGTCCGAATCATCATAGGCAATGATGACCGCCGTGTTCTCCCAGTCTCTGCTCTCGCGCTGCAGGAAGTTGATGACATGAACGATAAACTTCTGCTCGTCCAACGGATCGGAGTAACCCGCGTGTCCATCCTGATAGCCGGGAGCCTTTAGGAAACTGACCGCCGGGAAGTTACCCGCCTTCACCGCTGCAAAGAAATCGTCGGTGTCGTACTGGTGATTTGCAGCATCGGTGTATCCGACTGAAGCAACCGACGAAGGCCGCAGATGCTTCGGGTTCGCTGTTGAAACATAGTATTGGAATGGCTGATGGTGGGGAATGTAATCAGCCTTCTTTGTCATCGTCACCTGCGAGGTCGTCGTGCGATGGCATCCCGTCGATCCATCCGCGTTGGCCTTCTGCAGGTTGAAGCCGCCCTCAAAGAAGCCCCAGGTTACACCGCGGCTGTTCAGCAGATCGCCTATGTTCTGGCCGCCGAACTGCACGGTGCCAGTGCCTGAGCAGATATCGCCCACAGGGTCCGCATCGCTGATCAATGTCTGACCTCCGTTACCATCGGAGACTACGGAATCACCCGCGCTCACCGCATCGATGATACCGCCCGTCTGGCCCGAGATCAGATTGATCGCGCCCGGAGTCGAAGGTCCGAAGGTCGTGTTGTAGGAGTTGTCGCTCATCGCGAACTGCTGCGCATAGTTCCACAGAGCCGTCACTGTATTGCCGTCGTAGTAGCCCATCACCAGAGCATTGGTTGACTGTCCATTCGGAGGAGGTCCGGGAACTCCCGTGTACTTCGGAAACCCGTCCATCAGGCCGCCATGGAACGCCTGCTGCTCCGGGGTATAGTCGTGATCCTGGTCCGCCGTCGCCGCCTCCGAACGATCCAGCCGGAAGGGATTCGATGCCGCGCTGCCATTCAGCGCTTTATTCAGGAAGTTCGGGTTGTTATAGAGAAGAGCATCCGTAAAACCATTTATGGCTGGGGTTCCCGGGGCTGCAACGAACCGGGGCTCTCCCTTGGGATTCAACGCATTTGGATAGGTGCCAAAGTAATGATCGAAAGAGACATTCTCTTGAAAGATCACCACCAGATGCTTGATCGGGGTGGCCGTCTCCTTATAGTTTGCTTGCGCATTAGCAAGCGAGGGCCCCATAACCTGTCCGGCCACAAGAAATGTAGCGACAGTACTCGCAAAAAATTTCTGCATAGGATCTCCTTAAGCTTGGCCGTCGGTCTGGCCATGCCCAAGGTGTAGCCATCAATCGTAAAAAACTGGTAACGAGACAGTAAATTCTCTTCACTGCACCGGAAAAAGTGCTTCGCCGGTTACCTCTTCTATAAGCATTCAAACGATCTGCGGTTTGCCCCAACCCGCGCTATCCCAGCACCTTCGCTGCATCCTTGGCAAAGTACGTCACGATAAAGTCCGCTCCCGCACGTCGTATCGACGTCAGCGACTCCATCATTGTCCGCTCCGGCTCCAGCCATCCGCGCTCGAAGGCCGCATGCAGCATCGAGTACTCTCCCGACACCTGGTAGGCTCCCATCGGAACCTCGAACCGCTCCCGCGCCTCCCGCATCACGTCCAGATACGGCATCGCCGGCTTCATCAGCAGCATGTCCGCACCTTCCATCAGGTCCAGCTCGATCTCACGCATCGCCTCTCGGAGATTGGCTCCATCCATCTGGTAACTTCTGCGGTCGCCGAACTGAGGTGCGGAATCCGCGGCATCGCGAAACGGTCCATAAAACGCGCTGGTGAACTTCGAGGCATAGCTCAGGATCGGCGTCTGTTCGAATCCTTCCTCATCCAGAGCCTCACGAATCGCCGCCACCCGGCCATCCAGCATATCGCTCGGTGCCACCACATCAGCTCCGGCTTTAGCCTGCGATACCGCTGTCTTGGCAAGCAATGCGATGCTCGAGTCGTTCTCCACTTCGAAGTGATCGCCGTCGCGTGCCACCACGCCGCAGTGGCCGTGGGAGGTGTACTCGCACAGGCAGACATCGCTCATCTTCACCAGCGAATCCAGCCTGCGATTCTTCTTAAGCTCACGCAGAGCCGTCTGCACAATACCGTCCTCGGCCCATGCCCCCGTCCCCTGCTCGTCTTTTTCAGCGGGAAGACCGAACAGTAGCAGGCCGCCAATGCCAAGTTCGGCGCACTCCTCAGCCTCTTTCACAGCCTCATCCACCGAAAGGTTAAACACATTGGGCATCGAGCCGATCGGCTTGCGAACGCCCTCTCCCGGACAGATGAAAAGCGGATAGATCAAAGCACCCGGATGCAGACGGGTCTCACGCACCAGAGCACGTATCGCCTCGGTACGGCGCAGGCGGCGCATACGCGTAACAGGAAAGTTCATACCTCCAGTCTACGCGTCCCTTCAGGTCCGATCCGCAATCGAGTCATACTCCAATGCCGAACTCGCGGGAGCCAGCACCCACAGCGTATAGATCCCCAGCGCTGTCCCGACAGGGAATTTGAATAGCGCCAGAACACCGAGAACAATCGCCAGCACCCGCCCCCATGGCTTACGTGTAAGCAGGCCGTATCCAGCCACCAGTGCCAGAGCTGCCATCGTAATTGCAACTGTAACGATCACCGGCAAAAGCCCCATCCACGGAGCTCCATGCCAGCCTCCCCAGCCCCACGGACCATCCCAGCCGGAGTGATGTCGCCACGCCATCGTCCGAAAGATAAACAGCCCAAAGACCCCGGCAAGAACCCGATACGCTCCGAAGACGCACCATAGCCAGCCCAGGGTCTGAACATGACGCGGAACCCTCGGCACCAGACCTGCTGGCGGATAGGGCGAGTATCCTGCAGGATTTACGGGAGGAGGGGCCGCCTGAACGACAACCTGCGCTCCGCACCGGGGGCAAAATCTACCTCCCGCTTCAATCGTGTTTCCACAAGCCTGACAAACCATATCGCAACCTCCGGAGACTCAGAGCCCCTTTCTGGCCGTCCACTCTCTGTTACGCAAGCCGGCGGCAGTCAGTTCCGCGCGCGATTACGATATAGATGTGCCGTCGCCCGGTTTTATTCCGAAGATTCCCTCTCCACTCGCCGAATCCAGCGCCTCCGCGCTCGAATGGCCGCGTCTGCGCGAGTACATTGCCTCCCGCACCTTCTCTCCTCTTGGACGCACCTGGACCCAGGCCCTTGAGCCCTCCGCCGATCTCGCCTGGATCAATCAGCAGCAGCAGCGCACCGAAGAGATGCGCGGCCTCTTCGGCGCTGGCGTAAGCTTCGACTTCCACGGACTCTTTGAACCAACCGACCTGCTCGAAAAAGCACGTATCGAAGGCTCCGCGCTCGAGCCGCTCGAGATCCTCTCTCTCCTCACCATCGTCGAACGCGTCGCCGCCTGGACAGCTCTGCTCTTTCCCTCTGCCGCCGTTGCACAATCGCAGATGCAGGCAGCCGCCCCTGCCATCGTCCAGCTCTCTGTATCTCTTCGCGAGCAAAACCTCGAACCCCTGCTGCGTCAGCTTCGCGGCAAGATTGAGCCAGACGGCTCCCTCTCCGACGATGCCTCGCCCGAACTCGCTCGCATCCGTCGTGCCATCGACCGTCAGCATCGCGCCATCGAAGAGAGCCTGCGACGCTCCCTACGACGCCTCAGCGACGACGGCAGCGCCCGCGACGAACTTATCACCATTCGCGGCGACCGCTTCGTTATCCCCGTGCGCTCAGAATTCAAGCGCAAGGTCCCCGGCGTCGTCCATGGTTCCTCTTCCTCCGGACAAACGGTGTTCGTTGAACCGCTCGAGACCATCGAGCAGAACAACGAGCTCGTTCGCCTGCTCGATGAAGAACAGTCCGAGATTCACCGCATTCTTGTCGCCCTCACCCGCGCCCTTTCCGCTGACTCGACTGCGATCCAGACCGGCGCCGCCATCCTCGCCGAAGTCGAATCTCATGCCGCCCGCGCCCGCTTCGCGGCCGACCTCAACTGCGTACGCCCTCTCTTCACTTCTTCAGCAGAACCGCAGCTCTCCCTCACCTCAGCGCGGCACCCGCTTCTCGAACTGCGAATGATCGCTGAGGCCCGTGCCGCCGGCACACAGCCTTTATCCCCGATTCCCCTCACGCTCGCGCTTACCAACAGCGACCGGCAGCTCATCATCAGCGGCCCGAACACCGGCGGCAAAACCGTCTCACTCAAGACCGTCGGCCTGCTCTCGCTAATGGCCCAGGCCGGAGTTCCCGTTCCCGCGGTCGAAGCAAAGCTTCCCCTCCTCACCGGCATCTACGCCGACATCGGCGACGCGCAGTCCATCGAGCGAAATCTCTCCAGTTTCTCCGCCCATGTTGTCAATCTCGATCGCATCTCCCGCGACGCCACTTCGTCGTCGCTCGTCCTGCTTGACGAGCTAGGCTCCGCTACCGACCCCGAGGAAGGCGCCGCACTCGCCGTCGCCGTCGCGGAGCACTTCCTTCGCATGCAGGCATGGTGCTGCATCACTACGCACCTCACCTCGCTCAAGGTATACGCAGCCAACAACTCCGGCGTACTCAACGCCGCAGTCGGCTTCGATCAGGAGACCCTCACCCCTACCTATCAGCTTCGCCTTGGCGTGCCTGGAGCCTCTGCCGGCCTCAACATCGCGTCCCGCCTTGGCCTCGATCCTGTCATCGTCGCCGCCGCACGCGCGCAACTCACCACCCAGACAGCAGACATCGCTGCCTTCCTCGATCAGCTTCACGAACAGCTCGCCGCCGTCTCCACCGAACGCGAGACGCTGCGCCAGCATGAGCAGGAGTTGTCCCGTGCCCGCATTCAACTTGACCTCGAAGGTCGCGCTGAGCAACGCGCCCGCACCCGCGAACTCGAAGCCAAACTGAGCGCCCTGCTCGACAACTTCGCCGTTCAGCTTCGCGAATCCGTTAAAAACATCGGCGACAAAGCCGCTGCCAAACGCATCCAGCGCGACTCTGCGCTGGCGCTCGCCCGTGCACGTCGCGAGTTTTCTTCTGAATTTCAATCCACCATCGCGGCTCACACCGCATCAGCAGCCACAGGTCAGTCAAACGCCGTCACATCTCAACCTAAACCCGCGTCTCTTATCCCCGAAGCAGGCGACACCGTCCAGCTCAAGTCTCTCGGCCGTCAGGCCCGTGTCGAGCGCGTCGTCGATCCGAAGACCTTCGAAGTCTCTGTCGGTCCCATGAAGATGCGCGTCCCTCTCGACGACATTACCGGGATCGAAAAGCGCAAGACCGCCACTCCACTCGAAGCCGCGCGACGCAAGGGCGGCGTCACCGTCTCCACCGCGGAAGATCCCGATTACATGAGTTCGGAGATCAACGTTATCGGCCGCACTGCCGACGAGGCTCACGATGAAGTGGCGCGTTTCGTCGATCGCGCCTTCCTCGCAGGCCTGCCGCGCATCCGCATCGTGCACGGAACCGGCATGGGCATCCTGCGCCGTACCCTGCGCGACTATCTCCGCAGCCATCCTCATGTCGCCAGTATCGCCGAGCCACCCCAGAATCAAGGTGGCCAGGGTGCGACCGAAGTCGAGTTGCGTCAGTAGATCTCCCTACTCTGCATTTACTTCCTGTGGCACCTTGCAGACAAAGTTAGCTGCATCCTTCGCATCTCCACTGCCCTTATAGATCGCCATCTTTGGATACGGGCACAGGGGCCGCGTCCTGTCCACGATTCCATGCGTCGTATGCGAAGCCACAATCTGCGTAGGAGCCGCGCCCTTCTCCACCCATCTCTCCATCGCCGACAGCGCATCGAAGGTATCCGGCCCCGGACCGCCGCCGCAATGCTGCATACCAGGTACCAGAAACAGCCGCGCGAAGCCGCTTGTTTTGTCCCCCGTCACATCTTCCATCTTTTTGTAATAGCGAATCGTGTTTAGCGGAGAGATATCCGGATCACTCCAGCCGTGATAAAGGATAAGCTTGGATCCCCTTCGTGCGAAGGGTCGAAGATCCGCATCCAGCGCGTCCAGCGCAGGAGCCAGCTTCTTCAGTTCTCCCTTATCGCGGTCGTAATCAAAGGTCATAGAGTCGTAATTCGGGTTCTCCATCACCATATAGCGAAAGAAGCTATCAGCGGCCTTCCAGTGCGTCGCCTGGTACGGAGCCGATCCCGTCACCCAGCTCGACCATCCACCCTGTCCCGCCTCACCTCCTGGTACCAGTCCTGGAGAGATCAACTTTCCCTTATCGTCGCGGAAGCCTGCCCAGATCTCCTTAATCGCCTTGATCTGCTTCTGCGTAAAGCACCGTCCAGGATCTTCACCCTCCCTGCATGCCAGCACCTCAGGATCGAAGTGACACGCCAACGGATCGTCGAGCACCCCGTCGGTAAAACCATCCTTCGCATCGCATGCTCGATTCACCGCATCCGCCAGCAGCCTCACCTTGGCCGGCTGAATATAGCTCTCCGGATCCTTCAGCGTAGCTTGCGCGTAATACAGATGCGCGCCCGCGTAATGACCCGTCCAGTTATAGGCAGGGTCGCCGGCCACAATCCCATCGAAGTCCGCAGGAAATCTCTGCGCCTCCATGAGCCCCTGTCCGCCACCCTTTGAGCAGCCCGTGTAATACGAGTGCTCCGCCGTTTTACCGTAATAGGCACGGACAATCTGCTTGCCATTCACCGTCGTCAGGTGCAACGAGCGATACCCGAAGTCGTCTACCAGCTCCGGACGATTCAACGACCAGCTCGCATCGAAACTGCTGCTCGGCCGCGAAGCGTGGCCCGTATCCGTACTCGCCACGGCATTCCCTCTCCTAAGCCCCGTCGCCATCGCACTGTAGCTGATCGTTCCGGCCATGCCGCCGTTGCCCACCACCTCGAAGCGACCAGTCCACTTCTCCATTGGCAGCCACACCTCGAAGCGAATCGACGGCTTTGTCACACCGCTCACCCTGCAGAACTTAGGGAGCCTATGATAAATCGCCATCATGTGCGGCGGATTGAAGTTTCCGCTCTCCACCGTCACGGCTGACTCAATGGTTGTCTCACCCAGCCGCAGCGAAGCCAGGTTCCTGCAAGCCTCGCCCGGCTGCGCCCATGCTAGACCTGGCAGCGCCAGCATCCACACCAACGCCAGCCCCGCTCCAAGCCACCCTCGTTTATTCCATCGCCCCACGCACCGCGCGTCCATCGGCCTCCCATGCATTGCGACCGATTGTAGCGTCTCCGGCTCCCTTCGCGCTTTTCTCTTCTCTCCGTAGAAACCTCTCGTTCAATCCTGAAACTGCCGTCCTAGGGCAGTGTCGCGATAAACGCATTCATCTCGCGAAGAACATCCGCCTCATTCGAGAGGAAGACATAGTGGGCCGCATTCGGAATCCTCACCACATGCGCCGAGGGTACCTGCCTTTCGAAAGCCACGGCCTGCTGCTCCGTACTCCGGTTGTTGGAGGCGATAAAGGCAGCGCGAGCCTTGGGGTTATCTTTCAGAAAATTCCCGACGTCATGCGGGTCGGCAAAGATCGCCAGCACTGGTGCATTGACGGTTGTAAACTTCATCACTCCGCCAACAATCGCCGCGCCTGCAGAAGGCATCTTCGATGCTGCACCAGCAGGAGGTGGAGGCGGGGGCGGCATCTCTTTCATCTGCTCCAGCTGGTTCGCCACCTCCTTTTCCACCTGCTCAAGCTTCGTATGCAGATCGACGGTAAACTTCATCTGGTCCTCAGGTATCTTGTCCGGAGCCATCATTCCCAGTCGCTCTCGCAACTCCTTCACATCAATCATCATCGCTCCGTTGACCTCGTCATAAAGCGCATAAGGATATCCGCCATCCAGATAGATCAACCCGGCCACCCTCTCGGGATGACGCGTTCCGATATAGCTCAGCTCTTCGCCTGCAACAGAATGCCCCGCAAGCACGGGCTTCTCCAGATGCAAAGCGTCAATGACTGCGAGCACATCCTCACCCAGTCGATCTGCCGTATAACTCGCTGTCTCCGGCGAAGGCTTACTCGATTCCCCAAAACCGCGCCGCGTAATCCCATAGACGTGATACCTGTCCGTTAGCTTCAGGGCAAACTTGTCGAAGACATGCGCATCATTGCCCAGTCCAGTCAGCAGGACCAGCGGCCTGGCCGTACCGCCCCAGTCCAACACCTCCAGCTTCACATCCTTCTCTACCGTTACGAATTGAACCTTATGCGGTGAAGCATCGATCTTCCATGCTGTCTCCGGAGTCGCCCGTTCAAAGCTCAGCGGCGAGGTCTTAGCCTGCGTCATATTTCCGCTGATCGTCCTGCCATCCGCATTCAGTGTGCCTTCATAAGAAGCATGAAACGCATCAACAGAAAATTTGAGGGTCGAGCCCGCATAAGAGATCGTTGTCATCCCTGCCGGTGTCGGTGTCTGGTCGATGCTGTACACCCGGCCCTTCAGGACACCGTCTCCGCTCTTCTCGATCTGCATCACGATGCGAAGTTTCTGTTTCTCTGTATTCATTGTCCCTTGCCACGTTCCTGCAATCTCCTGTGCATCAATTACGCCCGCAACCAACAGACACACCCCCGCCGTCCACGCCAGACTCAGCTTGCGTGCTTTCATATCCTTCTCTCCCTTGAACTGCGCTTTTACTTTTTAGCTACCGCCTTGGCCACAAGGCATCGAACCATGTAGCCACCGCTCCGAGATGGCTTGATAACCATCCATGGTCCACCCCGTGCGTTACCGTGCCAACTTTCAAAATCCAGATAATCTCTGGAGCGAGGATGATCGCGAATCCAACTCCGAGGTAGCCAATCGCCATGATCATCTGTGCGATCCGCTGCGCAGGCAGAGCGGATTCTATCTCGACGTAGTAACCGCTTGTCGCGAGCTGCTCACTGGGCGGCCTCATGTGCCGCACCACAATGCAACGCGCGGCGTCGACAAAGAGCGCCGTCGTATTTCCTCTGAGAACCTCTTCGTCGAAGATCCACAACATTTCGTCTGCGAACTCACTCCGAAACGAGGCCGGATACAAATGAAGCATGCCGCGATAAGCGATACGTAGAAGAGCTTTCATGCGTTGCGAGGCCTCCTCTCCCTCAACCGCGACTGGGCTGTGGTCACCACCTCCCGCAACCGTTCCACCTCTTCGCCAAGCACCTCCCGGCCGGATGACGTAATCCTATAAAACCTCCGCTCCTCGTCCTTTGGCAAAGCGGAGCGCGGAACATCGATCACCAGCTTCTGATCCATCAGCTTTTTCAGGTTGTCGTACAGCGTCCCTGGTCCTACCCGGTAACTCCCCTGAGATTGTCGGGCAATCTCCTGAATAATCCCGTAGCCGTGAAGGTCCTCGCTCGCTAACGCGAGAAGGATGTGAAGCGTTGCTGCAGAAAGAGGCGAATTGGAAGAGATCTTCATAATCGGATTCCGACTATATCGATATCCGACCCTGCGCGCAAGTACTTTCTTCGCTCAAAATTTCGAACCCGCGCGGAGTCTCCACCGTATCCTTACCCAACCATGAAGCTTTTTCTTCTGACGGTGTTGCTCCTTCTCGCGCCCTTCTCCCCAGCAGAGGACTCCTCCCTCCGCCGCCTCGATGGCACCCGCATCTCCATCGCCGAAGCCGAATCCACCGCCCGCAACATCCTCACGCAGAACCACGTCACCGGAGCCCAAATCGCCATCCTCAACCACGGCCGCGTCGTCTGGAGCTTCGCCTTCGGCCTTCGCGATCGCGCGCAGAACCTGCCGATGCAGACCACGACCACCACATGGGCGGCCTCGATTACCAAGGGCGCCTTCGGAGTCTACGTCATGCAACTGGTTGAGCAGAATCAGCTTTCGCTCGATGAACCTATCGCCCGGCTTCTTCCCCAGCCCCTCGACCATTACGATCCCTACCGCAACACCGCCGCCGATCTCGTCCATGACCCGCGTTGGCTCGCCGTCACACCGCGCATGCTCCTCAGCCATACCTCCGGGCTCGCTAACTTTGTCTTCCTGGAGCCCGATAAGAAGATTCACCTGCACTTCGCCCCCGGTTCCAGTTTTGCCTACTCCGGCGAAGGCCTTAACCTGCTGCAGTTCGTCATCGAGCAGCGCTTGCACCAACCTCTTGATCAGCTCATGCAGCAGGCTCTGTTTACTCCTCTTGGAATGACTCAAACCTCGATGCTCTGGCAGCCACGATTCGCCGCGGATGTCGCCGACCGCTACGACCTCAACGAAAACTTCATCGTTCACACACGTCGAGATCGCCCGCGTGCTGCCGGTTCTATGACGACCTCCGTCGAAGATCTTGCCCGTTTCACTTCAGCGTTGATGGACGGCCGCATCCTGAAGCCTGCATCACTCCACACCATGCTTACGCCCGTCGTTCGCATCGACAGAGTGCGCCAGTTCCCCACCTTCGATCAGCCCAAAGGAACCGAGGGTTCTGCAGTCGGTCTCGCCTACGGCATCGGCTGGGGACTTCTGACCCATACGCGCTTCGGTCCAGCCTTCTTCAAAGAAGGTCACGGCGAAGGCGCACAGAACTATATGATCTGCTTCACCAGCCATCGCGACTGCATGATCCTGCTCACCAACAGCGACAATGGTGAGCTCGCCTTTCGCCCTCTGCTCGAAGCCATCTTCGGCGACACCGTCACTCCCTGGAAGTGGGAGAGTTACGATCATGAAGGCATCCTCGCGTCCCGCAAAAACCAGTAAGTCACAAAAATCAGGCTGCACTTAAAACGCGTCTTACTCTCATGCGTCTCTTCGTCGGACTTCCGCTGGCAGATTCTCTCGTTCGAGAGCTTAAAGCTGTCGTCGCCCGTCTGCGTTCCAAAGACGATCAACTGCGCTGGCCTCCACCCGAATCCTGGCATATCACCCTGCAATTCTTGGGCAGTACACGTCACGATCAATACGAGTGCCTCCATGCACGCCTCAGTGAGCTGCAACGGCCTCCTGTCCCAATCCGCATCGATACTGTCGACCTCTTTGACCGCGCCGGAATTCTCTTCGCGGGCGTCCGCTCCTCCCAGGAACTCACCTCCCTTGAGCGGCACGTCGTCGCTGCCACCGCGCTCTGCGGCTTTCTTCCCGAGAACCGCCCCTATCATCCGCACATTACCTTAGCTCGAAGCAAAGGCCGCGCTGGCCAGCATGTTCTACACCAGCTAAAAAACCGACTCCGTAGCCCACCGGAGTTCACCGCCTCCATCGCAGAAGAGTTTCTCCTCTACGAGAGCATTCCTACCCCCACTGGCTCACGGTACGAGATTCGTGAGCGCTTTAAGCTTCAGGCTTTCGTCTCCGAACAATAAAAAGGCCCGGCATAAAATCTCCGAGCCTTTTTATTATCTCTATCTTGATAGCGAACTATGCGGCTGTAGCGTCACGCATCGCCTTAACCCTGTCGTGCGAAGCCAGAATATGCGTCTGTTGTTTGCGTAGAATGCTCTGCACAGGAGCGGGAACATCTTTCATACCCAACACCTCTTCATAGGCCTTCTTAGCCGCATCCTCGCCCTGCTCTGCGGTCTCCAGCAAAGTGTGGTCGCTGCCGCCCATCTTAGCCTTCATCTCGCCCCACGCCCGGTGAATAGCGCCTGAGGCCGTGCCTCCCTCAGAGACATTTTTGCCCGTCGATGAGCTGAGGGCGGATTCTAACTCCGAGGCAAACCTGCCTCGGATTGCCGACTCTTCCATGAAATAGCTCTTCGCAGCTGAATCCTTAAGCTCTTCCCCTAAAGACTTGAATCCTTTTTCTCCATCATGAAGAACTTCGATCACGGTGCGCACTGCTTTATTCTCGAAAGCCATAAATCACCTCTGCGCCTCTCAGATGGAGTTTCATCCCGCCCGGTTGCGTCAAAGATTGGTTGCCCGAATCAGGTTAAAAGAGCGCATAAACACTGAGCTTTAGTGGCCTCCACGTTCACATTTTCCATTCCGTCCCGTAACTAATTTCTTTCTCTGTCTTTACCGAGATCTCATCTTCATAGGGGGCTTCTCATTGTCACTTGGTCTTCGAAGCGGAACTTCTTCATCCAAGTCCTCATCCTCTTCGTCTTCTTCATCTTCTTCCTCTTCTTCTTCCGAGGAAGACTTCCCGATCAGAGATTCCATATGCAGTGCTGCCGCGGCAACACCAAAGGTCCCTTCCAAGGTGTAACCGTTAAGCTGCTTCAGTTCATGATCTTCCGCCCCTGTAGTCATCTCAGAGAGCGGCTCTACTTGTTGATTGCTGGCATCCATCAAAACGCTCGCGGGGCTCATGGTTATCTCCTCTGTGCTATTTCCCGGGTGAGCATAGGAAGCGAAATTCATCGCGGCGGTTGGCCGAATGTTTGCATCAAAAAGAAAGAAGCCCGGCATCTAGCCGAGCCTCTCTTTTCTTAGCGCTCACACATTAGACCAACGGACGATTCAGCTCCGTACGCCAATCCTCAGGCCTAGTGCTTGTATCCGGCCCAACCACATAGCGCTCCCAGAGATCTTCCCGCGTCGCAAGCTGTTTTGTCTCCACCCAGGCCATGAACTCGCCCCAGGCTGCACCCAAACCTTCGTAAGCTCCGCTGTATACCGTGCGAGCCACCTTTGCAGCTTCGAGTTCACCACTTTCCACGCGACCTTCCGGTTTCACATCTTTGTCCACAGGAAAACAAATCCTGTAGTCGAAGGTTTCATTCGGGCGACGAAGATGATACGTAAACCACGGTCCAGCAGGCGACACACCCTGCGCCTTCAGAACCGAGCTCAGTTCCTCAAGGCCTGCATGCATCGCCTGCAGAACCTGATTGCGCGGAACCGTCACAGCAACAAAGGCTATCCTCTTGGCTGGCGAATCGACAATCTCCGGCCTGCTGATCATATATGGCTCCTCTTCACTTACGGTATTAGAGATCTTTGAACTCAAGAAAATCCTACTTCGTCTGATCGGAAGGGCGATCGGGAACAGTCAACTCAGCCAGCCAGTACATCCCTCCGTCGGTAGCCTTCGTCTTTTCAGCATTCGAAGAGTCCTCCTGCTTCCGCTCCTCTGCGCGCTTCTGAGCCTCGATCTTCATCTTTTCGAAGGCGCGTGCTCCGTAGACTACGCCATCCTGATTGCAGGTATATCGCCTGATCAAATCGAAATTTCTCTCGAAATCCATCGTCGCAACCAGCTCGCGCGGATCAAACCCCAGCTCGCGAAAAAACTCCCTCCCATCAGAGCCGGGAACTCCAAAGATCCAGGGCTCGCCCCAGGCTGAAGGAATTCCACCTGCATCTCGGGAATCAGTCTTTCCCATATACACTCCAGGACCGTTAACGTAATCCAACACAATCGAGCTACCCGGTGCTGAATTCTCTCGAAGAATCTCCAGCGTCTTTCGTACGTTGCTCTCCGAAAGGTACATCGAGACTCCCTCCCAGATGTAGAAGGTCTTCTCCTCTTCGCGAATGCCCGCTGCGCGCAAAGCATACCCCAGATCATCCTTCGTAAAGTCGACTGCAGCGTAGACGAGATTCGATGGCAGAGCATCCACCACTGCATCGATGCGGCGCCTCTTGTAAGCCTGCGTGGGCCCCGCATCCATCTCAACCACTCTGCAGTCTTTCAGCAACTCTGCAAACCGATAGGCCCGTGTATCGAAGCCGGCACCGAGAATTACGATCTGGGTTAGGCCATGCGTCACGGCTCGTTGCAAGGCATCGTCGATAAACCGCGTGCGAAGCAGCATCAGCCACGCGATGCCTGCGATGGATGGATCCGCAATCGCATCCGAGTAATCCTGCTCAAAGGCGTTGCAGATGGGATGGTCCCGAATCAGATCCAATTCTTCAGGACCGATCAATTGATCTGCGATCGCATCTGGATTTCGTACACTCTCATCGGGCTCGCGAGAACCGAACGCGCGCGCCGCCGCAACCATAATCGAGGTCCGCGACAGCAGACCAGATCCCTGGCGGGATTCTTCCGCAGTAATTGTCATGACGGTGTAAACCACTTACTTCAACGTGCGACATCAGATGCGCATCGGCATCAAGATGTAGCGGTACTTCACGTCGTCATTGCCATCCTCGGGGCGCATCTGTCCGGCCGACTGGGCATCCTTGAACTCCAGTCTCACCTCGCCTGTGTTGCCGATCGCCTTCAAGAAGTCCAGAAGATACTGGCTGTTGAAGCCCACCACGAGCGGATCGTAGTTGTACGGAGTCTCGATTGAATCCTCTGATTCGCCAGCGTCGGTCGATGACGACGACAGCTTCAGCTCATTCTGCTCCAGCCGCATCTTGATCGCACCTGAGCGTTCATCAGCGAACTGCGCCACGCGCTGGATCGACCCCATTAAGTCCTCTGAGCGCACAATGACAAATTTGTTGTTGTCTCGCGGAAGTACCGCCTCGTAGTTGGGAAACTGGCCCGTCAGCTTGCGGCTTGTCAGTACGCGGCCACCGATCTTAAAGAACAGCGTCTGGTCGTCATCAGCAAAGTCGATCACATCCGCATCCGTATTCGACAACAGACCCGAGAGCTCACCCAGGGCTTTGCGCGGAATCAGCGTCTTCTTCTCACCCTGAACGCCTTCAAGCTGCTCGCCCATCTTTTCGATATGAGCCAGCCGATGGCCATCCGTCGCCACCATTGCCATCGACTCTGCCTTCAGCACCAGCAGCGCGCCGTTCAGCGTGTACCGCGACTCCTCATTCGAGATCGCGAAAATTGTCTTCGAAACCATGTTCTTCAGTGAAGCCACCGGAAGCTTCACCGCACCCGATGCCGGAAACTCCGGAACCTGCGGAAAGTTCGCCCGCGCCATGCCCACCATCTTCGTATTCGAACGCCCGGCGCGAATCTGTACCCAGTGGTTATCCATCAGCTTGATGGAGATGTCGCCTTCGGGCAGCAGCTTGATGTAGTCATACAGCTTGCGCGCGGGAATCGTGCAAGCTCCCGCCTTCTTCACCCGTGCCGAGCAACTCGTCTTCAGACTCTGGTCCAGGTCCGTCGCGGTAATTGTCAGCCGATCGCCGTCCTCCCCCTGAGTCGCCTCAAACAGAAAGTTTGAAAGAATCGGAATCGTCGTCTTGCGTTCAACGACCGATTGCGCAGCCGTCAGTTCGCGCAAAAGCTCTGCGCGGGAGACAGTGATCTCGAGGTTGCCCGTCGGGGCTGCATTTGCGGTCATCTCCGAATCCTGGGTAGCGGTGGTCACAGTTTTCTCTCCCGTCGCGCTCTACACGTGGATTATCTCTGCTGGCCAAACTGTACAACGAATCTGGCTGCGGAATCCACGGGTTACAAATATTCGCATTACGCGACAGCTTGATTCTAGGGTGCAAAGGCCGCCGAGCGCGAATGAAATCCCCTGTGGGAAACGCTGCATCTGTGTGGCAATGCGGTTACCCCGCCACAACCACTGCATGTACCTTGCACAATGCCAAAGCGAGGACGGCTTTTAAGAGAGAAAGGAGTTTAAAAGAGAAATACTCGTCGTCGTAATCGTTGTGGCAGGAAAAGTGGAAAACACTGCCATCAACTCTAAAATCAGCAGGTTATCCCTGTGTCCTGTTTTAGAAAACCAGTCCACTCCATTTGCAAGACAGGGAAGACCAGGTGGAATACTCTCGTTCGGTTCTGCCTTATCCCATTTCTTCACAGCTTCGTTTCCACTCCCGTTGAGAAGACTCTGTGCCTAAAGTGGGAATACGTGGAAAAACAAATAGAATCAATCTCTTGCATCTGTCCTTTTTCCCACACATTCCAAGGGAGCCGGAGGATAATCGGTCCTGAATTCAAAAGGAGGCTCAGGTGAACATCGCCATCTTCGGTGCCAATGGAGCTACCGGACGTATGCTTACCAGCCACTCGCTTACCCAGGGGCATAAGGTTACGGTCCTCACTCGACAGCCTCGTTTTGCGGTTGTGGCTTCACAAAATTGGAACCCTGGCGATGCTTACCCTCAGGAATCCCCGACTCTGAAAGTTGTGCATGGTAGCGTCTTCGAGCTAGACCCTGTTCTCAGGACCCTGGAAGGTATCAACGCCGTCTTCTCCGCACTCGGAGCCCACTCACCCTTCCGCAACGAGAATGTCCTGCCCCGGGCTATCCCTGTCATCGTTCAGGCGATGCAGCAGACCGGCGTCCGCCGCATCATCGCCCTCGGTTCTGCAGGAGCCCTTCCCGACTCCCTCGCAAGGCAGCCCGCGTGGCGCCGCTGGATTGCCCATAAGGTCATCTATCCCTACATTCTCAAGTGGCCTGTCTACGAGCAGGTCATGCAATACCGTGTCCTCTCGGCCAGCGATCTCGATTGGACTATGGTCATGCCTCCGGTCCTCACCCATGGACCAGCACGCAACAGCTATCGCATCGACGGCGAAGCCCTGCCTCGTAATGGCAAGAGTATCTCCCGAGCTGACGTAGCGCAGTTCATGTTCCAGCAGCTAAACAACTCTCAGTGGGTCCGCCGCGGCGTCTATATCAGCAACTGAATCAGTGGATGACCTTCGGCTCGTCCGGGGAGATACCCTTGCAGTCTGCGCCTTCGTACGTGCTGTCAATCGTCATGTCCATGATGATCGGCTGCGGCCGCTGGGTAGTAATTACCTCCATATGCACTGTTCCGTGGACCTTCTCGTCACTGACGAAGTTCATCTGCACATGTCCCTTCGCGCTTCCGCCGCATGGCGTGGAACACGCCATATCTCCCGACATGCCGCCGGAATCCACCTTCATGTTGCTGTAGGTGCAGTTCTCCCGGTCCTGCGTCTTTCCCAGCATCTCCTTCCACTTCTCAGGGGTCAGGCACGACTCTGTATCGATGGTCGTAGGCTCAGTGCCGGGAACCGACCTCCCCATAGCCTTCAACTTCGCGGCAACCTCCGGCGGGATCTGAAGTCCCGTCATGGTCGAAACCGCCTTGCCACGCCATAGTCCCATCTTGATCGGAGGCGACTGCGCTACTCCCATACACGGCACCACTGCCGCCAGAGAGACTGCAAAAAGCAGCTTCTTCATAACACTCTCCTGTCCCAACGAACTTCAGGCCCATGAAGTACGCCCAAGTATGCTCTGAGCATCTCGGCAATGGAAAGCAAAAAGCGAGGCGGTTTCTACAAGCACCTTGCTCCGCAAACTACGGCTTCGTCGCCAGTACCAGCGGTGAAGGTCCGGGAGCCTCCAGCAGGCGCATATCAACAAAGCCTGCGTCTTTCAGCCATCCGCTGATCTCCTCAAACGAGAACGTATCTCCCTCGTCCGTGTTCACCAGCATATTGGCGGCAAACAACAGCGAAGGAACCGGTCCCTTGCGATCTTCGTTTACGAGGAACTCCGCAATCGAAATCGTTCCTCCGCTCGCCAGAGCCGCAAAAGTCTTCTTCAGAAGAGCTCTACTCCTCGTCTCTCCCTCGCTATGCAGGATGTGTCCCAAAGTGGCTACATTGTGGCCCGTGCCGAAGTCAGACGTATTCAAGTCGCCGGCTATAAACGTGAACCGAGGGGTCAGGCCGAAGCGTTCCACCGAAGCCTGGGTTGCGGGAAGAACGCCGCTCCAGTCCACCGCCGTAACGGTTACGTTCTCTGCGCTCTGCGCCAGCGCAATACCCCATACCCCAGACCCGGCAGCCAGATCCAGCACCTTCACCTTGCCGCTCTTCGCTCCCAGGTCCAAATGCTTTCCCAATATCTTTGCCGAGGGATAACTCATCGGAAAGATATCCATGACGAACTCGCGGAAGAACGCACTGCCGTCACCTTCCTGGTTGACTGCCGACACTGGCTTGCCTGTACCCACAATCTGGTGCAGATGAAGCCACTTTGGAATCAGGTGTCCACTCGTATGCTTCAGCAGACCGCCCTGAAAGCTGGGTTTTGTACTGACCAGAAATGCCTCGCTCTCCGGCGTCAGCTTGTACTTTTCTCCTTCGCGAGACAGAAAGCCCAATCCGACCAGAACATTCATAATGGCCCGCAGTCCGCGCTCCGAGGCTCCTGTCGCCGCCGATGTCTCCGCGAGCGTCTTCGGCCCTTCATCCAGCACGTCGAAGACCCGATGCCGAATCGCAGCCTCCAACACCATCGGTGGTACATAACCCCAGGCAAACTGCATAATCCGTTCAGGAGTCACAGCAGCAGCGCTCATATCATCCTCTTTCAGTTGTCTTCGGTGATTTTTACCAAGGCCCAGTGCGAAACCATAGTAGACCACCGGAATCAAACGTATAGAAAGAAATCCGACACGACGCGTTGCTCGATTGTAGAAAGCGTCATCGATTCATCGTTTGAAGCTTGGAGAAGACCCTCTAACCACCTGGTCGCAACGGGAACCCATAATCATCTTCGTGTCGACGTCGAAGGAACCGTAAAGGGCGAGACCCTTCAAGTCTCTTCGATCAAACTTCTCTAAGAAGCAGAGAACGTAAAAAAGCCCCATCGCGTGACATGCACGATGGGGCTTTTCTTCTCCACAGATTGGTTAGCTCAACGTCTCCATCATCTTGTTGATCGTCCGGTTCAGATCCTTGTCAGCCCTGCGCTGCTCGTCGATCTTCGCGATGGAGTGCATCACCGTCGTATGGTGCTTTCCTCCGAACTGCCTTCCGATCTCCGGCAACGAAGCCTCCGTCAACTGCTTGGCCAGATACATCGCAATCTGGCGCGGAACCACAATCTGTCGTGAGTTGTTCTTCTGTTTCAGCTCGGCCACCTTCATGCCGAAGTTCTCCGCCACGGTGCGCTGGATCGTCTCGATCGTGATCTTGCGAACCTGCGTGTCGATGAACTGCTTCAGGCACTGCTGCGCAACTGCCAGCGTAATCTCTACGCCGTGCATCGAGCACCACGCGATCAACCGCACTAGCGCGCCCTCAAGCTCGCGCACATTGGTCCGCACATTCGACGCAATAAACAGCGCAACATCAGTCGGCAGTGAAGTCTGCTCGCTCTCCGCCTTCTTCTGCAGAATCGCCACCTTTGTCTCCAGATCCGGCGGCTGAATATCGGCGATCAATCCCCACTCGAACCGTGATCGCAGGCGGTCTTCAAAGTCCGCGAGCTCCTTCGGTGGACGATCGCTCGCAATCACAATCTGCTTCATCGACTCGTGCAGCGCATTGAACGTATGGAAGAACTCCTCCTGAGTACGCTCTTTGCCTGCAAGAAACTGGATGTCATCGATTAGCAGCACATCCACGTTGCGGAACTTGTCCCGGAAGCTCGTCATCTTCTGGTAACGCACGCAATCGATCATCTCATTGGTGAACTTCTCACCGCTCACATAGCAGATCGAGGAGTGTGACTGACGCCGTTTCACCTCGTGTCCGATGGCCTGCATCAGGTGCGTCTTGCCCATACCAACACCGCCGTACAGAAACAGAGGGTTGTAGGCCTTCGAAGGACGCTCCGCAACGGCCTGTGCCGCAGCCGTTGCAAACTGATTTCCGCTGCCGACGACAAACGCGTCGAACAGATACTTCGGGTTCAACTGCGAGGCCGTGTTCCAGTCGAATCGCGACTGCTCAGGGGCTGGACCACTCTGCTGCGCGCCCGTCATCAGCGAGCCCAAACGTGGTTGCTTCGGCGCACTCTGGCTGTGGCTCGGCACAGGCGCAAAGCCACCGTCCTCGCGCACCTTCGGAGCACGCGGATCCTGCTCCGGTGTGATGAAGGTCACGGTTTCAATCTCCAACGTGAGATTGTCGATCGCCTCCTGGATCAGGTCGGCGTAGCGGTCGCCAATGTGTTGGAAGTCCGAAGAGGGTATCCGCACAAAGAGCTTCTTGCCTTCAAGGTGGGAAAATCGCGTCGGTTTCAGCCATGTTTCGTACGACTGTCGATTGATCTTCTTCTCGAGCGCAGCAAGGATGCGAACCCAATAATTCAGCACGGCAGTTGCCGTCGGGACGAATGACATTCTTTTCTTTCCTTCTTCTGTTCCCTTATCTCAAAACCAGCAGTCCGCATCTTCGCGGTGACTGTTTCCCAAAACTAAAAAGTAGAAGCCAGCAAACAGAAGTCCCTCTCGCCATTGCTGGCAAGTTTGTGACATGTCTGTATCGCTAGAATTCTCTTCCGTGCGCCTCCATCACATGCGTTGTGGAAGAGGAGTGATGCAACGTAAGGCAGTATGCGGAACTGCTGGATCAGCCAAAAACATCTTGCGAATCGGGTTCGATAGTAGCACGGAATTCCACACCCTTTTCAAGCCGCGGCGGCGAAAAAAATTAGTTGCACCATTCACGGTGAAGTTACGTAAAACCTTCGTTGTACTGCGAAAAAAAACTCAGCCTCCCTGCCAAATCTCTCTACACCTTGCCCCCTTGTTTGTGATACTTTTCCGCACCTTGTAAATCGATGCAAATCGATAGGCAACGGTTAACCGCACTTGATGTGCCACAATCGTTGCGGGTGAAACAGCGTCTTCTATTCCCTCCGCGCTTCCTCAATGAGTCGCCTCGAACCTATCGCACTTGCCTCGTTCGTCCTCGCTGCGCAGCATCCCTCATCAAAAACCAGATCTTTCCCGGCAACCTTGCTCGCTTTCAAATTCACTCAACGGAACGGCAGAGGTTTATCCCATCGGAATCCGTGATCTCCGATGCGTCGGTCTATTCAAGCTTCTCGACTGTCAGAGCGAAAAGCCTCGCACCCTCGTTCTGGCATTAAGCAGCCGTTCTTCCTAAAAACCAATGCAACTCCAGTGCCATTCCTGTTTTTCTCTACGTCGAACCTCTCTTTGCTTGAACATCACACATTCCTGTGAAAAACCGGGCCGGTTAAGGTACAATCAGAAATTGCTGCTATAGCGAAAAAGTTCCGGCAGGACGTCTCCTGCCTCTTCAGGAGTTCAGTTCCATGCCCAAGCGTACTTTTCAACCCAACCGCCGCCGCCGCTCCAAAACCCATGGTTTTCTCAGCCGCATGAAGACCAAGGCCGGTGCAGCTGTTCTCAGCCGCCGTCGTGCCAAGGGCCGTCACAAGATTGCCGTCAGCGCCGGCTACCGCGACTAGTTTCTGTCTTTTCAAGGGGGAGACCACTTCTAATGTGGCCTCCCTTTTCGCTGTCTGCAGCCCAGTCTTCCCTAAAAAAATCTTTTTCGGACGCACAGCATTTATCGTCACTTAGCGCTGCGCTTCCCATGAGGCTTGTTCTCAGGGCAACCTGTGTCTACCTCAGAGCCTCCTAACACTACCGGCGTCGCGAAAGCGAACGAAGTGCCCCGCCGGTAAACGTAGGAGAATGGCAATGAATCAGCCCAATCCGAAGGATCCCAAACAGGGAATGCCCAAACAGAATGATCCATCGCGCGGTCAATCAGGCCAACAGACCCAGCAGCAGAATCGTCCGGGTCAAGGTGGGGGATACAGCTCGCCGGGTCATGGAAGCCAGAGCGGCCAATCCGCTCCTGCCGACAAGAAATAGTCGATCTTCTCATCGCAGCCGATAAATCTGAACTGCAAACGAAGCCCACCCTGGGAAGGTGGGCTTCACCGCTTTAAGGATCGACAACTCAACTTCTCTTCTCAGCTGCCGATACATATCAAAGATCATGTGTGCCGCAACATCACCCCGATCTGACCGCCGCCGGACCGTTCGTTACTCCTGCCACGGTCCCATCGATTTTCGCGTTCAGGGTTGGTATCTGCGCAAA
This sequence comes from Edaphobacter sp., assembly GCA_035492215.1. Classification (GTDB taxonomy): domain Bacteria; phylum Acidobacteriota; class Terriglobia; order Terriglobales; family Acidobacteriaceae; genus Edaphobacter. The sequence continues at coordinate 1,332 of DATJJJ010000049.1, read as the reverse complement.
GGCCGCATACTCAATCTCTGTCTCGACGGTTGCCTCATCCAGCCCCAGCAGATCGGCACAGGCTACGTTCCTGGAGACGAGCTCGATCTTCGCTTCGAGGTCAATCGCCTCTCCTTTCGCGCCCAATGTGTCATTCGTCGCATCCAGCCCTCAGGAGCGTTGGCCGTCGAGCTTCTCTGCCTCAGCGACCGCAGCCGTCGCCGTCTTCGCCAACTCATCGAAGAGCTCTCCACGCTCTCTCCTCCGCTTACCCAGCCGCCACCATCACCTCCCGCGTCACGGTAAACTGTCTCTTTGGGACCTCCGCATGGCGCTTACCTTCCGCCTCCGCAAACACGCCGACTACCAGCGCGTCTATCGGTCTAGCCGCAAACAGTTCTCCCGCCAGATGAGCTACTTCTTTGCTCACCGGGAGTCTACTTCCGCGGCCGCCGTCGAACCGACACCGCGCGTCGGCCTCACCGTCGGCAAAGTCATGGGTAAGGCTGTCGACCGTAACCGCATCAAGCGCCGCATGCGCGAGGCTGTGCGCCGCAACCTAAGCCTGCTCGAAGGCCCCATCGATGTCATCCTGCACCCGCGTCGCAGCGTCATTGAACTCGACTTCGCGACTCTCGATCGAGAGGTTGCCCACGTCTTCACCTCCATCCGCAAGGCCTCCAGGCTTCCATCGGCGGAGACACCAGCCGCTCCCGATAAGTCGCTCTCCTGACGTCATGCCCGATCCCGAACCCAGCCTCGCGGTCCGCATCGCCTTCCGGATCTACAAGTCTGTCCTGTCGCCTGTGCTCCACGTCTTCAGCTTCTCGCAGTGTGTCTACCTGCCTACCTGCTCGGAGTACGCCTACATAGCGCTCACACGCTTCGGTCTTCTCCGGGGCTCCTGGCTATCCCTCCGGCGCCTCGCCCGTTGCCATCCCTTCGCTAAAGGCGGTATCGACCCCGTCCCCGAACGCTAACCGCTGCCAGAAGTATCTTTAGCCCGACTCTTCGGCAGATGGACCGGTCCATCGTTCCTTTGATCTCCACCATTCTGATCTCTTTGTTGCGAGGTATCTCTCCGAAAACGGAAGACCCTTTCGTGTTAGCCAATCGCAATTTGTCATTGCTTCGGTCTCCGGTTTGCTCTACCTTGGCTCGCGAATACAAAAATGCAACACTTTTAGGAACGTCCATTGATCCTCTTCTGCCGTGGTACCCTGCGTCGCTTCGCGCAGGTTTCTCTCTGTCTTTTCTCGTCGATTGCGTTGGCTCAGACGCAGCCGGTCTTTCCGGTGCTGCATTACGACCCCTACGCCGTCACCTCGCCTCTCGCGATAGCCGAAGGAGACA
>DATJJJ010000048.1:0-20017 GCA_035492215.1 Edaphobacter sp. | reverse complement strand
GGACGAGATCAAGACTTTGGACGCAGCCGGTAAATTGCAGATCGTTGATGACCTTCGAGCGTTCATTGTCGATGTGCTGATCAATAACGTGGATAAAGGTCTTCTGCTTTCTTGAGAAGGCAATGCCAATATCCTGGGTCGAGGAGGAGGTCAGCACGGTCTGGCCACTGTAGGTCTGATCCGTAGGAAAGACGCGTAGGTGATGGCGCGAAGCAAAGGTGTTGGTCGTTTTGCTCAATGCAAAAAGAGGGGCGCGCTCATCGAGCAGCAAAACCGACATGGGAGCCTGCGTATAGGTTTGATTTCCGGTGAGTGTTTTGACGGTGCGAAAGGTAGAGGCTGCATAGAGATCGTCAGTGGGCAACCAGCCCGCCGCAGCGAAGGCCCTTTCCAGCGCTGCAGGAGACCCAATGAAAACGAGGTTGGTAAGATCAGAGACTTTATTCGAGCCTTTTGTTCGAGTACGGAAGGGAAGCGTCTTCACGAACGCCTGCAGTATCTGTTGTTCCTGGGGAGTGGTGGCGGAAGGCAGAACGGAGGGAGGATAAGCCTTGTCGGTAATCAGCGGCCTTTCATTAATCAACACCAGATCGGTTCCAGCGTGATAGAGAATCTCGGGCTCGGCGAAGCCAAGGACAGCTGATCCGGATGCTGAGGCGAAGACGTAGGCGACTGGATCGATTCCGGCGAAGGAGAGCACCCCGTTCTCTACGGAGTGACCGATGGTTCCAGTGGAACGGATGCCCTGAATCTTTCCTTTGTCGGTAACTTTTTCCTGCGCGTTCTCCACCTCGAGAACTCGCATATCGATGTCGACCACGCGGCCATCGGTAAGAGTTGCCTTGTTCCAATTGATGGTCAGCGAGGCAGTCTCGTGCTTAAATCCCCAGCCTACGTTGTTCGCTTGAATGACCTTTCCTTCGAAGTTCGATCCGGAAGGGATAAGGATGACTCTATCAACGACTACAGGAGTGACAGAAACGGCTTTAACGATGTTGCCTTCGTGGGTTTTAACCGAAGAGAGTTCATCCAGCAGCCTCACGGAAAAGCGTTGTCCCATAGGTACGCCCTTTACAGCGGTAAGTTCGCTGACGGGCACAGAGTAGTTGGCTGTATTGCCGGTAAGAGTTACTGTCACTCCGTTAGTGCGCCATCGGCCTTGACGTAACGATCCATTGTTCAACTCCACGACTGCCGAGCCGTCTGGGAATACTTGAAGATATTTGGGCGCGGCTTGCGCTGTTTGAGGTGGAGCGTAGATCTCATACAGATTGGTCCCCAACAGAATTCCAAGCTTGGCGGTCTTTGACTCGCCGGCTTCGGCGTAGGTCAAGGTGGTGTCGTCGTGGAAAGTCGGTGAGGTCGCGTTGGGAAGATATCCAGGAATAGCCTGATCATCTCCCACGAGGATGACCTGAGTTCCTGTAGAGAGGTCGATACCGCTAAGCGCGAAGGCCCAGCCCTCATCTTTTGTGTTCGTCTCGACAAGCGTGGCCGAAGTCATGGGAATCGGGCCGAGAGTTCTTCTGCGTCCACTGTCGAGATCGTAATAGCGCAGGATGTACTGCTTGGGGATACTCTTCTTTGCGGGCTGCAGGATAAGGACGAGTGCACCTTCGTCTCCTCGCACACGCCACGCCGCAACCGCATGAGGAGCGATCTTGCGGACTTTTCCCTTCTCCATCGTCTGCGCCTCGCCATCTTCATGTCCGGGCTTGCGGACGATGGTGATCGGTGAGGGCGGATTATCAGATTTACTCTGCGCAAAGACGGCGGGCGAGAAGAGTGTCGCTAGCAGAAGCCAGGACCAGGCAGAGCGAGAAGAAAAAACTCCTCGAAAGCAAATAGGGCAGCGCAACCAGGGTTCCATGAAGCCCCCGAAAGATTTCAATGTCAGAAATAAAGCGGAAATAGCCCTCTCCGCTCTGACCGAATCATATCGCAGCCCCTGATCTTGCCTGGATGAAGGTACTTAGAGCAGGAGGAAAGCCCGCAGCTCGGAGAGGATCCAAGGCGCGGGCTCGCTTTTGGAAATTACGCTTCGACGCGCTGTACGAAGACGCCTGCGAATGCCTGGCGTACGCTCGCAAAGACCACCAGCCAGAGCAGCACGGCCACCAGAGCCATCGGGAGTCCCTCCGGTGCCATGAAGGAGTGAAACAGCAGAATGTTGACCAGCACGGGCCCCAGCAAGAGCAGTCCGAACGGAACGTAGCGGTTCACGAGAAGCAGCAGGCCCCCTGCCAGCTCAAGCAGAAAGACCACTGCAAGGTAATGCGATAGAAAGAGCGCGCCCATGTACTGGCCCGCAAGCCCCGTGGGGGACTGCATCGGAATAAAATGCAGGAATCCGTTCAAGCCAAAGACGGTAAACAAAAGGCCCAGTAGAGTTCGTGCGATCACAACAGCAATCTTCATCTTCGTTCTCCTTAGCGAGTTAAGCTTTTTATGCTGTTAGTGCACGAACCTGCTCCAGCGTCGGCCTCAAAAAGGCCTCGCGATCGATAGCGCCCCTCATGATCTGAGCCGCGCCCGACGCCGTTACGAACTTCATATCCGTAATTCCGACAAAGCCAAAGATCGCGCGCAGATAGGGTTCGATGAAGTTCATCGCCCCTGCCGGGGTGCCAACCTCGTAAACTCCGCCGCTCGCGATCAGAATGGTTACCTTCTTACCTTTCAACAGACCCTCGGCTCCATTCGCTCCATACGCAAAGGTCTTTCCGCTGCGAACAACTTGGTCGATCCAGAGCTTAAGCACCGACGGGATATTGAAGTTATGCATTGCTACGCCGAGGACGATCTCGTCGGCGCTCTCAATCTCGGTAATCAACGTATCGGACTCGGTAAGGGCCGCCTTCTGCTCCGGGGTCCGTCCTCCCTCGGGAGTAAACATGGCGCTAACCCACGTCTGGTCGAGGGGCGTCGGAGGAGCCGCCGAAAGGTTGCGGGCAATCACCTGCCCCATTGGGTTCTTCTGCTTCCATGCATTTACAAACTCTCGGGTCAGCTCCCGGCTGATCGAGCTCTCCAATGGGCTTGAATCAAGGTGCAAAAGCGTAGCCATAATCTCAATCTCCTGTACGACAAAAGATGCTTAACCAACTTGCGTCGTCTAAATAATAGACGACATTTGTCGTCAGGATGATTCTTTTTTAGTCTGATAGCCTCTAATAGAAGAGTTATGCCGATTTCAGACTGCGAAGTTCGTGATCCACGTATCCGAAAGACCCGTCAGGCCCTACAGGGAGCCTTACGGAACCTTATGGATAAAAAGAGCTTCGAAGAGATTTCGGTACAGGACATCACCGACTTGGCCGATGTTAACCGGGCGACCTTCTACGATCACTACACCGATAAGTTCGCCCTGTTGGACGCCATGATCGCTGGTGGCTTTCACAAGATGCTGGCGGAGCGCAAAGTGGTCTTCAACGGAACCTGCCCATCGGCGGCAAGTGCCATTATTTTAGCGACTTGCGATTATCTTTCCGCGACCCACCGGGAATGTCATAAAAACAGCGCCTTCGAACCGCTGGCCGAGGCTGGGATTGTTACTGCAATTCGCCGGGTGATTCTGGCTGGAATCCAAACTAAGACTGTGCCGGAGATGTTGACTCCCGAAATTGTTGCCGCTACAGCGGCCTGGGCGATCTACGGAGCCGTCAAGCAGTGGTTCTACACGCCTGAACATAAACCGGCGACCGAGATGGTGCAGCCCATCATGCAGCTCGTGCTTCCGATCTTGCTCGTAGCTGGACCCATCGGGCCACACGATCTCATCGAAGCCCCAGTCCTGGCTTAGTCTTCCGCTTAATTATTTTAGTAACTGCGCTGGTACATGCGCGAGATGCGATCATGCCATCCCAGCCGCTCGTCATCCAAAAACGCCCATAGAACTCCCAGGCCCAGGGAGGCCGTGGCGAGCGCGACCGCGAAGATCCGTCGCCGCATCGCTGCGCGACTCGGATTGCTGTCGGAAAAGGTGCAGAGACCGATGCGGGCGTACCGCATCCCCGGCGTCGCATCCGAGTAGGTAAAGAACAGCAGCTGATAGAGGAGCCCCAGAAGAACAATCGTTCCGATGGAGGAGAGAGCCACGATAGGTAGCGGCATATGTACTGCACCGGGCTCAAAGTGCGACATGGTCAGCACCGAGACTGCAGCGAATGCCAGAAAACCGGCAAGGATGATGCACCCGTCGACGATGGCAGACATCAGGCGCAGGCTGATCGGAGCGACGGCCAGGGGAGAGCTGTAAAGATGTTCTGTCTCTGGGGAGAGCTGCAGGTGCTGAGCAGCATAAGGATCAGGAGTTGCGGTCTGCTCGGGGGAAGCGGCGGTTGCATACTCCTTCCGATGGGTCGCTGGGCCTGACCGCGGATAGGCATCCAGTAGAATCGAGCTCCACTCGGGAGCGGCTGCCTCAGCCGCAGGCTCGGAGGAGATCTGTTCAGACTCCACCTCGAAGATACGAAGTTGCGAGGGATCGGAGTGTGCCTCGCTCTCTTCGCGCAAAGGACCCTCGGCCAGCCGGGGACGTGCGCGTCGTGAGGCTACCAGCTGGCGCGGAAACTCAATCAGATTGCCTGGAATTTCGACCGTGGGCTCCACGGGGTCGAAGACCGGTGACTGCCGGAAAGCAATCTCCTCATCCAGTTCGCTATCGGCAATAGGAGTTTCGGAGGCAGCAGCGGTCATTCGCTGGTTTCTGTAGGACGAGGCGACCGTGTCTGGAGCAGGAACTCTCAAATCTTCGGCAAGCCGGACCGTGAATGAGGGGACAACGGGTGCCGGTGGATCGAAATCGAGTGATGGAGTCGGCTCTTCCACGTGGCTCATGCGAGGATGCCGGGGAGACACGGCAGCTGGCCCAGCTACAAAGGGCGTCTGAGGAATCTCAGCCTGATCGGCCTGGTCGAGCTCGGCCAGCAGGTTGTACTGTACCTGCGCAAGCGCCTCGGCATTTCGTGCGGCAATCTCAGCGGCTGCTTCCGCCTGACGGGCTGCCTCCTCTGCCTCTCGGACTGCGCGTTCTGCTTCTTCGGCCAGATACGCGTGATAGCTCTTCGAATTGGCATATCGCTCGGCCACGGCCGCAGCGATCCGGGATTTGTTCGGGCGTAAGCTCTCTTCTTCGGCGGAATCGGTAGTGCGAGACCGGCGCGAGCGGTGCGCTGCAAGTCGCTCTGAAACCTGCTGACGCAGAGCAAAGGGTTCTTCAGAGTCGATGGCGACTTGATCGGCGGTCAGTCTCTTTCGCTCGGCGCTCATGATCTTCAAAAACCTCGAAACCCGCACAGGGGAAAATTCGTTTAGCCTCAATAGTGTGGTGGTAAGTCTGAAACGTTTCGATTCAAACCAACCGGCTGCGAGGGCCCCTAAACCATCGAGCTATGCCCGACATGGACGAGCCGCTCGGACTGTCGTCTGCAGGCGCCGATCTTCAGGTTTCCTGCATGGGGTTTATCTTCTGATAACTATCATGGCGGTGGCCTGGAGTCATCCACAGTTGTGTGCTCAGGAGTTGTCGAATCAGGAACCTACCTCCTCCTCAGCGCAACTTCCCGATACTCCCGCCGCGCAGACCCAGTTGTATCCCGACGCGATTGTGGTTCCTGCGCCGGATGACAGCGCGGCCCTCACGATCGAAAGCTCCACTCAGACCAAGACAGGAAGTCGCTACACTCTCGACGGCGACGTTGTTATTACTTATCAGGACCGCCGGGTTGAAGCTGATCATATCGACTACGACGGCGATACCGGTGAGATGAACGCAAGTGGCCATCTCAAGGTGACGGGTGGGCAGAACAACGAGAGCATCTCTGCCAGCCACGGCACCATGAACCTCAAGACTCAAACCGGCAAGTTCTACGATGTGAAGGGAACGACGGGGTTTCGTCCCACAGGCAGGCCTGTCTATGACAATGGCCAGCCGTTCATCTTTGAAGGCAAGATCGTGGTGAAGACCGGCCCTCAGTCCTATGACGTTTATGACGGCTCCGTTACCTCCTGCCAGCTTCCCCGCCCGGACTGGCAGCTCTTCGCCGGAAAGTTTAGCGTCAACAGCGAAAAAGCGACTGCGCGAAATACTGTCTTTCGTGTCATCAATGTCCCGCTGGTCTATCTTCCCTATGCCACGCACCCTGTCGGCGGGGAAGAGAGGCAGACCGGATTTCTGATTCCAGTGATTGGCGAGTCCTCGACTCGCGGTCTTGTCCTCGGCGAGCAGATTTATGTCGTGCTCAATCGCAGCGCCGACATGACTGTGGGCGCAGAGTACTTCTCCAAGCGCGGATGGGAGCAGTCCGCGACCTTCCGGTATCGTGGTTTGGGCAATAACTTTGCTCTCGCTCACTACAGCGGACTTTTGGACCGTGGTTATTTCAGCGGAGGGCAGTACATCAACCAGGGCGGACAGGATGCGGTCTTCTCCGGTCGTTACGATCTCAGCCCGCAGACCCGTTTTGTCGCCGACCTGGAGTACCTGAGTTCCTACCCCTATCGCGAGGCGTTTACCGAGAACTTCAATCAGGCGGTCTCAAGCGACATCCTTTCCATCGGCTATGCCGTGCATCAGGCCAACGGCTACTCGTGGGATCTTCGCGCCGATCGTTATCAGGGCCTCAAGCAGACCGCGACCGCTACGCAGCCCGAGGAGCAGATCCGTATCTTTCACTCCCCCTCGGCCGACCTCTACACGACAGAGCACCCTCTGGGGCAAACACGAGCTTTTTGGAACGTCGAGAGCACCATGGCTGCTCTCAAGCGCGTGCAGCCGAACTTCGCTACGACCGGACTGACAGAACGCTTCGATATTTACCCTGAGCTCGCGCTTCCCCTGAGCGTCGGCAGTTGGCGGTTTCGGCCCTCGATCGCCGTTCGAGACACGATCTACACCCGCAGCCGTGAACACTCCAACTCCGCGGTGCCTCTCGAGAGCGGCGAAGCGATCAATCGTGGAGATGTGGAGTTCGGTCTGGAAGCACGTGCTCCTGTGCTTGAGCGAACCTTCAGCTCACCTCTGATACACAAGCTCTTCGCCTCCGACGTAAAGCACACCATTGAGCCGATGGCCGCCTACCACCTCGTGCGCGGAGTCGATAACTTCCGGCGCCTGCTTCGCTTCGACGACACCGATGTCGTCAGCAACACGAATGAAGTCGAGTACGGCGTAACGCAGCGCCTCTTCCTTCGTCGAAAACCGAATGAGTCTTGCCCCGAACAGAACGATAACGCTCTTGGCAGTGCTGCCTGGACCGGGGCCGCCGCCGCGGGAGTTATGGGCGGGGTTACCAGCAATGCCACCTCCGATCCCGGATATCCCAGTGACCATCCGACCTGCGGCAGCCGTGAGCTTCTGAGCTGGCGGCTTACCCAGAAGTACTTCCTCGACGCCAACTTCGGCGGAGCCGTGGTGACGGGAAGCCGAAACATCTTCCAGACCACCCTCGACCTCTCCGGCGTCGCCTTCCTCACCGAGCCTCGTGAGATCTCGCCCCTGATCTCGCGTCTCCGCTGGAAGACCTCCGATCACTTTGACGTGGAGTGGGACTTTGACGTGGATACCGGGGCTAAGAAGTTCACCAGCAACAATCTTCTGGTGAACTTTCACGAAGGGCAGGTCTTCTCCGGCCTGAGCTACGCCCGCCTGAACGCCCCGGGGCGCTTCAATATCGCCGGCTTCTCCTCGGCGGTCTCGGACTTCACCCAGCTGAGAGTGCTGCTGGGATATGGTGGCCCGACCAAGAAAGGATTTGGCGTGGCCGCGAACGTTGGCCTCGACCTGAATCGCACCGAAGTGCAGTATGGAGCCCTGCAGGTGCAGTACAACTGGGACTGCTGCGGTCTGAGTGTTGAGTACCGCAAGTACGAACTCGGTCAGGTCCGAAACGAGAATGCCTACCGCTTCAACTTCACCCTGGCCAATATCGGTACCGCAGGCAATCTCCGCCGGGCCGAGCGGCTCTTCTAAGGCCAAATTCGAAGGTCTCCCCAGCTTGCGTGAGATAATCGAGGGTATTGTGTTGAGTGCAGCCCGTCTGGTTCGTCCCCTTCTCTTTGTCCTGATGCTGGCCACGGTCGGCTGTCACGCGCAGGGCTCTTCTGCGGGGGGAAAGCTGTCGCCGGAGCTTGCACGTCGCGTCGAGATCCTCATCCGCACCAGGACCAGCCTTCCTCCGAACTACGACGTCATCGTCGGATCACGGACCAAGAGCGACATTCCCGGCTTCGACGAGATTATGGTGGTCTTTTCAGCCGATGGGAAAATGACCAAGCCGATGACCTTCCTGCTGTCGACCGACGGCAAGACTCTCGCGCAGTTCAATAAGTTCGATATCAGCAAAGATCCCAAGACCCTTGTTAACGATGAAGGCCGCCCGGCTCGTGGCGGACCGACGAACGCTCCGGTAGTGATCGTTGGCTTCGATGATCTCGAGTGCCCCTTCTGCGCAAAGATGCACGCACAGATCTTTCCGGCGCTCACCGAGCGTTACAAGAATCAGGTGCGCATCGTCTATCGCGACTTCCCGCTCGATATACACCCCTGGGCCATGCGCGCTGCGGTCGATGTCAACTGCCTGGCTGCGGAGAGCCCCACCGGCTACTGGAATCTGGTCGATTACATTCATGCACACGCCGCCGAGATGGGCGGAGCCGAGAAGACGCTGGCCAAGGCCAATGAGAACCTCGACACCTACACCCGCGACGAAGGGAAGCGTCAGAAGGTGAACGAGGCCACGTTGAATGCCTGCATCCAGAAGCAGGACGATACCGCGATTAAGGCGTCCCTCGACCTTGGAACCAAGCTTGGCGTCAGTGCCACGCCCGCACTTTACGTCAACGGCGAACTCTTTGAGGGAGCCCTTCCGATCGAATATCTGTACCATATGATCGATAACGCGCTTGTCGCTGCAGGCGAGATGCCGCCACCCCCTGTGCATATGGAACCGAAGGATGCACCGTCCGACGCTAAGGACAGCAACCCTTCGAGCTCTGGAGCAAGGCAGTAAACAGAAGATTGAGGAGAGTTTGCGAGTGAGGAATGTGTTCAGTACAACCGTGGCGAAAAACTCGATGCGTCGTTTTAGATATGCATCGTGCCCCGTCGCGCTGGTTGTTGTAGCTGCCACTCTTGCCGGCTGCAACCATACCCATAACGCTGATGTCATGGCCACCGTCAACGGCAAGGCCATCATGAAGACTGAGCTGGACAAAGCCAATCAGGCCCAGCTCGGAGAGGCGCAGCAGCAACCGCAGAAGCCTACGACCGAACAGGCCGAATCGCTTCGCCTGAACGTGCTGCAACAGTTGATCAACAACGAGATCATCGAGCAGCGGGCGGCCAAGATGAATCTTACGGCCACCAACGAAGAGGTGGACGCTAAGCTGGCCGAGATGAAGGCTCCTTATAGCGAAGATCAGTTCAACGAGAAGCTGAAGGCCAGCAACCACACCCTTGAAGATCTCAAGCGCGAGATCCGTCGCTCGTTGACCATCAATAAGCTTCTCTCCAAGGAGATTGATTCCAAGATCAACGTCACCGACGCGGATGTGACCAACTACTACAACGCGCACAAGGCCGAGTTCAATCTGCTGGAGACCCAGTATCACTTGGCCCAGATTCAGGTGACGGATACGCCCTCTGCTCAGCCCGGCAATCTGCAGAACAGCAAAGCGACCAACGACGCCGACGCGCGCAAGAAGGTTCAGGCCCTCAAGAATCGTCTGGATAGCGGTGAGGACTTCGGTGCTTTGGCCATGAACTTCTCCGAATCTCCCGAGACCTCCTCGAGCGGTGGCGATATAGGATTCGTTCCCGAGTCTCAGCTGAAGGCGGACCCGCTCGTTTACAACGCCATCTTGAAGCTGAAGGCCGGTCAGATTACCGACATTCTTCCCGTGGTGGACCCCCGCTCCGGAAAGCCCGCGGGATACGTCATCTACAAGGTCATCTCCCGCGAGCCCGCAGGTCAGCGTGAACTCAGCGATCCGCGCGTGCAGCAGGCTATCCGGCAGCAGCTCCACGACGGCCGGTCGCAGCTGCTCAAGAGTGCCTACTTCGAGATGTTGCGCGATCAGGCCAAGGTAGAGAACTTCTACGCCGAACAGATCTTCAAAAACGAGATGCACTAGTCGATAACACACCCTTAACGGGGAACGTCGATCATCAACCCTAGCGGCCTCACCTTTTGGTGAGGCCGCTTCAACAGAATCAGGAGACGTTTTTATGAGCGCACCGGTGCGTTTTGCCATTCTTGGGTTTGGGCTCCATGCTGTTCGTCGGCTACTTCCTGCATTTGCGAAATCGAAACAGACCCAGTTGGTGGGGATGTGGCGTCGCGATCAGGAGGCCGCAAAGCAAAACTGCGCTGAGCACAAAATTCCTCATTGCTTCGCAACGCTAGAGGAACTCTGCGCTTCCCCTGAGGTTGATGCCGTCTTTGTAACCTCACCTGACGCCATGCATTGCACCGATACCTTGATGGCCGTGCGCCAGGGCAAAGCAGTCCTGTGCGAGAAGCCTGTGGCGATGAACGCTGCGGAGGCACGCGAGATGGCCGATGCTGCCCGCGTGGCGGGCGTGCTCTACGGAGTCGCGCAGAACTTCCGCTATAACCACAGTGTCGAGTGGTTTCGCGACCAGATTCGCTCCGGAACCATCGGACGTCCGCAATTTGCTCGGGCCGAGTTCAACTATTTAGCAAGCCGCGCACCGCGCAAGTGGATCATGGATCCCACGGTTGCCTGCGGCGGACCGATCGGCGATGTTGGAGTTCACTGCATCGATGCTCTGCGCTACGTGCTTGGAGAAGATGTCGAGAGCGTAAATACGTTTGCGAGTAAGGAAAAGCCCGAAGATGCGGTCGAGGCCAAAGCGATCGTCCAGATGCAGATGACCGGGGATGTGTTGGCCAGTGTCTCCGTCAGTGCTCGCTCTCCTTACCGCACTCTGCTTGAGATCACCGGAAGCGATGGTGTCTTCATCGCGGAAAACGGTCTTACCGTCGATCGGCCCATCGACATCGTGTTGCGTCGTGGCGGTGACGTTATAGAGACGAAGACTCTCAACAACGCAGATGGCTACGTTCGGATGCTCGATAGCTTTGCTCGGGCTATGCGTGGCGAGGAAGAATTCGCCGCAACCGGTGAGGACGGTGTGCGAAACATGCAGGTTCTGGATGCAGCCTTTCGCAGCTGGAAGAGCGGACGAACCGAAAGGCTCGCTTAACCCGTCAGCCTGGAAGCCAAGCTACTGGATAGCTGCAGCCAGGGCGCTTGTGCCGCTGTGATGGGATGCAGCGATGCTGCGTCGCGGAGCTTCGTGCGAGGGCGTGTATCTCTTATAGACGCTGATGTGGAAGCAGGCCTGCTGAAACTCCTCTTCGACATCGATTCTGCCCTGCTGAATCAGCGGGAGCAGATAGCCGCGCAACCAGGCGATCTCAGTCAGGGAGAGCCCGTGCTTTGCGATATCGATGGCCTGTCCGGTCAGGTGAGGAGAAGCAGTCTCGCCTTCGGCTGGGGCAGCGTTTCCATTCACATGGATCAGGTGCTGCTGAAACTCAACCGTGCGAACGGCAGAGTTCACCTGGAGCGGTTTGTGGAAACGTGCATAGTGGGCGTGAGCCAGGGTTGCTAAAAACTGCGCTGTCCACGGACGGCAGTAGCGCCGGTTCGACGGCAGGCGATCATCCACAGCGAGAGTTTTGCTTTCAGGGATTCCGATCAGCAGTCGCTGCAGCCTCATCCGTTCGAGGTCGTTATCATCCTGAATCCGGTCCAGTCCATCGCGGTCTGCAACGAGATTCTGGTGAACCAGAATCTCGTGCGAGCCCTTGAGCGGCGGCGGAACGATCAGACGTCCGCGCTTGTTATACAGGGTCGGCAGGATCACCGGTGTTGCGAGATCCTCGGATGCGTGCGTCGCGGCAAGCTCGATGGATTCTGTCGGCTCCTGAACCTCCGCGACGGGGCTCTGCGAGTCGGCATGAACGTCTTCGGCTGCGAGTTGTCGTGCAGACGATCGGCTGTGTCGCGTTGTCGTCTTCGCGGCTCTTACGAAGTCCTCGGAGCTTGCTTTACGCCGGGACGTTGCGGAGGCATGCACTTGCTTGAGGGAGACGTGTTTCTTCGAGGTCGAAGCGACAGCCTTCGAACGAGCAGGTCTGGTGGTTGAGGTAGCTTTGACCGCGGTTGCTTTGCTTTGTGCTCGCTTCTGTGTGGAGGACTTTGAAGCGGTCTTATGCGAGGCAGAGTGATGCGTGGACCGCGCAACGGCGGCGAACGCGGCGTGACCTGGCAGAAGGCACACGCAAACCAAAAGAGCGACGATGGGGGCGTTCAAACGCATCCTAAAAAATCGGAGGGGCGCGGAACGCCAGAGCAACTCCTACCCTATCGACGGAACTGCCCTTATGGAAGTGATCAAGAGGGTTCCGTATACTTTTCAGTTAATGGGAGGGCAGAATGCGCAGGACGCCGTGGAGCGTCGCGGCGATCGCGATTGCGTTAGCGTTTGGGTGGAGCGTAAGGACGAGCGTTGTTCATGCCTCCGAAGATAGCGAAGCGGCCAGGCCGGAGTTTTATACCAGTCGGGTTCAGCCTATCTTTCGATCGAGTTGTTATCGCTGTCATGCGGGGATGAACCGCCGCGGTGGACTCAGCATGTCGACCCGCGCCGCCCTGATGAAGGGGGGCAAGGATGGCGTCGTGGTCCTTCCTGGCGATCCGGCCAAGAGCCTTCTTGTCAAAGGTATCCGGCATGAACCCCCGGCGAAACCCATGCCTTCGAAGGGCCGCAGGCTGTCGGATGCGGATATCGCAACCATCGAACGATGGATCCGTGCGGGAGCGGTTATGCCGGAAGATGCTCCGATCCAGTGACGAAATGCCGAAGATTTCCGGCTAAATTCGCGTCTAAAGCCGTATGGACGCGGAGCAGATAGCGCGGAGCAGCTTGATCCGGCGGCTGGGAGGATGGTTCCTGTTGCTTGCCGGAATTGCCGGTTGTATTTTGCCTGTCATTCCGGGCATCCCTCTCGCGATCGCGGGGCTGATCATTCTGGCGCGCGATTATGCCTGGGCTCGTATCCTTCTTCACAAGGCGAAGCGCAAGTTGGTTGCGATGCGAAGAAAAGCTCGCGCAAAGCGTTCCGGCGTCACTGTCCCTGCGGATTGAGTTCCTGCTGTTTCCCGCTTCTCTAGAGCATCTCGCGCAGATGTTTTCGATAGGCTCTGAGCGAGGCCACGTTGTGCCGCTCTAAAGCCTTCGTCAGAGGAGAGGAGCCGCCAAGCTTTTTCTTCGCGATTTCTGCAAGCACCATCCAGTCATGCCACTGTCCTCCACTCTCCTGCAGCGTCTCGAACGAGGCGGCGAGACGACGTGGCGTTCGGGCCTGCTTCGGAGCGTTTTCCGCGATGTAACGGGCGAGCTTGGCCACCTTGCGGACGCCGTGCAGATACTCCGGGTTTTCCAGGCTGTCTTTCGGCTCAGGAGGGACATTGTTGCTGAACCAGCTTTGCGTGATAGAGACCAGCTCCGTTGCAGGCAGAGAATAGTTCTCCGAGGCTTTGAGTGCGTTGAGAAGATCGACGAGAGTGAGAGCAAGATCCTTCTGCTTTTTCTTAAGAATCCTGGCGAGCTTTTGTGCTGCCTGCTTTCGTTCTTCTTCAAGATCCTTGCAAAGCTTTGCAGAGTCATCCTTGAGCTGACGGAGCCGTCTTCCGGCCACGATCCCTTCGATCAGATGGATCTGGACGTCGAGATCGCGGACCACTCCGCCGGCCCGCCGCAGCTTCTTCAGGACCTTTCGTGCTTCTCCCGCTTCTTTTTTATGACGGGGAATTCCGGGCAGCACCGAGAGCATGGCGAGCTGGCCTTCGATGCGGCGGGTGGTGGTGCGGAGCCGGTGCACCGGCTTGGCGGACGGATCGGCGAGACAGAGGGTGACGGCTGCTTCGAGCGCGGTGATGTGTTCGCGGAGAGTGAGAAGAGGATGCGCTTTTGTGGTGGAGGTCGTCATAAGGATATGAATATCCGGACTTGACAACGGCCGGGAGACGATGGAGCGTGATAACAGGGCCGAGGTTGCAGTATAGCCGCGTCGGTCGTTTTGCTGGCCTTTCTCTTCTGAGTGTTTTCCTTCGTGCCTGGTTTTGGGGCAGATCAAGTTCAAATTTCTGGAGTCAGAATCGATGAGGAACCGTCTGTTTTTGTTGATCGTTGGAGTTTCGCTTTGCTCGAGCCAGGCGCTGCCTGCCCAAACCCAGGCGACGACGACGAATCACCGGGCCAAGAGCGCGAAGCCGACGACGAAGGCAGCGGCAGGCGTGGCAGCGTGGACGCCGGAGGTACAGCAGTACCTGGGAGTGGACCAGGGCAGCTTCACGATGGTCGGTTTGAATCGTTTGTCGAAGGTTCAGCTGGATGCTCTGGTGAACGTGGCCAAGAACAATCTCTATGGAGATGCGAAGAAACATGTGTTGACCTGCCCAGTGCTCGCGACAGGAGGCAAAGCGCAGGTGCTGCTTACGGTCTCCGGGGACGATGCCTCGGGGCAGCGGTCGACGGAGATTCAGCAGGCGTTGAATGCTCTGGGCGATGTGGCGCTGGTGAATTCGCCGGCACAGGCGGACCGCGCTCTGCATGTGGTGATTCAGGAGCAGACGCTGGGCAAGCGGATTATCGGGTACACGGCTTCGTATGTGACCGCTACTCCATGCACGGATCAGTCGCGGAAGACGGATGCGGAGCTGAAGGGGCAGCTGGGGACATATACGGACCCTCGGGGCGTGGACCTGGCGAACGATCTGGCGAAGATGCTGGAAGCGGATCTTCGCTCGGCTCGGAGTGGCCAGTAGCCTGACGGCAGAAGGCATCGAGGAGAGCGGCTCCAACGGCGGGCGAGAGGCGGCGCCACAGCGGCGGTGGCGGCGTGAAGTCGATGGAGTTTTGCGGCACGGTAGTGCTGGGGTGGTCGAGATCCGGGGTAGGGCCGGTGCCGTAGTGGATGCGTGGGGTTTCCGAGGCGGTTTCTGGATCGTGGTTGAGCTGCAGATCCTTCGACTGCGCTTCGCTTCGCTCAGGAGGACAACTTTCGTGTTGATGATTGAGATTGCTGGGTTGGGCTAACCGCGAATCGTTCGCCTGCGCTTCATTCTGCTCCGGAGGACACTGTTTGGGGTTTGCGGGTTCGGGTTGCTGTGGGGCCGGTGCCGGTTGATGTTGGGTGGCTGGAGAGGTCGCGGATTGTGGCTGGGGTTTGGTCTGCAGGCGCTGATGTTCGGTGAGATTGGTTTGGGCGATCTGGAGGGCGTAGAGAAGGAGCCCGGCGCGGCGTGTGTCGATGTCGTTGACGGCGAGGCGGAGCATGATGGAGCCGATGGCCTGCTGAATCTCGGGGCGTGAGTTGGGGGCCGGGAGAGTGAAGGCGGCCTGACGGGCGCGGCGATGGTGGAGATTGGCGACGGGGCGGCGGGTCTGGTGGTGGTGATAGCAGTAGCTCTCTCCGCGCAGAGAGGGGCTGCCGCATCGGCGGCCCTCTGAATGGATGTGGCGGCAGCGTAGCGATGCGGGAATGGATTGCTGCGGGATACGGATCGTCTGCGTGGTTTCGGCGGTGCTGGACGTGTTCAAGGTGGGCTCCTCCCCCGGGGATCGATCGGGTGCAAAATCTTCAAAAGAAAAGACCTGAGTCCGGACCACCGGAACTCAGGCCTTAAACGAAAAAGCCCGGCGATGGCCGGGGCTTCTTTTTTCTGCTCCTGATTTAAGGCTAGCAGACCGTGTCAAGAAACAGAGCCTGGAAAAGGGCTGAAGGGTGCGTCTTTGCTGGGTTTTGCGCGTTGCGCAAAAGGATTTGCAGCGGAAGAGGGCTCCGCAAAATTCTAAAAACTACTCGATTTTTACTTCTTGCTGAGGGCTCGGCCTGTGCCGACGAAAAACTCCTCTCTGCTCGCCGCGGCTCCCGACCACGGCGAGCAGGGAGGATCCCGTTATTGAGGCTCGTCGAGGTGAACGGATATTTCTTCGAGGGAGGGAAGTCGAGTGTTGTTCGAAGGTGCAAAATTCGGGGTGACGTTCCAGTCGCAGATTCTGGCGTTTTGTCGCTGTCTCCCCAGCCCTTTTTGAAGTGGCCGCGGATGGAGATGGTCTGGACGTGTGTCGTGTAGGTGAGAGCGAGGACGCCGTGCGAGTCCGACAGAAGAGACCAAGATGCAGATCTTCATGGAGAAGACCTCCTACTGGTGAAATGTCGTGGAACGGGGCCCGGATTGCGGGACAGAGTACGCCGCGGGAAGGCAGGAGATCAAGAATTTTTTAGCTGGGAACGCTGCGTGAAAAGGTCGTGGAGGCGAGATTCGCCGAGGACGCGACTGAGCTCTCGGAAGGCAAAGAGAGGAACGAGGGCGATCAGGATGATGATGGAACGTGCTGCAAGCTGTTCGAGGTCGAGGCGTTGAAGGGCGCTGCCGGCAGGCTCGTGATGGATAAGGCGTTTGATGAACTCTTCGACAAGATGGAAGAGAAAGATGAGGACGCCGAAGAGAAAAGATTTGATCAGCGCGGATTGGTAGAGCGGAAGGGTTTCGGTGCGGTGCCCGAGGTGAAACATCTGGCCGATGAGAATGATCTTGCCGATGACCAGGGCGTTGATGAGGGCGAAGGTAAAGTTGAGCGGGCTGGTGTCGTCGAAGTGGCGCGCCAGAAGCATGGTGTAGGCGGCGATGGCGCAGAAGAGGACAGCGAGGTAGGCAGAGATGGCGAAGTAGTCCTTGAGTTCGTGGGCGACACGTTGCTTGAGTCCGGGCTTTTCGGGCTGGGAGTCTGGGGTGGTGGTCATGGCGGACCTCCTCGATCGCGTTCTTTGCTCAGCAAAGATGGAGGAATTGTACTGGCTTGTCAAAGAAGAAGGGATGGGGTTATAGTCGTTAATCGATATATCGATCATCGATTATGCCTAAAAAGATACTCGACCCTTTACCTTCGGCTGCTTTCCAGATCCTGCTGGCTTTGGTGGATGGGGATTCGCACGGCTACGGGATTATGCGACGCGTCGTGGAGCAGACGGCGGGGAAGATGCGGCTGGGTCCGGGGACTTTGTACAGCTCGATTCAGAGTTTGCTGGAAGCGGGATGCATTGAAGAGATCGAGGGTGAGAGTGAGGAGCGGCGGCGTTTTTATCGTCTGACTTCGGTGGGGCGGCGATGCGTGCGGGATGAGGTGGATCGGTTGGAGGAGCTGGTGCAGATGGCGCGGGCGAAGAAGAGGCTTCTGGAGGGCGAGTATGTCTGAGCGAATCTCTCGTACGTTGCTGCGGCTTTATCCGGGGCGGTTTCGCGAGAGCTATGGCGAGGAGGCGGTGCAGCTGTTTCGGGATCGGATGGCGGATGAGCGCGGATGGCTCGGACGTTCGCGGCTGTGGATGGATCTGCTGTGGGATCTTGGAGCGATTCGGATTCGTGGGTATCACGAGGCTGCGGTGGTGGGTGCAGTGGCGGCGGCGGAGCGCGGTGCGGGAGTTCCTTCGTTCGCATGTCTCGAGGTTAAGGCGATGGAGAGTCGCTTTCTGGTGTGGGGCGGATTTGTGTCGGTGATGTTTTGCGGTTCGGTGTTGCTGGCGCTGCAGCATGGAGTCGGGAATCTGCCGTTGCATCGTGCGCTGAATGGTGCGAATGGTTTGTATTCTCAGGCGAAGCTACGGCCGAGGATTCAGTTCAGTTATGAACCGGTGAGTGCGCGTGCGGGCTCGGTCGTGCGGCTGCGTGCGGTGGTGAAGGGGCAGGTGGGGATGCCGGTTCCGACGGGGAAGGTGAATTTTCTGCATGGGTGGAATGTGTTTGTGGAGGGGCCGCTGGAGGATGGGGTGGCGACGGTGGAGGCGAAGGTGCCGAGAGGGAAACGGCTTCCGTTGAATGCGCTCTATACGGGGGATCCGCGTTACGACTCGGTGAGTTCGGTAGAGAAGTAGGTCGTCACCTTCGCGATTGGTTGCAAGATAAGTTCTGCCCCTGCGGATTGAATAGAGAGGCTTTTGCCGGATTTCAGGTGTCTTCGGCTCGATCTGCATCTTATGGGGTGGAGGTGCTCTATGCGAGGTGGATTGGGTTTGTTACTGGCAGGCGGTGCGATCGGGGCGGCGATCGCGGTTTTGATTTTGAACAGCGAGAGCGGGCTGGAGTATGAGACCGGATATGACGGTGTGGACCGCGCGGCTCGTAAGACCTTCGGCTGGGGTTTGAAGCAGCGGGCGGAGGGCAAGGTGGCCAAGGCGGCTGGAGCGGTGAAGGAGGGCTTCGGGCGGTTTGTCGAAGATCCGAACCTTGAGGCCGAGGGCACGCTGGACCGGGTCGCGGGCAAGGTGAAGGATGTGGCCGGAGAGGTTGGGACGGCGGCGGCTGAGACTTTGCATGATTTGAATCGGTAGCTTGATTGACGCCGGGTGAGGGGAGTCCGTCGTTGCGGCTTCGATGGCTTCGTTCTGCCGTTTCGCGGCTCCCCCCTGGTATCGTTTTTGCGCAAAGTCTTCAGAAGATATGAGTTAGGTCCGGACCTGGTGTGTCAGGGGACGGCTAAAGAGGAAAGCCCGGCGGTTCGCCGGGCTTTCTGGTGTCTTTGATTTAAGGCTAGCAGGGAGTGTCAAGTTTTCCGGTGTGGGAAAGGGCTTTTGGGTGCGTCCTTGTTGGGGTTTGTGGAGTGCCGGGTGGATGCGACTTTCGGTTTGAGAATGGATGGGAGAGCGATTGTGGCTTGATCTGGTCGAGCCGCCCTCCCGATCCGTTCCGTCGTTTCGGCTTCGCCTTCACTCCGGCCTTCGGGAGAATGGGGCACCCGATTTTGTGGTTGGATTTTATGTGTGGGCCATCCGCCGAAAAGTGCCCACCTTATCCGTTTCGCGTCGAAGATGGGGCACCCGAGTGTTGTGGGATCGGTCAGATGGATGTTGTGATTTGAACTGGCGTCGATTCGTTCAGCAGATAGTGGCGGTAGCTGGACCATGGCCAGTCTTCGGGTTGCTGGACGAGTTTTCGCGTGACCGGATTACGGTGCATGTACTTCAGCTTTTCGACTCGCTTGTCTCGGGTGAGGACGTTGAAGTCGTAGTAGCGGGTCTGCCAGAAGGGTCTTTGGATGAGGCGTTTTGAGACGGAGAGTTTGAGAGACTGGAGGGCCTTGGATAAAGGGATCTCACGGTCTTCGGGTTCTCCGATGAGGAGATGGATGTGTTCGGGCATGACGACGTATCCGAGGACGTCGAAGTTGTAGCGCTGGCGGGTGAGTTCGAGGGAATCGAGGAAGATGTCTCTCGCGTGTGGGGTGTTGAGGTAGGGTTCTCGGTGGTGACAACTGAAGGTGATGAAGTGATCGTCGCCTTCTTTTTGATACCGTTTGAGGCCCAGCGGCATGGGTGGATTTTACTGTGTTCCGAATGTTGATTGAATTTGAGATTTGGGTGCCCCATCTTCGGCGCGGTTTTATCGCGCCTAAGGTGGGTTATCGTACGGAGCACAATCCGTTGTTGAGGGTGTGGAGAGTGTTGGGATTTTCGCTGCCGCGAAAATTGCCCACCTTATCCGCTTCGCGTCGAAGATGGGGCACCCAAAGTGGTGGTTCGGTCAGATGTGGGCCACCCGTCCTTCAGTGAACGACTTCAACCCCCAGATTCTCAGCATTACTCATTAGTGCTTCGATAAATTTTAAGCGTTCTAAACACAAGTCGAACAAAGCAGGTTCATTTATTCCCTCAGCAAATTTTTGTACTTCATAATGAAATGCATTGTGTACACATTTCTCCAGGAGCTCTATCAGCTTAAGGATTAGTTTCGATGGATCCCCGCTTGCTTTACATAATTGATAGATTCTTTCTATTTTTTTGTGATCTGCCCGCAACAAATAGCCGTCGCTCAAGAATCGGAAAAGCAGTTGTTGAAATGTCTCTTCTGAAAGTGACTCGAGTTGTGCAAAAACAAGCCTGTTCAAAAGCGGGTAGCCTGCGTTCCAAGATTTGCTTAACGC
>DATJJJ010000047.1:0-27223 GCA_035492215.1 Edaphobacter sp. | reverse complement strand
TTCGCCTAATCTTCGTCTTGCGGAAAGATATCCGCCGTCGACAGAAACTGAGAGAGAATGAACTTCCAAGACCTTCACGAACTTGTTCGCCTGGAGCTCGTACGCCGTATTGAGCGTGGAGCACTGACCGGCAGCCGCCTGGCCCATCAGGCAGGCTTTCAACAGGCCCATATCTCAAACTTCCTAAACCGCAAGCGGGCACTTTCGCTTGAGGGGCTGGACCGCGTGCTGGCGGCACAGGATCTGAAGATCGAACAGATTCTTCCGTTGGAGATGATGGCTGGAGCCGAGGCGGGAGAGAGTCCTGTCTTAACCGATCCGGTGGAGATGGTACCGGTGGTGTCGCCGTCGTCTGCGATGGATGATGTCTCGATCGCTCCGGCTGCGGTGATTGAAACCTTACCCGTCTCAACCGCGCGGCTGCAGGAGCATCGGGCGCGCCCGGCGGCGCGACGCACTCACTGGCAACGTTTTCTGGCGGTTCGTACCAATGCCCAGCAGACGGCAGCGATGGGGCCTCTGCTTCCTTCGGGGGCA
This sequence comes from Edaphobacter sp., assembly GCA_035492215.1. Lineage (GTDB taxonomy): Bacteria > Acidobacteriota > Terriglobia > Terriglobales > Acidobacteriaceae > Edaphobacter. The sequence continues at coordinate 26,686 of DATJJJ010000047.1, read as the reverse complement.
ATTGTGGTGCTGGATCGTCACTACAATTCGCTGGCGCCGTACAGGGCGGGCCAGGCGAGTATCTTCGCAGTTCGTTTTGGACCCATGCTGATGCTGCGTCATGTGGACTATGACGACCGGCACCTGATTTTGCGGCCCTATGTGCGTGAGATGCCGGTCCAGCTACTTCCTCTGGCGGAGAACGAATCTCCGGGAGACTACATCATCGGGCGAGTATGCATGGTGCAGGCAGAGTTGTGAGGTCAGAGAAGAGGCTCGCCGCTTGGTAAACTGAAGACATGCTGGGAAAGCTCTACGCGACGTGGATGTACGCCTGGGAGACGGCGTTGACCACACGCGACACGAATCGTATTGTCAGGCCGCTGGAGTGGGGAGAGGACTGGCTGAGCGATTTTATTCGGCTGGAAGAACACGCAGGCTCGACGGGGTTTGAGCGCATGAAACGGCTCAACGACAGAATCGTAGGGCAGGCGGATGCCTTTTTTGGATACGAGACCCCGACCGACTTCCGGTTGGAGCATCGACATCCGGAACTTTTCCCCACCAATGTCCGGCCGGAAACTCTGGAGCAGGATGCGGAGATGAGGCGGCAGGCGGAATCGGGCGAGCTGTCCAAGGCTGAGTTCCTGCGCTTTACCTCGCCCGTAAGTACGCAGTATCCGGAGAACGACATCGTGAATGCTCGCTGGTATCCGGCACCTGCAGAGAAGCAGGTCGGCAAGCCGAAGCAGGCGATGATTGTGATGCCGCAGTGGAATGCCGATGCCTTCAGCCACAACGCTCTGTGCACGCTGTTCAACCGGTTCGGCATCTCCGCGCTGCGGTTGTCGAAGCCGTATCACGATATCCGGCGGCCGGCGGAGCTGGAGCGCTCGGACTATGCCGTTAGCTCAAACATCGGACGCACGATCGCCGCATGCCGGCAGGCCGTGGTAGATATCCGCAGCTGCATCGACTGGCTGGAGCAGCAGGGTTACGAGCAGTTCGGCGTGCTGGGAACGAGCCTGGGAAGCTGCTATGCCTTTATTGCCGCGGCGTTCGATCCGCGCCTGCGTGTCTGCGCTTTCAATCATGCCTCTACGTGGTTTGGAGATGTGGTGTGGACCGGCCAGAGCACGCGGCATATTCGAGAGTCGTTCGAGGACGAGGGGTTGTCGCAGGAGGATGTAAGGAAGATCTTCACTTCGATCAGTCCGATGTCGTATATGGACCGGTTTGCGGCGCATCCGAAGCGTGTGCTGGTGGTGCATGCCACCTACGATCTGACATTTATTCGCAAGTTTTCGCTGGATGTGCTGGCAAACTTCAACCGCCTGGGGATCGATCACGTCTCAAAGGTATTGCCGTGCGGACACTACACAACAGGGGAGACGCCCTACAAGTACATGGACGGGTGGTACTTGGGTTCATTCGTCTATAGCGCTTTCCGACGGCTTGCGCAGGGTGAGAAAGACGTCAGCCCGACGCCGCTGGCGAGCCAGTTAAGCCGTAACCGAAACGCATAGCAATTTTGATTGTTAGAGTGATGCCAGACGTGAAGCTGGCGGCTGCGCCTCGTTGCGTCCCTCACGGGCCCGGGCGAGGAGTGCCATCGTTCGCGCAAGGGGAAGCCCCATCACGTTGAAGAAGCAGCCTTCGATGCGGGGAATCCAGCGCGCAGCGTAGCCCTGAATGCCGTAGGCTCCCGCCTTGTCCATGGGCTCGCAGCTGGCAAGGTAGTGGGCGAGCTCTTCCTCGTCGATGAGATCGAAGAATACCTGCGTGATATCGATGTCGCTGAAGAGGCCTCGACGTGAGACAGCGGCAATGCCGGTGAGGACCTGATGCGTACGTCCTGCAAGCATCTCGAGCATGCGCCGAGCATCGGCGATGTTGGCGGGTTTGCCGAGGATACTACCGTCGCAGACGACGGTAGTGTCGGCTCCCAGAACGATCAGGTCACCGTCAGCATCCGCCTTGTGCCGGTCCCAGACAGCCTGGGCCTTCTCGAGCGCGAGACGCTGTACGTACTTCGCCGGCGCTTCATCGGGTTGAACCTGTTCGTCGATATCGGCGGCATCGACGGTGAACTCAAGATCAGCCAGCTTAAGAAGTTGGCTGCGGCGCGGTGAGGAGGAGGCGAGAATCAGCATCTTTCAGCTGCGCTCCTTCTCGAAAGTCGAAAGAGTAATGTGCGATTGCATAATGTGCGTCGATTGTGGTGCAAGGGTAACGGTATTGGTCGCGGAATTGACAGTCTCCACGCAGACCATCCCCTGCCACTCGTCGGGACCCATGTCGGGTAGCTCCTTCCACGGATTGAAGACGACGGTGGTGTTGGAGTGCTGTTTTTCGATGGTGATGGTGCGCTGTTCCACCGTGTCATGAATTGCGCAGGTCGCCGCTGTGTCGGGATAGACGCGATCGGTGAATCCTGTGAGCACAAGCGGAGCGTGAGCTGCGGGTTTGGCCCGGAAGTTGTCGGTCTTGTCGATATAGCCCGTGGGTTCCAGGCCAGTGATGGAGATCTTGCGTGCATCGCCAACGGAGAAATATGTATGCAGAGCCTCTTCAAAGACGAGGGGAGTTTTGGCATCGTTAGCGACGGCGAGACGCATGGTGAGGCTGCTGCCGATGATGAGCTCGAAGGCAAGGCGGAAGTGGTCGAAACCTAGCTGGCGGCTCAGCTCGGTAGGGCCGAGCGTGAAAGCGAGATGAAGGCTGTCGCCGGAGAGAGCGGCGAAGCTTAGAGACCAATCCTGAATGCGGGCAAATCCATGAGAAGGACCGGGCTTGCCCTGATAGCGATCGTTCTTTGAGTCGGTGGCAAACCAGGGGAAGGCGATGGGAACGCCACCGCGGATTGGCTTGCCGGGGAGGAAATCGCTCTTCTGGCTGAGAAAGAGCACGGGCTGTTGCCCGGCGGGCTGCCAGTGTGTGATGTGGGCTCCCTGCAGGTAGACGGTGGCGCTTGCGGAAGGCGCGGTGACCTGGGCGCAGGTGAGCTCGCCGTGCTGGTCGAAGTGCAGGACGCCGGGAATGCCAAAGTGATCATTGAGCTGGTTGAGGTCCATATCGGTATCAAGTGTAGCGTCTGCGCGGCTCTTGAGACAGTGGGGTATGCGCGGTCTCAGCCGCACGGATTTTCATATCGCTTCTCATGACTTTGATGCGATACTGCCGCTTTCCCCGGGAAAATCTGGAAGAGGTATACCGAACGATGAGCCAGCTTCGACTGCGTATCTTCGATGGCAGCCGTGAATTATTTGCAGCACCGAAGAGCTTTCTGGTGCGAATTGTGGATGGAAACCAGCAGCAACGCGTGTGTCAGGAGTTTTCCCAGAGCGACATCATGTTTTCGCTGCCCTTCTTCAATAACTTTGGAGACAACTACACTGTTTTGGTCTCCGCGGATGGGTACAAGGATGCAGGTTTCTATCCTGTGAAGCTGTCCGACACTTACCTTCGAACCCTCGATGTGATGCTGGTGCCCAAGGCCTCAGGCTTCAGCTTCGTGAATGCTCGGTGGGATGCTGCGAAGCAGAAGTATCCCTTTCTGGGAGGCGATCTGGACGACGCTGCGTGCGAGGCGAGATACGAGAGGTTGCTGGATGCCTCAGAGAAGTCGTTAGCGTGCCTTCTGAATCTGACTGAAGCATTGGGACAGATTCCGCTTTCTCAGGAAACACCGCTTCAATACATTCGCCAGGCTCGATGGGATGGAGACTTCAAGCCCGCGCAGGATCGGTTTTTCAGCTGGTGCGACCGGGGATTGATCGATCAGGTACGGATTGGGGCAAGTTTGAAGCAGTTTGCCGAGGAACCAGCACCGGGGCTTCTGCATCCGGGGGCAACGCACTCGTGGAAACAGGTGCGATTTGGAGAGGCGAATGTACAGCTGACCTTCCATGAGAACGATGTGAAGCGGATTGGAGATACCGACTGCGTCACGCTTGAAGTTGACATCGACTACTATCGCGATCTCTCGGCCCACGCCATTATGGAGGTGATTCCCAATGGCCTGACGCATGCTTTGACCGATCCGGTGCAGGTCTATGTACTGCGATGGATGGCTGGCAGGATGGCCGGTGTACCGGAGTTCGCTCCGCTGTACACCGTCACGGGATAGTGGCTAACGGTCGCGGGACGAAGCAGAGCCTGCGGCAGCAAACGAAGCCTCCCCTTCTCCATTGGAAGACTGCAGGCCGACCGGAATCTCGGAGATCGCTGCAAAACGAGTCGTGGGAAACGCGTGGGGATAGTTCTTCTGGATGTAGGCGATCATCTGCTCGCGGACAATGCAGCGAAGGTCGAAGTTCTGGCTCGAGTTGGGAGAGCTCATCAGGCAACGAAGCTCCATTGTGCGCTCCGAAAGATTCGTGACCTGCAGGCCGCAGACGTTGCCGTCCCACAACGGCGAAGCAGACACAACACGATTCAACTCAGTTCGCAGCTCTTCCACTGGAATGGTGTAATCCACATAAAGGAATGAGGTTCCGAGAATGTCTGAGGATTCGCGGGTCCAGTTCTGGAAGCTGTTTTCAATGAAGTAGCTCAGTGGAACGATCAATCGGCGGAGATCCCAGATTTTGACGACGACATAGGCGGAGTTGATCTCTTCGATGCGGCCCCACTCGCCCTGGATGACGACCACGTCGTCAATCCGGATCGGCTCGGTGAAGGCGATCTGAAGCCCGGCGAGAAAGTTCGACACGGTCGATTTGGCCGCCGTGGCAAGAATGAGGGAGGCGATGCCGGCCGAGGCGAGCAGGCCCGATCCGTAATGCCAGATTCGCGGATCGTTGAAGGTCCATAACAATCCGCCGATGGTGATGACTATGATGAAGGCGATCAGTACACGGCGGAAGAGTTGAAACTGTGTATGGACTCGGCGGGCACGAATATTATTTGCCGCTTTCAGGTCGTAGCGGCGAAGCATGAACTCCTGAAAGACATAGACGCAACCGACAGCAAACCAACCCAGGGAGACGACCATCGCCATCAGCAGGCCCTGACGGATGGTGCCGTCCAAGTTCGATGGAATGTAGGGGAAGAGAGGGAGCACGATTCCGGCGCAGGTAAGAAAGAAGATCGCGCGCGCCGGATGGCTGAGGTAGCGCTTGACACCCCAACCGGTTCCCATCTGCTGCTCCTCTTTTTTCTTGAGGATGCGGAACAGAATGTAATGGATGAGGTTAGCCAGAACGATGAAGCCGCAAAAGACGAAGACGGCGAAGAACCAGGTGTGACGAAAATAAAAAACAGCGGCAAGTATCATCGGATTCAGTTCTCAGAGGTGATTGTTAGCTCTTAGAAAGAGGATGAACAGGTCTGCGTAACGGTTGCTTTCAAGAAAAGGCAGCTAATGGTTCTTTAATGAATTTAGACTTTGCAAAATCTGCTCTTCCAACGCGATTCTGTGATCGGAGTAAGAGTGATCGGTCGCGAAATGCACAGTCTGTGTCCTGCCGTCTCCAGCCTTCTGCAATGCAGCAAAGAGTTTATCGTTCTGCTCCGCAAGACCATCGTTTGATGTGACGATCAAAACAGGTCGGCTTGCAAGCGCCGGAGCAAACGCCAGAAAGTTCAGCTCTTTGCGATGGCGAAAGACCTCGTGACCAAGAGATTCCGCCGTACAGCCTGCAAGAGGCGCAAGATCGTTTTTGGTCTGCCCCTGCACAAACTTTGCCACTGCGGCCGATTCCTGATCGTCCGGCAGGTTCGCAAAGGGAGCAGCGATATTCCACGCAGAGATCATCACCACGCCGGCGACTTGGGGGTTATGTGCTGCCGCCGAGGCTACGGCGAAGCCTCCCATGGAATGACCGATGAGGACGATCTTCGCAGGATCGATGTGATACTTCGTGTCCACCGCCGGATCCAGTAGAAACGAAACCTCGGCATCGGCATCTTCCATCACATGCGCGAAAGAGAAGTTGCCCTTCATCCCCCACGAGCCGCGATAGTGGACTGCCATCACGTTCCACCCGGCGCGTCGAACTGCCTGCGCGATATCGAGATTCTGCTCATAGCCAGGGAAGCCGTGCATGACGATCGCCGTGGGATGTGGCCCCGGGCCCGCGGCGAGATAGAAGACACCCAGCAGACGCTCTCCGTGAGAAGGAACCGACAGCTGAATCATCGAGGCGGGAACGGCCTTGTCCGGAGCAGGGTCGGCTGCAACTGCGTTTTGTTGCGCATGGAGCGAGATGCTGGCAGCGAGTAGTGCGACAGACAGAAGACGCATGCGGAGATTGTAGTAGCAATCCAGTCAGACCCTGCCTGAAAAGAGCACGGCTCGTGTGCCTGTGAGATCACTCCGACCGCGGAACCTGGATCGAAGCGAGCGCTGTAAGTCCAACGCCGCGTCCACAATCCGTCGCGTAAACGATGGAAGAAGGTGCCGACCAGGCTGGTGTGTAAGCGTTACAGTCTGTCGAGGTAAGGACCTCGACGTGACGCGAGGACAGATCCAGGAGAGCGAGTTGCCAGCGGTTGTGAATCAACTCCGTAAAGACGAGAGAGCGTTCATCGGGTGAGGGAGCAAAGCTTGAAACCTCTCCGCTGGGAGAAAAGAAAGGAAGCGGTGTGGCTCCCTGAGCTTCGGTATAGAAATCGTCAACGCCATTTCGTTTTGCGACAAAGAGAATCTTACCGGAGCGAAGAAACGCAGCGCCGCGCACATCGTAGTCCTCTCCTGCAACAAGAGAAGGGGTAGACGGTTGCGCAGAAAGAGAAGTGATCCAAAGGCTGCTCCGCCCCCTGGCTTCGCGAAGAAACCCAAGCTGGTTGCCATCCATTGAAAGAAATGGTGTTTCTGCATCTTCGGCTACAACCGATCCGTCGGCGCTGCGCACGATACGCGACCCCGATGCATCAGCGAGCTCAACGAAGAGTGGATAATCCTTAGCCACAGCGAACGAGAGTTCATCGGAGGCTTGCGAAAAGTTGTTTTGAGTTCGGCCAGTCTTACTGGCGATGCGATATCCCGTTGTTTCCATCGCCACGAAGAGGTTGTCATCAGCGATCGGCTGCGGCAGAGCTGCAAGCAAGGTAGGTGCAGGAGGCAGAATGCGGCGGGCCATCTCCCGCTGCCGATCGAGGAAATGGTGCCGGTAGCCAGCGATGCTACCGCCCAGTCCGCAAATGGCAAAGATCAGGAGCAGAGCATAACGAAGGTACAAGGTTGTCGCTCTCTCTGCGGGACGATCGCGGAAAAGATCCGCTAGGAAAACAAGGAAAAGAGCGATCTCGAACCAGAGCCTGGAAAAAGCAAAGATGGTATTGAAACCGGCACCAAGCGCGGGAATGGAACCGACAGCACCAGCGATAGCGATTAGAAAATAAAACAGAATGACAACGCCGGCTAGAACAGTTTTATTCCTTCGGAGGGAAGCGTCGACGAAGAGAACAACCGGAAGAATCATCACGACGAAGTGATAGCTGGAGGGCACCGGCGACAGTAACAGAAGAGAAAAGAGAAAGGCTGCCCACTCCCTGGGTTCGCGTTCGTTATTTTGATCTGCTGGATACAGGAGCCAAAGCAGTGGAAGGAAGACTGCCATCTGCCATAGCGGATAGACGACCGCATAAAGCGATGGAGAGGAGAACGCCGGAGCAGGATTGAGCGAAGGCTCAAAGAGAAAGAGGCGGTGAAACAAGGCTGCTGCCGATGCGGCATGAGCACTGTAGGGATCAAGTACCTCCCCTTGCAGAGTTCGTGGAAGCATCTGAAGGGCATACGTGCGAAGCAGCTGCCAGCCCATCGCGAAACCTCCAACGATCACGATCAGCACGGTTGAGCCGATCGTTGCGATCGCAGGACGCCACTGCCGTCTCCAGAGGAAATACAAGATGAAGAGAAGCGGATAAACCTTGAGCGCTGCTGCGATAGCGATGCACAGTCCACACATCCATGCACGTTGACGCCTCAACAAAAAATACGCCAGCGTCATAAGAAACAGCACAGCAATGTGCATCTGCCCATAAAGAAAGCTAGTGCGGAGAGGAAGAATGGCGAGAAGAGCGATCAGCCAGATTCGGCGTCGGCTCAGCGTAGTGGAACGGAACAAAAACTCCACGCTTCCAACCAAAAGCCCCAGATTGATAAGGATCCAGATACGCTTGGCCGCAAGCGCTGAAAAGATTGTGAGAGGAACGATCGGCAGGGCAGAGAGGGGAGTGAGTCCTGCAAAGCCGACCAGCGGCTGCGCCAGGCCCCAATGGTCCTTGATTCTCTGAAGCCATATCCAGTCATAGACGCGATCGAGGCTATAACCCTCACGAAAGAGGCGTGCGACGAGATAGTAATTAGGAAAGTCCGTGTTGAGAAAGCGCCACGCCGGAATCACTCCCTTCCATAGAAGGAGCGCGGCCAGAACAACACATAGCGTTCTCTCAACCGTTGGAGTAAGCCTCCATGGAGAGCGCAAATCTACGGCTTCAACTGTGGTCTCAAAGGGCATCACCTGTGAGCTTAGGGCCCATAGGCCGGATTGCGGTGAACGCGGCGCATTTTTTACATCTTCGAGACAATCGATGTCTCCGTGGGATTCTGGCCTGGCAACACCTGTTGACCAGTAAAATAGAAATAGATGGCATTTACGGAACAGTACGATGTGGTCGTGGTAGGTGCGGGGCATGCCGGTTGCGAGGCCGCCGTCGCGGCAGCGCGCATGGGTTTGCGTACGGCGATCTTTACCCTGAATCTCGACCTGATTGCGCAGATGAGCTGCAATCCGGCCATAGGCGGCATCGCCAAGGGCCATCTTGTTCGCGAAGTGGATGCGCTGGGGGGCGTGATGGGAGAGGTCGCAGACGCCTGCGGTATTCAGTTCCGATTGCTAAATACCTCGCGAGGCCCTGCGGTGTGGTCGCCCCGTGCGCAGTGCGATAAAGCTCTCTATCGCGTGAAGATGCGCGAGGTACTCGAAGCGCAGAAGAATCTCTTCATCAAGCAGGCTGAAGTCGTTGACCTGATCCTTGAAGAAGACAGCATCGTTCGAGGAGTAAAACTGCGCGATGGCCGCGAGGTCCGTTCTGTCGCGACTGTGGTGACGACAGGAACCTTTCTCAACGGATTGATCCATTGCGGAGAACAGCAGTACACGGCAGGTCGTTCCGGTGAGCCCGCGAGTGTGTTGCTGGGCGAGAACCTCAAGAAGCTCGGCTTGCGCGAGTGCCGTCTGAAGACGGGCACACCGCCGCGCCTTGATGGACGAACCATCGATTGGGAGCGCTTCGAAGAGCAGCCAGGTGACGTAGAGCCGACGCCATTCAGCTTCCATTCACCCTTCGCAAAGGGTGGCGTACCGCCATTGCGTCAGATCAGCTGCCATATCGCCTTCACCACGCCGGAGACGCTGCAGTTGATTCGCGACAACGTGCATCGCTCGCCCATGTACACCGGCCAGATCGAGGCCATCGGCCCGCGCTATTGCCCGTCGATTGAAGACAAAATCGTGCGCTTCCCCGACAAGACACAGCACCAGTTCTTTCTCGAACCCGAGGGTCTGAACACGCACGAGGTTTACATCAACGGCATGAGCACCAGTCTTCCGATGGAGGTGCAGGCCGCGATGGTGCGCTCGATCCCCGGTCTTGAGAACGCGGAGATGCTGCGGCCCGGGTACGCAATCGAGTACGACGCGATCGACCCGACCGAGCTTGACCGCGCCCTCAAAGTGAAGAACTTCACCGGTCTCTATCTCGCTGGGCAGATCAACGGCACCAGCGGCTACGAAGAGGCCGCCTGCCAGGGCCTGATGGCGGGGATCAACGCAGCGCTCGCCGTAAAGGGAGAACCAGCCTTCACCCTCGACCGTACTGAGGCCTACACCGGCATTCTGATCGACGATCTGATCAGCAAGGGCACCAACGAGCCCTACCGCATGTTTACTTCGCGCGCGGAGTATCGCCTGCATCTTCGCATCGACAACGCTGATCGGAGGCTTACGCCACACGGCCGCCGTCTCGGCATGATCGCTGACGATGCATGGGCCGCGTACGAGGCTAAGCAGGAGCGCGCCGCTGTCTTTGCGAAGCTGCTTGAGACAACCAAGGTTCGCGTAGCCGAGCTCCCGGCAGAGGTGCAGGCAGAGCTTGAGGGGACCAATACCGAGGGCATTACCTTTGCGCAGTTGTTGAAGCGACCGGCGATGAACATCGAATCCGTCGGTCACGTTCTGCGCGATGTCATGACGGCGCATGCCCGCCTGAACGAATGGGTTACGGCAATCGATGCGGCTGCGGGTACGCGGCTTCCTGCCTGGGTTCGCAATGAGATGAAGACAGTCGAGACCGAAATCAAGTATGCCGGCTATCTCGACCACCAGCGTAAATCGATGGAGAAGCTGAAGCGGGCAGAGCAGAAAATCATTCCGGAGTGGTTCGATTATGCATCCGTTAGCGGACTGAGCCGCGAGATGAAGGAGAAGCTGGGCCGCGTTCGTCCTCAAACCCTGGGACAGGCAAGCCGCATCGCCGGAGTTACTCCCGCGGCAGTCAGCCTGATTCACGTCTATATCGAGATCCAGGCGCGGCAGCAGACCGTGGCTTGATCTCCTGTTACCTTCCGAATTCCATCTTCATCTAATCAGTGATGGCCGACGGGAGAACATGATGAAAAGCAGTGCAATCTGGGTCAGGTTAAGTCTTGTGTTTCTAACAGTTCTGGCCGTTGTACTAGTGATGGGAGGTCACAGAATGGCAAATGTGGCAGAAGCAGGACGTGGGCCGATTCCGGCCCCTCAAGTAGATGAGAACACGACAGCATCGCACAGTGAAACCGCAGTCTTTGCAGGCGGATGCTTCTGGGGTGTGCAAACGGTCTTTCAGCGGGTAAAGGGTGTAACGGCTACGACAGCGGGCTACTCCGGCGGAACTAAGGAGACGGCGAACTATCGCGATGTCTCTTCGGAGCGCACCGATCACGCTGAGGCCGTCAAGGTCGTCTTCGATCCGTCAAAGATCAGCTACGGAACGTTGTTGCGTCTCTTCTTCTCGGTTGTGCATGATCCGACGCAGGTTAACCGCCAGGGACCGGACATCGGAACCTCCTACCGCTCGGCGATCTTCTATACCTCGCCCGAACAGCAGAAGGTTGCTGAGGCGTACATCGCGCAACTCGATGCAGCGCATGTCTTTCCGAAGAAGATCGTGACCCAGCTGGTGCCGCTCAAGGCCTTCTACGACGGCGAGGACTACCACCAGGACTACGCCGAAAAGAACCCTGATAACCCTTACATTCAGGTCTGCGATGTACCGAAGATCGCTGCGCTCAAACAGCAGTTCCCTGATCTTTTTCAGGAATATAAGCACAAGTAAAACGACTTACAGTCTTAAGCAACGCCGGTTTCCTCTCTGGATACCGGCGTTTTTCTGTGGGAGGTATAAGCACGTAAACTAAGATTCAGGCGTATTTTCCACGGTCTCCACAGGCATCCACAGGGTTGTGGAAACCAGCTCCGCTAACCTAGAAGATTCATGGCAGCCTATCCTCAGATCGTCGGCGACCAGCAGGAACGCCCAGCCTCCGTCCACGCGGAGATGACCATTCTCGGGGCCATGCTGGTGGAGCCTCTGGCGATCACCGACGCCACCATGTTGCTCACCGCAGACGACTTTGCGCTCGATTCGCACCGTCGGATCTACTCAGCGATGCTTCGGCTGGCTGAGGCGGGGCATGCCATTGACATCGTTACCTGCGCCGAAGAGCTGCGCCGCCAAAAAGAACTGGACGCCATCGGCGGTGTTCCCTACCTCGCCTCTCTCAGCGAGGGTCTGCCACGCAAGCTGAGTGTCGAAAGCTACGTCCGCATCGTGCGCGACAAGAGTTTGATGCGTCAGCTGATGACCGTCTGCGATATGGGCATGGTCGACGCGGCCGATCAGAGCCAGGAGGCCATCGACGTTCTCAATAACGTCAGCACCCGTCTGATGGAGATCTCCGACCACGCCGTGACCGGAGGATTCTCCGACATTGGCGAGATCGTCAAATCCTCCTTCGGCTCCATCGATGCGCTTTACGAGCAGGGCCGCGAGGTCACAGGCCTCGCTACGCATTACATCGAATTCGACCGCATGACCAGCGGCTTGCAGGACTCCGAACTCATCATCATCGCCGCTCGCCCTTCCATGGGAAAGACCGCATGGGCCATCAACATCGCGCAAAACTCCGCCGTTCGGGACGGTAAGGTCGTCGCCGTCTTCTCGCTCGAAATGTCCAAAGAGAGTCTGCTGCGACGTATGCTCGCAAGTGAGGCCATGGTGAACTCACGCAAGATTCAGACGGGCTTCTTAGGCAAGGAAGATAAAGGTAAGTTGATCTCTGCCCTCGAGCGGTTGATTGAATCGAAGATGTTTATCGACGATACCCCCGGCATCACCTTGGCCGAGATGCGAGCCAAGGCGCGGCGGCTGAAGCAGCAGGAAGGAAGGCTCGATCTCATCATGATCGATTACCTTCAGCTGATGACCGGCTCCGCCGGCCCCGGGAAAAAAGGCTTCGAGAACCGCAATCAGGAAGTGGCCGCCGTCTCGCGAGGCCTGAAGGCATTGGCGAAAGAGATGAAGATTCCTGTCATCGCCCTATCGCAGCTCTCCCGTGCCAGCGAACAACGCGGCGGCGACAAGAAGCCCATGCTTTCCGACCTTCGCGAGTCCGGATCGATCGAGCAGGATGCCGACGTCGTCTGCTTCATCCACCGAGACAGCTACTACAACAAGGATGAGAACGGCGACGAAGATCCGGAATCCAAAGGCAAGGCTGAGATCATTATCGCCAAACAGCGTAACGGTCCCACCGGAAGCGTGCATCTTGCATATTTGTCGGACTACACCCGCTTTGAAAATCTCAGCACGAACGATTACGGTGGTGGCGGCGACTACTAAAGCGGCACTGAGTGCCGCTTGATGTAATCCTCCAGCCTCGATCGGCTCGGTCCCACGTAACGAAATCGCTCCGCCCACGACAGCCCATACATTGCACCGACTTCGCGGTCCGAGGGAACTCCTCGCGTGTACATGGAGTCTTCATCCAGAACGATGTGCTCGATGTAGTTGCGGTTCGCCGTCTCATCGTCATCGCCAAGGATAGGCAGCCGCATCTTGCGGTCCGCCAGCCTTTTGCGCAGACGAGCACCGTTTTCACCACCCGGACCCTGCGTATCGATTGCGCGAATGGAAGCGATCTTTGTTCCAATCACATCGCTGATGTCCACCACACGATTTGCGATCTGCGGTCCGCGCGCATAGTAGTACTTCTCCGTTACGGCATGCGGCTTTAACCCCGTTTCCAGCTGCTCCGGATAATCCTTCGACATCCCCGCCATCCAGCAGGCCGACTCAACTACGGCAGCAGTGACATAGTGGTCAGGATTCTCTTCATACAATCCCCAGTGGTCGTAACTGAGCACCGTATCGACCTTCAGCAACCGGAACAGCAGGATCAGATTTCCGCGCAGGTCCTGCGGCGACATCTCATCCAGGCGATGGTTTCTATATGCCAGACTGAATGTTTTCTTCAGTCCAAGGGCCTTGGCGACGGAGTCGTTATCTTGCTCGTTGTGCAGGACGCCCTCCCCACGGGTCCCGCCACCAGTCATCTCGTCGTTGGTAATCCGAATCAAATAGCCGGTGTATCCCTCGCGAATCAGCTTCGCTACCGTGCCACCAGCAAACAAGGGAATATCGTCCGCGTGTGGCTGGATCGCCGCAAGCACTTTGCCTGCGTGCGGAGTTCCAGAGGCTGCGCGTTCTATCTCTAGTTCGCCTTTGCGCGTCCAGGTGGCTTCCTTATCGTTCGCGTTGCGCGTGCTGTTCACGGCCTGGCCATAGGCCGCGAGATCCAGCCCCGTCGCTGCTGCGCCTAGAAGTGTCCCTCGAATCACATCCCTACGCTTCATCGATCCTCCAAAGTTACGCTGCTGTCGCTGATTACTCTATCTCGTCCTGGCGAAAGAGTGCCTCTCGTCGTGTTCCGAGGGGCGCTCGTTTGGACATATTGCACTACCGACAACCCTACTGACATGATGCTGTCAGCAGGGTTTGGCTATGCTCTGTGGTGTAGTCGGCTCAGAGTGATCAAGGAGCGTCCTAATGAACGCACAAATGACAGCAAAATACACCGCGATCAATTGGTTTGAAATTCCCTGCGAAGATCTGGATAGGGCTACCCGCTTCTACGAAACCCTGCTTGGAGTCAAGATGCAGCGTCCGGATGCGGACAATCCCATGGCTCTCTTCTCCTTCTCGCAGCCTGGCACGGGAGGCACTCTGGTCAAACGTCGCTTTCAGAAGCCAGGTCGCGGCGGCGCCATGGTCTACCTCAACTGCGACGGAGAGCTCGATGATGTTCTTGGCCGTGTGCGCAAAGCAGGTGGTCTGGTACTGATGCCGAAGACCCCTGTTCCCGGTGGCTACGGGCACTTCGCCTGCCTGCGCGACTCCGAAGGAAATCACATTGGCCTTCATTCGCACTAAGCACAGGCTAAAAGTCAGGTTCTAAGATCATCTTCATGCGACGTGCAGACCGCCTCTTTCGAATCGTGCAGTTCCTGCGGCAGGGCCGGCTACAGACCGCGCAGACTCTGGCGGCCAAACTACAGGTTTCACAGCGAACGATCTATCGCGACATTCAGGATCTGCAACTTGCCGGAACCCCGATCGAAGGTGAGGCCGGTGTAGGTTATACGCTACGCCGCGACATGGATCTTCCTCCGCTGATGTTTACGCGAGGCGAGTTGACAGCGCTTGTTCTTGGTGCCCGTCTGGTGCGGGCCTGGGGAGGAGCCGAGAACGTGCTTGGAGCCGATCAGGCACTGCAGCGTATTGAGGCAGTTCTGCCTGCAGATCTTCGCAGCGAGTTTGACTCTATCCTGCTCTACGCGCCCGGCCACAGAATGCTGCCGCATCTGCGCACGCGTCTCGATGCATTACATGGAGCCTGCAAAGCGCAACATGTCGCGAGCTTTAAGTACGTCCGCGAAGACGGTGAACGCAGCGAACGCTGCGTCTGGCCACTAGCTCTTGCCTTCTGGAGCGGCGTATGGACCCTGACGGCATGGTGCGAGCTGCGCCAGGACTTTCGCGACTTCCGGCTTGATCGCATGGACGAGGTTGCCATCCTCGAGCGCATCTTTACTCCCAAAAAAGGACAGAGGCTTGAGGACCATCTGAAGAAAGTAGTTCCTACCGCCGCCGAGCGTCGCGAGCTGTTAGCTCCGTCCACTCTTGTGTAATGATTGCCGACAACCCACAGCCTTATCGCTCTACGATAGAAGAGTGAAGAACTGGATTGAGATCTCAGCGCAGCGACTGGCTGCCAACTATCGTCTGCTTGCCCAGGCCGTGGGTCCCGAGACTAGCGTGCTTGCTGTGATAAAGGCTGACGCCTATGGCCACGGCGTCGATCTCTGCGCGCCTGTGTTGGCTGCCGCTGGAGCAACGTGGCTTGGAGTAACTGACGCCGCAGAGGGTGGAGCGGCACGGAGCGCGCTTGCGGACGCCAAGATTTCAAAAGAACAGCAGCCGCGTGTGCTGGTGATGAGCGAGGCTCTCGAAGACGATGCGGAGGCAGTGATCGAACACAACCTGACGCCGGTGGTCTCCAGCATCGCGCAGATGGAGTCTCTTGCCGCACAGGCTCGAGGCGCGAAGACGGTGGACGTGCATCTGGAGATTGACAGTGGCATGTCGCGGCAGGGAGTTCCGATCGGATCTGCACTGCAGGAAGTTTTAGGCTGGCTCAAGGCGCAGAGTGCAGTCCGTCTTGACGGAGTGATGACTCACTTCTCCTCCGCGGAGATCGCCGGTTCGCACCAGACCACGATGCAGAGGTCCGGCTTTGAAGACGCAGTTCAGCAGATTGTTGCCGCAGGATTGCGCCCTGCGTGGGTCCACGCAGGCAATACTTCGCTAATCGACAATCGCGCCGCAGCCGATGCCGATGCGATTCAGGCGGATGAATCGTTTTGCTGGCTCCGTAAGATGGCTCACAACGTGGGAGCGAGAGCGATGGTTCGCAGCGGTCTCGGGCTCTACGGCTACAGCCTTCCCATCGGGCGGGAACAGGGTTATGCAGGTCCCCTTGAGCCGCGGGTGCAGCCGCACTTGCAACCGGTGATGACCTGGAAGGCTTGTGTGACCGGCATTCGGGAGATCGAGCCCGGTGCGCGGGTCGGCTACAACGGTACCTTCATCGCGGACCGCTGCATGCGTCTGGCGCTGCTTCCGGTCGGCTATGCGGATGGTCTGCGGCGCGAGCTCTCCGGAACCAGTGAGCATGCCGGAGGCTGGGTCATGTTCGGTGAATCCCGGGCCGCGATCGTGGGGCGCGTCTCGATGAACCTGACTACCGTAGATGTGACGGATATTCCCTCCGTTGCGGTTGGCGACGAAGCGGTGGTTCTGGGGGCCGGAGTGACGGCTGAAGATCACGCACGGCTTGCGCGGACGATCTCTTACGAGATCCTTTGCGGCGTTAAGGCAAAGCGGGTTTTGCGCTAAACCTGCTCAGGATGGTTCCGCAGCAGGCGCTTCAGAATCACGTCCATCGATCCGCCCTGCACGACGACGGAGAAGAGAACCACCGAATAGGTCGCCACAAGAATCCATGTTCGGCCCGAATCATGCGGCACCGAAAGGGCCAGGGCGAGCGAGAGTCCGCCGCGCAGGCCAGCCCAGCTTAGGATTCGTATGGAGCTGCGATGGCCGGGTTGCAGCAGCCGCCAAAGACTGACGATCAGGGTCACGACGACCAGCCGCACAAAGCTGACGGTGAAGATGGCGACTGCGCCTGCCTGCAGAGGAATGCTGGAAAACGGGATGGCGAGGATCTCGAAGCCGAGCAGAACGAAGAGCACGGCGTTCTGCACCTCATCGATCACCTCCCAGAAGGTATCGATGCTCTCGTGGGCGATGGTGGTGTGAGGGTGAGCGAGGTTGAACTGTCGCAGTGCAATTCCTGCCATCACCGCTGTGAGCGGAGCGGAGAGGTGCCATTGATCGGCCAGCGCATAGCTTCCTGTGGCCAGAGCAATGGTTAGCAGAATTTCTACCTGAGAGGCTTCGGTCCATCGCATAAGCTGCGAGGTGATCCAGGCCAGGATGATGGCCAGTACGACTCCGCCGCCAACTTCAATGAGCAGCAGGGTGAGGAAGCGCGAAGGAGTAGGGATCGTTCCCTGTTCCGCTTCGAGCAGGGCGAGGAATATGACGGCTCCGACTCCGTCGTTGAACAGTGATTCTCCGGCGAGCTGCGCTTGAATGTTCTTCGGAACACCGACGCGGCGAAGCATCTCGAGCACAGCGATCGGGTCGGTGGGCGAGATGAGCGCACCGAAGATCAGACAGTGAATCCATGGAGCGTGCAGGCCGATCATCGGAAGTGTCCACCACAGCAGCGCTGCTGTGAACAGGGTGCAGATGAGGGTTCCTCCGAAGGAGAGCAGAGAGACGATCAGCTTCTCTTTGCTCAAGGCTTCGATGTCGACCAGAAACGCTCCGGCAAACAGCAGCACGGAGAGCATTCCATGCAGGATGAGGTTTTCAAAGTTGATGGTCCCCACCAACAAGGCCGCCCAGGAGTTCAGGTTCGGGTAAAAGTGGCTGAGGCCGAGCAGCCCGAGCGAGGCCAGCACCGTCAGCAGCATGGTTCCGACGGTGAGCGGAAGTTTGAGCCAGCGCTGGCTGATCCAGCCGAAGAGCGCGGCGGCGGTGACCATCAGACTCAGGAACTCAAGTGTGGACATCGCTGAGACCCCTCATATCCTCCAGTGTAGAGAAAGAAGGATATTTGCTTCTGCGATGCGCAGGACATTAAGATCGGGCTAAGAGATACGAGAGGAACCCTTTCATGGAAGCCACATCGAACGCCGCGCGCCGCACCGAAGACATCGCCCTGGACCTGCTGAAGTTTGTTGCCGCGCACGCGAACATCGCCGGTAAGGCCGCAGGCTCGACCGGTTTTGCCACCACTCCCGCGGTGAAGCCTGAGGACCAGGTGACGCAGCTGCTGGAGCTGTATACGCGGTGCCGCAAAGCTGTGGAAGCTCCCGTCAAATAAGTGTCAGCAGTCGATCCACTTCGCGTCGCGGTCGTCGGGGCCGGGGCCTTTGGCCGCAACCATCTTCGTGTGTACCGCGAGCTGGAGCAGGCCGGAGAGGCTGTGCGTCTGGTAGCGGTGGTCGACCGCGATGCCGCGGTTGCGGCGGAGGCTGCGGCGGGGTTCGGCGTTCCGGCGTTTTCTTCGATTGCAGAGTGCGTGGCAGCCGGGGGTGTCGATGCGGCTTCGGTCTGCGTCCCTACGGTGCATCATCGGGCGGCAGCCGAGGAGCTGATGGCGGCCGGCGTGGACGTGCTGGTGGAGAAGCCGCTGGCTCCCAGCCTGGAGGATGCGGACAGCATGCTGGCCGTGGCGCAGGAGCGTGGGCGAGTTCTGCAGGTGGGGCATCTGGAGCGCTTCAATCCTGCGGTGACGGCGGCACGGCGGCACCTGAACCAGCCGATGTTTTTCGAGTCGCACCGGCTGAGCGTCTTCACTCCGCGCTCGCTGGATGTGGACGTGGTGCTGGACCTGATGATCCACGATCTGGATATTGTGCTGAACCTTGTGGGTTCGCCAGTCCGCGAGGTGCGGGCGGTGGGGTTGCCGGTACTCTCCCCGAAGGTGGATATTGCGAACGTCCGGGTGGAGTTTGAGACGGGCTGCGTGGCGAACTTCACGGCCAGCCGGGTTTCGACGGAGCGGGTTCGGAAGTTGCGGTTCTTCCAGCCGCATCAGTATCTGTCTATCGATTTTGCGCGGCAGGACCTGCTGATGATCGACGTGACCGCCGCGGCGGGGATGGACCCAGCGAAGCTGGCGGCGATGGCGGCGATGCTTCAGGCGTCCGGCGGGCATCCGTCGGCGGGGCTCTCGTTGAGCAAGGTTGCAGTGGAGCAAGGCGAGCCGTTGCGGCTGGAGATCGTCTCGTTTCTGGAGGCGGTGCGCAGCCGGACAAAGCCTGTGGTGAGCGGCGAAGATGGCCGCGCGGCGCTGGAACTGGCACTTGAGATCAACCGCGCGATTGCAGTCCATGCCGAACGGGCCGGGCTGGTGATTTAGTCTCCTCCCCCTCCCCGCAATATTTGTGCAAAGTATTGGAAACAAATATTTTAGGTCCGTACCGCCGGGGCGTGTTGTGCGTAAAGCCCCGTGTTTGTTCGATATAGACCTTCAAAGTATTCATTTTGCCTGGCTTATGGGGTAGGGCTCCTCGGCTGAATTTGTTTTCTTCTCTATTCAAGGATAGCGAAATGGAGCGAACTGATCGGCAGATGGATGTAATTGATTCTGGAGGGGATGACGGGTTTTTAGGGTTGACAGGGATTAGCGTGGCTCAAGTTGAACTGGGGATGTGGACTGTAGATCCTTCGCCTGATGGCTCTGCCAGTGCGTTCAGAATGACACACGTTCTCTGGAGGGGATGAAGGGCTGAATTACGGCATGGCGGAGTTTTTGAGGAGACGGTTCGAGCGTTGCTCGAATGAACCCACCTCAGCGACGATGAAGCTGTCGCGAAGAAGGGGCACCCGATGCGTTCAAGATGACAGATGTTCTCTGGAGGGATGAAGGGCTGAATTACGGGATGGCGGAGTTTTTGAGAAGACGGTTTCGAGCGTTGCTCGAATGAACCCACCTTAGCGACGATGAAGTGTCGCGAAGATGGGGCACCCGACAGAGTGGCAAAGATGGAATAAACCACCGATCCAGATCAGCAGGGTTGCGTAGACCGCGATGCAGGTTCCCGGTTGAACGATCCGATGGTTGAGGCCGAGAGCTAGGTAATGGTGAAGCCGGGGTGAGTGGCGAAGGCGTTGTCGATGATCAGATTGCCTCGCTGCTTGGCGGCCTGCCGGATGGCCGGAGTGGTGCGGGTTCCGGCAGCGTAGAACCACCAGAGGTAAAGGGCATCGTACATCCAGGCTCCCTGATAGCCCCAGTCGGAGTCGGCTCCGGAGTTTCCAGCACCGAAGACGGAGCCGCGGGGGAAGTTGGCATTATGGGGCTTGCCGCCGACGTGCCGGGACTCGTGAATCAGGGTAGCGGCGCGTGAGACGACATCTTCGTTGTAGAAATAGCCGAGATAGAGCTCAAGGCGGCCGGGGACGAAGAGGTCGCAGACGGAGCTGGTGATGGTGACCCAGGCGCGGCAGACCCAGGTGATGAGGCCGCAGACCCATGAGCACGGGATCCAATCGCAGCAGTTTTTGTCCCAGTCATCGCAGCTGCTGCTGGAGGTCTGGCGATAGTGGGCGCAGCCGGGATTGAAGGTGGTGGCGGTGGCGCTACCGTCTCCGCACATGGCGCGGAGGTCGTTGAGGGCGTGGAGCTGCTCGCGGACGTAACGACGGCCCCAGTGAAGGATGTCGTTGTTCCAGTCTTCGTTGTTGTAGTCGTCGGCGGAGTAGTTGAGGAGCCAGAAGCCGCTGAAGGTGCGGCAGAGGGGTTTGGTGTTGTTGCAGCAGTCGTCGAATCCCCAACCGTCCTGCCAGTAGGTTCCGTTGAAGCCGTGCGTGGTCCAGACCCAGTCGACGAAGGGCTGGTTGCAGATGCGCGGACCGTAGAGTGCATCGCCGCTGGTATTGAGGTCGGGGACGGAGTAGGTGCAGTTGGCCATGGCTGTCTCCTCGATGCGGGTTCGCGTTAACGACGGTTGAGGGTTGGGGGCGGATTGTGGGTTGACCGTGGCGAGCGCGGCTGAGGCTCCTCGCCAGGGGTATGAGGCGGAGGCGCTGCGGTGAAGCCGTGACCTTCGGCGCCCTCTCTCCGGCCGTGTGTTTCGACTCCCTGGATGTGGAGGCCGTGAGCTTCGAATCCCATGCTGACGAGGGTCTGTTGGGGATTGCGGATCTGCGGGGCTTCGTTGACCTTGATGCGGCGGAGATCGAGGAGGAAACGCTCGTCCGAAGGGAGCGCGGCGACGATGCGGTCTCGGGAGACGTTAGGGGTATCGAGGAGCTGCTGCACAGAGGCGCGATGGATCGAGAGGGAAGGTGTGGCGAGGCAGTGGAAGAGAGCTTCCGTGGCTTCGTTGTTGTTGTCTTTTGCGAGCTGTCCTATGCCGTCAACCGCGGTGGTGCGAAGGATGGTCTCTTCGGCGACGGTGGAGAAGGAGTGAGGATCTCGGGAGCGCTCGGCGGGGATGCGGCTGAGGGCTACGCTGCGGAGCCAGGGCAGAGCCGCGGGATTGCGAAGCTCGGATGCGGCGAAGATGAGGGCGAAGCGGGTGGGGTAATCGGCTTCGCGGAGTGTGGCTTCGATGCGGGCGATCTCGGGAATGACAGCCTCGGCCTGAGAGCGTAGACGCTCGAGGGCGCGGGCGTAGCCGTCCTCGGCGTTTTCGGTCTGCATGTACATGACGGCGAGGAAGTCGCGAAGGGCGCGGGAGGCGTCGTTGTCGTTGAAGGGATCGCGCGGGCTTTGCGAAGGTCCGGTGGTGTCGGAGCGTCGCTGCGATTGAGAGACGGCGATGTAGACGCCTACGGCGACGGCACCAAGGGCAAAGACAGAGATTCGTACCCAGCGGGTGGACATGGGGAGTACCTCCGCATCAGAGGGTTTTTCGTAAGAGGGCCCGGAGAGGAACCGAGACGGCAAGAGCAAGTAGAGAAAGTGCACTGGCTGCGACGATCATGCAAGGCAGGCATGGCTTGCGTAGGCTCATGGGTCGCTCCTGTGGAGGAGATTATGGACTTGTCTCCGCGGGAATGCAACGCAGTTATGTGAAATGGAGGATCTTTTTTTAAGGCGTCGATCTGCTCATTGTTTTGCGTTGCTGTTGCTAGCCGAGATCTTCGATGACGGGTTTGATGTCGACGACAGGGGTACCGTCGATGGCTTCGAGGGCCGCAACTTCAAGAAGATAGCCATGAATACGGAGCAGGCGGGCACGATGAAGGCCGATGGGATTGGGGCGATCGGGCGATCGCGTCGCGAAGACCCCGGTGATTGGATTGGAGAGATCGGAGCGAGGATGGACCTTGAGGAGGGAGCGCTGGGCCTGATGGAGCCAGGTGAGGATCCAGATCGATTGTCCGGCTTCGAGGCCGTCGATTGCGTCGAGGAATGCGGGAAGGATTTCGATGCGAGCCGAAGGAGCGCCTTCTTCCGCCTGGCGTGGAGCATTGGGACGATGCTGCAGCGAAGAACGAACGTAGCCGATGGGCGTGAGGTTCATTTGAGATTGATGGTAGCGCGTTGCCTCTGATGTTGTGAGAGGAGGGGGTGACGATTTCTGTTCGTGCCCTCGATGCACGGAGGAGTTCCCTTAGGCTTTAAAGATGAGGATTGTTCGGGCCTGTTTTTGTTTCATCTTTTTCTTTGTCTTTGCGGTTTTGTTTTGTGTGGCCGGGCATGCTTCTGAAGCGGATCCACCGAAGCCGCCGAAGGAGAAGCCGGATGTACTGATCTTTATTAATGGCGATCAGATGACGGGAAAGCTGGTGCACTCAACCGGCGACACCCTGACGTTCCACACCGATATGGCTGGCGATATGAATGTGAGCTGGTCGAATGTGAAGGAGCTGCGTTCGGACCGGAAGTTTGTGGTGCTTCCGAAGGGCGAGCACTGGAGCTGGCACTCGGTGAAGAACGTTGCTGCCGGAAGCATCAAGGTGGAGAACAAGAAGATTGAGGTGGGCGGCGGCGAGCAGGCGCAGGTGATTCCGATTAAGCAGACGGCAGATGTGCTGGATGTGGACACCTTTAATCGCGAGGCTTTGCAGGAGGTGAACTTCTTCCGCCGTTGGACGGGGTCGGCGACGCTGGGTTTGACGGTGGTACAGGCGACGCAGAATAACTACACCTACTCGTCGAGCGCGGCGCTGGTGCGGAATACGCCGACGGTGAGCTATCTGCCTCCACGTAATCGCACGGCGGTGAATTTTTCAGGATCGTACAGCAGTATTACGCAGCGGCAGGCCGAGGGGGCTCCTGTACTGCCGGATTTGAAGACTTCGATTTATCACGTGGATTCGGAGCGGGACGAGTATGTGTCGTCGCGGATTTATATGCTGGCGCAGACGGCGTTCGATCACAACTTTTCGCAGGGTTTGGATCTGCAGCAGATCTACGGCGGCGGCGTGGGATGGACGGTGCTGAGGCAGCCGCAGCAAACTCTGGATCTGAGAGCGACGCTGCAGTATGAGAAGCAGAGCTTTCTGCAGACAGCGGCGCAGGTGAGCACGAATCTTGTGGGTTCGACCTTCAGCCTGAATTACACGCGCAATCTTCCGTTGAAGGCGGTGTTTCAGCAGCAGATGCAGTATCTGCCTGCGTACAACCAACCGGAGGCGTATTCGGCTTCAGAGAGCAACAGCATTACGTTTCCGCTGTATAAACGGTTCCGCTTTCAGGTGGGGACGCTGGACAGCTATCTAAACAATCCTCCCGTGGCGATCTTTCCGGCTCCTTTGAACCGGAGAAATTCGCTGCAGTTTACGACGGGGATCAGCTATGTGCTGAAGTGAGGTGACGCGGCTAGCGCGAGGGAGCGTAGTAGCCGCTGCGCACTGTGATTCGGTTGACGCGATCGGGGCCGAGGAGGGTGATGCGGTGAAAGACGCCGTCGTGTTGAAGAGTGGCTGGGTTGTAGATGAGGTGGTATTGATTCCGAAGGTCGGATTCGATGGCGCGGAGGTCGACGATTTCGGACTGTGAGTCGTCGTCGTGGAAGAGGCGGCCGCCGGTCTGGCGAACGAGCTCGGCGAGGTTGCGGAGGCCGTCGGTGGTAGAGCCGGGACTTTGTTCAGCACGAAAGGCGTAGATGGCAGTGTTGGTGTGCTGGCACATGTCGACGGCGTTTTTGAGGGTGAGGTAACTGGCATCGTCTTCACCGTCGGAGAAGAGCAGGATGAAGTTTCCGCTGGCGACGTGCTGCGAGCCGAACTGATAACGGCAGGTGGCGTAGAGAGTATCGAAGAGTGCAGTGGTGCCGCCGAAACCCTCGCCGACGCGGTCGATGCCTGCGGTGAGCACCGTGGGGTTGTTAGTCCAGGACTGCAGGACGGTGGATTGTTTGCCGAAGCGCATGACGAAGGCCCGATCGGTCTGCTGGCGCAGAATGCGCTGCGCGTACTCGATAGCAATGGCGTGATCGCTCGCGGCATTCTGCTGCATGGACTGGCTGGTGTCCATGAGGATTCCGGCGCGGATGGGGAGATCTTTGAGGGATTCAAAGAGGACGATGCGATGCGGGGGCTTGTCGTTGTCGAGGATGCGAAGCTCGTCGGGCTTGAGGTCGGTGATGGCTAGGCCGTGGATGTCTTCGGCGTGGAAGGTGAGGCTGACCTCATCGACGGCGACGTTGAGGTGGTAGGGGGCTGGAGTGCCGGTCTGGGAATCGATGAAACGTGTCGAAGCGAAGAGTATGAGGAACAGCAGGCCGGAGATCCAGGTCAGTCGCATGCAGGGCTTTCTGGCGGAAGTATATCGCTCGATTGGGACTGGGAATCGTGAATGGATCTTCCCGGCTGATTGTGAGTCATCGCAAATCGGAAAAACGCGTTTACACTGCCGGAGATGAAAATCACTTGCCGGATTCGGTTGTTCGTTTTGGTCTTTGGTCCTGGGTTTGGTTGCGGTGTTCCTAGCTATGCGCAGGGTATGGCGGCGACGCCGCAGACTACGCAGCAAACGGAGACAGCGGCTCCTCTTTGCGATCCGAATGTGATCGACGGAAGGTTTCTGTTTGCAGATCAGCCTGCGGGCGAGCAGACGGTGTCTTTGATCTTCCAGAACAAAAGCGCTTCGGCCTGTCGTCTTCACGGGGAGCCGGGGCCGTCGTTTGGTGTCGATGGGCACAGCGTGCGCGTTGAAAGCTGCTGGCTGTGCGGCAAGGATGGTAAGCCCGCGCCTGCGCCTGAGCGCGTGCCAGAAAATGAGATTGTCGTGAAGCCAGGTGAGCGTGCCGCTGTCGATTTGCACTGGGAGTCCAGCGGCGCGTCGTGTCAATGGGCCGACGATGTCGACTTCTTCGTTCGCTGGGCGAAGCAGACGGGATATCTCTTTACTCCATTCCAATGGCGGATGCATCTCTGTTCGGAGATCAGAAGCTCCGGCTATCGACCCGCGGCCGATGCTGCGCTGCTGGGGATGATGAAGGAGGGGGCGCTGCGTATCGCTGAGTTAGAGAATCCGGTGTATAGCGATGAACGTGCCACGCTGCATATTGCAATGCAAGAGGGTTCAAACGCGCGCGCCGTTGGATGTCAGGATATCTATACGGTGAAACATCTAGAAGGAGGAATGACCCGACTGGATCCTTTACGGACGGCGCAGAGCAGTGAGCTTGTCAAGCTTGCGTCAGGCGAGACTCAACCTGAGGCAGAAGGACGTTTTATACCATTCGGCTACCGGCTACGATGCAAGACCGCAGGCGAGACCACAACCGCCGAAGCGGTAGTACCCGCAGAGGATCTGGATAAGATTACGCATATTGAATGGCGTGCTTTCTCGGGAAAAGACCCGGTTTTTCTTACGACCGAGACGCACTTCAAGGTGCTCGATCCGGAGACCCTCGCGCCGAACTGGGGCGATAAGGTTGAGGGTATTCGCACGGGACTTTCCATCGACCGGACGACCTTCAAGCAAGGAGAATCGATCCCGTTGCATCTCCGGTGGGAGGATGTCGATGCGCCTGTTCCTCTGGCGCAGAGTGAGTGCGGAGAGCCCTGGCCACAGTTGGAGATTCTGGACTCTGAACATCATCTTTTGCGAACCTTCCCGATGGAGCTGTTGTGCATGGGGCATGGCTGGGGACCGTTTGTCATCGAGAAAGGAAAGGCGCAGCGGGGTTTCAGTGAGGTTGCGTTCGCATCTTCTTCCGGGTGGGCGCCGCCTCGTATTGATCTTTCCACGGACCAGCTGCCCGTTGGAGTGTATTTCTTCATGAGCGTTTGGTCGCCCCATGTTTTTGTGGCCGATCCGAAGGATGAGATATTGCCGAGGAGAGGTTTAGCAGGCCACGAGGGTGAGGTTTATGCGACGGTACGATCACTGCCCGTCCGTGTTGAGATCGTGGCGCGTAGCCATCCCTAGATGGCATGACTCAAGTGAGACGGCTACGGTGTGACTCGATTGCTACGGCTTCACGAAGAGTGTGCGGTTGGGCTCAGGCCCCATGGTGAAGGCGAGTGTGCCGCCGTGCACGATGGCCTGATGGCTGATGCGTGGCGTGGTGAGCGGCTTGCCATTGAGTGTGACGGATTGGATGTAGATGTTCTTCTCGCTTACGTTTTTAGCGGTGACGGTGAAGGTGGCTCCGCCGGGAAGATGCAGCGTGGCCGAGGGGAAGAGCGGCGTGCCGATCCAGTACTCAGGAATGCCGGGAGCGACGGGATAGAAGCCGAGGGAGCTGAAGATCCACCAGGCGGACATCTGTCCGGCGTCGTCGTTGCCGGGAAGCCCGGCGGGTGTGTCGTTGTAGACGGAGAGGAGTGAGGCGATGCGGCTCTGCGTCTTCCACGCTTCGTTGGTGTCGTCGTAGAGATAGGCGATGTGGTGACCGGGTTCGTTGCCGGGGTCGTAGAGCTTGCGCTCGAAGAGGCCGTCGAGCTTCTGGACGAAGGCAGCTTGTCCACCGAGGGTGTGGATGAGGCCGGGCACATCCTGCGGGACGTAGAAGGTGTACTGGTAGGCGTTGGATTCAGTGATGTAGCTGACCCA
>DATJJJ010000046.1:0-109361 GCA_035492215.1 Edaphobacter sp. | reverse complement strand
GCGCTTCGCTCCGGTAATTCTGGCGGGTGGCAGCGGGACGCGGTTCTGGCCGCGGAGCCGCAGATCGAAGGCCAAGCAGGTTCTGGCTCTTGATGGCGAACGCACGATGATTCAGCAGACGGTGGATCGGCTCTTGCCGGTAGCTTCGGCTGAGGATATCTGGGTGATCACGAACGATCTTCTGCATGATGAGATCGCGCAACAGCTTCCGAATGTAAAGCCGGAGCACATTCTGAGTGAGCCAGCGGCGAGAAATACGGCTCCGGCGTGTGCTTTGGCGGCTTTTCTGCTGGAGAGAAGCGCTCCTGAGACGGTGATCGGCATCTTTCCCTCGGATCATGTAATCAAGGACGGGAAGCGGTTTGCCGAGATCGTACAGGCGGGCGTGAAGCTGGCGTCGAGCGGCGAAAAGATTGTCGTGCTGGGAATTCCTGCGACCAAGGCCGAGACGGGTTATGGCTACATCGAGTCCGGCGAAGCTGCAGGATCGGTGGATGGCATCGAGGTCCGAAGAGTGAAGCGGTTTACGGAGAAGCCGCACCGTGCGCTGGCCGAAGTGTTTGTCGCTTCAGGAAACTATGCGTGGAACAGCGGCATGTTTCTGTGGAGTGCGAAGACGCTTGCGGGAGCGATTCGAGAGCACAGCCCGGCGATCGGAACGCTGATGGAGAAGATTGCTGCAGCGTATGGGACGCCGGAGTTTCAGCGGGTCTTTGCGGAGGTCTATCCGTTGTGTGAGAACATCTCGATCGACTATGCGGTGCTGGAGCCGCGATCGGCGAAGGGCGAAGAGGGATCAGAGATTTACTGTCTGCCGGGAGATTTCTGCTGGAATGACCTGGGGTGCTGGTCGGCGTTGCATGAGCATGTAGCGGATTGCGGTCCGGAGGATCTGGCGAAGAAGAATGTCTTCGACAAGACGAATCAGCCGTGCGTGGATATCGATGCTCAAGGGAACTATGTCTACGCGCCGGGCAAGGCAGTTGCTCTTGTAGGTGTGAGTGATCTGGTGGTGGTAGAGACCGAGGATGCGTTGCTGATTACTACACGCGAGCGGTCACAGGATGTGGGGAAGGTTGTCGCCGAGTTGAAGCAGGTGGGCCGCGAGGACCTGGTGTAGAGCGGTCGGCGGTTCATTTGGTTTTGTAGAGAAACATTTCACGACAACGGTACGAGGTCTTTCACGATTGTTATGACAGAGATGAAGACGGTGGTGAAGTTCGGGACGGATGGCTGGCGCGGCGTGATCGCCGACGATTTTACCTATGCCAATGTTCGGGTGGCGGCGAGTGCGATTGCGAACTATGTGCTCGAGCATGAAGATGCGAACGCCGGGGTTTGCATTGGGTGGGATACGCGGTTTGGTTCGCATTCGTTTGCGGTGGTCGCAGCCAAGGTATTGGCGAAGGCGGGGATTCCGGTGCAGCTGGCGAAGGATGTAACGCCGACCCCGGCGCTCTCGTTTGCGGTGAGGGAACGCAAGGCTGCGGGCGGCGTGATGATCACGTCGAGCCATAACCCTGCCGAGTGGAATGGTGTGAAGTACAAGGCGACCTACGGGGGATCGGGCAAGCCTTCGATCATGACTTCGATTGAGAGCTATCTGCTGAAGCCGCTTCCTGAGGCAGAAAAGGCTGCGACGATTGAAGAGGTCGACTTTTTACCGGAGTACATAGCCGCGCTTGAAAGATTCGTCGATCTAGAGGCGATCAAGGGGAGCGGGTATAAGTTTCTGATCGACGTGATGTATGGCGCGGGTCGAGGTGTAGTTGCGGGAATCTTCGAGCGCGCGGGAATTCCATGCGTTGAGATTCGCAATGAGATCAATCCTGCGTTTCCAGGAATTAATCCGGAGCCGATTCTACCGCACATCAAAGAGACGCAGGTAGCCGTGATTGCAGAGAAGTGCGATGCGGGGCTGATCACGGACGGCGATGCCGACCGCATCGGCGCAGTGGATGAGCACGGCAATGTCGTGGATGCGCACAGGATCTTCTCTATCCTGGAGTGGTGGCTACTGGAGCGGAAGAAGTGGCCGGGCGAGGTGACGCGGGCCTTCAATACGACGAAGATGATCGACCGCATTGCGGCAAAGTATGACCGCGCCCTGAACGAGCATGGCATTGGATTCAAGTACGTCGTCGATTTCATGCTTGAGAAAGAGATTCTGATCGGCGGCGAGGAGTCGGGTGGCGTGGGGATCAGCAAGCATCTGCCGGAGCGCGATGGAATGCTGAACTCGCTGCTACTGGCCAATGTGATGGCCGATGAGAAGAAGACGCTGGGTGAGTTGGTCGCCGCCTTACAAGCGGAGTTTGGCGTGCATGAGTATGGCCGCGTAGACATGCACATCGCTGAAGAGGTGAAGCAATCGGCGATTGCGCGGGCGAGGGCGGGAGTGGCGGATTTCGCCGGGATGAAGGTGTTGCGAACCGAGACGCTCGATGGGATCAAGTTCTTTCTCGAGAACCAGGAGTGCGCGGGAAAGCCGAATGCGGCGGAGACGTGGCTGCTGCTGCGAGCCTCGGGAACGGAGCCGCTATTGCGCGTGTACTGCGAGAGCTGCTCGAAAGAGTCTGTGGAGAAGGTGCTTAAGGCGGCGCAGGCGTTTGTATTGAAGGGAGCTGCGGTTTGAGCGAACGGATAAGAGTCAAGGCAAAGGGCCTGCTGTTTGATATGGATGGCGTACTGATCAGCTCGATCGGCTCGGTGGTGCGGTCGTGGAGGATCTGGGCGAAGCAGTATGGAGTACCGGATGCCGATAGCTATATGGTCCCGCATGGCATGCGAGCGATCGATATTGTGAAGAGTTTGCGGCCGGACATCGATCCTCTCGAAGGTCTGAAGGTGATTGAGGATCTGGAAATTGTCGATACGTCCGATCTGAAGGTGCTTCCGGGTGCGCGAGAGCTTTTGGAAAGTCTGCCGCCGGAGCAGTGGGCGATTGTGACCTCGGCGACGCGCAGGCTCATGCTGGGACGCCTGAAGGCCGCAGGACTGCCGGCTCCCGAACGAATTATCAGCGCGGACGATGTCGAACGTGGAAAGCCTGATCCGGAGCCGTATCGTCGAGGTGCGGAGTTGTTGGGAAGCAGGCCGGAGGAGTGCATTGTGGTGGAGGATGCACCTTCGGGCGTAGGCGCGGGCAGGGCTGCGGGATCACGGGTGTTGGGCGTGATCGGTACACATACTCTCGAAGAGCTGCACGCTGCGGATTGGGTGGTGAACTCGCTCGAGGAAGTTCGGGTGAGCTCGGAGGCAGACGGGCTTGAGGTTGAGTTTACGCCGGTGAAAATTCCGGCGGTTCGGTAGCGTTCCTCAGCTTAGCGGGACTGAAGAATTTTCTCGACGGTGCGAAGGTCTTCTTCTGTGTCGACTCCGATGGTGTCGTGGGGCGTGGGCTCGACGTAGAGGCTGACTCCGTTCTCGAGGAAGCGAAGCTGTTCGAGCCGCTCAGTGTGTTCGAGTGTGCTTGAGGGCAGCGTTGGAAAGCGTTCGAGAGCCGCTTTGCGGTAGGCGTAGAGGCCGATGTGCTTCCAGTACTGCGCAGGGTTGCCGTCGCGGTTGTAGGGGATGGTGGCGCGGGAGAAGTAGAGGGCGCGGCCATTGGATGCAGTGACGACTTTGACGGCGTTGGGATTGTGGATATTCTCGGGCGTGCAGAGCACCTTGAGCGTGGAGACCTCGACCTGCGGCTGGGCGAACGGCTTGAGCAGCGCAGTGAGATGCTCGGGGCGAAGGAGCGGCTCGTCACCCTGGATGTTGACGTAGATCTCGGCGTCTACGAGTTGTGAGACAGCGTGAACGCGGTCGGTGCCGCTGGGAAGTGTAGGCGAGGTCAGCTGGAATGGCCAGTTGTTCTGGCGGCAGAGATCCGCGATCTCTTCGGAGTCCGTGGCGACGAGAAGGCTATCAAGCTGAGGGCAGGCTTGGGCGGCGTCCCAGACCCAGGAGAGCATAGGCCGGCCGGCGATAGGGCGAAGGATCTTACGGGGTAGTCGCGTAGATGCGAGACGCGCCGGGATGACGCCGAGAACGCGTATGGCGCGCGTGCCGTCGGACTTTTCCGCATGCGGGGAATCAAGTATGATGGATTCTGGCTGTGACGCGGCGATCTCCCGCCATTTCAACACACGCAGCCTTCATAAAAATCGGCGGTGTAGCTCAGATGGTTAGAGCGACGGACTCATAACCCGTAGGTCGACAGTTCGATTCTGTCCACCGCCACCAATCCCCTTACAGGTACAAACGAAGTGCTGCGGATGCAATGAAATAGCTCATTGGTCTAAATTTTTGGGCCTTCCAGCCTAAGGGTACCATCTCGCCGACTTACGTTTCTTTGGCATCCGCCCCGGCCTTTTCGAGTGTGGGCAAAATCTCTTGACAAACTTTCACCGGCACGCCTATTTTGTGCGTCAACCCTAAAACATCACATAAATACATGTGTATCATATATTGATATTTTTTGGGGTGACCTTATAAGTTATGTGTCGGAATAAGTTACGTGTCGGAGATGGAAGAAATCATGACCAATAGCATTGGTTTGATTACAGGCATCGCTAAGTCTGCTGGCCGCTCTTTCGGGGCCGGTGCGCTGATCATGGTTAGTGTGGGCGCTTGGATCGCACTGGAACCCGTAGTAGCTCTTTCGCAATCGACCCCGCAGGCCACGCAGGCGCCACTGGCGGGGGGTGCCAGGGATGTGCCGACCAGTGCCAGGCGACGATTTACCCTTCCTCCAGACCCGGTGGCCACGCAACGGCTCGCAGAGATGCGGAAAAGTCTCGACAAGATCACGCCGGTCACTGATGCGATGCTGCATAATCCTTCGCCGAATGATTGGCTGATGTGGCGGCGTACGTATGACTCATGGGGATACAGCCCACTCAATCAGATCAATCGCGATAACGTAAAAAACCTGACAGTGGCGTGGACTCTGGGGCTAAGTGACACTGGCGTTTACGAGTTCACTCCAGTCGTGCATGACGGCATTATGTTCGTCTGGAGCCACGGAGAGACGCTTGAGGCGATTGATGCCAGAAATGGAAACCTGCTCTGGAAGTATCACCACGACATGCGTCCCGGCTTTAACCCTTTAAATGTCTTTCAGGGCAAGCGATCCCTCGCCATCGGCGGGAACAAGGTCATTTTCCCCACGACGGACATGCATATCATCGCTCTCGATATGAAGACAGGAGCAGTTGTGTGGGACGCGGCGACCGACGACGACCACAATCCGAATGGTGTCCGCACCTACAATGGAGCTCCTTTGATTGTGAACGGGAAGGTGATCATGGGCTCCAGCGGCTGTGCCGCAGGAGGCATGACGTACTCGCAGACGTGTTTTGTGAGTGCACGTGAACTTGAAACCGGGAAGGAACTGTGGAGATTCAACACGCTTGCGCAACCAGGCGAGCCTGGCGACGAGACCTGGAATAACGTGCCCGCGGAAAAGAGATGGGGCGGTTCGGTCTGGTCTATCCCCAGCTATGATCCCGAGCTCAACCTTCTATTCGTCGGCATCGGTACGCCGTATCCGTGGTCGTCCATCGATAGAGGCACCCATGACCCCGTTGGCGGTGGCCACCATGGCGATGGCCTTTATATGAACTCGACGCTCGCGCTCAATCCGGATACAGGCAAGCTGGTCTGGTACTACCAGCATCTGCCGAACGACGA
The DNA here is from genome assembly GCA_035492215.1 of Edaphobacter sp. Classification (GTDB taxonomy): domain Bacteria; phylum Acidobacteriota; class Terriglobia; order Terriglobales; family Acidobacteriaceae; genus Edaphobacter. The sequence goes on along the minus strand of DATJJJ010000046.1, from coordinate 103,682 downwards.
CTTCGATCAGGACTATGCTTTCGAGCGGGTTATCGTTCCGATTATCTGGCAAGGCACCAAATACAAGGCGCTAATCACCCTGGGCAAACCGGGTGTCTTCGAGGTATTGGATGCCAAAACGGGCAAGTTCCTCCTGGCGCGTGATCCCGGATTTCAGAATATCTTCAGTATCGATCCGAAAACTGGCGTCAAGACGCAGTTGCTCCCGACGGTACTTCCAACCGGAGTCAAGCGTTGCCCGAACAACAATGGCGCGAGAAACTTTATGCCCGGATCGTATGACCCCGACACGAATCGTTACTACATCTCCCTGAATGACGTTTGCACGGGTAAGTCTGGCGAGACGCCGGACCACATGATTGCTCTGGACACCAAAACCATGGAGCTCACCATGGATATGAAGTCCAGGGCGGTACAGACGTCGGGCAAATTGACTACAGCGGGAGGATTGCTGTTCTCAGCTTCAGGCGACCGATACGTCCGCGCCTTCGATGTTCGAGATGGAAAGGTGCTGTGGCAAACACGCGTTCAGGACGTCCCAAACACCACACCTTTTACCTACATGGTGGACGGCAAGCAGTATGTCGCGATGATTGCCGGCAACCCGGGAATTGTAGGCGGCGGTTTGGCGAGAGCAACCGCCGAAAACATACGGCCTGACGAAAGCGTCGTCCTGTGGGTGTGGCAGCTTCCGTAACAGGCCGTAGCAGACAGATTGCCGAGGGATCTCTGCATTTCGTTGTAAAGGAAGAGATTTTCTCCTCCTCTGAAGGTGGAGATTCGTTACTCGGTCGTATCCGTGAGGATAACGGAGAGTTTCTGCGCTTCGTTGAGGGTAATGTCGAAAGATTGGCATTCTCCAGCGTCGATCACTAATAGGGCTGGGGAGTAACGTTCTGAAACGATTCCAACGGTATTAAGGTCCGCAATCAAGGCTTCTTTGGTTCTGAAGCGGCGTACGATGCCGCTGAAACCACAGGTTTCGCCAACCATGGAGCAGGAGAGAACGTAGGGTTCAGGACCAGAGCCTAGCCGGAGGTTAAGCAGAAAAGCGGGTGGAATGATGGTAGAGGGGCTCATAAGACCAACCTCCTATGCCAGTTGGATGCGGTTGGCGATTCTGCGGGTGGTAGAAGATCTGCATCTGAACGACGGTTTATCGGAGTTCTCAGGAAGACGGGAGGGCTCGTATGTATCGCGGACCGTGCGCCGAGAGTATCATTTGGGGAGAGTGGTTCGTCTAACGTCTGTGGGGTGGCTCGCTTCCCCGGAGAGAGTTCTTTTTTCTATGCCGAAGATTTCGAAGATCCTTCTGCTGGCCGTTTCAGTGGTCCTGGTGCTGACGGTGTTTCTGGGTGTGAACTCGAGCGGTGTAAGCGCTGCTACCGACGATCAGGACGGCGCGTACCGACAGATCAATGTCTACAGCGAAGTGCTGCAGCACATTCAGAACGATTATGTGGTGGAACCGAATATTCCTTCGGTGACGAACGGCGCTCTGCGCGGACTGCTGGAGTCGCTGGATTCGGACTCGAGCTATCTGACGCCGGACGACTATAAGGCTTACAAGGCCGATAGGGGCGGCAAGGCGCAGGTCGGCATCAACGTCTCCAAGCGCTGGGGATATGCCACGGTAGTTTCGGTAGTCCCTGGAAGCCCCGCGGATAAGGCGAATTTGAAGGACGGCGACATTATCGAGGCCATCGAAGGTCACGATACGCGGGATATCTCGCTGGCGATGATCCGGCTGATGCTGGAGGGAACTCCGGGCAGTGAATTGAATATTGCCGTGGTCCGGCCGCGAAAGGCAGCTCCTGACAAGGTGGTGATGTCGCGCACGTTGATCACAGAGCCGCCTGTCGGTGAGACGGTGTATGAGAACTCATCCATCCTGTATCTGAAGCCTGAGGTTCTGGATCACGAACATGTACAGCAGGTGGAGAGCAAGCTGAAGAGCATGCAGAAATCGGGCAACAAGAAGATTTTGCTGGACCTGCGAGATGTTGCCGGGGGAGATATGCCCGAGGCGATGCGGCTGGCGAACTTCTTTCTGAAGACTGGTACCATTGCGACCCTGGAGGGCCAGAAGGTTGAGAAGCAGACCTTTGCGGCGGATTCTTCGAAGGCGATCAATGCGACGGCTCCGGTCGTGGTTCTGGTGAACCGTGGAACGGCTGGTGGGGCCGAGCTCGTTGCCGCTGCCTTACTGGATAACAAACGTGCGGATCTGGTTGGAGAGAAGACCTTTGGCGAGGGTTCGCAACAGAAGACCTTTGAACTGCCGGATGGCTCGGCTTTGATTCTTTCGGTCGCCAAATATGAGTCGCCGTCTGGGAAAAAGCTGGAGGATGAGGGCGTAACACCGGGAATCCTAGTGGCTTCGGTCCAGGATGATGGGCTGGACGATGATGCCGGTGAGGATCAATCGACGACTCTCGAGCATGACAAGACGGTCGCTCCTCCCAAAAAGCCCACGGTTTCCGTAGATGAACAATTGAACAAGGCGCTTGACCTGCTGAAGAGCAAGGCCGCCTGATCTTCGTTTTCAAAAAGGTGTAGTTTCAGATTCGAGTACCTGTCTTGCAGTCGTGCGTGACCTGCCAGGTTGTGTCGATCATGCTAAGGTGGGGCAGTGCCGAGCTTATTCAGACGAGAAGAGACGGAATCCTCTGTTGAGTCCGAATCCGGATGGCAACAGCTGATTCGTCGTTTGACGAGAGGTCCGGAGTATCCAAGCCGGAAGCGGGCGCGTCTGGTTACCTTCTACGTGCTTCTGGGGCTTTCGGCAGTCTTCGGAGCGATGTGCGGACTGATGCTCGTGTACTCGATCGATCTTCCGGAGATCGACGATCTTACCCGCTATCGGCCAAACACGACGACGGAGCTCCTGGATGTGCATGGGCGGCCCTTTGGCTCGTTTGCCCTGGAGCGGCGCGTGGTGGTGCCGTATTCGGAGTTTCCTCCGGTTCTGAAGCAGGCCATTCTTGCGATTGAAGACAAAAGCTTTGAGAGCAACTGGGGCGTCAACCTGGTGCGCGCGGTCGGCGCGGCGTATCGCGATCTGCATTCGCAGGGAAAGGCTCAGGGAGCCTCGACGCTGACGATGCAGCTGTCGAGGAATCTGTTTCTTTCGAGCGAGAAGACCTTTGGAAGAAAGTTTCAGGAAGTGATTCTCTCGATGCAGATCGAGAGACGATTTACGAAGAACCAGATCTTCGAGCTATATGCCAATCAGATCTACCTCGGTCGCGGTACCTATGGGTTTGAGGCGGGCGCAGAGTATTTCTTCAGCAAACATGCGCGTGATCTCACCCTGCCGGAAGCGGCATTGCTTGCCGCGTTGCCGAAGGGGCCGGAGTATTACTCACCGGTGCGGTATCCCGACCGTGCTCTGCGGCGCAGGAACCTTGTTCTGAGTGAGATGGAACAGGATGGCAAGATTACGATGCAGCAGGAAGAGGCCGCCAAGGCGGCTCCCCTGGGGCTGCATATCAAGACACCGCCGAACAGCATCGCTCCCTACTTTGTGGAAGAGGTACGGCGACAGCTGGAGCGGGAATACGGCGTCGAAGAGGTGCATGGTGCGGGGTTGAGGGTATACACCACGCTCGATCTGGATCTGCAGCAGGTGGCGAACAAGGCAGTGCTGGATGGGCTTGCAACCTATGAACGACGCGATGGATGGAAAGGGAATCTGCAGAACGTGGTGCTGGGCGGAGAGGACGTGGAAACCTACAAGCACCCGGACTGGACTCAGCCGATCACGAAAGATACCTATGTGCATGGGGTAGTGACATCGGTTGAGCCGAAGCGTGTGACCGTGAAGCTGGGAGAGCAGATTGCAGTGATGACTCCCGATGACTGGAAGTGGACGCAGTATGCAGAGGCAGACAGTTTCCTGCGCAATGGGGATATCGTTTATCTGAAGATTGCAGGGGCAGGATCGGAAGGAACGTTGAAGGCGTCGCTCGAGCAGGATTCGGGGGCACAGGGCGCGCTAATGGCTGTGGACAATGCCACCGGCGAGGTGGTGTCGATGGTTGGTGGCCGCGACTTTGCCTTGTCGCAGTTCAACCGGGCAACACAGGCCAAGCGCCAGGTGGGGTCCTCGTTCAAGCCTTATGTGTACACCACAGCTATTGAGGCTGGAGCGAAGCCGACGGATATTATCGTGGATGGCCCGACGACGTTCCCGACGCCAAGCGGACCATATACCCCACATAACTATGAGGGCGACTACAGGGGTGCAATGCCGCTGACGTATGCCTTTGCAGAGTCGAGGAATATTCCGGCGCTCAAACTGGCTGCTCGGGTGGGGATTCGCAAGGTAATCGATATGGCGCACCGCTTTGGGGTAACGAGTGAGATCGAGCCGTTCCTGCCGGTGGCACTGGGCGCAGCGGATATCTCACTCTATGACCAGGTGGGCGCGTACAGCGTGTTTCCTAATGATGGGATACGAATTGCGCCGCATTACATCCGTAAGGTCGAGCAGGCAGACGGATTGCCTTTGGATGAGAAGCCGACCGAGGTACGCGAGGTGATCTCAGTAGAGACGGCGCGAACCATGATGGAGCTGTTGCAGGCAGTCGTGCGAATGGGAACCGGAGCTGCAGCATCGCAGTTGAAACATCCGTTGGGTGGCAAAACAGGAACGACGAACAACTACACCGATGCATGGTTTATGGGTTTTTCGCCTTCGGTGACCTGCGGAACCTGGGTGGGATATGACAGCCGCCAGTCCCTGGGAGAGAAAGAGACCGGAGCGCGAGCGGCCCTGCCCATCTGGATGGACTTTATGCGGGCAGCGATTGCGAATAAGCCGGACGAGGTATTTCCAGCTGCCGGTGCTCCGAAGAAGCCCATCACTGTTCCGGCGAACCGTGTGGGGGCTCAGCCGCGGCCGGCGGAGCCGAAGGATCACGAAGACGAGGGCGAGCCGGAACCGCGCCCGGAGACGCCGCAGCCTAGCCGATAGCCTGTTTTTGGGTGGGTGAGGCCAACAGACCGCACAGAGTGAAGTAGCGCTGAGCCTTGCGAACGTCACAGCCGATCTGTTCCCGCAGGGCCTCGGGCGAGGGCCAGCGAATCTCGTCACGGAGGCGATGAAGAAAGGCGAGGCTGACCGGGGTTTGCTCGGTTAATTCAATTGGATGAAAGTTGAGCAGGTGAGACTCGATGGTGAAGGAGTCTTCGCCGAAGGTTGGCCGATTGCCGACATTGGTCACGGCGTTGAAGGGTTCGCCTGCAACGGTAAGAGTGGTGATGTAGACGCCGATCGCCGGGATGAGTTCAGAATATGGCGCGAGGTTGATGGTGGGGACGGTATAGCGCGTTCCGTAGCCACGTCCTGAGGCCGGCGTGCTCTCGATGACAAAGGGACGCCCCAAAAGGGCGCGGGCGCTGCTAACGTTTCCTTGGGAGAGGAGCTTGCGGATACGGCTGGAGGAGATGGCCTCTCCGCGCACGATTCGAGGGGAGTAGATGAGGACGCGGAAACCGAGTTCATGCCCAAGGGTTTCGAGGGATTCTATCCCGGCTTCGGCGCGGTAGCCGAAGCGGAAGTTGTCTCCTTCATGCAGCTCGATGATGCCGAGGCGGTTTTTGAGGGTCTCCGTCGCGAAGGTTCGCGCGGGCGTATGTGAAAGCTCATGAGTGAAGGGCAGCACCAGGACGGCATCGACGCCGGTGGCGGCGAAGAGCTCGAGCTTTTGTGCGAGGGGCGTGATGAGAGGCTGGGCGGTCTCAGGACGAAGCACGCGCGCCGGGTGAGGATCGAAGGTGATGATGAGGGATCGAGCATTCAGAGCCCGTGCGCGGGCAATGACCTCGCCGATGACCCACTGATGGCCGCGATGGACACCGTCGAAGTTGCCGATGGTAGCGACAGTAGGGCCGAAGGCTGGAGGAAGCTCGGAGAGAGAGCGGTAGATCTGCATGCGGCTCTGGATCGTGCTGGTCATCAGGCGATCTCAAAGTTCAGTTGGAGGCCATCATAGGCCAGCCGGACATTGGGGGGGAGTTCGGCCTCGATGGCAGCGTGGTTGAGGTCGTGGCTGATGTGAGTGAAGAAGGCTCGCTGCGGTCTGAGCTGCTCGACGAAGCTGAGGGAGCGCTCAAGGTGCGAGTGGCTTGGATGCGGCTGGCGGCGCAGCGCATCGAGAATGAGGAGATCGAGATTTTGGAGCAGTGGAATACTCTCTGGCGGAATGTCGCTCATGTCGGTGAGATAGGCCGCAGAGCCGAAGCGATAGCCGGTGATGGTCTGGGTGCCGTGCGTCACGGGAATGCGCTGAAAGCAGGCTCCGAAGAGGTCGACGCCTGCGCCGGGTGTGCTCTCATCGAGGGGATGCAGAGTAACACGCGCGGCGGTGGAGTAACGGTCCTGTACGCGGAAGGTGTAGTCGAAGATACGCCGCAACGTCTCAGAGGTTTCCTTGTCGACGTAGAGCGGAAGACCGTTGGGAAGCTGGAAGCTCAGAGGCCGCAGATCGTCGAAGCCCAGGATATGGTCCGCATGGCCGTGCGTGTAGAGAACAGCATCGACGTGACGGATGTTTTCGCGGATCGCCTGGGCGTGGAAGTCGGGGCCAGTATCGACGAGCACGACATGGTTGTTGTAAGCAAGGCGCAATGAGGGCCGGGTGCGGCGGTTGCGCAGGTCGCCTGTAGGCGAGACCGCCGAGGCACAGACCGCGCAGTCGCAGCCGATGGTGGGCACGCCCATGGACGTGCCTGTTCCGAGGAAGGTGAGTGTCGCCTCCATTCGCTAACGGACGATGCTCGGCTTTCCGGCGGCGGGATTCGGAGCTTTAGCGGAGGAGCGGGCGAGCGCCTGGGTGATCTCAAGGAAGGCCATGCGCAGCTCGAACAGTGCACTCTCAAGCAGACGTTGCTCTGTGTCGCTGAGATTTCCTTTGGTCTTTTCATCAAGGACGCCGAGCATGTCGATGCTCTGACGCGCACCCATCAGATCGACCTGCGGCTGCTGGCCTTCGGGGGTGGCCCCGCCGAGCTGCACGATCGTGGTCATGTAGATGGACTGCACGAGGGTATCGAAGGTCATTGCCGGAGGATGATCGGCACCGGGATTCGCAGCGCGGATAGCCGTATCGAGACGTTCGGAGGTGGCCTCATAGGCAGCGCGAGACTGTTCAGTCTGCTCGGTGGTCGGTCCGAGCGGAAGGTCGTCCGGTAAGGCTTCCTCGGAGGCAGACTCAGAAACCGGTTGCGAAGGGGCTACGTCGACTGGTCGGGAGGCCTGTGCTGATTCCTGCTCTTCCTCGTGCTCGGGCGAGGGATCGGCGTCATGCCGCAGCTCGCCATCCAGGTTGAATTTGCGGCGATCGGTGACGACAAAGGGCTTGTTCTGTTCGGACATGGGGGTCTCTTTTCCTAGGAATCAGATGCTTGGGCCGGGCTTTCGGTCTCAACCGTGGAGAAGGGGGCTGGGGCAGGGAAGGCGGTTCCGCTGTTGTATTGGAGCGGCTCGCGGCGATCCAGAGCTTCGCGTCGGATGTAGCCGAGCGCAAGCTGAAGGGTGCCTGACGAGACCGGAATGGCGATGGCGCTGGTTAGCTCACCCACCTGTTTTCCTGCGGCTTCAATGGCCGTTCCCGGTGAGGGGAGTGCGCCCTCAAGACGGAAGAGGCTCAGGGTGCGGTGTACGTTGCCGCGGGAGCGGATGCGCTCGACGATCTCCTGCCCGAGGTAGCAGCCCTTGTTGAAGTGCAAGGCGCGAGTCTGGTTTGTCTCCTGCGGCAGGTCGCGGTCGCGGATATCCACACTGTAGAGCGGGGTGCCTTCCAGAAGGCGAAGCCATTCGAGGGACGTAGGATCGCAGGCGATCGCTCCGGCGCTCTGGAGCGCCTGCCGAAGAGTTTGAGCCATCTCAGGGGAATCCGCCCAAAGCTCATAACGGGACACAAGAGGGCTATGAGCGTGGATGAGGATGATCGAGGAGGAATTCCAGGAGAGAGAACGGACTCCAAGAGGGCTGAGTCCTTCGGGGGATAGGCCAAGCGTGGCCAGCAAAGAACCAGCCCTGGGACCGATTAGCGTAAAGCCGTGGCGGGTGCTGGTGACATCGGCCAGTTCCACATCGTCCATGATGATGTAGTGGTCGAGATAGGGAATCAGTGTTGCGATCTGGGATCTACCGGTCTCGATCCACAACTCTTCTGGAAAGGCAAAGATATTGCCGTCCGCCTGGATACGTCCCTGCGCGTTGAGGAAAAAGTTATAAGCTCCGGTTCCTGGTGCGAGATGTTGCACAGAGTTCGTCGCCATGCCATTAAGCCACCGTTCGCGGTCGGAACCGGTAATGCGGATCCAGCCGGTCTGGTCGAGAGGGGCGATTCCGGCGTTGCGGAGAAGGGCATCAAACTGAGGGTTGGGGCTGGAGATCGGGACGCCGGAGGGGCCTGCGGTTGACGAATTGGAGGGGGCGTCCGGTGTCATAGGCATCATCGCGCGACGGCGCAAGCGTACTCTGCTTACACTTGATTATAGCGGTCAGAAGAAGGGGTGGGATTGCGGCTATCAATGGATGACGGAATAAGTGGGTGGATGTGGCGGTGGACAGTCGGAGCCGTTTTACTGGCTGGCTGCGCAGTGCCGGTGACAGCGCAGACGCCTGGACAGAATCAGGACAATAAGCAGTCGTCTGCTCCCATGACCAAGGAGCAGGCTAAGGAACTGTTTCGTTCGGTCGATGAGATTCTGAACTTTGCCAGCCAGGATACAAAGTTGCCGATCAAGCATCGCGTAAAACGCAAGCTGATCTCGCGCGACGAGATTACGAAGTACCTGACGAAGAAGTTTGATGAAGATGAGAGCGCGCGCAGGATGGAGCGTTCGGAGTTAGTGCTGAAGAAGTTTGGTCTGCTGGATCGCGACTTTCATCTGAAGCCGTTTCTATTGTCGTTGCTGACCGAGCAGATCGCGGGTTTTTACGACAACAAGACCAAGACCGTCAATCTCCTGGACTGGATCGAGCCGGAGGAGCAGAAGTCGGTGTTGGCGCATGAGCTGACGCATGCTTTGCAGGACCAGAAGGTCAACCTTACGAAGTGGTCGGATGTAAGCCTGGAAGGCGTGTCCCACAACGCAAAGGAAGATAACCAGCATATCCAGGTAGACGAGGTGGATACCGCGCGTGAGGCTGTAGCCGAGGGACAGGCGATGGCCGTCTTTATCGACTACACGCTGAAGCCTTCGGGCAAAACGCTTGCCGATGCCCCCCCGCAGATGATGGACCGGCTGAAGGATTTGGCCGGGGACACAACAGGATCGCCGGTTCTGGCAAGGGCTCCGTTGTTGCTGCAGGAGTCGCTCCTGTTTCCCTATAGTGACGGGTTGAACTTCGAACACGCTGTGCTGGTGAAGGGCGGCAAAGATGCAGCCTATGCGGGCGTGCTCGATAATCCTCCTTCCTCGAGCTTCGAAATTCTGCATCCGGACCAGTACATGGCGCATGTGCCTGTTCCGGTGTTGCAAATGCCGGATATTCATCCACTCATCGATACGGAGTATGAACCTTATGACCTGGGCGTGATGGGCGAGCTGGATGTACGAATTCTGGCCGAACTGTTCGGTGGGCGCGAACTGGCGCAGGGACTGGCTCCGGACTGGAATGGCGGAATCTACTATGCGGCACAGCGCAAGTCTGCGACTTCGGAGCAGAAGACTACAACCTCTTCGCTCGCATTGCTGTATTACTCGCGCTGGAAGAATCCGGACTCTGCGAGCTCGTTTATGCGTATCTATGGCAATCAGCTGGTGAGGAAGTACTCGAAGCTGGAGCGAAGGAAAAAGGATGAGGCTGGAGACAACGAGCAGGTGTACTCCACCGAAGAGGGCGATGTTTTGCTGTCGATCTCCGGCTCGAACGTCTTCGTGAGCGAGGGATTCGATCTGGCCCTGGCGCGCAAACTGAGAGACAGCATTGCAGGTGTACAGGCGCAGGGACCGATACGGACGGCGCAGCTGGGCAGTGAACCGGCTCTATCTCTGTCCCGATGGATGGCCTCCTACGGCATGCTCAAGCCGGCTCCGGTAGGACGGTATACTTCTGAAGGATATTTCTTACACGCACCGAAACTGAAGTAGACACAGAGGAGACAGGTATTTTGAAGAAGGCAGAGATTGGAATCATTGGCGGCAGCGGGCTCTACGCGATGCCGGGATTAACCGATGTTCGCGAAGAGAGATTGACGACGCCGTTTGGTGATCCTTCAGATGCCTTCGTCCTTGGAGAGCTGGAAGGCCGCAAGGTGGCCTTTCTGGCGCGGCATGGACGCGGCCACCGCCTGTTGCCGACCGAGCTGAACTTTCGGGCCAATATCTATGGCATGAAGATGCTCGGTGTTGAGCGGATTCTTTCGGTCTCAGCTGTGGGCTCTTTGAAGGAAGAGCATAAGCCGACCGACTTCGTGATGCCGGACCAATTTATCGACCGAACCTTCGCCCGGAAGTCGACCTTCTTTGGCGAGGGAATTGTCGCTCACGTCGGATTTGGAGATCCCGTCTGCTCCACGGTCGCCTCAGTCTTCCAGAAGGCCTGCGACGCAGTGGGTGTCGTCGGAAAGAGTGGCGGAACCTACGTCTGCATGGAAGGCCCGCAGTTTTCGACGCGTGCCGAGTCGAACCTGTATCGCAGCTGGGGAGCCGATGTGATCGGGATGACGAATCTGCAGGAGGCCAAGCTGGCTCGTGAGGCGGAGATCTGCTACGCCACGATGGCAATGGTCACTGACTATGATTGCTGGCGTGAAGGGCACGATGACGTAACCGTAGACCAGATTGTGGCTGTGATGCATCAGAACTCCGCGAACGCCGAAAAAGTGGTGCGCGCTGCGGTGGCAGCAATGCCCAAAGAGAAGACCTGTGCCTGCGGCGATGCCTTGAAGTACGCCATCCTTACCGATCGCAAGGCCATTCCGGCTGAGACTCGGCAGAAGCTGTCTCTGCTGCTGGACAAGTATCTTTAGATCTTTGAAAGACTTTCACCTCAGCATATTTATTTCACTTGAGAAAAGAGGCTAGATGTCCATACTCGTCGTAGGCTCCGTAGCATTCGACAATATTCAGACGCCGAGCGGTTCGGTGGAGAACTGCCTGGGAGGCGCGGCGACTCACTTCGCGCTTGCCGCCAGCTACTTTACCGATGTGCGTGTGATTGGAGTCGTGGGTAAGGACTTCACCGAAGAGCACGAAGCGATCTTCACCCGGCGCGGCATCGATACCAAGGGTATCGAGCGCGCCGACGGATTGAGCTTCCACTGGACGGGATCGTATGTAAGCAACCTGAATGAGGCGCAGACACTGGGGACGGATCTGAATGTCTTTCAGACCTTCGATCCGAAGATCCCGGAGTCGTATAAGGATAGCGACTATCTCTTTCTAGCCAACATCGATCCCGTGCTTCAAGCGCGTGTGCGCAGCCAGATGCCGAACGTCCGTATGGTTTGCGGCGACACGATGAATTATTGGATCGCCGATCACCGCGAGAACCTGGACAAGGTGCTGCGCGAGTTGGACGTATTGCTGATTAACGACGGTGAAGCACGCATGCTTGCGGGAGATCGCAACCTGGTAATGGCAGCAAACAAGATTCTCGATCAGGGGCCGAAGACGTTGATCGTGAAGCACGGTGAATATGGAGCGACAGCTTTCTTCGGAGACCGCTCCTTCGGGGGCGGCGTTCGCGCGCTGCATCCGTTCCGGGCTCCGGCGCTTCCACTGGCTGAAGTGGTGGACCCCACCGGGGCAGGCGACTCCTTCGCGGGTGGTTTCTACGGCTTTCTCGCCGCGCAGCCGGAGCTGACTCCGGCGTGCTTCCGTACCGCGATGTTTTATGGCGGTGTGATGGGTTCGTTTGCTGTGGAGCGGTTTGGAACCGAGCGTCTGCAGAATGTGACACGCGAAGAGATCGACGAACGGTTCAATCTGTTCAAGGAGATATCGCATCTTGAGTACACGAGCGCGTAGGCGAACTCTTCAAGGCGACAGCGGCGAGCGGCCAGCGGCGCTGAGCTTCGAGATTCGTCCCTCCAGGCGCGAAGAGGCCATGCCGGCTGCAATCGCCGCTGTGGCCCTTGCCTTGATTGCGCTGATCGTATGTATGGGGCGCGATTACCTTTTGCTGTACGGGGATGCGGTTGCCCACCTGGGAATAGCGCGTCGTATTCTCGACACGCGTAATCCTGGGCTGGTCCAGCTCGGCGGCGTGTGGCTGCCGCTGCCACATCTACTGATGCTTCCGTTTGTGCAGAAGATCGCATGGTGGCAGAACGGTGTTGCAGGGGCATGGCCCTCGCTGCTTTGTTATGTGCTGAGCGTTGCCGGTCTCTACCGGCTGGCGCGAAGGGTGATGCCGTCGCAATGGGCGGTGGTCGCGACAGCATTTTATGCGCTGAATCCGAACCTGCTATATCTGTCGACTACCGCGATGACCGAGCCGTTGTTTCTGGCCATCATGATCTGGACGACGTTACTTGCGATGGAATGCGTTGCAGCCATTGATGCGGCACGCATCCCGGCGGTCAACGGACGCATGATCGTGCTTGGCCTGTTGATTACGGCAGCCGTTCTAACGCGCTACGATGGGTGGGTCTTCGGTGCAGTCGTTTGGTGCGTCATCGCATGGAAGGTCTCTCGTGCGCAAAAGATACGACCGCAACTGATGTTCTGCTTCGGTTTCTTTACGCTGCTGACCGTCGCAGGGCCGATCACATGGCTTGCGTATAACCAGCACTTCTATCACGACGCGCTGGACTTCCTCCGCGGCCCTTATTCGGCGGCTGCGATTGAAAAGCGGACGACGCCTCCCGGCTCACATCACTACCCTGGCTGGCACAACCCCTTCTGGGCTGCGGTACTGTATCTGCGAGCATCTCAGCTCGACGCATCGTTTTGGGAGACTGGATTTTTGGTCTCCGCGATGGCGATTGCCGGTCTGGTTCTTGCCATTCGACGGCGGCTGGAGCTGGTTTCGACTTTGCTGTGGATTCCACTGCCGTTCTACATCTATTCGATTGCGTTTGGATCGGTCCCGATTTTTATTCCGCCGCTGGAGCCGCACTCATATTACAACTCGCGGTATGGAATGGAGATGCTCCCGGTCTTCGCCATCTTCGCCAGCATCACGATCGCATGGCTGCAGGAACGTTGGTCTAAAGCACAGCCGGTGCTGGTGCGGCTGATGCATCCGGTTGCCCTGCTGTTGATTGCGGTCGGCGCCATTTTTATGATGTATCGCGTTCCGCTGGTGCTCAAAGAGGCCATGATGAATTCGGTGACGCGAATTGGCTTTGAGCAGGCTCTCGCAAATGAGATTAAGACGTTTCCTCAGGGTGCTCCTATCCTGATGTACAACTCCGATCACATCGGAGCTTTGCAGCGGGCTGGCATTCCCTTGAAACAGACGATCAGCGAGACGGATCGCGATAGCTGGAACGCCGCATTAGCCGCGCCTGCCCAGCATGCCGCTTATGTCATCGCGATCGACAAGGACCCGGTGGAAGCGGCGGTGCAAAAGCATCCAGAAGATCTTACGGAGCTGGAAGTTCTGTGCACCTCTGGGCAAGCCTGCGCTCGAATTTACAAGTCTTCACGATTTTAGAAATGAGTGGAAGAGCAGGAGTGCTACTATCTCTCGCAGACTCTCATGCACGTTCCCCAGTTTCATTTCAGCCAGATCGATCAGGAGCTATTGTCGACCGGGACCGCAGCGCGGCTGCTGACCGCCTGTGTTCTAGGCGGTGTGATTGGTCTGGAGCGAGAGTGGAGGCACAAGGCCTCAGGTCTGCGAACGAATTTGCTGCTGTGCCTTGGGTGTGCATTCTTTACGTTGCTCTCCGCGGTGCTGGCAGGCGACGGCAACCCGGACAAGGGCCGCGTAGCCTCGAATATCGTCCAGGGCATTGGATTTTTGGGAGCGGGAATTATTCTCCATACCCGGGACCGTGTCATCGGCTTGACGAGCGCAGCGACAGTGTTTGTGATTGCCTCGATTGGAATGGCATGCGGCGCAGGCCTGTACATCGAAGCTGTGCTCGCAACGCTGATCACCCTGGTGTCTCTGACTTTGGTGGGCTACCTGGAAGAGAAGTCGGGATGGAAGCACTTCACGATGTTGTATGAGGTTCGTAGCAGCGATCCAAAGACAATGTATATCGCCGTACTCAGCGTGCTGGACCGCATGGGCATCCGGCTCAATCTGCTTGAGCGGGATCATGTGGAAGGATTAGATCGGATGACGTTTATCGTCTCGACCAACAAAAAGCGCCATATACACCTGTTGCAGGAGCTTAAAGCAAGCAGCGCAAACGATCAGGTTGTCGCCTTCCACGATCGTGAGGAAGAATAAGAAGTGATGATCCCATTCGTAAAAGCCCACGCCTGTGGCAATGATTTTTTGATTCTTGAAGAAGAGCATGCCAGACGCCAGCATGCCGAACTGGCTCGCAAACTGTGCAGCCGAAACACCAGTGTTGGAGCCGACGGCATTGAATTTCTCGATCGCCGGCCAAATGGCGAATATTTTCTGCGGTTGTTTAATGCAGATGGAAGCGAGGCGGAGCTTTCCGGCAATGGAACTCGTTGCGTAGCCGCATGGCTGGCCAGCTCCGAAGGAATCGATGAGGTTGTACTGGGAACGCATGGCGGTCCACGAAGCTGCCGTGTAGTCGAAGATGCGGATCCGCTCTACCTGATTGAAAGTGAGATGGGGGTTCCTCGTGTAATGGAGCGAATCATCGAGCTTCCGGGAATCGGCAAAATTCCTGGAGCGATGGTGAATGTCGGTAATCCTCACTTCGTCCTCTTTGTCGACTCCGACGACTTTAGCGCGCATGGCCTTACCTGGCAGACTCTCGGAGGGCAGATCAGCGTGAGCCCGCTGTTTCCGCATGGAACGAACGTAGAGTTTGTGAAGGTGATCTCGGAGAGTGAGATTGCGTTTCGCATCTTCGAGCGGGGCTGCGGACCGACCACCTCGTCGGGAACGGGAACGTGCGCCTCTTCAGCGGCTGCGATGGCGTTGCGAGGAGTCAGTCGTGAGCTGAAGGCGATTGCAGAGGGCGGGGCGCAGCGTACAGTGTGGCTGGAGAGCGCAGAGGCCATGCGCCTGACCGGCCCCGCGGAGATTATCTGCAGAGGAGAGGTCGTCGGCTTGTGAGTGCAGCTCGCGTGTTTACGAAGCCGCCGGCTCTCAGACCGGGTGCGATGCTGGCTGTTGTCTCCCCAGCCAGCACGCCGAAGCGTGAGCTGGTTGAGCGGGGATTGGCAGAACTGAAAACCGCGGGATATCGCGTCAAGGTCGGCAAATATGCCTGGGGGGGTGGCCCGCTTTACTATGCGGGAACCGCGGCGGAGCGGCTGGAAGATCTGCACACTGCCTTCGCGGATCAGGAGGTCGATGGAATCATCTGCACTCGCGGTGGATGGGGTTCAGCCGAGCTTCTGCCGTATCTGAATGCGGAGTTGATTCGCGCCAATCCGAAGGCCTTTATCGGCTATAGCGACCACACGTCGCTGCATACCTGGCTACAGAATGAGGCGAACCTGACGAGCTTCTACGCGCCGATGGTGGCGGCGGACTTTGCCCGCGAGGGCGGAGTCGATTGGTCGAGCTGGCGCAATACCTTCCACGGCTCGACAGAGTGGTCGCTGGGAGCCGCGGACGGTTTACGCGTGCTGCAGCCCGGTGTTGGCGAAGGGAGATTGCTGGGAGGCTGCATCTCGATCCTCGCGGAGGGTTTGGGAACGCCGTTTGCTCCGCAACTGAGGGAAAGCATTCTTTTTCTCGAGGATATCGGGACGAAGCCGTATCAGTGGGACCGGATGCTGCTGCATCTTCGTTATTCAGGGCAGCTTGAGGATGTTCGAGGGATCATCTTCGGCGATATGGAACAGTGTGTTGGCGGAGAAGAACAGCAGTTGTTGGAGCAAGCGATTCTGCATGGGTTACGTGGCTTTGAAGGGCCGGTGGCAATCGGATTGCCCTCAGGGCACGTGAATGGTGCTAACGTGACGCTTCCGCTGGGGGTTGCGGCCAAATTGGACCTTGCCGAGGAAACGAATCCGAGGTTGACCTTTCTAGAGGCTGCGGTTTCGGGTTAGTCTTTTCTTTGGCGCGATGGCAAAACACATTTATTTAATTGGAATCTGCGGCACAGCTATGGCCTCGCTCGCTGGCATGCTGAAGCAGCAGGGATATGAGGTGAGCGGCTCGGACGCAGCGGCTTATCCTCCGATGAGCGACCTCTTGCGTGAGCTTGGCATTGCTGTGCATGAGCCTTACGCGGAGAAAAATCTCGATCGCCGGCCTGATCTGGTGATCGTCGGCAACGCGATTTCGCGCGGCAATGTTGAGCTGGAACGGGTGCTCGATGAACGGATTCCGTTCCGTTCTCTGGCGTCGGTGGTGCATGACGAGTTTCTGACGGGCCGTGAGTCGCTGGTCATTGCGGGGACGCATGGCAAGACCACCACGACCAGCATGCTGGCGTGGATTTATGAGACGGCTTCGGCGCGCGATCCGAAGCTGGCGCCTTCTTTTCTGATCGGCGGCGTGGCGGAGAACTTCGGGACGAGCTTTATGGTGCGTCCGACGAAACCCTTCATTTTGGAAGGCGACGAGTACGATACGGCCTTCTTCGATAAGGGGCCGAAGTTTCTGCATTACTTTCCCGATGCTGCGATCCTGACGCATGTCGAGTTCGATCACGCGGACATTTATGTGGATCTTGCTGCGGTGAAGACGGCGTTCAAGCGGTTTGTGAATCTGATCCCGCGTCGCGGACGCCTGGTGGCCTACGATGCCAGCGAGAACGTTACGGAGTGCGTGGCGAAGGCGTTTTGCGCGGTAGAGCGTTACGGGTTCCGGGAGGACTCCTTCTGGCGGATCTCCGATCTGCGCCACGAGGGCGCGATGGCAAAGTGGACGCTTTGGCGCGAAGGAGCACAGTTCGCTGAGCTTGCGCTGCCGGTGGCGGGGGAGCACAACGCCCTGAATGCGACGGCGGCAGCGGCACTCGCTGCGGGGCAGGGAGTTCCAGTAGACGCGATCGTCGAGGCTTTGCGCACGTTTCACAGCGTGAAGCGGAGGCTGGAGGTGAAGGCGGTCGCAGAGGGCGTGACCATCATCGACGACTTCGCGCATCACCCGACGGCGATCCGCGAGACGCTGCGGGCGCTTCGTGAGATCCATCCGGAGCAGCGCCTGATTGCAGTACTGGAGCCGAGGTCAAACACGCTGCGACGGAACATCTTCGAGAAGGATCTGATCGAGAGCCTGGCGCTGGCCGACCGTGTGGTGCTGGCCGGGGTCTTCAAGTCGGAGAGTATTCCGCTGGAGGAGAGACTCGATCCGGAGCACGTGGTTCGCGGACTGCTGGAGCGCGGGGTTCCGGCGGCAGTACATCATGATGCCGACTCGATTGTGGCGGCTCTCGCTCCTGAGGTGAGGAGCGGGGATGTAGTGGCGATTCTCTCCAACGGCGGCTTTGGCGGAATCTATGAGAAGCTGCCGCGAGCGATCACGGAGACGGCTATCGCGAGCAAGATGGCGGAGCGGTTCGCCTGATTCAGATACCCTCCCCCCCCGGCGCGGGATTGTGTGCAAAGTATTCATTCAAAATAACTTATGCTCGTACTTTAGTTGTAAGTTATTGATTTTACAGGTGCATTCTTTTCAAAGTATTGAAAATAAGTAAGATGGGTAGTTTTTGTAAAAGTCTTTTGAGGTTTTGGGTCTGCCGACAAATGCAGGGATTTTTCGCTTCGCTCAGAATGACGAATGCCTTGCTTGGCATGACGGATATGTGGCGATGTGATCCCTGGGTGGGTAGGGAAGCAGATCCCTCCACTAGTCACTCTTTAAGTTTAATCGGTGAGGTGGGTCGAATCGGCAGATTTTATCTGCTTTGTTTCCATTGATTTGCGATGGAATTGGGGTTGACAGGATTTTGAGGAGCGAGGGTACGGTATTCTGCGAAGTGGCATGTTCGCAACCCTGAAACTTCTGTTTGTCTACCTGACCCTTGGACCGCTGGCCGGGATTCTTGGGATTCCTTATTCGCTTCTGGTGGGGAGCGTAGACCGGCTGTATCCGATCGCGATGTGGATTGCGAACGCCGGAGTACGGGCGGCGGGAATCCGGATTGAGGTCACCGGACTTGAAAATGTTCCGGCAGGAAGGCCTTGCATCTTCATGTGCAATCACGTTTCGAACCTCGATCCGCCGGTGGTGTTGCCGATGATTCCGGGGCGAAGCTCCGTGTTTCTGAAGAAAGAGCTGATGAGCATTCCGATCCTGGGACGGGCGATGCGAATGGGACAGTTTATTCCGGTAGAACGGGGAGGCAAGCGTGATGCGGCTCAGGCCAGCGTGCGGGCGGCAGAGGAGGCTTTTCGCGACGGGCTGAATATTCTGGTGTTTCCGGAGGGGACGCGGTCGAGGGATGGCCGGTTGGCCAACTTCAAGAAGGGGCCGTTCTTTCTGGCGATGGAGACGCAGGCACCGGTGATTCCGGTTGCGATCTCGGGCACGCAGACGATGATGAAGAAAGGGAGCGCGTCGATTACGCCGGGAGTGGCGCGGATCCAGATGCTGCCGATGATCCAGCCTTCGGATTTTGAGACACGAGAGGATCTGTTGCGAGCGGTGCGTGCGGAGATTGCCGAGGCTTTGCCCGAGGAGATGAAACCGCTGGAGTAGCCCGGTGGTCTCTCTGGATGAGAGCTATCGCAGTTCGGTCATGCCGAGCTGGCTTTGGCCGGTTTCGGGATTGCGGTGATCGACGATCTTGTAGCCTTCAGGAATCTCGAAGTATTTGGGATCGGGTTCGGAGGGAGTGAGCGAGAGGACGGTGAAGACCTGTTTCCCTGCGGCGGCGCTTTCGATGCTGGAGACGAGATTGAATCCGAGCCGGGCGGAGTACCAGAATTCACGCGTGGTTTTGAGGGGCTGATCGTTGCCCATGACGCCTGGATTGAGGGTGAGGATGTCGCGATAGCCGGTGACATCTTCGCCGCTGGTGTTACTCACCCCGAGATTTTCATGCTGGACATAGCCTTTGCCGTTCGCGAGCGGTCCGGTGGCGCTGACGGAAGGACGATAGGTTATATCGGAGCGCATGTTGAAGGTGACCAGGTCGCAGGTTTTGGACCGGACGAAACAGTTGTACAAGGTGTGTTGCTGTGGGTCCATGATCTGCGTGAACTCAAGCTCGGATTTACGCTCACCGCCCTTAGGAACGAGGAACCATCGCTCCTGATAGATGCGGCCTTTGCCATCGCGCATGATGGGGCGCTGATTGGCGAGGGTAAGGGTGCCGGTGCCGTCGGCGAGGGAGCGAGACCATTCTGCGGCGAGGATGAGGCTGAAGGGAGCGCCGGGGATAGGAGGAACGACGATGCTCTCCATGCGTCCGTTGAATCCGCCGTCATGAGTGACGACGACGTTGTTGGCAGGCGGAGTGGGCGACGGGCTTTGAGCGAACAGAGTTGTTGTCGTAAGGATGGAGGAGAGAAGGATTGCGGGCGCACGTCGCATGGAGGATCCTCTGTGACGCAGACAGTATATGCGGGGTTGGAGGAATCTTCGGTAAAAAGATGGGTTAGCTGCGGAGATGGACCCAGAGAGCACGTGGCGCAAGGAAGGTGGCTCCGCCCTGCCATTCGACGTTGCGGGCGAGGGGCGCGGCGGAAAAGCGGGAGACAAGAGGCGCGGTGGTGGCAATCGCCATCATGCGGAGCAGGCCCGCTCCGGTACAGGCGTGACGACCGGCTCCGAAGGAGAGGTGTTTGGTGGTTGGCCGGGTGATGTTGAGATTGCCGGGATGGTCGAAGATCTCGGAGTCCTTATTGGCGGCGGTGAGGCGAAGGATGACGCGCTGATCTTTGCGGATATGTGCTCCGTGGAGATGGAGATCGGCGGTGGCCTGACGAGCGAGGACTCGGGTGAGGCCGGCGAATCGGATCAGCTCATGAACGGCCGACTCGATGAGATGAGGATCGTGATGGAGGCGGTCCCATTCGTGCGGATGCTGCAGGAGAGCGAACCAGGCATTGCCGAGAAGAAAGGGCAGAGTTTGGGTGAGAGCGACGAAGCCGGAGCTGCGCAGGGTTTCGGGGCCGGGTGGAAAGTAGGGTTGAAGGGTGGCGGAGGCTGATTTTGCCTGGGCTCGCAGATCGGGGTTGTAGGGATCGGCGCTGGAGAGAGAGAGAGCCCGCGCATGGGGGCAGAGCTGCTGCGGGTCGTCGTGACGGACACCGGTGACGGTCGTGGCCAGCGAGAGGCAGACCGGGCGAGCATATTCGCCAAGCAGATCGATGGGGCGGTCCTGCGGAAGCAGCGTGAGAAGCTGCTCGGCGTGGTGAAGCGCCTGTTTCTTCCAAAGACGCAGTTGCGAGGCGGAGAGGATGGCGAGGGTCTCCGAGCGCATGGCATGACGTTGTTTGTCGCTGAGCGGGGAAGGTGTTTTGGAACTGGCGAGACCGACGGGGGAGAGCAGAGGGTTTCGCATGGCCGCGACCACGTCGGAGTAGCGGCTGAAGACCCAGGCCTGCAAGGCGTCGTCGAAGTAGGGGGCTTCGGGAGTGGGTGGATGGGGAGAGTCCGGACGATCCTGAGGCCAGGAGGCCTGTGACGGAATCTCGGTGGGTGTGGGCATAGCAGGGTCAGTGTAGAGACCCTGCCAGCCGGAAGTTGTCAGACGATTGTCATTACTTAACGATGGCGTTGTAACCGTCGGCGATGAGCCGCTTGCGCATGACGTCGGCGTCTTTGCGGGAAGGGAAGGGGCCAAGCTGGATGTGGAGGAGCTTGTCCTGAGGCTCATGACGGACGGCGACGGTGTAGCCACGCTTCTTGAGGGCGTTGACGAGGATATCGGCGTCCTCCTGATGGGAGACGGCGGCGATCTGCACGAGCGCGGGCGGGCCAGCCAAGGGTGTGGGGGCCGCCGGTGCAGCCGCCGGGATGACCGCCGGGCGAGGTGCCGGAGTTTTTACGGCGACTGCGGGGGTAAGTTTTGGCGCGGCGGCGGGAGATGGGGTTGCGACCGCATGCTGGAGGGCAGGCTTCGGCTCGTCGGAGGTTTCTGCGGCGGGGAGGTCGACGGATGTGGGCGACTTGTCGTCCTGAGCGGAGGAGGCGGCGGCATCTGCGGGGGTGGCACCGTCGGCCATGCCCGGGGCGGGCTTGGAGTCTGCGCTGCTCTTGAGGGGAGCGTCGGTATCGGCGGAGGCAGAAGTTGGAGTGGCGGTGGCGGAGCGGCGGCCCATGCTATAGCCGAAGCCGAAGAAGACGGCGCAGATGAGCGCGAGCAGGAAGAAGATGCCGAGGAGCGTGGAGGGGCTGAGCGAGATCTCGCGGTCGCTGGCGGTGTCGATGTCGTCGTCTTCGATATAGCGGGTTTTCACGGAGCGGTCCTTCGATCTGCGGGGAGCCGTCGTGAGGGCTCGCCCTACTCTGAGGGTTCTGCGGGCTTGGCCGGCGAAGCGCCAGGCTCAACCTTGATGCGCGGAAGCTGCTGGGCAGGATCCGCGATCTGGACTGTTTTATTCAACAGTGTCATCAGCTCCATGGGAAGTGGAAAAACGATGGTCGTATTCTTCTCGACACCTATCTCGGTAAGGGTTTGAAGATAACGAAGTTGCAGGGTCATGGGCTGGGTGGCGAGCAGTGCGGCGGCATCGACGAGCTTTTGGGCGGCGTTGAATTCGCCTTCGGCGTGAATGATCTTGGAGCGGCGCTCGCGTTCGGCTTCGGCCTGCTTGGCCATGGCGCGGAGCATGGTTTCGGGGAGATCGACCTGCTTGACTTCGACGGAGACGACTTTAACGCCGAAGGGGGAGGTGTGGCCGTCGAGGATGCTCTGGATGCGCTGGTTGAGGCGCTCGCGATGGGCGAGGAGCTCGTCGAGCTCGACCTCGCCGAGGACGGAGCGCAGGGTGGTCTGGGAGAACTGGGAGGTCTGGTAGATGTAGTTGGCGACTTCGATGACGGCCTTGGTGGGGTCGATGACGCGGAGGGTGACGACGGCGTTGACCTTGAGGGTGACGTTGTCGCGGGTGATGATGTCCTGCGGGGGAACTTCCATGGCCTCCTGACGGAGGGAGATGCGAACGATCTGATCGAGGGGGCGGAAGACGAGGATGATGCCGGGGCCTTTGGCGGCCTCCTTGACCCGGCCGAGACGGAAGATGACGCCGCGCTCGTACTCCTTGAGGATTTTGATGGAGCTGATGAGGTAGAGGGCGATGATGACAAGGAGAAGGAGAACAGGTGTATCGATCACGTGGACCTCGCTTTAGCTTCGGATGTGATTGTACGCGCTTGTTGAGGCTAAGGGACTGATAACAGAAGGCCGGGTGACGACGAGATGAGGGCGAGGTTAATTTTTGCCGGGACGCTCGGTAGACGCGATGAACTGGTTGACGTGCCAAGGGAGTCGTCCTAGTGTCTTTGTAATACAGCATCTGGGACCTAACGCGTTCGAAGAGGTGGAGTATGGCCGGCGTGGAACAGGTTCGTCTCGAGGAAGCAAAGAACGAGGTCAAGGCGTGGAAGCAGTGGGGGCCTTACCTGAGCGAGCGGCAGTGGGGAACGGTGCGAGAGGACTACTCGCCCAATGGAGATGCGTGGAACTACTTTACGCATGACCAGGCGAGATCGAGAGCGTACAAGTGGGGCGAGGATGGGATCGCCGGGATCTCGGACGATCATCAGCACCTGTGTTTTGCGCTGGCTCTATGGAACGGCAAGGATCCGATCCTGAAGGAGCGCCTGTTCGGGTTGACGAACTCGGAGGGAAATCACGGGGAGGATGTGAAGGAGTACTACTTCTACCTGGATTCAACGCCGACTCATTCGTACATGAAGTATCTGTACAAGTATCCCCAAGCGGCTTTTCCTTATGAGGACCTGGTGAGGACGAATGCTCAACGGACGAAGTACGAGCAGGAGTATGAGCTGATCAACACGAAGGTCTTCGATGAGGACAAGTACTTCGATGTGTTTGTGGAGTACGCGAAGGCGGATTCTGACGAGATTCTGGTGAAGATTACGGCGGCGAATCGCGGCACGGAGGCTGCGGCGCTGCATCTTTTGCCGACGCTGTGGTTTCGCAATACGTGGTGGCAGTCGAAGGAGCCGAAGCCGGGGTTGCGAGCGGCGAAAGTCAAAGGTGTGATTGCGACGCAGCACAGGCAGCTGGGAGAGTATTTTCTGCATTGCGACGGTGCGCCTGAGGTGCTGTTTACCGAGAACGAGTCGAATCAAAAGAGATTGTCAGGTGCGGAGAATCCGACGCCGTTTGTGAAGGATGCCTTTCACGAGTATGTGATTCACGGAATGAAGGGGGCGGTGAATCCGAATCGTGTGGGAACGAAGGCCGCGGCTGTCTATGCGATGACGGTGCCGGGTGGCGGGGAAGAGGTGATCCGTCTGCGGCTGTCGCGCAGTGAGTCGATGGTGGCTCCCTTCGGTGCAGGATTTGAAGCCGTGTTTCAGGACAGGATCCGGGAGGCGGATGAGTTCTACAAGTCGGTGTGCCCGCCAAATTGCGAATCCGACGACCAGAGGATTATTCGGCAGGCTCTGGCAGGAATGCTGTGGTCGAAGCAGTTTTACTATTTCGATCTGGACCTGTGGCTGAGGGAGCATGGATACAGCCCAACGGGACAGGGGCGCAGGATGATCATGCGGAACACGCCATGGTTCCACATGCTGAACGCCGACGTGATCTCGATGCCGGATAAGTGGGAGTATCCGTGGTATGCGGCGTGGGACCTGGCATTTCACACGGTTGCGCTGTCGATGGTGGATGTGGATTTTGCCAAAAGCCAGCTGGAGCTGATGGTCAGCGAGACGTATCTGCATCCGAATGGGCAGCTTCCGGCCTATGAATGGAACTTCGGGGATGTGAATCCGCCGGTGCACGCCTGGGCGGTTCTCTATGTGTACACAACGGAGAAGAGCCTGCATGGAGGCAAGGGCGATCTGGAGTTTCTGAAGAGCGCCTTCCGGAAGCTGTTGCTGAACTTTACCTGGTGGGTGAACCGGAAGGACCGGTCGGGGCACAATATTTTCGAGGGTGGATTTCTCGGGCTGGACAATATCGGGGTCTTCGACCGGAGCGCAACCCTGCCGCAGGGAGGTTATCTGGAGCAGGCCGATGGCACGGCATGGATGGCGATGTTTGCGCAGAGCATGCTGAGCATCGCGCTGGAGCTGGCTTCGTACGACGAGAGTTATGAAGATGTGGCGGTTAAGTTTCTGGAGCACTTTTTGTGGATCGCCGGGGCGATGGATCCGCAGGGGGATAGTGTCAATGAGCTGTGGGACGAGCAGGACGGATTTTTCTACGATGTGCTGTACTTGCCTGACGGCACGGGATGCAGGCTGAGGTTGAAGTCGATGGTGGGACTGCTGCCGCTGGCGGCGATCTCGATTCTGCCGCCGGAGCTGATGGACAAGTATCCACGGTTGATGGAGAGAGCGAAGAACTTTTTTGAGCGGCGCCCGGAGCTGGCGTGCAACCTGCATGATCCAGAGACGCCGGGAGAGTTTGATCGCAGGATGCTTTCAGTGTTGAATCGCGACAACCTGAAGCGGGTTCTGGCGCGGATGCTGGATGAGGATCAGTTTTTGGGGTCTTACGGGATCCGGTCGATCTCGCGTGAGCACCTGAAGATGCCTTACACCTTTGAAATGCAGGGCACGCGGCACACGGTGCAGTATGAGCCTGCGGAATCGACTACGGGATTGTTTGGAGGAAATTCAAACTGGCGAGGTCCGGTATGGATGCCTGTGAATGCTCTTATGATCCGTGCTCTGCTGCTGCTGTTTCAGTATTACGGCGATTCGTTCAAGGTGGAGTGTCCCACGGGGTCGGGGATTGAGAAGAATCTGTTCGAGGTCGCACATGAGATTGGAGATCGCCTGGCGAATTCCTTCCGCGTAAACGAACAGGGCCGAAGACCGGTCTATGGCGATACGGAGAAGTTCCAGACCGATCCGCACTGGAAGGATTACTTACTGTTTTACGAGTATTTTCATGGCGACAACGGAGCGGGGATTGGGGCGAGCCATCAGACGGGATGGACGGGTGTGATTGCGCGTTTTCTGCATCTGTTCGACAGCGTAACGGCGAAGGACGTTTTGAACGAGGGATCGAGCTCAATTTTCCGGTCGAAGCCATTGGCTGCGGCCGAGGGAGTGGTTCCCGGGGAGCCGGTCGAAGCAAAGTAAGCGCGTACAATAACTCAAAATGGCTGTCGGGGCTATACGAAGGCTTCGAGCGTGCGGCGGCCGTGTAGAAGTTATTCGGAAGCTTGATCGCACGCAATAAGTGCGCTTTGTTGCGGGTCTGACTGCCAAATCAAAACGAAGCACAAGATAGTGCTGGTCGATTTGAAATCTGTCTGTAAAAATGATGAACAACAGACCTACTCTTAATCAATTTGATGTTAACCGCGCGTGAGAGTGCAACTCACCGCTTTTCGCGTTTACGGGGGTTCGTGATGGCACCTGCAAGCTTTGATGGTTTGAGAGTTCTCTCTCTGGAATCTCGTCGGTCGAGTGAGATAACAAAGCTGATCCGGACCTATGGTGGAGAGCCGTTTGTCGTTCCTGCGATGCGGGAGATTTCGCTTGGATCAAACCGGGTGGCACTGGAGTTTGTGGACCGGCTGATTGCGGGGGAGTTCGACCTTGTCATCTTTCTGACAGGGGTTGGCGTGCGAACGCTGGCGAACATTGTCCAGTCTTCCAACAAAAGCGAAGAGTTTTTGACCGCGTTGAAAAAAGTACGCGTTGTGGCGCGCGGACCAAAGCCGGTTGCGGCTTTGAAGGAGCTTGGAGTTCCTGTTGCCGTAATCGCTCCAGAGCCGAATACGTGGCGCGAGGTGCTGTCTTCTCTCGAAGAAGAGTTTGGAGAGGAGCTGGCGGAGTTTCGTGTTGCGGTTCAGGAGTATGGCGTTTCGAACCCGGAGCTACTGGAGAGGCTTGCTGCAAGAGTGGCCGAGGTGATGAAGGTTCCCGTTTACCAGTGGGCGCTGCCGGAGGACCTGCAGCCTCTGCGCGAGGCGATTCTGGCCCTCATGAGCGGCGGAGTCGATGTCGTTTTGTTTACGACGGGCGTGCAGGTGATTCATCTGTTTGAGGTGGCTGAACAGATGGGGGCGGTAGACGATTTACGCTCGGGGCTGCGATCGGTTGTAGTGGCTTCGATCGGTCCGACGACAACGGAGTCTCTGACTGAGCATGGGATTACGCCGGACTTTGAGCCATCGCATCCCAAGATGGGGTTTCTGGTGAATGAGGCGGCGCAGCTGGCCGGTAAATTGGTAGAGGAGAAGAAGAAGAGCGGCCAGCGGAGTATGAGCGCGCGTCAGTCGGGGCTGCGGGTGGCGATCTCACGGAGTTCCAATGCCGTGGTGGAGACGCCGCAACAGAATGGATCGCAGGCGATGGCGCCGATTGATTTTCTGCATGAGATCTCAAGCCGCATTGCGTCCGCAGATTCGTTCCATAAGGTGCTTGGGCGCATTGTCGATTTTGTGACGACGGTGATTCCCTGCGACTCGTGTTTTATTTACGTGCTCGATGGAGAGAAGCTGATGCTGCGGGCCTCGAAGAATCCGCACGCGGACGTCGTCGATCATCTGGGCATCAAGCTGGGGCAGGGAATTACGGGTTGGGTGGCAGAGCATCGTGAGCCCGTGGCGCTGGCGTCGAATGCCTCGGAGGATCCGCGGTTCAAGCTCTTCAAAAATCTTCCGGAAGACCGATTCGAAGCGATGCTTTCGACACCGATTCTGTGCGCGAGCAAGGTGGTTGGCGTGATCAATCTACAGCACCGCCTGTCGTATCAGCACACGCTGAATGAGGTTCGACTGCTTTCGACGATTGGCTACCTGGTGGGAGCCGAGGTGGAACGTGCCCGGCTGGAGAATGAGAATGCGCAGCTGGCAGGACGGCTGGAGACACGCAAGGCGGTGGAGCGAGCGAAGGGAATTCTGCAGCGCGATATGCATGTCGCTGAAGAAGAGGCCTATCGCATGATGCAACGGGAGAGCCGACAGAGGCGAAAGTCGATGCTGGAGATTGCAGAGGCGATTTTGCTGGGCGAAGAGATTCGCAAGGGCCAGATGGTTGCGGAGCAGAAGCCAGCCTCGGGAAACTAGAGCGAAGATTCTTCCGCTCAGGTGCTGAGCCGCCAGCTCGAGGACAGAAACGCCACGAAGCTTTGCGCCAAAGTCATGGATTTCGCGCGCGACTCGTTTGCGTTCTGAGTACAGTGTCGAACTGCGAGCGAAGACGTCGCGGTCGAAGGCGATAGAGCAGAACGAAAAGGCCGATCAGCAGAAGAGAAACGAGGAGCAGAAAACAGAGAGTTCGATAGAAGGGCGATTGGATGGAGAAGGAGAGCTGTGCGCCCTGCTCGTTCCAGAGACCGTCGTTGTTGGCTGCCTGAACGATGAAGCGATAGTGACCGGATGGAAGGTTGGTGTAGGAAGCAGTGCGGCGAGAGCCGGCTTCGATCCATTGCTTATTGAAGCCTTCGAGGCGATAGCGGAAGCGAACCTGTCCCGGAGCGAGGAAGCTGAGACCTGCATATTCGAAGGCGAGACGATGAGGGCCGGGATGAATATCGACGCCAGCGGACTGTTCTACATCGTCGACGGTGAAACGCTCGATAACGACTGGTGGAGGAACCTGATTCAGAAAGAGGTGAGCGGGATCGACGATGGCGACACCTTTGCCGGTAGCGAACCAGAGCGTGCCATCGGAGGACTTCCACACGGCGGGATGGCCGATAGCAGAGACCTCTTCGGTGGGCATGCCATCGGAGCTGCCGTAGCGATTGAGGTGCAGTGTGCATGCGGGGGACGAGGCACAGGCAACGAGATCGAACTGACGAGCGCGCAGAATGCCATGCGTGGAACCGAGCCAGAGCGAGCCGGTGTCGTCTCCGATGAGGGTGTCGACGGTGCGGGGAAGATCGCTGCGATGAAATGGGATGAAGCGGCCATCGACGGTGCGGACGGTGAGTCCATTGTCATGAGTGCCGATCCACAGGTTTCCCTGGGCATCCATGAAGAGAGAGGTGATGGTGTTGCCGGAGAGCCCGTCGGCTGTCGTAAAGGTTTTGATGGATCCGTTGTGCAAGAAAGATAGACCACCGAGTGTGGCGATCCAGAGATCGTTAGAGCCGATGGGCTGAACCATTGCACCGATGACGTCACTTGGAAGGCCATTTGCTTGCGTAACTATGGAGATTTTTTTCCCGTCGAGATGGGCGAGCCCTTTGCGGGTTCCGATCCAGAGTGTGCCGTCGTCGTCGGTGAGGAGGGATCGGATGAAGTCGTCGGGAAGGCCATCCGCGGAGGTGAGAGAGGTGAGATGGTTTTGCTGGAGGTGATTCAGGCCGTCTGGGGTTCCGATCCAGAGATCGTCCGATTGACCCGGAGTGAGGGAGAGGATGATGTTGCTGAGAAGGCCGTCGCGAGTGGTGAGAGTGCGTTGATTGCCGTTGAGCCAGCGCATGAGGCCATCGCCATTGGTGCCGATCCACATAACGCCATCGCCGGCCTGGGTGATCGCGGTGATCCTCTGGCCGATACTGCCTGGGAGGGAGTGAAAGTTGCGGTGGCGAAGAATATGGAGGCCATCGGTTTCGGTTCCTACCCAGAGATCGCCTTCTGCATCTTCGCGGAGTGAGAGGATGCTGTTGGTTCCGAGGTCTGGTAGAAGGCGCGGCGGAGCGAGAGGGTCCTGAAGGTGATAGAGTCCTTTGCTAGTCCCGATCCAGAGGCCTCCGTGAGAGTCCGTGAGGAAGGACTGGATTCGACCGCTACCAAAGGCTTCGGTATTGAGGGTTCGTGGATTGCCATCGGCGAAGACGGTGAGCGTGGTTGAGGTGCGTTGCCAGAGGGTGTCGTTGGGGAGATATCCGAAGGCGAGGACAGGCTGCTTTGCAGGCATAAGCTGTTGATATGCCCGCGCAGTCGTTGAGCCTCGGTACTCCATGAGTCCGGATGAGGTAGAGATGAGTATCCCCTCGTCGGAGAGGGCAATGGCATCCGGAGCAATTGGAGTTTCGATAGGAGTAAATCGATCGCCGTTAAGATGAGCGAGACCTGATCCAGTTAGAACATAAACGGCGCCGTCTCGCGCGAGAAGCGAGCGAACGTCTTCGGAGGGGAGTCCCTCTGCGGTTCCGTAGTGACGAAAGCTGCCGTTGCTGTAGCGGAGGATGCCGTCAGCAGTGCCGATCCATAAATCTCCGTCCGCACTCTGGGCGAAGCAGCAGATATCGTTGCTGGTGATCGCCGGAGTGTTTTTGTCTCGAAAGATTCGGAAGGTGTTGCCGTTAAAGCGCGCGATGCCGCCTTTGGTGGCAATCCAGAGATAACCATCGCGTGATTGGAAGATGGCGTGGATGCTGTTTTGGGGTATCCCGTTTTCTGTTGTCCATGCCTGATGCCCCAGGTTGGAGATCTCCTGTGCCGATACTCGAATGGAGATTCCACACAAGATCAGGAGTAATAGACGGCAGATTCCGCGATGATCGGGACGTCGCATGCAAGACTATAAAGATGGTAATGCGTTTATCAGGCAGGTTCGATTTCTTTTCCTGTCAGGGCTTGTTCCTGTGGTCTGGAGTGCTGCACTTAAAGAACGGATTGCGGAAAAGAAAAAGGCGATGCAGACCCGGAGGCGCGGGCTGCATCGCCACTCTCATCGGGAGACGAGAGATTTAGAAGGACAGCTTGAGAGCAAGCTGCAGGAGGCGAGCGTTGTTCCGCAGGCTGGTGATGGAGCTGAAAGCCGCTTTGTTGGTGAAGTCAAGCGTGCCGGGTTGAGCGAACTGAGGGGTATTGAGGGTATTGAAGGCCTCGGCGCGGAACTGCACTCGCATCGCATCCTTCACGTTGAAGTCTTTGAAGATGGAGGAGTCCACGTTGTTGAATCCCGGTCCACGAGCCTGCTGAGGGCTCCCGCCAAGGACGGAGTAGTCGGTCTGACCGATCGCGGTTGCTTTTGCAGGATTCGCGAAGGCATCGGGGTTGAGCCACTGTTTGCGATTGTGGGGACCGGCGTAAATATCGGCTCCTGGAATTACATTGGCGTTGCAGCCGAAGCCGGAGGTGGTTGCGATGGGGCAGCCGATCGTAAAGGGCTGTCCGCTCTGATAGCTGTAGATGAAGTTTGCCGACCAGCCACCGATGATGGCATCGACAAAACTATTCGTGTTGGCGAGGTAGGCGCGCTGATGGCCGATCGGGAGAGCATAGGTTCCCGAAAGGTGCACGACATGAGTTGCGTCGACATCGCAGAGGCCATTGTCTCCGGCGATCCCGAAGCCAGGCAGCCACTGCGCACGGTAGTTCGACGTGGCCTTGGCCTGAGTCTTCTGATCACTCATGCACTTGGAGAAGGTGTAGTTGCCGAGCAGGGAGAGACCGTGCGAGATCTGATGCTCGTAGGTGAGTTGTGCAGCCTGATAGTTGCTGATGCCGTCGGTGCTCTCGTAGGTTGAGCCGGGCGCGAACTGGGTGAAGGGAACGTTGGCGTTGACGTTGGTTCCGGGAGGAAGAATCTTGGTCAGCGAGTTGTGTCCGCCAAGGTTGTCGAGATGACGGCCGAGCGTGCCGACGTAGGCGAGCTGAACCGAGTCGTGACTCGTGAACTGGTTCTGAACGGTCAGGTTGACGGTCTGGACGTACGGCGTCTGGAAGTTTTTCTGACGGCCGTAGAGATTGAGACCGAGACCGCTGTTGATGGTCGGGTCTTGAAGATTGATGGAACTGAATGCCGTTTCCAGCGTTGCGGTCTTACCGCCGGGCGTTGTAATTGGAGTCTGCGAATCGGCACTGTTGAAGGTGCTGGTGTAGACGAAGGGATAGTTAGTGCCGAGGGTTCCGCCGTAGCCGAGGTTGCCCAGCGCGCCGTAGGCGATTCCGTAGCCTCCGCGCACAACGGTGGTTGGAAGGAAGCGATAGGCGAAACCGATGCGGGGAGCGAAGTTGGTGGACTGTGCACTGCCGAGAGCCATGTCGTCTACGCAGGTGAGCTTGATGCCGCTGGTGGCGAGCAGGGTATCGAAGGCAGCGGAGCGAGGTACCTGACATCCCTTGTTGGGGATGTAGTAGGTTCCGGTGTTGCCATTGCCGCCATCGGCGATGAAGTTAGCTTGCCTGCCGTCGACTTCAACGTAAGGCGTGAAGTAATCCCAGCGGAGACCAAGGTTGAGGGTAAGTTCCGGCGTTACCTTCCAGTCGTCCTGGAAGTAGGCGCCGGCGTACCAGCGGTGGTCGCGGGTGGTGGAGACGTTGGAGCCTCCGTAGGTGCTCATACCGCCAACATAGTTCGGGCCGCCGACCGATGAGGTCGTAGGAACGAGAAGAAGATCGGCGATGCCGGTGAGGCTGCTGTTCTGGTTTGGGATATCGCTGTACTGGCCGTTGAAGGTCATGTTGCCGCGGCCCTGCGGGGGCTGCGAGATGTCGCCTTCGAGGCTGTCAATCTGGAAGCCGGCTTTGAAGGTGTGGCTGCGATAGACCTTTGTGATGGAGTCGGAGCCTTCGATACTGTAGACGGTCTGGATGGTTGGAGTGAAGTTGCCGACACCGAGCTGCTTGAGGCCGTTGATGGTGATGGGCGGGATGCCTCCGTTTTCGGCGACCTGAGGAATGCCGTTGATGCCAAACTGCTCGGGGATGCCGAAGGTGTTGCCGTAGAACGAACGCTGATACTTGCCGGAGTGCGTGTAGCCGAAGTGCATCTCGTTGGTCAGCGTGGGCGTGAAGACATGGGTATAGCCGCCAGCGACCATGTAGGCGGGGAGACTGTCGTTGCGTCCGCCAGTCTGTCCGACTGCCAGCCCCGGAAGCACGGAGGGAACTGTGGCGTCGTAGTAGCTCTTATCGAAGACGCCAAAGATGATGTTGTTCGGGTTGAAGTTGTGATCGATGCGGATGTCGTAGATGTTCTGGTTCAGGGGCTGTTTGGGGGTGTAGAAGAAGTTGTTGGTGAGGACGCCGCTGCTGGTAGGAGCTGGATAGAGGCTGAGGAGCTTGACGGCATTGGGGTCGATGCGGCTAACGGGAATCTGATTGAGCATCGCCGTTCTGCCGGTAAAGTCCTTGATGCCACCGATGCTTCCGCCGGAGTAGAAGGGATCGCGAACATAGATGGTCTTATTGGAGGTGTTGGCGAAACCGCTGATGGGATCGAGCGCGCCTGCAGCTACGGCGCGTGTGGTCGCGGGGTCGAGGACGGTTCCCAAGGAGAACTTGCGGCCCAACGCGTCGGTTCGGGAGCCGCTGTTGTAGTTGATCATGTCCTGCAGGTTGGTGAAACCGCTGGCAGCCATGGCTGCCGTGGGAACGGTGCTGGTAGCGGGAGCCGGGGCGATGATGCGGGTGCCCTGATAGTCGACGAAGAAGAAGGTCTTATCGCGTCCGTTATAGACCTTGGGGAGAAAAACAGGGCCGCCGAGGGTGAAGCCGAACTGATTCTGACGGTATTCGGACTTGCGGACGTGGTTGAGGTTATTGAAGTAGCTGTTGGCGTCCAGGGCGTCATTGCGGAAGTACTCCCACACGTTGCCATGGAGCTGGTTGGTTCCGGATTTGAGGACGGCGTTGACGATTCCGCCGGTGGAGTGGCCGAACTCGGCGCTGAAGTTGCCGTTCTGCAGCTTGAACTCCTGAATGGCGTCGGGCGGAGGGGTGATTGCGGCGTTGCTCCCGGTGTAGGAGCCGCCGTAGAACTCAATATTGTCGTTGATGCCGTTCAGGCGGATGTCGTTCTGCCACATGTTGACACCATCGACGGCGAAGTAGGCGCTGTCGGTGGTTCCGGCGCTTGCGGCGGGCTGACCGACCGGAGCGGTCGAGACGCCGGCGGAGAGTTGCGCAAGCGAGACCCAGTTGCGGCCATTGAGGGGCAGGTTGTTGACCGTCTCGGTTCCGATGGTCTGCCCAACGGAGGCATCCTCAGACTGGAGCAGAGGCGCGGCGGCGGTAACGGTGATCTGCTGCGCGACGTTGCCGGTGGCGAGATGGAGGTCCAGCGTGACGCTCTTCTGAACGTGAACTTCGATGTTCTTGGCTGTGAAGCTCTGAAAGCCCTGGAGGTCGGTGCGCAGGGTATAGGTTCCGGGGCGGACGCCATCGAAGACGTAGGTTCCGGTAGAGGTGGAATCGGTGCTGGCAGTAATTCTGGTGGCGTTGTTGGTCAGTGTGATCTTTGCCCCTGAGACGATGGCTCCGGCGGGGTCGAGAACGGTTCCGGTGACTGAGCCGGTATCGAGCTGAGCGAGGGCTGGGCGGGTGAGGAACAGAGACAGAGCACAGACGAAGAGGGTAAGAAAGGAGCGGGCTGACCGGGAAAAAGTGACCGGCGCAGACCAGGATAAGGGACTTGCATTGCGTGCCATGGAGGATTGGCCTCTCGAAAGAATTTCAAGGGATTACCCAATAACCATCGCGCTTAGAGGACTTTTTGAGGTAGGGGTTTACTCGGTGTTTACACCTGAAGTCACAGGTGAGTTGCCATTTGTTTTCAGGAGCTTATAAGCTATCTGAGCAACTGTTGCTTTGCGCATGGCGCATTTGGAGTTTTACGTTTCGTTGAATAAGTTTTGATAGTCTGCAACCGTTATGAGATCGAAGGCCCTCCCGGTTTCCAGTTCACTGGATCTTCAAAATTCGTCTTTACCGGTGGCAGCCACGGTCGCAGCGGAAGATTGTGAAGCTGATCTGGGGTCGATCCACGAGGATGATCCACGCTGGTTACTGGCGCAACGGATCGCTGCCAGCAAGAGCTTTGCAAGGTCGTCGCTGTTATCGAACTTTCTGCTTTACGTCTGCAGTAAAACCCTGAGCGGGCGGACCGAAGAGATCAGCGAGCAGCAGATTGGCGTGTATGTTTTTGGGAGAAAGCCTCAATACAATCCCGCGGAAGACAATATCGTTCGTAATTACGCCCGGCAGCTTCGGCATCGGCTGGACTCTTACTTTGAAGAAGAGGGAAGCTCAGAACCGCTGAGGGTCTTCATCCCGCGTGGGACGTATGTTCCCAGTTTTATTGAGCCAAAAGCAGTGGAGAGTTTGCCGGTTGCGAGCGGTGTCGTGCCGCCAGCGCCGCCTGCTGTGCCGCCTCCTGTCGAAACGACTGTTCGATCGCGGCCTCTGAAAGCTTACGCGTTCTGGGCTGCGCTGCTTCTGGTTGCAATTGCGGCGCCTCTTGTCTTGTGGAGGACGACTCCGCACGTCCATGCAGAGTCCGATTCATCTCATATTTTGTGGACGCAGATCTTCAACTCGCAGCCGACGTTTGTGGTTCCAGCAGACGACGGTATTGTGATGTTCCAGAATTTGACGGGGCATTCCGTTCATCTGGCCGATTACATCAGCCGCAGCTATCTTTCGGTTACAGGTCCGTACCACATCGACCACCAAAATATGGAAGATCTGGATGCGCAACGTTATACGAGCGTAGCCGATCTGGACGCGGTGCTACGCTTTTCTCGCCTGCAGGAGGCACAGCCGGACCATGTGCTGGTGCGTTACGCACGAGAGCTCCATATGGACGATTTGAAGGATGCCAATGCGATTCTGCTCGGCTCGAGTTACTCGAATCCGTGGGTGGAGCTGTTTCAGAAGAATCTGAATTTTGAGTTTTCGTACGAGCCGAAGCCCAACGATTCCCACATCACCAACCGGCATCCTTTGGTCGGCGAGTCCCCGGTGTATGCGAACGATGCGGATACGCCGTCCCATCGGACTTACGCAGTCGTCGCGCTGGTGCCGAACCTGAACAATACAGGTTGGGTGCTTCTGGTGGAAGGATTGACGATGGCAGGAACACAGGCGGGAGTCGATACGCTGTTCAACCGCAGCGCGATGCAGCCGATTTTGCAAAAGGCAAGGTTGCCGAACGGCACACTGCGTCCCTTTGAGGTGCTGATCGAGACACGGAGCTTTGGATCGAGCGCACCTCAAGCCAATGTGGTTGCCAGCCGGTTGTACTGAAGTGTTGTTGCGTTCTTTTAGATTCGATTAAGCGACAACTGCCCCGAATCTTCAAAACTTAGACAAGTGGCTCTTGCGAAAAGTCCGGCGATCTTGCCGGGCCTCTCTTTTTTGAGTCATGACACACCGTTACTTTCATTGCGGAAGAGAAGTGTGTTCGCCGCAATGTTAAGCAGAGTGTGTTTAATGGGTGCAAAGTCATTTTTTGATGATGAGGGACGGAGGATCGAGTGAGCACCAGGCTTTCGCGCGTAGTTGCTGGAATCGGGATGATTGTGATCGCGATGGGGTGGATGATGGCTGGCGCGCAGGAGCGAAGACCGGACCTGGAGTTGAAGGGAACGATTACCGAGGCGAATCGCGAGACCTACGTCGAAGTTCCCTTTACGGTGCCAGCGGGAGTTGTGCGCATTAGCGTGGACTTCAGTTATACGGAGCGCGAGAAAAAGACCGCGATCGATCTAGGGTTATTGGACAGTGAACGGTTTCGCGGCTGGAGTGGAGGCAATAAGAGTGCTTTCACGGTCTCTGAGACCGATGCGACGCCATCATATCTTCCGGGACCGATTAAGCCCGGCGTGTGGAAACTGCTTCTTGGTGTACCGAATATTGCTTCCGGCGTGCAGTCGCACTATATAGCGAAGGTTTATTTTGGACGCGCGGGTGAGAGGATAGGCGATTCGACTCTGGGTGCCGCAGCTGTACCGGGACCTGTGCGCGAGGGGGCAGGATGGTTCCGGGGCGATCTGCATATGCACGATGCCCACAGCGATGGAAGCTGTACGAGCGAGTCGGGGAAGAAGGTGCCATGCCCGCTCTACAAGACCGTTGAGGCGGCTGCCGCTCGAGGTCTGGATTTTATTGCGATCACGGATCACAACACGATGTCGCACTTCGATGCGATGCGTGAACTTGCGCCCTATTTCGACAAGATGCTGCTGATTCCGGGGCGCGAGATTACGACGTTCGATGGGCATGCGAATGTCTTCGGTACGACGGAGTTCATCGACTTCAGGCTTACGAGCAAGTATGTTCCGACCTTCAACGATTTGTTGAATGAGGTGGAAAAGAAGCATGCGCTGCTCTCGATCAATCATCCGGGGCTGCCTACGGGAGCTGCATGTATGGGGTGTGGATGGTCGGTGAAGGATACGGACTTTAGCCGCGTGCATGTGATTGAGGCGATCAATGGAGGCAATGCCGATGGGCCGTTATCGGGAGTTCCCTTCTGGCAGCAACGCCTGAACGATGGGTTTCGTATCACTGCGGTTGGAGGAAGCGACAATCATAACGCTTCGTATGCGCCGAAACATGCTTCGGCGGTGGGATGGCCTACGACGGTGGTCTATGCGGCGAATCTGTCGGAGACGGCAGTGCTGGCGGGGATTCGCGCAGGGCACGTGTTTGTGGATGCGGAAGGAACTCGGGATCGCGCTATCGACTTTACGGCGGCCTCAGGAACGCAGAAGGCAGCTATGGGCGATGAGATGAAGGTTCCTGAGGGGGCGAAGGTGCACTTTGTTCTGACGATAATGAATCTTGCGGGAGCGCATGCCGAAGAGGTTCGAGATGGTGTGGTGAAGCCGCTTGGGGATGCTGTAAACGATACCCACGAGGTGCGTGAGTTTGATGAGGTCTCCGATGGTAAACGGCACTGGGTGCGGATCAATCTTCGTGCAGCGGATGGAAAATTGCTGGTGTTGGGAAATCCTGTCTACCTGAACTTCTAGAAGCCCTTGCCGCGGAAGAGATAGATGAGTTCGATGACCAGGATGATCACTACGGCAGATTCGAGGAAGAAGGCGCGGCTCTGGTTGAACTGGTCGACCATAAAGCGGTAGAGATCTTCGGCGGTGTTGATCTTCTGGGTGACGAGATCTTTGTAATCGGGCACGCCGACCTTGGCTGCTGCAAGACGATAGAGGCGCGCGGCAAACATGTCGCTGAGGAACTTGATCGCGTTGTCGGCGTGCTCGGTGAGCTCCATGACGTCGAGCAGAACAGCGTGAAGGCGATTTGCGGAGCCCGCGCGCCGGAAGCCTGTGAAGAGTCCGGTGCGCTGCTCGAAGTTGTCGTAGACCTCGTCGAGTACACGAGTCAGAAGGTCGTCGTAGTGGCGGAACTCCAGAAGCTGTGAGTTGGCGTATTCGAGCAGCTGAATGGCGGCCTCAGCTCCACTGGGGGTGTCGTAGACCAGCGCCGCGTTCCAGCCGATAATGGCCAGATCGGTGGGGTAGTAGGAGATGCTGGATTGAAGAACTTCCTGGCACTCATTTCTGGAGAGCGGCTGGGTGTCGCCGCGAACGACCTGGGCGATGCGGGAGCCATGGCACGCGATGAGCTCGGGTGCTTCCGGCATGCCGGTGATGTGACGCACATGGACGATGAGGTAGTCCTCTGAGAGCCACTCAGAATAGGGTTTGATGAGTGCAGGCGAGACGGTTTCGAGACGCCGGCGGACGATCTGCGAGGCATGCGCGGCGAAGTCAGTCTCCCAGGTCCAGCGGCTGGTGAGGGCGATGAGAGAGTCCCACGGACCGGAGAAGGGATGCTGCAAGAGGACGCTGACGACGCCGTAGTCGTAGTACTTAATCTCTCCGTGTAACCGTTCGCCTGTCTCAAGAACAAGCGGCTCTGAAGGCTCGACGACGGGAGGACGTTTATAGCGGACGTAACCTGGCGCGGGATGCTTGAGCGCGGGTTGCCGTACTGTCGGGGCGCTGATGATCTCGCGAAGCCGGTCGAGCCGAATCTCTTCGGAGACGTCGAACTGCAGAAGAACGTGGATGGATCCGGAGAGAAGAACCGGTTCCTGAGCGGATTGGATTGGCGCCGTCACTCCTGTGAAGGATAGTACGGTTCGCGTTAAAAGTGTTGAACGTCGGGAAGCACTAACGGCTTAAAGGATTCGGTTACAAGAATCTATCTTCACGCAGTCTTAAGGCTTGAAGCTGATCAGTTCAATGATTCGTCTTCCGTTTCGAGGAACGTAGACCATCGTATACACGGTGCCGTCGGGAGCAACAGCAAGGCTCTGTGCTGCGGTAGCGGGAGAGCCGTCCTCAAGAACAATCAATCCGTGATCGGTGTACCGGCCTGTGGTTACGTCATATGTAATCAGATGGCAGCCTTCTGCCCCATTCGAAGTGGAGGCCTTGGCTGAGTTCTTCGTCTTCATACCGGCTGGAAGAGGCGAGCCGGTGAGATAGTAGAGGGTTCTCCCATCGGCTCCGAGCACAAGGCCCAGATAGCCATAGTTGAACTTGTCGTACATGCCGCTCTTCCTGGAAGGAAGCGAGGTCAGTCGATCAAGAACTTCCACCGTCTTTGCCTGGGGATCAAAGCGGAAGAGATATCCTGTCCGTCCGTTCACGCCATAGATGACATTGCGCTGCGAATCCCATACGGCCGCGCGCCAGTTATAAGCCATCCCATGCTGCGTTGGATCTTGTTGGCCAAAGTAATCCTTCTTCAGGCTCACGCCTTCAACCTGCGAGATCGAATCCTCTGCGTAGTCGTAGCGATAGATGTTCCCCTCGCCTGTTGTGAAGTACGCGGAACCATCTCGCGGATCGATCACAATCCTGCGGCAGATCGAGCGATAGGTATCGCCCAGTTTGCCTTCCTCTCCTCCATGAAACTCTGTTCCAAGATCTTTTAGCTTTTTCGTTTTGAGGTCGTAACGAAGAAACTCACCGCGCGGCCAGGTAATGCCATACATTCGCTTGCGTTGGGTATCCATGGCAAAGGCGATAATGCCATCGCCCCCCGGCGCGATGCCAAGATCCTCAAACTTGCCTGTCTTTATGTCGTAAGACACAAAGTGACCGCCTGGATACTTGGCGTAGCCCTCAGGCGCAGGCGCATTCACCTCCACTCCTTCAACATGGTTGTAATACCCAAGATGGGTAGAGAAGTACAGCTTGTCCCCGTCCTGAACAAAGGAGACATGGCTCTTGCCCTGCACGACGAACTTCCCAGTTTGACCCACCGCATCGTTCAGGCTGGAGATGTCCTTGATCTCCTTTGTTTTCGGATCAAGGGAGTACATATGAGCGGGCACGTTATAGACCGGAGAAGAGAGAACGTAATACACCGTTCCATCGTCCGCCACGGAGACGCCATTCCATGCTTCTCCGCCTTTCGCCGCTTCAGAAAAGTGCGAGTTATAAACCGTGGCCCTGATCGTCTGAGCGTGCAATGTAAGCGAAAGACCAATGACAGAAAAAGCAAGAACTACTTTGCGAAGCATCATGAACGGGGTTCCCTCGTAGGCAGAATCCTTGAAACGGATGCATGGTTCTGTAAAACCTTTTCTGGGTACTGCATTGAAATGCAAGAGTAGGGTATGTCGCGGGAGAAGGCGGCAACGATTCCGGATAAAGCGTCTTTTAAATTAGGTGAACGCCAATATAGCGTGAATTGCTCAGCCCGTAAAATATACCGGAAATCCAACCTTATCAAGGAGTGAGGATTCACGATCCTTGTGGACCCAAGCTTCAACAAGAATGCTTTACATGTCCAGTAACGTCCCACGAGAGTCGAGGGCATGGTGCTGATATACGACCCGTGGCTACACTAATGCGGCATCCCGATATCAAGAACGTACAAGACGAGCAGATGGGTTCGCATCTCGAGATGATTTTTATGAGTTGTTCTTAGGAAGGGGGTGTATACGGGAGCCGACGAAGGCATTTTCGGTGCCGCTGAACGATTGCAGATGAGGCGTTTTGAAGGTACTGTCGCTCGCGGATGAACTGCTCGAATCGTTCTTCCATGATTTCTCCACACAGGGGGTCAAAATGCGAGAGAAAATCACGTAAGTTGTTGAATGGTCGGGGCGATTGGATTCGAACCAACGACCCCCTGCTCCCGAAGCAGGTGCGCTACCAGGCTGCGCTACGCCCCGACTGTGTGGCGATAAGTGGCCGGAGAAGAGTACGTTCCGTGTTGCTCAGGCTGAGAAGGGCGAAGTTTCGGGATCGCCGTGGGCAAACCTGCTGGAGCGTTGTTTCCGACTGATTTAGTTTAGCAGAACTTTTCGGTCTGGGTTGCGGTAGGCGGAAGAGGCTTTTATAGTTAATTCAGATGCATAGCTCTATCCAGTGCGCCTGTTGTTGTTGCCGGATGCTCCCGTGTCCGTGCATGCGCTGTTGTCGATAACGCATCGTCCTTCCCCTTGTGACAAACTCTGTCGATCTTGAATCGACTTCATGGATTTCAGAACGGAACCGGATGTGGTTTCAGTACATCGAATGTTCCGGAAGGTGACTCTCCCAATGACCCAGACCATAACTCTCGACACGGACGCGGTACTTTCGCCGGCGAGATTGAATCATCTCCAGGCCCTGGAGGCCGAAAGCATTGCCATTCTTCGCGAGGCGGTGGCGGAGTTTGCGCGGCCGGTGATGCTGTATTCCATCGGCAAAGACTCAAGCGTAATGCTACGGCTGGCACAGAAGGCGTTTTATCCGGGCAAGATTCCGTTTCCTCTGCTGCATATCGACACGAGCTACAAGTTTCCCGAGATGATCGCCTTCCGCGATGCTTACACCAAGGAGATTGGTGCGGAGTTGATTGTGCACCGTAACGAGGAGGCGATTGCTGCAGGAGCGAATCCTTATACCTTGGGTACGCAGAACTGCTGCGGACTGTTGAAGACGCGCAGTCTGTTGGACGGACTTGCAGAGGGTGGTTTCGATGCGGCGTTTGGCGGTGCCCGGCGAGATGAAGAGAAGAGCCGTGCCA
The DNA here is from genome assembly GCA_035492215.1 of Edaphobacter sp. Lineage (GTDB taxonomy): Bacteria > Acidobacteriota > Terriglobia > Terriglobales > Acidobacteriaceae > Edaphobacter. Next base: position 62,873 of record DATJJJ010000046.1, on the reverse strand, counting down.
AGGAGCGCGTTTACAGCTTCCGGGATTCGGCTGGACAATGGGACCCGAAGAATCAGCGTCCTGAGCTTTGGAGTCTGTATAACTCGCGTCTGCGGAAGGGTGAGAGCATCCGCGTGTTTCCGCTGTCGAACTGGACGGAACTGGATATCTGGCTCTACCTGTACGCGGAAAAGATTCCGATTGTGCCGTTGTACTTTGCTCAGGACCGGCCGCTGATCGTTCGTGGCGGGCAGTTGACGCTTTATTACGATGGCATGAAGCTGCTGCCGAGCGAAGAGGTTCGGACGGAAAAGGTCCGCATGCGCTCCCTGGGCTGCCTGCCATGCACGGGTGCCATTAAGAGCGAGGCAGATACGTTGCCGAAGATTATTGAAGAGCTAATGACCTTCAGGAGAAGCGAGCGCGAGAACCGCGCGATCGACCATGACGAAGAAGGGTCGATGGAGGTAAAGAAGCGGGAGGGTTACTTCTGATGGGTGCGATTGCGACACAGTTCGATGAGTTTCTGGAGGCGCATCTCGGACAGGAGATGCTGCGGTTTACGACAGCAGGTAGCGTCGACGACGGCAAGAGCACGCTGATCGGGCGCCTGCTGCACGATACCAAGAGTGTGTATGAGGATCAGCTGGCTGCGGTGAAGAAGAGCCGTGTGAATCGCGCGGCGAATGGCCATGTTGATCTCTCGCTGCTGACCGATGGTCTGAAGGCGGAGCGCGAGCAGGGCATCACGATCGATGTTGCCTATCGCTACTTCTCCACCTCGCGCCGGAAGTTCATCATCGCCGATACTCCCGGTCATGAGCAGTACACGCGCAATATGGCGACGGGTGCTTCGACCGCTGACGTTGCCGTAGTGCTGATTGACGCCAAGGCTTTTCAGCGTGAAGGAAAGCTGCTTCCACAGTCACGCAGGCATACCTACATCGCTTCGCTGCTGGGAATTCCGCACGTTGTGGCCGCAGTAAACAAGATGGACCTGGTGGGATATTCCCAGGAGAGCTTTGCGGCGATTCGCAGCGAGTTCGTGGAGTTCGCTTCGCGGCTGGGACTGAAGAGCGTGACTGTGATTCCTGTAAGCGCTCTTGAAGGTGACAACGTCGTTGCGCCGAGCACTGCCATGCCGTGGTACGACGGGCCTACTCTGCTCGAGTTCCTCGAGACGGTTCCGTTGGCCACTGGAGGGCAGGATGGCCCTTTGCGGTTTCCGGTTCAGCTGGTGCAACGTCCGGATGCAAACTTTCGTGGCTTTGCAGGTCAGGTAGCGCGGGGTGTACTCCGCGCCGGCGATCGCGTGATGGCGCTGCCATCGCATCGTGAGACGAAGGTTCGGCGGATTGTGACCTGGGACGGAGATCTTACCGCTGCAGCATACCCGCAAAGTGTGACGGTGGAGCTTGAAGACGAGATTGATCTGAGCCGAGGCGAGATGCTTGTCCCTGCTGGCGAAGAGGCGCTTCCGCAGGTAACACGCCGTCTGCACGCAATGGTTGTGTGGATGCATGAGGAGCCGCTGGTCGTCGGACGCACGTATCTCGCAAAGCAGACCACTCGTGTGGTTCGCGCCACAGTAAAGGCGATCCGATATCGCGTGGATGTAGGTTCGCTCGATCATGTGCAGGCAGACCGGTTGGCGATGAACGAGATTGCAGAGGTTGAGCTGGAGACGAACCTGCCTCTGTTCTTCGACCCTTATGCCGAGAGCAGGACAACGGGTTCGTTGATTCTGATCGATGGGTTAACTAACGCTACAGTAGGCGCCGGGATGATTGTCGGTGCTACGGAGAGCGCTGAGGATGAAGGCAGTCAGGCGGCTCTGGTGCTTGTTCCTGGTCGGGAAGCGCTTGCGGAGCGAGTTCGCGATGCCCTGGAGGCTCGCGGAAATCGCGCTGTCGTGATCGACGATGCGTTGATTCCCGACGACGCACTGGTGGCTGTCGTTCGGGCTCTCTCGCTGGCCGGAGTGACTGCGATTACATCAAGGACGCTTTCGACGGAGACCCAGGCCAAACTTACGAAGATTGCCGAAGAGTTTGCCGAGGGCAAGATTGTGGCTGGCGATGGCGTGGAAGAAGACGAGGTTTTGCGGCTTACGGGAGTAAGAATATGAGCGTAGCGGATACAGCGATCGATCAGGAGACGTTGACGGCAGAGGAGTTGGTGGCGCAGGTGGTCGACGCTGCCGCGAAGGGGTCTGTATGCCTTACCTCGAGTTTTCAGACCGAGGACATGGTCGTATTGCATATGGTTCGGCAACATATCCCCGACATCCCCGTGATCTTTCTGGAGACGGGGTATCACTTTCCCGAGGTGATTGCATACCGCGACCGCATGACGACGGAGTGGGGGCTGAATCTGATCAACGCACTGCCCACAACGACGGTGAAGGAGTTTGAAGGACAGTTTGGGAAGCTGCATATTGTTCAGCCGACCGCCTGCTGCCAGGCGCGTAAGGTAGAGCCTCTGATGCGCTCTCTTGAGCCCTATGACTGGTGGTTTACCGGCCTGAGAAGGGAACAGTCGCCTACCCGGGCGGGTCTGAAGAAGATTGAAGATCACAAGGTTCCTTCCGGCAAGCATCTGAAGAAGGTCAGTGTGCTCGCTGATTGGAACTGGGCGCGCGTGACCGAATATGCTGAGCGCGAGGGAATTCCGCAGCTCGAGCTATATGCGCGGGGTTATACCAGCATCGGTTGCGAGCCTTGCACGGCTATTCCAGCAGCAGGCGCGGATGCACGCAGCGGTCGCTGGGGCGGAAATAAGCTGGAGTGCGGCATCCACACCTTCTCCGAGAAGAGCTAACGTTCGCCTGAGTTGGCTCTTGCGGCCTCAAGGTCTAAGCTCTTTTTATGAGAGATCGGCGGCAGATCGTAGGCCTTTGGCAACGCGGTGGTGCCCGTGTGCTGGTAACGGTCGTGCGTGTGGAAGGCTCGAGCTATCGCCAGCCAGGCGCTAGGCTACTGCTCAGCGAATCCGGCGAATATGCCGGGACTGTAAGCGGTGGTTGCCTGGAGACCGAAGTGACTCGCAAAGCGGTTTGGAAGGTGCGCGAGGGCGCAGTCGTGGAGCGCTATTCCACTCTGTTTGAAGATACCGCCGAGGTTCCCTTCGGGTTGGGTTGTGGCGGTGTCATTGATCTGTTGCTGGAACCGGTGGATACGCCTGAGTGCAATGCTGTCCTGACTGCAATGGAGCGTTCTCTGAAGGGAGAACCTTCTGCCGTTGTGACGTGGTTGCCAGGCGACGGAAAAAAGCTGCGTCGCGTTGTTCTGGACAAGAGCGGAAAGACTCTGTTTGCGAGCGAGAGCCTGGACGAGAAGAAGCTGTCTTGTGCTCGAGATTTGCAGCCAGGCACCGCGTACGATGGCCGATTCGTCGAAGAGATGTTCGTGCCGCAACGCATGTTTGTGATGGGAGCAGGAGACGATGCACGCCCCCTGGTGTCGATGGCGGCGATGATGGGCTGGAGTGTGACCGTAGCCGATGGCCGTACTCATCTTGCACGGCGGGAACGCTTTCCCGAAGCGGAGCGCGTGATGGTGCTTCGTGAGGGGGAGTTCGAGAAGCTGGGGATCCATTCCAAGGATGCCGTCATTGTGATGACTCACAGCTACGAACAAGATCGGGCATTGCTGTCGGCTCTGATTTCTATTGCTCCACGTTATCTTGGCATGCTGGGAGCACGACACAGGAGTTCTCTGTTGGTGAGTGAGGCTGCGGCAACGACAGGACTTTCGATTGACGAATGTTGTCAGAGAATATGGGCTCCAATAGGACTGGATCTTGGAGGCGAAGGCCCTGAAGCGATTGCTCTGGCTGTGATGGCGGAAGCACAGGCAGTATGCATGGGGAAGGTGGGAATTTCGCGGAGGTTGAGCTCTGAGGCCGTTATGCATCATGTGCGTGAAGGCGGAGCCTCGCGCTATCTACAAACGCACTGCGCGACGGATCAGGCCTCGTGAGCGTTGCAGCGGTTGTGCTTGCGGCAGGAGCCTCGCGACGGCTGGGGGAGTTGAAGCAGCTGATTCACTTGAACGGAGAGACTCTGTTGGAGCGTGCGGTTCGCGTAGCGACGGAGGCTGGTTGCAAGCCCGTGATCGTGGTGTTGGGAGCTTCGGCTGAAATCGTTCGGCAACGCACTGCGCTAAAAGATGTCGTGATCGTAATGAATGAGGCGTGGACGGGAGGAATGGGGTCCTCTGTTTGTGCCGGTGTTCATGTATTGGACAGGGCAGTAGATGGATGCGTCATCATGACCTGCGATATGCCTGCTGTGACTGCAGAGCATCTGCGAGCCCTGATGAGCGGAGACGAGGTTATGGCGTCTTCGTATGGGGGGCGACACGGAGTTCCGGCATATTTTCCCCGCGAAATGTTTGCATCGCTGATGCAATTGCAGGGAGATGCTGGAGCGCGAAGCCTCCTCAAGGAAGCTCGCACGATTGAGTTATCCGGTGGCGAACTGGATATTGATACCGCAGAAGATCTCGATCGTGCCCGCAAGCTATTTCACGACGGCAAAAAGGCCGTCTTGGATTAGCGCTTCTTTGCAGCGGCTTTTTTGTGGGGCTTGGTCGTTTTCTTCTTTCCTTTACCGGGCTTATCTTGAGCGGGTCCTGATGGATTGATCGAGAGGATGAGCGACGGTGCAACTGGAGAGCCAAGGCCAGTGCAGGCATCCCAACCAGAGTTCGCTTTGAAGGCTCCATTGTTGCCCTGGGTGATATCCCGAAAGGACGTCTTTATTTTGGCCGGATAAACAACGGGATTGATAAAGCCTGCCGGTTTGCCGTTCTGCTGATTCGCCAACGCGATCAGGCCTGCCCAAAGAGGAGCAACGGCACTGGTGCCTCCGATGACCATGTTCTGTCCGTCGACCCGTATGCTATAGCCGGTCTGAGGATCGGCATTTCCAGCGACATCCGGCACTCCCCGGCCACCCCCGGAGCTAGTTGGTGAAGGGACGTGTGCACCGGACTGCCACGAGGGCTGGGGAAAGAAGTTGCTGACGCCGCCCCCGGTGGCACCTCCATTAAGGTCATTCCAGACCGTCTCAGAGGTGATAGCCCCATTGGTGCTTTGAAGGTTCGTTCCTCCACAGGCAAGGACGTGAGGACTCGAGGCCGGGAAGTCCACATGATTTTTGTTATCGGAGACTCCATCGGAGGAGCCATTGTCTCCCGAGGCGACGGTGATGGTGATGCCGAGAGCGGCTGCAGACTGGCAGGCCGCGTCGAGTGCGTTCATGGCCTGCGAGGTCCAATTGACTTCGGCAGATCCCCAGGAAATAGAGATGACGCTGGGTTTATAGGTTGTATCGTGAACCGCAGAGGCGATGGCATCGACAAAGCCCTGGTCGGTGTTCGGAGCGAAGTAAACCACGATCCGCGCACCGGGAGCCACTGCTGCCGCCACCTCGATATCGAGCATGACCTCGCCGTCGGCTCCGTTGGCATCGCCGGGGGAGTTCTTCCCTCCTGAGACCGAGACCGCAACGACCTTCGGAGTCTTCTGCCCTAGCGATTTGAAGTAGGCAGTGATATCGGCCTGTCGAAACCCTCCTCCCAACTCAACCAAAGCAATGGTCTGATTGGCGGCGGTTGCCTTCGCGGGAAAACCATAGAGCTGCCCGACCTGAACTGGAGTGTAGGAGATGCTTGCGCCTGCGTGTGGACGAGCGAATCCTCCTGCCTGTGCGCGCTCTGCGGCTCCCTGTTGGCCTGCGATGCGAAAGTGCGGCTGGGCTTGCGGACGGTTGTCCAGGCCCAGGACAGCGACTACATAGCCGGCAAGTTCCTCAGGAAGGTGAATCCCGCCTTCACGCACACGGCAGCTTCTGCCGTCCAGGCTTTTGTGCTTTAGCGAGACTCCGAACGCATGCTGAAGATTGGCTAGGGTGCCGGTGAGTTTGATGGTGCGACGACCAGGAGCTGGCGTACCGGGCTGAACCGTCAGGCCATACTCCTTGGCAAATGTGCGGACAAGCCTGACCGCGACAGGATCGGCTGCATGGCTGGCACGAAACTGCACTCGAGTGAGGCGCTCTCTACCGGTGGCATGTACGTTTTGCAAAGGAACTTTGCGTCGTACGATGACCGAAACAGTGGCGCGAGCTCCGCCGGGGACGGGTGTTTCTGCGACCGCGGGAGCCGCGGCAGATTTCTCGCTGCCAGGGAGAAGCACGCGGGGCTGGTTGGTGAAACGGGGGAGAGTCTTTCGGGGAGCCATTAAACTTCCTCCAGTTCGAATGTGATGCTCAAACGAGAACCCGAGGTTCGTATCCAGCGAGCCTTATGGTATGCCGGAACATGACTTCGAGAAAGTGGAAAAAGTATTGGATAAGGGCTTGATGAAAGGAAAGCTCTGGTTTTCAACGCTGGAAGACAGGTTTTAAGTATGATTCGAAGGGGAGAGCGAGACGGTGACAGAGAGAATCGACGCGCATCATCATCTTTGGCATTACTCGACGGAGGAGTACGGCTGGATCGACGATTCCATGGCAGCGCTTCGGAGGGATTTTCTAACTGAGGATCTTACGGCGGAGATGAGGCAAGCCAGAATCGATGGTGCGATCACTGTACAGGCCCGACAAACGATTGAGGAGACGCACTGGTTACTTGAGCTTGCAGCCAGCAGCCACGCCATTCGCGGAGTCGTGGGGTGGGCGCCGCTGGTTGAAAACTCTTTCCCCGACGTTCTGGATGAATTGATGACGGACGTAAAGCTAAAAGGACTGCGTCATGTGGTGCAGGCGGAGCCGGACGATAAATTTCTGCTGCGTAACGACTTCAATAAGGGAATTGAAACGCTGCGGCCAACCGGACTGATCTACGAAATTCTGATCTACGAGCGGCATCTGCCATACGCGATTCAGTTTGTTGACCGCCATCCCGATCAGGCATTTGTACTGGATCACATCGCCAAACCTCGGATTCGCGACGGAGTTCTGGAGCCCTGGGCAGCGGAGATGCGAGAGCTTGGCCGACGGCAAAATGTTTCGTGCAAGCTCTCTGGAATGGTGACGGAGGCCGACTGGACCGGATGGACTTTGGAATCTTTACGACCCTACCTTGATGTTGCAGTGGAGGCCTTCGGTCCTAAGCGTTTGATGGCGGGCTCTGATTGGCCAGTTTGTTTGGTGGCGTGTGGATATACCCAGTGGTTTGGGGTGCTTGAGACCTATTTCGCCGGATTCAGCGAATCCGAACGTCAGGCAGTCTTTGGAGGAAATGCTGCGAAGGTCTATCGGCTATAGGTCGATTCCAAGAGCCGAAGACGTGCATAAACATGTAGGATTTGTCGCAGACTAAGAACCGCTCAGGAGATGCAGATCGAATGCAGATTTCAGCACCCGTAACGAGAACGACGACAGGAACCCCGGCCGGAAAGCATTCGGTATTTCCGGAAGGGCACATGCTTCCGTTTGTGCTGGTGACGGTGCTGTTTTTTCTCTGGGGCATGTCGAACAACCTCACCGACATTCTGGTGCAGCAGTTCAAGAAGTCTCTGGAGCTGTCGCAGTTCAGCGCGCAACTGGTGCAGACGGCCAACTTCTTCGGTTACTTCTGCATGGCGATCCCCGCCGGCCTGGTGATGCGTCGCTGGGGCTACAAGGCGGGCATGGTCACGGGTCTGGTGATCTTCGGCCTGGGCATGCTGCTGTTTTTGCCTGCAGCTCTCCGTGGCGAGTATGCCATGTTTCTGATTGCGCTCTTTACGGTCGGTTGCGGTGCATCAATCCTCGAGACGGCAGCCAATCCCTTCATTGCGCAGTTTGGCGATCCGGTCACCTCAGAGCAGCGGCTGAACTTTTCTCAGGCCTTCAATCCGCCTGGAACCATTACCGGCGTGTTGATCGGAACCTACTTCATCTTCTCCGGAGTCGAGCCGAACGCTGCTCAGATTGAAGGCATGAAGGTGCAGGGAACCTACCATGCGTATCTGCACGGCGAGATCATGCGCGTGGTTCCTACCTACATGATCTTCGGCGTGGTTGTCTTGGTCTGCGCTCTGATTCTTGGACTGACGAAGTTTCCGGTGATGACCTCGGAGCATGAGGGAAAGGGCGAGGATCACGGAAGCTTTGCCGAGCTCCTGCGTAACCCGGCTATCTGGGTCGCGGTCGCCGCGAACTTCTGCAATGTCGGCGCGCAGATCTCATCCTGGAGCAGCCTGATTCCTTACATGAAGCAGTACACCTCGGTGAGTGAACGCACCGCTGCGCATTACCTGACTGCAACGCTGATCGCTCTTACACTCGGAAGATTTATCTCGACTCCGCTGATGCGGTACATCCGTCCCAGCCTGATGCTTGGCTTCTATGGTGTGTTCAACGCGGTTTTGATGCTAGCCGCCGTTTTGCGACCGGGATTGGTCGGAGCATGGGCCGTTGTGGCTAGCGGCTTCTTCCTGTCCATCATGTACCCCACCATCTTTGCACTTGGCCTGAAGGGGCTGGGCAGGAACACAAAGCTCGGCGGTTCTCTTCTGGTCATGGCCATCGTCGGCGGAGCGATCTTCCCACCCATTCAGGGATTGATTGCGCGGGAGACCGGCAGCATGGCGCTTGGCTACTTCGTCCCGCTGGTCGGCTTCATCGGGGTTGCCATCTACGGCTTCTACCAGATGACTCGGAGAAGCCTTCTCTCCGGGCCTGCGTATTAGGCAACTTTTGGGATCGAAGATTAGAAGTGTCGTAAGGTCTCGTTGGTGACCTGGGGCTTGTAGGTGGGGTCGGGCGGTAAAACCTCCGTCTCCACATTCTTCTCGAGTGAGCGGCTTACGATATCGCGCGATCCCAGACCCACGGCAAGCGAGAGCGTAAGCACGATCCCGCCAAAGAGGATGCCGAAGGCCAGGTCAACGACGGTCCCACCGATCTCCAGATGATCGAGCACGGTCGCGGCAGTGAGGACAAGAACGAGCCACTTAACGCCCACGGAGAGAAAACGTGCGTATTGCAGGCGTGCGTTTACGGCTTCGATAAGAACGGTACGGGCGAGATAACGGGCCAGAAAGGTACCCGCCAGCAGCAGAATGATGGCTCCTACCGAGTGAGTGAGATAGGGCAGCAGGAAAAAGGACATCTGTGAGTTGCCGGCGTACGCTGCATCAAAGGCTGAGATCCCGATAACAAATCCGAGAACCACGCAGGCCCAGAAGATAATGCGGGCTGCCAGCAGCGTGGGACCGTGTGAAGGAGCCCAGTCCAGCGGCACCAGCGAGTTGCGGGAGAGCCGCTCGTCAAAGCGGATGGTGGTGAGAAAGCGTCTCAATAATGCAGCCAGCAGGGCTCCGATGGCGGTGAGAATAAGAACGGCCAGCAAAAGCGCAAGCAGGCCGGGAAGAAAGTTGGCCAGTGTGACGAGAGCCCTGTGTGCAGATTGGCTCAGAGCGAGTTCGACTTGTTGCCACATGGGCAGATCTCCTTCCGGTTGAATGGCGGCAGCTACGGATTAAAGCGGTCGGGCCAGCGCCAACGCGATACGAGATAAGGTTTGTCGGTTTCAAAAGCCTGGGCAACGTCCTCAATATGCTGTTCGGGAGAGACGCCGCTTTGAACAAGGATCAGATGCGATGCAACCCAGGCCAGATACAGCGGCGTGAGGGCGCCCAGAAGATGGCCACGATTAATCGTCCGTAGCCGATACGCAAGAACAAAATCATAGACGATGCGCACCCAGAGACTGTCTGCCATTCGGAAGTTCTCCGGAGTCATCACAGATAACCGCTTCAGGCCAAGCAGGGTATGCGGCGGTAGCACCAGTGCCCAAATCTCATGCAGGTTCGAATACGCGAGGTGGAACGAGTCCAGCATGGGAGTGACGTCGAGTGCTTCCGTCAGTGGAGAAGTGGTTGGAATTGTCTGGGCTCCTACGACGGAACGCATCCGTTGCCAGAACGATGCCCGCACATCGATGTCGGCAAAGAGGGAGCTAAGGATCTGATTGAGAAGCGCATTCAGGTCCAATGAGGCGGGTTGCGGTATAGCGCGCTTTGGAACTTCAGCCTCGGCGATAGAGAAACCCGCTGCTGCTGCTTCTGACACTGGCCAGAGCAGAGCGTCTTCCTGATTCTGTGCGGTAAAGCGTTGAGCCGCGGTAGCCAGTCTCTCGGCCATGCGGAGAGAGAGGCCAACGTCGATCGCCAGAGGAAAGCGAGGACGGGAACAGAAGAGAGCACGCGTTAGCGGGTACAGGATTGCAGAATTGACCAGTCCCTCTCGAGGGCCGAGGTGGTAATGCGCAACGACGAGATCGGCCTGAGAAGAGAGAGTTTCGCGAGCGAGATTCCGTATCGATTCCGTCTCTAGCGTGTGGCCTCCAGCACCAAGCAGCAGGCAGACCGAAGCGTTATTTTCCAGCGCGAGCTTGTAGGTGTTGAAATAGTCGGCGGCGGTGAGCACCCAGTTCGTCGCCGATGCAGCTGCCGGAGTGTAGGAGAGCAGACGAAGGTTTGGAGCGGTCTCGATGCCGTTCGGTTGTGCGCTCTCAGGAAGAGCGACGAGGATGTCTTGTGTAGGAAAGGCAGCCGCGAGATTGGCCAAAGCAGGCTCGACCGCTTCAGGAGACATAGAGCTCAGGTGAATCAGCAGACTGGTACTGGCAGTCGAGCTGGTCTCCGGAGTGGCTGCGGCGGTATTGGTCGGCGTAGAGGCCATGTGACGTTGCAACGGTCCTTAGGTCCGTGTAGAGAGTCTAAAACTTTCTGAAGGATGAGATGTCCTTCTCTTTACAAAGATGATGCTCAAACGCAAATACCTTGAAAGAGAGATTCATGAACTGGGGCTATTGGGTGCCTGCAGCTCGAGCCAGAAGAAGCTGTAGGGAGCCAGTGTAAGGGGATAAGGCTGATCGGTAATCACGGGAAAGGGCACGTAGCCCAACATCTCCACCGGCGTCATGCCGCGGAACTCAGAGAGATCGAGCGAAACCGGCTGAGCAAAGCGGGAGAGATTCGCCACGCAAAGCACAGTTTCGGTTCCCGGAGAGGTCACGTTGCGCGCCGCACCGGTTGCTGTATCCTCCCGCGAGCGCGAAGTTGGGTCGTAGTGGCGAATATAGGCAAGGACCTTGCGGTTCTCGGGAGATAAAAACTCCAGCGTGCCACGTCCAAAGACCTGGAAAAGTTTGCGCAGCGCGATCATGTTGCGGGCCCAATGCAGAAGCGAGGACTGGTCGGCAAGTTGAGCCTCAACATTTACGGCCTGATAGCCATAAATCGGATCCATGATGACCGGAAAGCTGAGCTGCGCTGGATTAGCGGTGGAAAAGCCTGCATTGCGATCGGAGTTCCACTGCATGGGCGTGCGGACCGCATTGCGGTCGCCAAGATAGATGTTGTCGCCCATGCCGATCTCATCGCCATAGTAGAGAATCGGCGTGCCCGGAAAGCTGAGCAGCAGGGAGTTCAGCAGCTGGATGCGTTGACGGCTGTTATCGAGCAGCGGAGCCAGCCTGCGTTTGATGCCCGAATTAACGCGCATCCTTGGGTCAGCCGAATAGGCGAAGTACATGTAGTCGCGCTCGTCAGAGGTGACCATCTCAAGCGTAAGCTCGTCATGGTTGCGCAGAAAGAGTCCCCACTGGCAGCTATCGGGAATCGCAGGCGTCTGGGCCATAATATCGGTGATCGGAAGGCGATCTTCCTGACGCAGAGCCATGTAAATGCGCGGCATCAGGGGAAAATGAAAGGCCATATGGCACTCATCGCCGTTGCCGAAGTAGGGGCGAACGTCGGGCGGCCACTGATTGGCTTCTGCCAGGGTAAAGCGATTGGTGTATTCGTCGTCGATGGCGGCTCGAAGACGCCTGATGAGCGCGTGGGTCTCCGGCAGGCTCTCGCAGGTGGTGCCATCTCGTTCCACGAGGTAGGGAATGGCATCCAGACGTAGGCCATCGACTCCGAGATCGAGCCAGAAGCGCATTGCTTTCAGCACTTCTTCCATCACCGCCGGATTGTCGAAGTTCAGGTCCGGCTGATGGGAGAAGAAGCGATGCCAGTAAAAGGCCTTAGCCGTATCGTCCCAGGTCCAGTTGGACTTCTCCGTATCGGAAAAGATGATGGGCACATCCTTGTAGATCTGATCGGTGTGCGACCAGACATAGAACTCACGCTCCGGCGAGCCTGGAGGAGCAAGTCGGGCAGCCCGGAACCAGGGATGCTGGTCTGAGGTGTGGTTGATGACCAACTCGATCAGCACCTGCATATTGCGTTGGTGCGCCGCGGCTAGAAACCGCTTGAAGTCGTCGATGGTGCCGTAGCTGGGATTGACGTCGGTGTAATTGGCGATGTCGTAACCGTCATCCCGCAGGGGGGAAGGGAAGAACGGAAGAAGCCAAAGACAGGTGACGCCAAGATCCTGAAGATAATCAAGGCGGGAGATCAGTCCCGGAAAATCGCCAATGCCGTCTCCATTGGAGTCCTGAAAGGTACGAACGTGGAGCTCGTAGAGGATGGCATCTTTGTACCAGAGTGGATCTGTTGCGCTACCGGCCTTCTTCACGATGGTTTCAATCTCTCTCTTGTGTGGAGATGCCTCTTGGTGCGTCCCCGGTTGCAGAGTACACATTTTGAACGCTCATCGCTACGGGGGACAACCTATGCCCCCTGTCGGAGTTCTAACAGACCAAAGACTTAAGTCGTTCCTACTTCAACGTTTCACCCTCTGTTTTCCTTCGACTGAAGAGGTTTATGTTGCGTGTCCCTATTTCGACCTATCGTCTTCAGCTTCATAAAGAATTTACATTTGAGGATGCACGATCGATCGCGGACTATCTCCGCGATCTCGGGATCTCCCATGTCTACTGCTCGCCCTATCTGCAGGCCGGTCCGGGCAGCATGCATGGTTACGATGTCGTCTCGCACCAGGCTGTCAACGTAGAGCTCGGCGGAACCGAGGGGCATGAGCGATTCACGGCGCGCCTGAAAGAGCTGGGGATGGGGCAGGTTCTCGATATCGTTCCTAATCATATGTCTCTCGGCCAGGAGAACCGCTATTGGTGGGATGTTTTAGAAAACGGGGCATCCAGTCGGTACGCATCATTCTTCGACATCGACTGGCATCCTGTGGAAGAAAGGCTACGCGACAAGATTCTGATTCCGATCCTGAGCGATCAGTACGGGCGTGTCCTTCACCAGGGGGGCCTCCGCATCCTCCGCGCAAGAAACCGCTTTCAGGTGGAGGCCTCCGAACAATTGCTGCCTGTCGCGCCTCAGTCGCTGCAAATTATTCTTGGCAGGGCTGCAGAGCTATCCCGGTCGAAGACGCTCAGTTTTCTGGCGGCATCCTTCGGACGGCTTCCATCGCCTCCCTCGGAAGACCGCCGCAAGGTTCTTGCACTGCACAACGATAAGCTTGTTCTCTACAGCCTGCTTGAAAGGCTCTGCGAAGAAGAGCAGGGAGTCTGTGACGGAATCGAGCGCTCCATCGAAGAACTGAACAAGGATGAGGATGCGCTTGACGATTTCCTGAATCAGCAGAACTACCGTTTGGCCTATTGGAAAACTTCAGGACAGCAGCTGGGATATCGCAGATTTTTTGATGTCAACTCACTCGTCGGTCTTCGTGTGGAACGCGAGCACGTCTTTGAAGAGACGCACGCATTGGTTCTTGACTGGCTTGCAAGCGGTGTGTTGGATGGGGTCCGTGTTGACCACCCAGACGGTCTTCGCGATCCGAGGGAGTACCTGCTTCGTTTGCGGGAACGAACTCCCGAAGCATGGATCGTCGGAGAGAAGATTTTGGAGCCGGGAGAGTTTCTGCGCGAAAGCTGGCCGATTCAGGGAACGACTGGCTACGACTTCATGAACATCGCTTTGGGACTGCAGATCTGGCCACAGGGGCTCGAAGAATTGACTGGCATCTATCAAGGGTTTTTAGGCAAAGAGATAGCGGCCTCACTCTCCGACTATCCGGCACTCGCGCACGATAAGAAAATTAACGTCTCGCAGGAGGCGCTTGGAAGCGATGTTAACCGTCTGACCACGATGTTCGTTGAGATTTGCGAATCGAATCGCGACCGCCGTGACTATACGCAAGCCGAGGTGCGTCGAGCGATTCGCGAAGTCGCCTCCTGTATGGATATCTATCGCACCTACATTGTTCCCGACCGCAATGAGATCACCGATGAAGATCGCATGCACATAGCTCAGGCGGCGGAGTGCGCAAAAGCGCGCCGACAGGATATCGACGGTGACCTCTTCGATTTTCTTCGTGACGTGTTGACGATGGTTGTAACGGGTCGTCGGGAGACTGAGTTCGTGCTTCGCTTTCAGCAGTTCACTGGCCCTGTCATGGCAAAGGGTGTCGAAGATACGGCGTTCTATTGCTATAACCGCCTCTCCGCCGTGAATGAAGTTGGGGGTAATCCCCAGAGCAGCGGAGTTACCGCCAGCGAGTTTCACGCATACTGCGAGAAGATGCAGGCGACACATCCCTTGACGATGACCTCGCTGGCGACGCACGACACCAAGCGCAGTGACGACGTGCGCGCCCGCTTGATGGTGTTATCAGAGATGGCTCCACGGTTCAATGCATCGATTCACCGCTGGTCCCGCATGAATGCTCCCTTTCGAAAGCGATCTTCATCAGGCATGATGCCTGATGCCAACACGGAGTATTTGTATTACCAGACGCTGATTGGAGCGTGGCCATTATCTGTGGAACGCGCACAGGGCTACATGATGAAGGCTGTGCGCGAGGCTAAGCTGCAAACCTCATGGATTGCGAATAACAAGGAGTTTGAAGACACTCTGATGGAGTTCGTTGCGCGAACCCTGGAGCATCCGCCGTTCTTGAAGGACCTGGAGCAGTTTGTCGATCGCATCAAAGATGCCGGAAGAATTAACTCTTTGGCGCAGACCCTGATAAAACATACCGTTCCTGGGGTTCCCGATCTGTATCAGGGAACCGAGGTCTGGGATCTGAGTCTTGTTGATCCCGATAACAGAAGGCCGGTCGATTATGAGCGCCGCCGTCAGTTGCTGGCCGACCTGCGCGGACTCAGTGGAGACAGCATCGCTGTTCAGATCATGCAACGAGCCGAGGAGGGAATGCCGAAGATGTGGGTGATCTATCAGGCGCTTCAACTGCGTCGCGAGTATCCGGAGCGGTTCGGCACAAATTCCTCCTACACCCCATTGGCAGCGGAAGGTTCACGGGGAGATCATGTCATCGCCTATCTGCGTGGAGACACAGTCGCAACCATAGTTCCGCGATGGACCACGAAGGTCTCAGGGGCATGGCGCGATACTTACGTTTCGTTGCCGCAGGGCATATGGAAGAACCGACTCACCGGTTCGAAGATGCAGGGTGGAAGAGTGGCCCTGCGAAATCTGTTGCGGGATTTCCCGGTAGCGTTGCTGGTTCGGGAGACTGTTCATGCATGAGTTTCGCGTCTGGGCTCCGCGAGTAGAGAAAATTGCGGTTAGGATCGGAAAAACTGACTATCCGATGCGGACTCTTGGTGACCGTGGATGGTGGAGCGCACAGGTAAAAGAGGCCGGCCCTGGAACCGACTATGCGTTTCTGTTGAACGATGATCCGAAGCCGTATCCGGACCCGCGTTCGATGTGGCAGCCACAAGGGGTTCATGGAGCATCGCGCATCTATGCCACAGGGCAATTCACCTGGAGTGACAGCCATTGGCAGGCTCCGCCATTAGCGAGTGCTGTGATGTACGAGATGCATGTCGGCACGTTCACGTCTGAAGGCACCTTCGATAGCGCTATCGAGAAACTCCCTTATCTTGCCGATCTCGGGATCACACACGTGGAGTTGATGCCTGTAGCGGAGTTCCCCGGAGACTTCGGCTGGGGTTACGATGGCGTTGCGCTGTTCGCTGTCCGTCATGCCTATGGGGGGCCGGATGGACTCAAGCGCTTTGTCGATGCGTGTCATGCACATGGCCTTGCCGTTCTGCTCGACGTCGTCTACAACCACTTCGGTCCAGTCGGGAATTACACCGGTATGTTTGGTCCGTATGTCACCGACCGGCACCGGACGCCATGGGGCGACGCCGTCAACCTGGAGTTTGAAGAGAGCGATCAGGTGCGTCGCTTCTTCTGCGATAACGCGTTGATGTGGATGGAGGAGTATCGCATCGATGGGTTGCGGCTCGACGCCGTGCATGAATATGTGGACCGTTCCGCCATTCACTTCATGGAGCAGCTCGCCATCGAGGTCGAAGGCCTCTCCGCAAGGCTCGGTCGCCACTTTGTGCTGATCGCCGAAAGCGACCTGAACGATCCTCGCGTCGTACGGTCCCGAGAGGGAAATGGCTATGGGATGGATGCTCAGTGGAACGACGACTTCCATCATGCGCTCTTTACCGTGCTCCATCCTTCGAGGGAAGAGAAGGGCTACTATGGCGACTTCGGCTCGATGGAGAAGCTGGCCAAGGCGCTTACGCAGGTCTTTGTCTATGACGGTACCTACTCCGTCTACCGTCGCCGGATTCATGGTCGTCGTGTTGAGGGGCTCTCCTCGCACCACTTCGTCGGCTTTATTCAGAATCACGATCAGATCGGAAACCGCGCAAAAGGCGATCGCCTGGAGCATATCGTTGGCCTGGATCGCGCGAAGGTCGCTCTCGGTCTTGTCCTTACCTCTCCCTTTATTCCTCTCTTGTTTCAAGGTGAGGAGTTCGCTGCTTCAACTCCCTTTCAATACTTCGCGCATCATGACGATCCAGAGATGGCTCGTTCCGTCTCGGAAGGACGCAAGCGTGAGTTTGCTGCGTTTGGATGGGCTCCTGAAGACATTCCTGACCCCGAAAGTCATCAGACTTTTGAGCAGTCGAAGCTGGATTGGAATGAAGTTCATCAAGGAATTCACGCCGAGATGCTTGATTGGTGCAAGCAATTAATGGTGCTGCGCCGTCAACAACCGTCGCTCCATGAAGGAGAATCCGGTCAGACCATAGTCCGTTTCGATGAGGACGCGCGATGGCTTGTGATGAATCGAGGGAAGATAGAAGTGATGGCCAATCTCGGAGACACGCCGATAAGACTCGGTGTTGAAGAAGGAAGCCATCTCATTCTGTCTTCCCATGATGACTTGCGCCTCGAGGGCTCTGCGCTCGTGTTGCCTCCCGCACGGTTTGCGGTTCTATCGATGATCTAGGACAGAGGGCCTATTTCACGAAACTGGCAGTTTTATAATAGTCGCCGATAACTTTCCGGATACTGCCCTGAAACTGGTCATTGTCCGGAAACTTTTCAATTTCCCCATCGTCTTTCAACTACAGACCCACAGCAAAAAATGGGCAGCCCTGGCATAGACAGCCAGTGGGCATAATCCAAGCAGCTTCGATGGATGGATAGAGACGATGCGCACCAGAATAGCCCTTCACGCAATCTTTTTGACAGCAGCTCTGACCTTGGTTGATGGAGTCGCCTTCCGGCCGATTTATGCGGCGGCACAGGCTCCTGCCGCGGCAGGCCGGCAGATCGGAACTGTAAAGGCTATCTCAGCGGATGCTCTGACTCTAGCGGTAGACGCCGGTACTCAGGTAAGCGTAAGCGTCCCTGAAGGGACCAGAATTCTGCAACTTGCCCCGGGCAGTACAGATTTGAAATCGGCTCAGCCAGCCACGCTTTCTGACGTTGCGATTGGCGATAGAGTCCTGGTTACGGGTAAAGCGGGCGACGACGGTTCCTTTACAGCTGCCCGCGTCATTTTGATGAAGTCTGCTGCGATCGCTCAGAAGAATGAGTCCGAAAAGGATGACTGGCAACGCCGTGGGTCTGGCGGCCTCGTCAATGCTGTAAGTGGATCGACGATCACGATCTCGGCAGGAACTCGAAAGATTCAGGTGGAGACGACTCCGGAGACAAAGTTTCGCCGGTATGCCGCGGATTCAGTGAAGTTTGAAGATACGAAGCCTGGAGCGCTCGATCAGATCAAAGTCGGCGATCAGCTCCGTGTACGCGGAGATAAATCGTCGGACGGCACTTCAATCAAAGCCGAAGAGATTGTGAGCGGGTCCTTCAAGAATCTGTCAGGGACGATCGCCACTCTTGATGCGTCGACCGGCACGCTGACTCTCAAGGACCTTACGACCAAAAAGATGATGACCGTGAGTGTCACTTCGAACTCTGACCTTCGCAAGCTTCCCACTACATTGGCGGCCCGGTTTGCAGCACGCGCCAAAGGGGGCGCTGCGGGTGGGCCGGAGGGTGGTCACGCTGGAGCACCGGCTCCTTCGGGATCGCCGAATGCCGGAGGCGCCGCACGTGGACAGGGCGATGGAGCGGGTGGACCCGGACGATCCGCTGGCGGCGATCTTTCGCAGATGCTGTCGCGTTTGCCCACGGAGTCCCTTACCGATCTTAAGGTAGGCGACGCTGTCATGATCGTCGCCTCTGACTCGTCTTCAGGTAGCGATAAGGTTACAGCGGTCACAATGTTGTCGGGGGTTGAGCCCATTCTGGCAGCAGCTCCCAGTGGCGGTGCTATGACGCTTTCTCCATGGAATATGGGGGGTGGCGGCGGAGCGGGTGGCGGTGAAGAAGGCGGTGGTGGTGGCGGCGGCCCGCAGTAGCCGCGCCATTTCAGCTGTAACTCGTACGGTTTCTTTTTTAGGAGAGAGAATGGGATTTCGCAGGACATTGAAGTTCTTTTTGTTTCTTTTGTTTGCCTTGATGCCCTTTGGAATGAGAGCGCAGCAACCCGCTGCTGCTACGGTTCATGGTGTCGTAACTGACCCTGACAGCGCCGTAATTCCAGGTGCAGCGATTACTTTGACACCAGCGCATGGTCGCGCGCTAACCAGCCAGTCGCAGGCCGATGGAGCCTACTCATTCTCAGGCGTAACCCCGGGGACCTATTCGGTCACCGTCACGATGAATGGGTTCGCGACCTTCGTGCGTCAGGGTGTACACGTGACGTCCGGTCAGTCCCTTGCACTCGATGTACCGATGGCTCTTCAGACCGAGTCGCAGGAGGTTCAGGTCACAGCGCAGAGTCAGCAGGTCAGTGTGGATCAGGACAGCAACGCAAGCTCCACAGTGATCAAAGGCAAGGATCTCGATTCACTCTCCGACGACCCGGATGAGCTCTCCTCCGAGCTTTCTGCGCTGGCTGGTCCCGCTGCTGGACCCAGCGGTGGTCAGATCTATGTCGACGGATTCACCGGTGGCCAGTTGCCGCCGAAGTCTTCGATCCGCGAGATTCGCATCAACCAGAATCCGTTCTCGGCTCAGTACGACAAATTGGGATACGGTCGAGTTGAAGTCTTCACCAAACCCGGTACCGACAAGTTCCATGGCTTTTACAGCGTCCAGGGTGGCGACAAGGCATTCAATACCTCGAATCCGTTTCTCGGTCAGAGCAACACGCAACCGGATTATCACACCGTTTTTATGATCGGTAGCATCAGCGGGCCCATCAACCGCTTCTCGTCCTTTACGGTCGGCGGTTCGCATCGCAACATTCAGGACAACTCGATTGTGAACCCGGGCGGATACTATGCCAGCTCGCCCACCTCCACCACGCCTTGCGCCCCAGGCGATCAGAACTGCACGTACTACTCCTCGTATCCGGAATCGGCTCGCGCGGTCTTCCATCCCCAGACACGCAGTGACATCTCTCCGCGTTTCGACTTCGCTCTGGGCGATAAGAACACGCTGACGGCTCGCTATCAGTACTACATCAACAGCTCGCAGAACAATGGCATCGGCAACACGAATCTTCCTGACGCTGGATATAACAGTGAAGCGGTCGAGCATACGCTGCAGGTAAGCGATACCCAGATCGTCAACGCACATGTAATCAACGAGACACGCTTTGAATATCAATGGGACCGTTCTACTCAAGACCCTCTGAACACGACACCAACGCTCTCCGTGCAGGGTATCTTTACTTCGGGCGGATCAAGCCAGGGCACTCAGCACAGCACGGCAACCCATATCGAAGTCCAGAACTACACCTCCATCGCGTTAGATAAACACTTCATGCGGTTGGGTGGAAGACTGCGTACGACGGGCGAATCCGTAACCTCGACTCAGGGACAGAACGGTACCTTTACCTACTCATATCTTCTCGATCCCTGCACCGACCCCAACCCCGGAATCAAGAGGCCGTCGAACTGCCAGCCAACTCAGCGGCCGTGCGATTCGATAAATGCGACCATCTCGTCGTATCAGTGCGGCATCCCCGGCCAGTACGCGATTACGCAGATCAACAAGCCTACCGTGCAGGCACGTCTCACGGATGTGGGCTTGTACGCCGAGGATGACTGGAAGGCGAAGCCGAATCTCACCATCAGCTTCGGTATGCGCTATGAGGCACAAAACGTCATTAATAGTGCTCACGATATAGCCCCACGTGTATCTTTTGCGTGGGGAATCCCGCGGGGAGGAGGTAAGTCTCCCGTTACGGTTGTTCGTGGCGGATACGGTATCTTCTACGACCGTTTCTCTCTGGATAACTATGTAAATACGTTGCAGCTCGATGGCACAGCCCAGGTACGGTCTACGTTTATCAACCCTGGAAGCACCTGCGGGCCGTCCAATCCGGCGGGTTGTGGCGCTTCCACTCCTAGCCGTGCGACGATCTACACGCTCGGCCAGGGCATTCGCAGCTCGTATACGCTCCAGACAGCTTTAGGAGTGGATCAGCAGCTTGGCCACATCGGCACGATCTCGGTCAACTATCTGAATGCGCGTGGTCTGCACGAATATCTCAGCCGCAACTTCTTCGATCCAAGCTCGGCTGCCTCGCCCTACAACTATCAGTTCCAGTCTGGCGCGGTGTACCGTCAGAACCAGGTGATGGTCAACGGGAATGCCCGCTATCATAACCTCAACTTGTTTGGCTTCTACGCGCTCAGCTTCGCTGACGCCAATACCTCGGGAGCAACGTTCTTTCCCACCAGCAATACCGACACTAAAATTGATTATGGCCGAGCCACCTTTGCCCGTCGTCAGTTCGGAGTCTTCGGCGGCAGCATGCAGTTCCGCTATGGCATCAATGCCAGCCCCTTTGTCATTGCACAGGGCGGAACTCCATACAACATCATCAGCGGTCTCGATCCCACCGGATCTTCAATCTATAACGCCCGTCCGTTCTTTGCGAATGGAGATCGCGGGAATTGCGCGAGCTCCTCGGACTTCAGCCCGACCCAAACCGGCAGCCTGACTCCTGTACCGATCAACTACTGCACAGGACCTGTCAATGCCACAGTCAATCTCCGTGTCGCAAAGGTCTTCGGCTTTGGAGAAAGAACAGGCGGTCCGGCAGGAGGATCGGGACAATCCAACGGCGGTCGTGGCAATCGTGGTGGTGGCGGCCGTGGCGGTCGTGGCGGCGGGGGTGGCTTCGGCGGTGGTGGACCGATGGGAATGGGCGCGGGCAGCTCTGGGCATCGTTACACTTTTACCCTCGGAGCGCAGGCAATGAACCTCTTCAACATGGTTCCTTACGCGACGCCTACCAGCAGCTTGAGTTCGCCTCGCTTTGGGCAGTTCACCTCGCTGGCCACTGGGCCCTTCAGCTCGCAGACTGCGGTACGTCGCATCACCCTGATCGCTTCCTTCAACTTCTAGGCGCACAAAAGAAAGGGGCGCGACTCACATTGGGTCGCGCCCCTTTCTGTGTACTTACGCCTCGATGTCGACGCCTACTTCGATGGCCTCTCCGGCTTCGTCAGCGGAGTGGTAATGTCGTCGAGGTAAGCTGACGTGCCGTTGACCCGCTCAAGAACGGGGTACCGTTCTCCATCGTGGTAATCGATCTCTGCGTTTGAGACAAAAGTGTCGGCCTGCCGAATCACATGGATCGGTTCCGTCTTTCCTTTGGCCTCGTCAATTGCCGTTCTCAACGCATCAGCGGAGAAGATATTGCCATTAACCGCAAGGATCTTCTCGCCGGGAGCGAGATTGGCCTTGTCTGCAGGGCCTCCCCAACGCACATCGGTGATTACGCCCTCATTCGAGATGCGCATGCCAAGCGAGTACCAGACATTGATTCCTAAGCGTGGGCCCACTGCGGCAGCGATCGTTCTCTCAGAAGGATTTGGCTTATCGGTAAAGACCAGCTTGTAACCGCCTCGTTCAATTCCGTCCAGATCGGCCTTCGGATTGACCTGATCGATACGCTGATGAATAAAGGTGCCCCAATCGTACTTGACGACTTCATTCAGGTCAGCGACCAACTCATCGCGGTTATAAGGAACAATCAGAGGTCCCGTATTGCCGCCCTTGGCCAAAAAGATATGCAGAAAATCTGTCAGAGACTTCTTATTGTTCGTCTGCTTGCGGATAAGGGTATCTGCATCCAGCCAGAAGAGCTCGCCCTCCTGATAGTAATCCTGTCCGCGCCGCCAGTTGGACCATGCCGGATTGCCTCCGCGCAGAATGCTGGCCGCAATCGCGGTGTCTTCGGTCGAGCGCCAATCACGCCCTGGCTTGTAGGAGAGGTTCGCAGCTGACATCGCCAGCAGGTCTCGATACTCCGCTTGATTCTTAAGTCCCGCGCGGGCTGCAAGCACATTGCCAAGATACTGGGTCATGCCTTCGTAGACCCAGAGCAGGGAACCCTCCTGCATCTTCGAGAAATCGTCCTGGTAGAGGTTGAACGGACGCCGGTATTTTCCGTTCCAGGAGTGAGTAAATTCATGCGCCAGCAGATCGGCATCATAGAGCTGATGGGCATCGTCGGTAAAAGCTTTTTCTCCGACACCGTTGTCCGACGACTGGCCATGCTCAAGGCCCTCGCCCCCGGCCACATTCGAGAGCGTCAGTAGAAAGTGATACACGGCATAATGCCGTGAGTTGTAGGCTGCTCCTGTCTCGCGTACCAGATTGTTCAGTTCGGTCAACAGGGCAGGACGAAGGTTCGAATCCTCCGGCTCATCCGAAACAACATCGATGTAATGCTTCGGAGTAATCTCAGGGGCCAGCGCAAACTCATGGAAGTATTCGCCTGTAATGACGGGCGAGTCTTCCAGTTGCTCCACAGTTGTGGCGGCATAGTGCGTGGTGCCTCCCGCAGGGTGCTGAGGATCGTACCCATCTGTAGGCGCAAGGGCAGTGCCGATACCCCAACCCTTGGGAACCGTTACCGACGGCTGAATCGGGATATTTTTGACTGGAGTATTAGCGGGATAAAGCAGCAGCTTCTCCCACTCCAGCACGGCCAGCTTCTGGCTCACACGCGAGGTCACAATGCAATCCAGGTGCGCATGCAATGTCGTCACGCCCTCTGGAACCGTGACGTGAAACTGGTAGAGATCGTGATCGTCGCGCCGCCAGGAGAGGGGCTTGCCATTGCCCGTAAAGACCACACCTGTAATGTCGCTGGCCGGACCCGTAGGGCGATGATTGCCCGGAATCCACTCCGGCGTCGTCAGGGAGACGACGCCAGGAGTGACCGGAATGTCCACCTCCGCGTGGTAGATCTTACGGGGTGCATCGGAAAGATCTGCCGTAATCTGAATCGGCTTTTCCTGAGCCAGAGCTGAAGTTGTGGTCAGAATGGCGACAGAAACAACTGCGGAACGGATGAACATGGGCGATTGTTCCTCAACGAATGGATTGAATGAAAAATGCTAAACCGCAAGAGCGGACTCGACCGCCGATACGATCCTCGGATCCTCCGGTGTGACCTCCGGCGAAAATCTCCCTATAACGTTTCCGTTCCGGTCGATGAGGAACTTCTCAAAGTTCCATAAAATCCCCGGTTCGGGATTCGTCGTAGCGCCGTTATGCTTGTCGCGCAAAAATCCGTTAAGCCGTTCGCGAAAGCTGCTTCGCGTATCGCTGCTCGCTTCAGGCTGCGCTGCGATCAGGGTTTGATAGAGCGGGTGAGTGGAATCGCCCGTTACGGCGATCTTCGAAAACATAGGGAAGTCGACCGAATAGTTGGTCCGGCAGAAAGAGGCGATCTCCTCATCGACGCCTGGCTCCTGCGCGCCGAAGTCGTTAGCAGGGAAGCCGCACACCACAAGACCGCTGTCTTTGAAGCGGTTATACAGGTTTTCAAGACCCTCATATTGAGGGGTCAGGCCGCACTGTGACGCAACGTTGACGACGAGCATGACCTTGCCCCGGTAATCGGACAGGGAAGCAGATTCGCCGGTAATACGCTGAACGGGAATGTCATAAAGGTTTGCCATCATGGCTTCAAGTGTATCTCCCGACATTAAAATTGACCCTGCAACTGACGCCGCAGGTTAGTATCGAATACGGCCATGTCTTTTACCGACGTACTTTTTGGACGACCGCTTGCGTCCAGTGATGAGCGTGCCGAACACATTGGTGTAGCCGCTGGAATTCCTATCTTCGGGTTAGACGCTCTTACCAGCGCTGCTTATGGACCCGAAGCCGCCATGACGCTTCTGATCCCGATGGGTGTGTATGGGCTCGATCATATCGTCCCCGTGATCACAGCCATCCTCATTCTGCTGACTATTGTCTATTTCAGCTACCGCCAGACCATCGAGGCCTATCCGGGCGGCGGAGGCTCCTACACGGTCGCCTCGGAAAACCTCGGTGACGGAGCCGGCCTGCTCGCCGCTGCGGCTCTGATGATCGACTACATCCTGACGGCAGCTGTCGGTATCTCGGCAGGCGTTACCTCGCTCACCTCTGCCGTTCCGGAACTCCACCAGCATAGATTGATCATCTGTCTTGTCATCCTCGGCATTCTGGCCGTCGTCAATCTGCGGGGGGTCAAAGATACCGGAGCAGCCTTCATTATTCCCACCTTCCTGTTTGTGGGCTCTCTGCTTACCGTCATCATCGTCGGTGTTTTCCATACCTATGCGGCGGGTGGTCATCCCATCCCCGTAGTGGCGCCTCCACCACCCGCGTCTGTGACGATGAAGTACCTCACACTCTGGCTGCTGCTGAAGACCTTTGCCAGCGGATGCGCCGCGATGACCGGTGTAGAGGCCGTATCGAATGGCGTGATGGCCTTCGAGGAGCCGCGAGCCAAAAAGGCGCAGCGCACGCTTTCCATCATCGTCGTCACCCTCATCATCCTTCTTTTCGGGATCGCGTGGCTGTCCAAAGCCTACGGCATTACCGCGATGGAGCCGGACGCCCACAACTACCAGAACGTCATCAGTATTCTGACGACGGCGGTCTTGGGGCGTGGCTGGTTCTACTACCTCACCATGGGAAGTGTCTTGCTAGCTCTTTCGCTCAGCGCCAACACCGCCTTCGCCGACTTTCCTCGCCTGGCTCGAGCGATCGCGACCCATGACTATCTTCCCCATGTCTTTACCCTTCGCGGAAGGCGCCTTCTTTACTCCCACGGCATCTACGCCCTCACAGGATTTACAGCGGTCATCCTTATCCTGTTCGGTGGCGTGACCGACCGCTTGATTCCGCTCTATGCCATTGGAGCCTTTCTCGCCTTTACGCTCTCTCAGGCCGGGATGGTGGTGCATTGGCTCAAGGCTGAAAAGCATAGAGGCCGGCTTTGGCACATGTTTGTCAACGCCTTCGGAGCCGTTGCGACAGGAATCACCTTGCTTGTCGTCGTTGTGGCAAAATTCGCTGCAGGTGCCTGGGTTACCGTTCTGCTGGTTCCATTCCTGATCGGTATCATGATGGTCGTCAAGCGTCATTACGTCCGCGTCAAGCGCGAGATGAAGGACATGACTCCGTTGAACCTGACCAATCTGGAGCCTCCCATCGTGATCATTCCCATGGCGCGCTGGGATCGCATCGCCGAGAAGGCTCTACGCTTCGGAATTCTGATGTCGAAGGATCTGAAGATCGTCCACGTGCACTCGGACGACGAACCCGCGGGAATCGAAGAGGAGTGGGAGGATAAGATCGTTGGGCCAATCCGAAAGGAAGGTCTGAAGGAGCCGGAACTGATCGCAATTCCTTCCTCCTATCGTTTCATCATCAATCCTCTGATGGATTACATTCTTGAGCTCGAGCAGAATCATCCTGGACGAAAGATTGCCGTGCTGCTACCGGAGCTTGTTGTGCGTCACTGGTGGGAGAACGCCCTGCATAATCAGCGCGTTCAGCTCTTAAAACTTCTTCTGCTCCTCAAAGGAAATCAGAGAATCATCGTGGTGAATATCCCATGGTATCTCTGAAGATCAGTTACACCGCAGTGGCTACGACCGCTTTTTTGTAAGTGGGAGAAAGCTCCCGCAGATGTGCAACGGCCTCCGGAATCAGCCTCAGTGCTGCATCGACCTCTTCTTCGGTCGTCAGCTTCGAGAGTGAAAAACGTAGGCTCGCCCGCGCTCGCATAGCCGAAAGCCCCATTGCGGTAAGCACATGCGAGGGCTCTGTTGCGCCGGATTGGCAGGCACTTCCCCCGCTTACCGAAAGCCCCTTCAGGTCCAGTGCAATTAAGAGTGCTTCTGCCTCCACATGATCGAAGTAGAGGTTGGTGGTGTTGCAGACCCGCGCAACTCCTCCACCGTTGATCCCTGTCTCTTCAATCTGTGCAAGAACCCCCTGCTCGAGACGGTCACGAAGTGCGGCTAGCTTCACCGGTTCATCGCCATTCAGCCATGCCGCGGCCAGTTCTGCTGCCTTGCCAAAGCCAACAATACCCGGAACATTCTCTGTACCTGCGCGTCTCTGGCGCTCATGGGGGCCGCCGAACACCATCGGCGAAAGCCGAACGCTACGCCTCACATACAGCGCGCCGATCCCTTTGGGGCCGTAGATCTTATGTCCTGAAATTGTAAGCAGATCCACATTCTTCAAAGGACCGCGTTGATTTACATCCAACGGAATCTTTCCTGCCGCCTGAACAGCGTCCGTATGGAATAGCGCTCCTCCGGCGTGAGCAATCTCTGCCAGCGCTTCGATCGGCTGAATTACCCCTGTCTCGTTATTGGCATACATCACGCTGATCAGACGTGTATTAGGCTTCAGTGCTGCCCGCAGTGCATCCGGCTCCACCACGCCTTGCGACGTGACAGGAAGAAACGTCACCTCGACTCCGCGCGAGGCCAGCGACTCCGCTGCACGCAATACGGCTTCGTGCTCGACAGCGCTTGTGATCAGATGATCACCCTCTGAAAGCACTCCGAAGAGCGCAAGATTGTCGCTCTCGGTTCCGCCCGAAGTGAAGATGACCTCCGCCGGGCGGCAATGGAGCAGCGCGGCGACGGCCTCGCGGGCACGATCCACCGCAGCCCGGGCATGCTGGCCCTGCTGATGAATCGAGCTGGCGTTACCGTAGTGCTCCAGGTAAAACGGACGCATCGCCTCGAAGACCTCAGGAAGAAGAGGTGTCGTGGCGTTCGCGTCCATGTAAATTCGCTGCACACCCTTATTTTACTGCCGCACGCGAAAATGCCTTTTCTCAGGGACGAATTCCATGGAGGGTTCGCAACGCTTTTGATAGCCTGACCCCGGTTGTTACGAGCCGGGATATGGATCGATCAGAGAAGAGAGAGGAAGACCGAAGATGAGTAAGCGAATGATAACAATGTGGGTTCTGGCAGCCTGTTGTTCGATGGGCGTGAACGCGCAAACCGCCCCAACCCCAAATGTGGCTGCAGGAACCGTCATCGAGCCGGCGAAGGCCTTTGATTCCTCCCTGAGCGCCTTTGAGTCGCAGTTCATGGGTCTGGCCCGCGCAATGCCTGCCGATAAATACAACTTCGCTCCTAGCTCGGCTATCTTCGCCTCTTCGCAGAAAACGGAGTATCAGGGGGTTCGTACCTTCGGCGAGATGGTCGCTCATGTCGCACAGGCTAACTACTTCTACGCCGGCAATCTTAGCGGAATGAAGCCCGATGTCGACGTCAAGGCCATCGGAAGTCTGAAAGACAAAGATCAGATTCTTGCTGCGGTTGAAAAGTCGTTCGCCTTTGCCCATCAGGCCATCGGCACACTCACAGCGCAAAACGCCTTCGAAAGTGTTCGCGGCAATCAGACTCGCGCAGGCCTTGCTGCAGGCGTCATCGCGCATGGCTTCGATCACTATGGCCAACTGGCCGAGTATCTCCGGATGAACGGTATCGTTCCCCCAGCCAGCCAAAAGCGATAAGAGACAAATAAGCTTAAGCAAAAAGCGCCCGGTCTCGGGCGCTTTTGTTCTGCATGAATCCCTGTCTTATCGTTTCTCGACCGGCGTATAAGGAGCCGGGTAAGCCGGTCCAAGATACTCTGCCCGTGGCCGGATCAGGCGGTTGTCGTCGTGCTGCTCGATCACATGCGCGGCCCATCCGGAGATACGGCTGACGGCAAAGATCGGCGTAAACAGGTCGATATCGATTCCCAGCAGCGTATAGGTCGAAGCCGAATAGAAGTCTACATTCGCGTTCAGCTTCTTCTCCTGCTTCACAAACTGCTCGATCTTCTGCGACAGCTCAAACCACTTCATGTTGCCTGAGGTCTTGCTCAGCTCCTCCGACATCCGGCGCAGGTGCGTCGCGCGCGGATCTTCCGTGTGATAAACCCTGTGGCCGAAGCCCGAGATCTTCTTCTTCTCGGCAAACATCTGCCGGACATACTCGACCGGGTCTGCGCCTTCTTTATCGATGGCATAGAGCAGACGCATCGTGGCTTCATTTGCTCCGCCATGCAACGGTCCCTTCAGGGCGCCGATCGCACCCGTAATTGCCGAGTGGATATCGGCCAGCGTCGCTGCAATCACGCGCGCCGCAAAGGTGCTTGCGTTCAGCTCGTGGTCGGCATGCAGAATCAGTGCGATATCAAAGGTACGCGTCGCCGTCTCCGAAGGCTTCTCGCCATTCAACATCCACAGAAAGTTGGCGGCGTGCGAGAGGGAAGGATCGGCCTCAACAATATTCTTGCCCTTGCGGATGCGGTCGAAGAGAGCCACGATCATCGCAATCTGCGAGGTCAGCCGGTACGATTTGCGCACGTTGGCATCATGCGAGTTGTCCGCCTCGTCAGCGTCATACATGCTCAGCATCGAGACTGCCGTACGCAGCACCTGCATCGGTGTCGTCGTCGCCGGAACGCTGCGCAGCAGATCGATAATCTTCGGATCGACCTTGCGGGCCTCCGCCAGCTTCTTCTTGAAATCAGCCAGCTCGGATGCGTTGGGAAGTCGCCCAAACCAAAGAAGATAAGTCGTCTCTTCAAAGGTCGAGTGCTGGGCGAGTTCGTGAATGTCAATGCCGCGGTACGAAAGCACCCCGGCATCGCCATCGATCCAGCAGATGGATGAGTTGGTGGCTACAATGCCTTCCAGGCCCTTCGGTGCAGCGACAGTAGTCGACATAAATACACTTCTCCCAGCAAACTTAATTACATCTGGTTATAGCGCAGCCGGGAAACGATTGTCACCACAGCCGGGCGAATATCGTAACGGCTGTGCGATACCGGGTCTCACACGGAACGAAGGGGTGAAAATGCACTCAGGTCGGTCTGCGGCGTCTCTCCAAGCAAAAGCTGGGCCATAACTCGGGCAGTCGCCGGGGCCAGTAGAATCCCATTGCGATAATGTCCGGCAGCAATAAACCGGTTTTCTGCGACCTTTCCCAGTAGCGGAAGTCCATCGCTGCTTCCTGGGCGAATCCCGGCCCAGGTCTCGACCTCGACCGCATCGGCCAGCTCAGGAAGCAGTTCGGACGCGCGAGCTCGCAGCCGGGCGATCTCGCCGGGATAGACCGTTTTGTCGAAGCCGGCATCCTCCACCGTCGCTCCAATCACAGCGTGCCCGGCGGCTGGCCCTGTCGTTCTGGGAACAATATAGATCTCCGAAGTTCGCACCACGACGTGGAGTGGGAGCGAACGGGGAAGCATGACCGAAAGCATCTGTCCCTTTTTGGGAACCGTCCTTACATGTCCTTCCGGAAGCTGGGTAAGACCCCAGGCCCCGGTACAGTCCACAATCTGCTTCGGACAAAGAACCTCGGATGTTGTGTGGACCTCTGTCTCCTCACGGCTCGTGCGGACAAAGCGGATCGGGGTTCCCGTCCGCAACTCAATCTTTGCTGCACGAACGGCTGCCAGCAACGCCTTTGCCAGCTCCCTTGGATCCAAACTGTTTTCATCCAGCAAAGCAAATCGGCGCGATCCTACGCGAAGCTGCGGCAGAAGATGCGAGATCGTCTCCGGTGATAGCACTGTAAGGTTTCTTGCTCTTTCCATCTCATGCAGCGAAACCTCCTGTAGCGTCGTGCTGGTGTGCAGAGGAACAACGGTGCCCGAAAGTTCGAAGATGCGGTCAAGAAATTCCGGATAAAGAGAACGGCTCAACTCTGACAGCTTCCGCAACTCCTGCGGATTATCCGGATCGCCGGCTGCAAGCATTCCGGCAGCAGCAGTTGATGCCTCCCCCAAAGGCTCACTTTGATCGAGAACGGTAACGCGGACTCCACGGCGGTGAAGTTCCAAAGCAAGCGAGAGCCCGATAATGCCCGCTCCTGCAATACAAAAATCCACGGTGTTCATGAGATAAGTCTATGGCTTTTTAGAGATGGAGAAGATATATAGTCTCTGTGTACCGTTTCGCCGTGCATTAAGCCTGGCAGGAGTAAAGCTGGAAAAGGGCATCACGATGGCGGTCGAAGGGAGAGTGCAATGGAGCAGAAAGAGTACGTCGAAGAAAGGTCAATCTCTGGAGCATTGCTTGCGGTCATAGCCGTTGCTGTTCTGGCTGCATTAGGCGGCTTGATCTGGTGCTACAACCTGCAACAGGATCTCGGTGCGGCAAACAAGAAGCTTGCTATTGCCGATCAGAAGAACGCAGAGTTCAACCAGAAGCTTGAGGCGACCAACGCGCGGTTGCGCGCCACCAGCGAAACGCTGGGGCAGAGTGTCGGCATGACCCAGAAGCAGCTGGAGCTTAAGGCACAGGCCATCATTGCGCAGCAGAAACTGGCGGATCAGAAGCTTGAAGAAGCTCAGGCCGCGGCGCAGAAACAGATAGGTGCCGTCTCGAACGAAGTCTCCAGCGTCAAGACCGATGTAGGCGGAGTGAAGACCGACGTTGCTGCGACCCGTACCGATCTGGAAGCGACCAAGACCCAGCTTACCCGCGTCGTCGGCGATGCCGGTGTCATGAGCGGTCTTATCGCCAAGAACCACGATGAGCTTGAGATCCTCAAGCATAAGGGCGATCGCAACTACTATGAGTTCTCCCTGCAGAAGGGGCAGAAACCCATCCTGCTATCCACGATCAAGTTGCAGTTGAAGAAGGCGGATCAAAAGCACTCGCGTTATACCCTCAACGTTAGCGCCGACGATCGCAATATCGAAAAGAAGGATAAGAGCCTCGACGAGCCCGTCCAGTTCTACACGGGCAAAGATCCAGTGCTCTATGAGTTGGTAGTGAACTCGATCGAAAAGAATAAGGTCTCCGGCTACCTTTCCACGCCGAAGAGCAGTGGAACAGCAACACCTTAGGCTGCCTGCAAGCAAACGCCAAACGGGGGACGCTGCTTGCGTCCCCCGTTTGCTTTGCCTGTTGAGTTTCTAGCTTACTTCTTCTTCGCGGCCTTCTTCGCTGACTTCTTGGCCGGTGCTTTTTTGGCTGCCTTCTTAGTTGCCATTTGCCTATTCTCCCTAGTGATTAGACATTGACTCTGCAACACACATCATTGCAGCTAACGAAGGTATAGATTTACGAAAATTCACTGTCAAGAGAAATCAGCATCTTTAAGAAAAAAAATTAAGGGGTATTTTCCGGTTTCGATTCGCAGCTTTGCGCTACAGCATGCAAGTTCGAAAGATGCATCATGACAAAAGTGAGTTTTTATCCTGTTGCGTTCTTCTCGATACGCTTCAGATTGAGGTGAGGAATGAAAGAGATTGTTATCGTATCCGCCGCGCGTACACCGGTCGGAAAATTTCAAGGAGCACTGTCAGAACTCTCAGCAGTAGAGCTTGGAGCAAGTGCGGTACGCGAAGCTGTTCGCAGATCCGGCATTGATCCCACGACCGTCGACGAGTGCGTTATGGGATGCGTTCTACCTGCGGGCCTCGGCCAAAATCCTGCGCGCCAGGCGGCTCTTCGCGGCGGTCTCGCCGACGCCGTATCGGCGCTCACCATCAACATGGTCTGTGGAAGCGGTCTTCGCGCCGTCGCTCTTGCCGCACAAAACATCCTCACTGGCGATGCAAAGATCGTCGTCGCCGGTGGCATGGAGTCCATGTCCAACGCACCCTATCTTCTCCCCAACGCGCGCCGCGGTCTGCGCATGGGCGACTCCACCGTCGTCGACTCGATGATTCGCGATGGCTTATGGTGCTCCTGCGACGATCAGCACATGGGCCTAACCGCTGAGCTTGTCGCCGAGAAGTACAACATCTCCCGCGAGCAGCAGGACTCCTTCGCCCTCGAGTCGCATCGCCGCGCCACCGCTGCCTGGCGCGAAGGACGCTTCGATGCCGAAATCGTTCCCGTCGCCATGCCCGCCAAAAAGAAGGGAGTCGAACCGATCATCGTTCGCCGCGACGAGAGCATCCGTGAAGACGCCTCCCTCGAAGCCCTGGCTGCTTTGAAGCCTGCCTTCCAAAAAGATGGAACCGTCACCGCCGGCAATGCTCCGGGCGTCAACGATGCTGCTGCAGCCACCGTCGTCATGGCTTCCGAGACAGCATCCTCTCTCGGCATCAAGCCACTCGCACGCATCCGCGCCCAGGCCGTCAGCGGCGTCGAGCCGCGATGGGTCATGATGGCTCCTGTTATCGGTGTCCGTCGCGTGCTTGAAAAAGCTGGCTGGCACCGCGACGAGGTCGATCTCTACGAGCTCAACGAAGCCTTCAGCGTCCAGGTCCTTGCCGTGAGCGGCGAACTCGGCATCCCTCTCGGCAAGGTCAACGTCAACGGCGGAGCCGTCGCCATCGGTCATCCCATCGGAGCCAGCGGTGCCCGCGTTCTCGTCACTCTTCTCCACGAGATGATCCGGCGCGACTCAAAGAAGGGAGTCGCCGCGCTCTGCCTCGGTGGCGGAAACTCCGTCGCCATGGCCATCGAGCGCGACTGATTTGTCCTGCCTCTTCATCATGTTCGACAATGCATGCATGAAGAGCGTCACTCGATTCGACGGTAAAGTTGCTGACTACGCGCAGTTTCGCGAGAGGTACTCCCCTGAAGTCCTTCTCCCGAGACTGCGCGAATGGTGTGGCCTCCATCCCTCCTGGACCATCGCCGACATCGGCGCGGGCACCGGCATGCTGAGCGACATCTTCCTCGCCAACCACAATCGCACCTTCGCCGTAGAACCGAACGCCGAGATGCGCGAGATGTGCCGCCATCTCCATTCCGACTCTTCGTTGCTTCATATCGCCGATGGAACCGCCGAGAACACCGGCCTCGAACCCTCATCCGTCGAGATGGTCTCAGCCGGTCGCGCCATGCACTGGTTCAATCTCGATCGCGCCACCGCCGAGTTCCAACGCATCCTCAAGCCCGGCGGCTGGGTCGCCATCATCGCCTTCGGCCGTACCCAGACTGGCAACGAAGTCAACGAAGGCATAGAAGATCTTCTGCGGCAGTTCTCCAAAGACCATGCCGACACTCACGCCGGATACAAGGTCTACCGGGAACTCCATCACTACTTTCCCGTCGACTTCCGCCACGAGGAGATCCTCGACTCCATGCAGATGGACTGGAACAGCCTCCATGGCATAGTGATGTCCATCTCACACAGCCCCGCAAAGACCGATCCCGTCTATCCACAGTTCGAGCGCGATCTGTACTCTCTCTTCAGCCGCTTCGAAAGCAACGGCACCATCGAGCTTCAGACCCGCTACTGGATCAACGTCGGCCGCTTTAGCCGCGCCTGAGCCTCAGCACTCAATAATGTTCAAGGCGAGCCCGGCCAGCGACGTCTCCTTGTACCGCGACTGCATATCCAACCCCGTCTGATACATCGTCGCGATCACCTGATCCAGCGAAAGCTTGTGACCTTCCGTTTCATGCATCGACATCCGCGCCGCATTGATCGCCTTAACCGCACCCATCCCATTGCGCTCGATGCACGGAATCTGTACCAGCCCCCCGATTGGGTCGCAGGTCATTCCCAGGTTATGCTCCATCGCAATCTCAGCCGCATGCTCCACCTGTCCGTTGCTTCCGCCTAATGCCGCTACCAGCCCCCCGGCAGCCATCGAGCACGCCACTCCCACCTCGCCCTGACATCCCACCTCCGCGCCGGAGATGCTGGCGTTCTCTTTGTAAAGAATTCCAATCGCTGCCGCCGTTAGAAAGTAACGAAGAATTCCGTCCTCATTCGCTCCCTCGATAAAGCGCACGTAGTAATGCGCAATGGCCGGAATCACGCCCGCGGCTCCGTTCGTCGGCGCTGTCACCACACGGCCACCGGCAGCGTTCTCTTCATTCACCGCCATCGCATACACCGTGACCCAGTCCATCGGAGCCAGCGGATCGCGCGAGCCCTCCGTCTCCAGCTTCTTCGCCAGTCGCGGAGCGCGGCGCCGCACATTCAAGCCTCCCGGCAGTATCCCTTCCGTCGCAAGGCCGCGTGCCATGCACGCCTGCATCGTCCGCCAGATTGCCAGGATGCCCTGCTTGACTGCATCCGCTCCCGTCGCACTGGCCTCCACCGCAGGCCGCACAATCGAGGCATCCTGCAGCAAGGCCACTTCGTTGGCCATCAGCAACTCGGCAATCGTCAATCGATGCTTCGCGGCAACCGCGAGCAGTTCGGCGCCGCTTGAAAACGGGTAGGGAACTACGCGAATCGAAACCGCTTTCGATTCTTTCTGCGCCTCCAGCTCCTCCGCCGAAAGAATGAAGCCCCCACCCACCGAGTAGTACACCTCCTCGGCGAGCACTGCGCCATTCTTTCCAAACGCAGTAAACCTCATCCCATTCGGGTGTGTCGCCTGCTTGGCATCGGGATACATCTGGTCACGATGAAAGATCAGGTGCTCCATCTCCGTAAAAGGAATCTCCGCCCGATCCAGCAGGTAAAGCGTTCCCGTCGAACGCACCGCTGCCAGCTCTGCCTCGATCACGGCGGGATCGACCGTGTCCGGAGCCTCTCCCATCAGCCCAAGAAGAATGGCCCGGTCCGTTCCGTGGCCATGCCCGGTCAGAGCAAGCGAGCCATACAGATCCACCGTCACCCGTTCCACATCCGTAAGGTCATGTCTTGCATCCAGCCTGCGAACAAATCGCAGGGCAGCGCGCATCGGTCCCACCGTGTGCGAGCTCGAAGGCCCAATGCCAATCTTGAACAGCTCAAACAGGCTCGTATTCACACGACCATTGTAGGCATAGCGTCTTACATCTGACGCTTCCGTGGGAGAGGAGACCGTGAATCCCCGATGCTATACTCGCCGGACACCTCCGCCTCAAAGGATCGATCAGGCTTAGAACGATGCTTTTTAAAGCCCGCAGTGCCGCAGTCTATGGAATCGATGCCCACCTGATCGACGTCGAAGTCGACTTCTCTCAGATCAAACTCGACAAGGAACAGTTCAGCACCGTCGGTCTTCCCGATGCCGCCGTGCGCGAGAGCCGCGACCGCGTCCGCTCCGCCATCAAGAACTCCGGCTTCGAGATTCCACCCACGCGCATCACCATCAATCTCGCTCCTGCCGATCTCAAAAAAGAAGGATCGGGATTCGATCTTCCCATCGCCATCGCCATCCTCGGTGCTTATGGTGCTCTCGCCATCCGCGATCTCGATGACTTCCTTCTCGTCGGCGAGCTTGGGCTCGACGGCTCCCTCCGAGCCGTTCCCGGAACTCTGCCGATCGCAGTTGCGGCTCGTGCCAACGGCATCCGCAACGTCGTCGTTCCTGCAACGAACGCCCGCGAGGCCGCTGTCGTGGAAGGCGTCAACGTCTATCCCGTCAAAAGCCTCATTGAGGTTCGCGAGCTTCTAAACTCGGCAGCCAACGGTGGAATCCACGTCTCTCCTCTCGCAGTCAAAGCGAGCGAACTTCTAAACGAGACCCAGCACTTTCCCTTCGACTTCAAAGATGTGCGCGGACAGCACGTTGCCAAACGCGCCCTTGAAGTTGCCGCAGCCGGCGGTCACAACATTCTGATGATTGGGCCACCGGGCTCAGGCAAGACCATGCTGGCCAAGCGCTTGCCCTCCATCCTCGCGCCTCTGAAGTTCGAGGAGGCACTTGAGACCACGAAGATTCACTCCGTCGCCGGAGTCCTCGACGGCGAACAGGGACTCGTTGCCCATCGTCCCTTCCGTTCTCCCCATCACACCATCTCCGACGCCGGCCTCATCGGCGGGGGCATTGTTCCTCGTCCAGGCGAGGTCTCTCTCGCTCACAACGGCCTGCTCTTTCTCGACGAGCTTCCTGAATTTCCCCGCAACGTACTCGAGGTGCTGCGTCAGCCGCTCGAAGACGGAACCGTCACCATCTCACGCGCGGCCATGAGCCTTAGCTTTCCAGCGCGCTTCATGCTCGCTGCTGCCATGAACCCCTGCCCCTGTGGATACTTCAACGACAAGCGTCGCGAATGTATGTGCACTCCGCCCATGATCCAGCGGTACGTCTCTAAAGTCAGCGGTCCTCTCCTCGATCGAATCGACATCCATATAGAGGTTCCCGCTGTCGAGTACAAGGAGCTTCGCGGCGGTGCTGCCGCTGAGGGTTCCACCGAGATTCGGGAGCGAGTGCTCGAAGCCCGGCAACGACAGCACATGCGTTTCAGCGAATCGGCGGAACGAACCCGAGGTTCCAGCCGCAACGCCTCTCGGGCCATCTTCGCCAACGCTCAGATGAACACCCAGCAGATCCGGAACTTCTGCTCACTCGAATCGGACGCCGAACGCCTTCTCGAACGAGCGATGCAGCAACAGGGACTCAGCGCCAGGGCTCACGACAGAATCCTGAAAGTAGCTCGAACCATCGCTGATCTCGGTAGAGCAGACAATATCGGCACTCCCCATATCGCGGAGGCCATCCAGTACAGAACGCTTGATCGAAGCTACTGGGCGTAATTCGGACCTTCTTCTGACTGACCGATAACGAACAGTTTTCTGACCCGGCTCCCGGTAATTTTCAGGGGGACACCTGCCAATCTCGCTGTTTTCTATCCGTCAACACCCTCAATGAAAAATTTGCTGCAAGTTACTCATTCCATATTGTTTAGAATGCAGATTTTTGCCGGTCAGTTTCCCCGGTTTCGGTAAGATAGAGTTATAGAGGTTTGAGGAAGAGGATGATTCCATCTCGTCAACTCCTTCTAAGTCTTTTATTTTCAAGATCGTGATTTATTGGTCCCCGTGTAAATTCAATAGAATCAATATTTTGAGCCAAACCCATAAGGGAGGCAGGGGTATCCGTTTTCTGGAATCCGCCTGGAGGCGACTTCCAAAAATAAGTATTGACCTGAGTCGGCTGACGGTTTACTTTTCTAATGGTCGAGGATGTCTCAGGAGAGGACAGCCCGGCACGGAGACCAGGAATACCGGGTACTTCGCCTCTGCTCCTTCTGTAGCACGCGCCCAGGCGAGATTCGCTGACGATACCAGGAGAAACAGGGTTAGTTCTAACGTGTCGTTTTGGAAGCGGCGCGCGATGTGCCTCGTCTACTGACTGTGTCTTTGGGTGGATCAGGTTTGATTTGTGAGATTTACAAAAGAAGTGGAATCCCTTCCGGGGGGTTCGGCGTCTAAAAGAATGAGCAGGCGGAAGTCAACGAACCTGCAAATTGAAAAACTTTGGGTTGCGGAGATTTCGCGCAAAACGCTTTTACCGCAACAGGATATTTGAATAAAGGAGAAGATTGATGCGCTCGGACCTCGTTTTTGGAGCCCTCACTCACGTAAAGAACCGCTATGAACTTTGTCAGCTGGCGTCAAAGGCGACCCGCAAGCTGCACAAGCCGAATACCCGTCTGCAGGACACGACCAACGATGTTCTGGATCGCTTCAAGGACTCGGCTCCCATGAGTGATGAAGTTCCCGTCCGTAAAGTAGACCTGCAGGAGCGCCGCGCGGCTTAGCCCGCGGCCTCCCGCCATCCCTCAACCCATCAACCTTTCCGCATCACCCAATTCCATCCTATAAATCTCATAGCTCTTCCGGCCTCCGCAGGAAATCCTTTCAGGCTGATCCCGCCTAAGCTCCACGACATCCCTCCATGCATCGCAAGGTAAAACCATGACAATTTCAGAGTTGAAAGAACACAACATTGCCGAGCTGGGTAAGCTGGCGCGCGGTCTCGATATCGCGGGAACCAGCGGTCTCCGCAAACAAGACCTTATCTTCAAGATTCTTCAGGCGCAAAGCGAAAAAGAAGGCCACATCTTCGCCGAAGGCGTCCTCGAGATCCTGCCCGATGGTTACGGCTTCCTCCGCTCCCCGGACTACAACTACCTGCCTGGTCCGGACGACATTTACGTCTCCCCGTCACAGATCCGCAAGTTCGATCTCAAGACCGGCGATACCATCAGCGGCAACGTCCGCCCCCCGCACGAGGGTGAGAAGTACTTTGCGCTGGTGAAGATCGAGGCGATCAACTTCGAGTCACCCGAAGAGACCCGCAACAAGATTCTGTTCGATAACCTCACTCCTCTTTACGCCGAAGAGCGCGTCAAGATGGAGACGGTTCGGGACAACATCTCCGGCCGCGTAATGGACCTGCTGACCCCGGTCGGCAAAGGGCAGCGTGGGCTGATCGTCGCTCCGCCACGTACCGGTAAGACGATGCTGCTGCAGTCGATCGCTAATTCGATCACCGCGAACCACCCGGAGATTGTGCTGATCGTTCTGCTGATCGATGAGCGTCCGGAAGAAGTTACGGACATGCAGCGTTCGGTGAAGGGCGAGGTCATCAGCTCGACCTTCGACGAGCCGGCGGCGCGTCACGTACAGGTAGCCGAGATGGTGATTGAGAAAGCCAAGCGCCTGGTCGAGCACAAGCGCGACGTGGTGATCCTGCTGGACTCAATCACGCGTCTGGCGCGTGCTTACAACACGATCGTTCCTCCGAGCGGAAAGGTGCTCTCGGGCGGTGTCGATTCGAACGCCCTGCAGAGGCCGAAGCGCTTCTTCGGCGCGGCTCGCAACATCGAAGAGGGCGGCTCGCTGACGATCATTGCGACAGCCCTGGTCGATACGGGATCGAGAATGGACGAGGTCATTTTCGAAGAGTTCAAGGGAACCGGCAACATGGAAGTCATCCTCGACCGCAAGCTGGTCGACAAGCGCGTCTTCCCGGCGATCGACATTCAGCGCTCGGGTACTCGTAAGGAAGAGTTGCTGATTCCGAAGGAAGACCTGCAGAGGATCTGGATCCTTCGCAAGGTTTTGAACCCTCTCAGCCCAGTCGAAGCTATGGAATTGCTGACCGACAAATTGGCCAAGACCAGGAACAACCAGGAGTTCCTGCACAATATGAGCTCGATCTAACGAGCCTGCAAGTGATCACCGGGTTCGGGTGGTGCTGGACCGGTGACAGGGCGCAGCCTAATGGCTGCGCCCTTTTCCTTTAAGGGATGCTCAGGATTTCCCGCCGAGCGCCGATGAATAGGGAAGAGGCGAAGCCTTACCTCCTGATCGACGCAAATCCAGAAATGATTCCGCGTTCTGGCGAGGACCCATCTGATGCATGGCACCTACAACTATTCCCTGGTCGCACTGTCGCTTGCTGTAGCAATACTGGCCTCGTACACAACGCTGGATCTCGCAGCAAGGATCAGCATGCTGCCTCCGAGCCGGCGTCAGTCCTATTGGCTGATGGGCGGCGCAGCCTCCATGGGTATAGGAATCTGGTCAATGCATTTTATTGGCATGCTGGCCTTCCATATGCCAATCGCGTTGGGATACGACCGCTGGACTACAGGTTTCTCACTGGTCATCGCGATTGGCGTCTCTCACTTTGCGCTGCATATTATGACAGCCGATGAACTGGGATGGAAACGTCTCCTGTTTTCCGGCATTCTCGTGGGTGCCGGGATTGCAGCCATGCACTATGTCGGCATGGAAGCGATGCGAATGCATCCTGCCATCGTTTATGCTCCGTGGCTCTTCTGCGTCTCGATCGCAATCGCCGTCGCCGCCTCATGGGTTGCGATATGGATGGCCTTCCATCTTCGGGACAACAGCAAAAGCCATCTCGTACCGAAACGTCTGGGAGCAAGTCTGGTGATGGGAGTTGCGGTTGCGGGAATGCATTACACCGCGATGGCCGCCGCAAGATTCCAACAGGGTTCCATCTGCGGGGCAGAGAAGGAGATAGATCCTCAATGGTTGGTTATTGCTGTGACGGTGGCCACACTGTGCATCCTGGGTACGCTGCTCGTCTCCAGACTTGATCTTAGGTTTGCTGAACAGACGGAGCGGATGAACCTTTCGCTCGAACAGGCCAATCGTCAGCTTCTTACTCTGGCGACGCGAGATATTCTGACCGGAATGCCGAATCGCACTTCGTACATGGAGAGAGCTGCTGAAGCGATCCGTAAGGCAAAGGAGACAGGACGTCCATTCACGGTCATGTTTATGGACCTGGATGGCTTCAAAGCCGTCAACGACTCTCTTGGCCATTCGGCGGGCGACCGCTTGTTGAAGGAGTTTTCAGCGCAGCTTATGCGATGCATCCGCCGTGAAGATACGGTGGCGCGCCTGGGTGGAGATGAGTTCGTTCTGTTGCTGGAAGGGCTTGGTGAACCGCAAGAGGTGGAGCTGATTGCAAAGGGAGTTCTGTCGAGAATTCACGAAGAGATTTGTGTCGATGGATTGCCTCTTCGAGTCACTGCCTCCATCGGTATCGCGACCTACCCCAGAGATGGCGATACCGTGGAACATCTGCTCAAGAGCGCTGATATGGCGATGTACGACGCCAAGCAGAATGGAAGAAATACCTTCCGTTTCTTCGATAGTGCGATGAGTGATGCCGCCACGAGAACGCTGAAGATCTATCGCGGCCTGGGTGAGGCTTTGGCGAAGAAAGAGAT
Source organism: Edaphobacter sp. (assembly GCA_035492215.1). Lineage (GTDB taxonomy): Bacteria > Acidobacteriota > Terriglobia > Terriglobales > Acidobacteriaceae > Edaphobacter. The sequence goes on along the minus strand of DATJJJ010000046.1, from coordinate 22,066 downwards.
GTCTTTGGTCTTTCAGCCGAAGTTCGGACTGGATCGGGTATTGATGGGAGCGGAGGCTCTGATCCGCTGGAAACACCCGGAGATGGGCAACATCCCGCCGCTGGAGTTTATCTCCATTGCCGAACAGACGGGGTTGATCGTTGAGTTATGCGACTGGGTGATCGATGAAGTGTGCCGTAACTTGAATCAATGGACCGCAGATGGACTTCCCAGAGTCAAGGTGGCCATCAATCTGTCTCCGGAGCAGTTACGTCTGCCAGGTTATGTGGAGAGGGTAAGTCATCGGATTGCAAGCGCAGGCGTAAAGCCGGACCAAATCATGTTTGAGATCACCGAGACGGTTGCGATGCGGGATGCGGATCGTAACGCCAACGTGATTCGCCAGTTTCAAAAGGCAGGATTCGACATTGCCATTGATGACTTCGGGACGGGATATTCGAGTCTTGCGTATCTGCAACAGTTCCGGGTGAAACAGCTGAAGATCGACCGGTTCTTTACCAATGGACTGGATAGTGACGGTGAAGAGGGACTCGCAATCGTCGCCAAGATGATTGAACTGGCGCACTCCCTGAAGATGATCGTTGTTGCCGAAGGCGTTGAGACAGCCTCGCAACTGAAGAAGTTGGAGCAATTGGAATGCGATGAGGTTCAGGGATTTCTGCTTGGCCGTCCACTGGTTGAGGACGACTTCAAACAGCTGCTAGAACGGTTTTCGAAGTCTTCTGAGACCATCAGGATAGTGCCGAACCTCGCCATCGCATTGAGCTGATTCGGTAGGTAAAGAGAGGCACAGCCGCAAGCTGCGCCTCTCTTTCTGCTTCGATGCTGGATTTAGCGAAGGCCACCCGAGGCAATGACGGTCTCGCCAGTGAGCCATCCGGAGTCGGTAGAGGCGAAAAACACGGCGATGGGAGTGATATCGGCGGGCTGAGCAATACGTCCCAGCGGAGTCTGGCCTTCAAACTGTTTTTGAAAGTCGGAGCCGATAAAGCCTGCAGTCTGAGTGCCCTCTGTCTCGACCATACCTGGATTGATCGAGTTGACACGAATCTTCTTCGGCCCCAGTTCTTTGGAAAGTACGATCGTAAGGGAATCTACCGCACCCTTCGTCGCGGTATAGATGGCGCTAGTCGGAGGATGGACCGCGGTTACAGCGGAGCCAATGTTGATGATGCTACCGCCCTTCTCTCCAAAGAGCTTTACTGCTTCTCGTGTCGCAAGAAGCGTTCCAAGAACGTTAGTGTCGAAGATGCTATGGAAGCCTTCGACTGTGATCTCTTCGATTGGCGTAAATTTATAGATGCCAGCATTGTTGACAAGAATGTCGAGGCCGCCAAAGGCCTTCTTGGTCTCGGCAAAGAGACGCTGAACGTCAGCTTCTTTGGCAACGTCGCCCTGAATGGCTACGGCCTTGCCGCCCTGAGCAGTAATCTCGGCAACAACCTTCTCTGCACCCTCTTTGCTGGAGGCGTAGTTGACGACAACGGAGGCGCCCTCTTTGGCGAAACCCTTCGCGATATCCGCGCCAATGCCTTTGGACGCACCGGTTACAACGGCGATCTTTCCCTGTAGCTTACTCATCTCTTTTCCCTCGCGTTTATTCGATAACCATCTAATTGATGATGGTTGAGGGGAAAAGATTCTTCACTTCAAAAAGATGTTTAACGTTCTTGATTTGTTGGCGATGGCCGCTCCGAGCGATCTTTTAGCGCATAGAGCGTTCGAGGACAACGAGAAACTGCGCTAGCCACGCCGGATGCGCGGGCCATGCGGGGCCGGTGACGAGATTTCCGTCGGTGACGGCCTCTGTGACCTCAAGAGGCACGAAGGTACCCCCGGCGAGTTCTACCTCAGGGGCACAAGCCGGATAAGCATTGAGCCGCCTGCCGCTGATGACACGAGCTGCTGCCAAAAGCTGGGGGCCGTGGCAGAGTGCTGCGATGGGTTTGTTGGAGTCGGAGAAGTGCCGAATGATCTCAAGAACACGCTGGTTAAGGCGGAGGTACTCAGGCGCGCGGCCTCCGGGAATTACCAACGCATCGTAAATGGCAGGATCGATCTGGTCGAAGTCGGCGTTCAGGACGAAGTTGTGACCTGGCTTCTCGGAGTAAGTCTGATCGCCCTCGAAGTCGTGGATTGCGGTTCGAACTCGATCGCCGGCCTTCTTGTTGGGGCAGACAGCGTGAACAGTATGGCCGACCATCTGAAGCGCCTGGAAGGGAACCATCACTTCGTAGTCTTCTACGAAGTCACCGACAATCATTAGAAGTTTTGCAGGTTTAACAAGCTTCAGGGTCTCAGCCATGGTCAGTCGCTCCTTTTGCAGTCGCTGCAATTAATAGCCGTTCTCGATAAGGTAAGTTTCTGTCAGATGGAATACGGGGAATTTCTCCGTCTGACGTTCGGCGTATTTGCCGAGGACGTCGACCTCGATGTTGAGAGCATCGCCCGGAGAAAGAGTGCGCAGGTTTGTCGCGGCATACGTGTGAGGGATGATGGCAATCTCGACCTCTGTGCCTCGTATGGTTGCGACTGTGAGGGAGATTCCCTCCACCGTGATGGAGCCCTTTTCGACGATGTAACGCCTTAGCGAATCCGGGATCGTAAAACGAAGATGATAGTCGGTGGTATCGCTGTCGGCTGTAATTGGATCAATGGCAACAAGGGTTGCAGTCGCATCGACGTGGCCCTGGACCACATGCCCTCCCAGAGGGGAGCCTGCAGGCGTGGGCAGTTCAAGATTAACTACTGTGTCCGGTTTGAGACGGGATAGCGTAGTCCGTGCAATCGTCTCAGCGGCAAGGTCAGCGGAGAACCGTGGCGGAAAGGCGTTGGGCTCAATGTCCAGCGCTGTCAGGCAGACACCGTTGACCGCGACGGAATCGCCGGTGGTAAGTCGGCTAATAAGGTTTGTCGTTGCTGCGAGGGTAATGCGGGTAACTCCGGCATGGGGAGTGACGCCGAGGACGGTTCCTGTAGTTTCAATCAGGCCGGTGAACATAGATATAGGGTACAAGGTGTGCTTGGTGAGCGCAGGAATAGATGCTGTCGTTCTCTTTCGGTGATTCGGATTGCCCAATCAAACCCATTTTTAGGCCGGCCAAGGATTTCGAAGATAGCCCGTGACACAGACATCCGGACCCAGTTTGGTGCGTGTGACGCGTTGAAGTGAGGACTCAAGCTCGGATGGTGAGGCAACACCCTCTGCAAACGGTACAGCTTGATCTCCTAGCGCAGTGGGGGCGTGAAGCAAAACGACCTTGTCGACGAGGTCTTGCCGAAGCAGAGCTCCGTTAAGAAGCGAGCCCCCCTCCACCAGGACGCTGAGAATTTTACGTTCGGCCAGCTGGGAGAGGACGGCTGGAAGCGAGAGGCGGCCTTGGTGTTCGGGTACAGTAACGACCTCTACTCCACTTTGAATGAATTCAGAGATCCTTGTGGCTGGGGTGGAGGCACTTGTAAAGATCAACAGATCGTTATTTGCGGAGCGAACGAGTTGCGAGGTGAGCGGAGTACGAAGATGCGTGTCCAGAATGACGCGGAGCAGGGGGCGTCGGCGGGGAAGCCCGCTTCGATCGGTAAGTTGCGGATTGTCTGCGAGGACGGTGCCGATGCCTGTGAGAACGGCGTCCGCGGCGTGGCGCAGTAATTGAACTTCACCGCGTGCAACAGCTCCGGTGAGCCAATAGGGTTGGTTGGAAGGCCGTGACTCTGCGGGTGGGGCAAGCTTGCCGTCAGAAGAAACAGCGGCTTTCAGAGTGACATAAGGGGTTTGTGTGCGGATGAAGTGCGCGAAGGCATCGTTCAGGTCGCGTGCAGGCTGCTGAAGAACGCCAGAGATGACCTCGATGCCCGCGTCACGAAGCTTTCCGATACCGCGCCCAGAGACGAGTGGGTTCGGGTCGGAGGTGGCGACGACACAACGGGCAATGCCTGCCGCAATAAGCGCATCGGCGCAAGGCCCCGTACGACCGTGATGGCTGCAGGGTTCAAGGGTGACGTAAGCCGTTGCACCTTTGGTCGAGAGGCCACGTGACGCCGCCTGTTTGAGAGCAACGATCTCGGCATGGTCGTAGTGTTCGTAGAGATGAGCGCCTTCGCCGAGAATCTCACCGTCGCGAACCAGCACGCAGCCGACTTGTGGATTGGGACTGGCAAGGGCAGCTGTTTCAGACGCCAGGAGCAACGCGCGCTCCATATATGTTTTGTCGTTCTGTTCCTGTTTGTTAGAAAGCATCATGCTCGAAAAGTCTGGGCGGGTAAAATTCAAAGAATCGATCAACCAACCAAAGAGTCGATGAATGCTGTGCTGTCGAAGGGGATAAGATCGTCGATCTTTTCGCCGATTCCTGCATAGAACACGGGAAGCTTTAACTCGGTAGCGATGGCAAGCACGATTCCTCCCTTTGCCGTGCCGTCGAGCTTTGTCAGAACGATGCCTGTAACCCGAGCCGCTTCGGTAAACAGACGTGCCTGCTGCAAACCATTTTGCCCAGTCGTCGCATCCATCACAAGGAAGGTTTGATGCGGAGCGCCGGGGACAAGCTTTTCTGCTGTGCGTCGCATCTTGTCCAGCTCTTTCATCAGATCTGTCTTGGTATGTAGACGTCCTGCGGTGTCGGCAATCAAAACATCCGTGTTGCGCGACTTAGCTGCACTAAGAGCGTCATACAGTGCAGCCGAGGGATCGCCCCCCTGCTTGGTCTTGATGACGGGAACGTCAGAGCGCTGAGCCCAAACCTCAAGCTGCTCAATGGCTGCGGCGCGAAAGGTGTCGGCTGCACAGAGCAACACGCTACGCCCCTGCGAACGGTAAAGATTCGCAAGTTTGCCGGTTGTCGTGGTCTTTCCGGTTCCGTTAACGCCGACCATCAGGATAACTTCGGGAGAAGTTGAAGGGTGCTGGATAGGACGAGCCACCCCATCAAGAATTTGTTTGAGCTCGCTCTTGAGAAGCTGCTTCAACTGCTCTCCGCTCTCGATGCCGGTATGAAGGGCACGTTGACGGAGATTCTCCATGATGATCACAGTCGTCGCGCTTCCGATATCCGCAGCCAGCAACCGTGGCTCCAGCTCATCGAGTGAAGCCTGGTCTACCTCTCGTGTGAGAGCGATGACAGAGCTGATAGAGTCGGATAGAGATTCACGGGTGCGAGTGACCGCCTGACGCATGCGGTCAAACAAGCTGCGCTTCTCCGGCTGCGGCGAAGGAGCCGGTTCAGGCGTTTCGGGTTCGGTCGGACGTTTGCCGAAGAGAGATGAGAAGACCATGCATATCCAGTCTATCGGATTGGATTCCGACAGGCTTTCGAGCAGGCAGGGCTATCCTATACAGCGTTTTCAAGGGTTTATCGAGAAGACTAGCAGGCCAGTTGCAGAGGCGCGATTAAGGTTGATTCCGGATGGTTATCTTGCCCATGCGGAATCAACCGTTTTCCTTTGCCTCCGATCAACGCGACCGAAGCAATCAAAATAAGGATCAAGGCAATAGCGGCGATGATCACAACAGGAAGAAAACGCGAGTCACCTTTCCGTCGCTGCGGAGTTGGATCATTACGAGTTGGATCGATCGGATCTGACATGTTTCGTTAGATGCCGAAATGGAGAAAGGCGGGCGGGATTTATAGATACTCGTCGCGGCCGGGGCGGGACATCAACTCCCGAATAGCGTCGCTCGGTATCTTATTTCGATGCAGAACGGCATCCATTTGCTCTGTGATCGGCATCTCCACGCCGTAACGCGCAGCGAGGCCAAGAGCCGCCGCCGTGGATCGGATTCCTTCTGCAACCTTGCCGCCCATCCCGGCAAGGATTTGATCCAGGGCACGGCCACGACCCAGTTCAATTCCTACCGTACGGTTGCGAGAAAGTTCGCCAGTGCAGGTCAGCACAAGATCGCCAATTCCTGACAAACCTGCAAGGGTTGGTCGGCGGGCTCCGCAGGCGACTGCAAGACGGGTCATCTCCGCAATTCCACGAGTAATAAGAGCCGCAACTGAATTGTGACCAAGGTTTAGCCCCGTAACAACTCCGGAGGCAAGCGCGATGACATTCTTCAGCGCTCCTCCCAGTTCCACTCCTGTAATGTCGTCATTGGTGTAGACGCGCAAGGTGGCAGAGGAGAAATCGCGCTGGATCATCTGAGCCACACGAGAATCCTGCGCTGCAGCCACAATGGCGGTTGGGCTTCCGGCGGCAACCTCCTGCGCAAAAGATGGTCCTGAGAGCACAGCACAGGGATTATTACTGACCGAAGCGATGACCTGCGACATGCGAAGAAAGGTCGTCTCCTCGATGCCCTTGGAGGCAGAGACAATAACCTGCTCGCTGGTCAGCAGCGGTGCAAGGTGCGTCACGATTTCACGGACATGCTGCGATGGAACGACGCAGACAATCTGATCGGCGCCATAGATCGCCGTCGGCAGATTGTGAGTAACGCGGACGTTGACCGGAAGAATGAAGCCCGGAAGATACGCTCTGTTCTCACCGGAGTCGGCGAGATGCTCGGCAAGCTCTTTAGTGTGAGACCACAGAGAAAGGTCATGTCCCCCTCGACGAGCGAGTGAGATCGCCAACGCTGTACCCCAGGCCCCGGCCCCAAGAATTGCAATACGGCTCAAGCAGTCACCTTGCGCGAGCCAAAACGATGCTCGGTCCCTGAGAGTAGACGACGAATGTTCTGATGATGCTTCAAGATGATGATCAAAGGAATCAGAATATAACCGGCCACGACGATCGGAGTACGAGCCGGGGCATGCGGAAGAGCAAAGATGGGAAACAATGCCGCAGCAATAATCGAGGCCAGCGAAACGTAACGGGTGAAGAAAACAATCACTGCAAAAACGCCCAATAGGTAAAACACCGTGGTCAGAGGAACGAGAGCAAAAAAGACGCCGAGTCCTGTCGCGACCCCTTTCCCGCCTCGAAAGCCAAGCCAGACGGGGAGGCAGTGACCGAGGACAGCGGCGACCGCAGCCGCTACAGCGATGTCATATGCCTGAGGAAAACCGTAATATGCCGCAATATGCTGGGCGATCACGACGGCGAAGAAGCCCTTCAATGCATCCAGCAGCAGTGTTAACAAGCCCAGCCCTTTGGCTCCGGATCGGGCAACGTTGGTTGCTCCGATATTGCCGCTTCCTGTGGCACGAATATCTTCTTTGCGAAAGATCCGGACCAACAAGTAGCCGAATGGAATAGAGCCAAGCAGATACGCAAGCGGGATTGAAATCAGCCAGGGAAGCATGGGTCCGGAATCTGAGTCTATCAAGTGTTACCAGGTTAATCTATGTGGCAACAAAGCGTTGGATCGAAGCAGAGATCAAAGCAGCTTTTGACGCAGCGTTTCCAGCCCATGCTGTGAAGACCACCATCGGATGTACTCGCGATCCCCGTTAAGATTCAACTCTTTGACGCTCGTCTCCCGGCCATCGCTGAGGCCGATGTAGACTCGGCCGATCGGTTTTTCGGTATCGGGCCCCGACACTGCACCTGTCGGTCCCGCGAGTCCTGTGATCGAAAGCCCAAGCGAGGCTCCAGTACGGTTCCGGATACCTTCGGCCAAGGCACGAGCCACCTCGGGGCTCACTGCTCCATGAAGTTGAATCATTTCTTCCGGAACATCGGCAAAGCGAGTCTTCAGCTCTGGGGTGTAAACGATCGCTCCACCCACAAAGGCACGAGAGCTGTTCGGCACCGCGGTGATGCGTTGAGCGAGCAGGCCCCCAGTGCAGCTCTCGGCCACAGCCAGCGTCAGGTGACGCATCTCAAGCATCAGAAGCACGACCTCTTCGAGACTCTCTCCCTGCGAGGAGAAGATCGCGTCTTCCATCTCCGCCTCAATACGGCTGGCAAGCTCGTCGACACGCGCCTGGGCATCCCGCAGCGTATCTTTCGTTGCTGTAAAGTGCAGCTGGATCTCGCCATGTCCCGCAAGGATCGTAGTCTGCACGTCAGAATACTCGCGGTAGATGGGTGAGGTTCGCGCGTCGACGTGGGATTCTGGAATAAGTGGCATGCGAAGAATCCGGCGCGCGAGATGGCGAGGCGGGAGGATGGTAGACAGCAACGGCTTCACGACCTGCTGGAATAGAGGCTTGAGCTCTCGCGGAGGTCCCGGCAAAAGGATAACCAGTTTTCGAAATCCATCGACGACCGTATCCAGAAACTGCCCCGGTGCGCTCCCTGCCGGATTGGCAAGAACACTTGCCCCTTCGATCACGTCGGCCTGCTTCGCATTGTTCGGAGGCATCGTTATTCGCCGGGCTGCAAAGCGCTTGTAGAGCTCCGTCAGCAGATTGGCATCCCGATGCACGCTGACGCCAAGAGCTGCTGCCACGGCTTCGCGGGTCAGGTCATCTTCAGTCGGTCCTAGCCCACCGGAAAAGAGAACGATATCGGCGCGCTTGAGGGCGGTGCGCGACGCATTGGTCAAATGATCGAGATTATCGCCGACGATTGTCTTGAAGGCGACCTCGATACCAAGGTCATTAAGTTCACCTGTAAGGAAGAGAGAGTTCGTGTCCTGCCGGTGCGGTGTGAGCATCTCGGATCCGGCGGCGATGATTTCAGCGATCATGGTTGGCGGTTCATATCCTCTCATGTCCGGGAGGATAGATGCCGGACACCAGTCGGTAGACGCTGTCTTTACCTCTTATCATAGCGGGTTAGGGGTTTAGCGCCGCTCTTCGAAACGTTAGATTCAGCCGGAAAGGACCGGTAAGAAAGTGATTTCCGGCGGCAATAGGAGCCACACCGTGATAAATCAAGCGTGCTGGCCCTCCCCAGACCAGAACATCGCCATGCTCAATCTGTATACGTCGTGGAGTATCGGCTCGGCGCAAGGTACCGAGCAGAAAGGTCGCCGGAAGCCCCAGAGACACTGAGACGATCGGGTGTTTATAGTCCCTTTCGTCCTTGTCCTGATGGAGTGAAAGTCTTGCCCCTACCGAGTAGCGATTGATCAGGCAGCTATTCGGGGTGAATCCCGAATAGTCCGCTATCTCTGAAGCCCGCCGGGCGAGATCGAGCAGAGGTGCTGGCATCGCAGGCCAGCGAAGATTCGTCATCGGGTCGACAGGGGCATAGCGGTATCCGTGACAGTCGCTTGTCCAGCCAAGCGAGCCTGTATTGGTCATCGCAACCGACATGGTATGTCCGCCCGGAACAGTCATCTGACGAAAGGGAGCGGCTTCAGCGACAGCCTTGATCGAGGAATACAACTCCGGAGCCTGTTCTCGACAAAAAGAGCGAAGAAGAACGACTCCCTCAGCGGGGTGCTCTATTGAGGGTGGCCGGTCGTCGTCGGGCCAGAGGGTGTCGCTACCGTGCATCGTGAAAGATAACTCCCAGGGTAAAGCGTTGCCCGGAACGAAGGACGCTTACGCCATGCCGCATCGCCACTCGATAGATACCACGTGAGCCTCGCTGCGGGCGATGGTTGACGGCAAAGAGCACAGCCTCCCCTTGACGAAGCGGGGCCACAGAGGCGCGCGATTGCATACGCGGACGCTGTTCGGCAAGAACGAACTCTCCTCCTGTGAAATCGCGCCCCGGCTCACTTAGCAAAAAGGCAGCCTGAATTGGAAAGACAAGCTCACCATAAAGATCCTGATGGAGACAGTTGTAGTCTCCCTGCTGATATTGAAGCAGCAAAGGAGTGGGACGTGTCTGTCCCTCCTGATGACAGAGCTGTTGGAATTTTGCATGTTCGGCAGGATAAGTTTGCGGATCGCCCATCAGCTCATTCCATCGATTGGCTATGGTGGCCAAGGGAGGATAGAGAGAATCGCGCAGAGTCTGGATCAGCTGTGGCAGGGGATAGTTGTAATACTGGTATTCGCCACGGCCGAAGCCGTGCCGCGACATCACAATACGGCTGCGAAACTGTGAGGCGTTGTTATAACCGGCAGCAAGCGTATCGCATTGCTCCCTGGTGAGGAGCTGACCCGTGGTCGCGTATCCCTCTTCGCTGAGGTGGGTCGAAATCGAAGACCAGTCGAGATGTGCAATTTTTTCGGCAACGTTCATATCTCTAAACTCACTTGAACCGCTACACTCCGCACTCCGGTTTGTATCGCAGATGTTTAAAAACTAAAACGGCAGCCTGCCAAAGACAGGCTGCCGTTGGCTAAGTCTATCGGCTTAAACCTTGGGAGCCCAGCCCTTCTCATACTCACGATCCCAGTGCTTCATGGCTTCGGCATCGTTGAGGATGTGGCCGTTCTTGGGGTCGAGTGTGAGGCCGCGATTCAGCTCCCACGCAACGTTCGACAGCTGAAGCATCGTTACCGCGACGTTGCCTACCTCAATGGGGGCGTGCAGCTTCTCGCCAGTTCGGATGCCTGCGATGAAATTGGCAAAGTGAAGATCGGTCATCGAGTCGGCTCCCACCAGATCGGCAGAGGCTGAGGATTTCTCCGCTTTGAACTCGCTGGTCTTCGTGCCTTTCAGGTCATAGACCTCATAGCCGCCACGATCGACTACAACCGTGCCAGTAGTGCCCATGATCGCCGAGCCACGATCGCGATCGTAGAACTTCATCCCCTGGCAGCACTTGCCTTCCCAAGAGATGATCTTGTCGTCGTATTCGAAGCTTGTCACCAGCGTGTCGTAGAACTGCCAGTCGTCTTTGAACTGATAGCGGCCACCTGAAGCCGAAATATGATTCGGCAGGTCGACTCCTAAAACCCAGCGGCAGACGTCGATCTCATGCGTGCCGTTGTTGAGCGTCTCCCCTGTGCCCCAGTGCTTGAACCAGTGCCAGTTATACGGGTGATAATTATCCTTGTAGGCCTTGCGCGGAGCAGGTCCCTGCCACATATCCCAATCGAGCGTTGCCGGGACGGGAACCGGTTTTCCAAGCCCAATGGATTTACGCGTATTGCTGTACCACGCCTTCGCATAATAGGGCCGACCGATCAGGCCCTCCTTCACCTTGGCCACCACTTCTATGGTGTGAGGAGAAGAACGCTGCTGTGTCCCCATCTGGACCAGCTTCTTGTACTTATCGCGTGCAGCGACCAGCATCTCGCCTTCGCCTGGGTTATGGCTGCAGGGCTTCTCGACATACACATGCTTGCCCGCTTCCAGACCGGCGATAGCCATGGGAGCATGCCAGTGATCTGGCGTTGCAATCGTGATGGCATCCACGTCTTTTGAGGCAAGAACCTTGCGAAAATCTTTGCTCGTGGCCGATTTATATCCCAGGCTCTTTTCGGACTTCGCCGCAAACTTGTCCAGAATAGGTGTATCGACATCGCAGATATGCGTAACGTGCGAATCCTTCTCGTTAGCCTTGAGCGAGGAGAGATGGGCATAGGCACGGCTGTTCAGGCCGATGACGGCAAAATTAACCCGGTCATTGGCTCCCATGATCTGAGCGTAGCTTTTGGCGCTGCTGCTGGTTACGGCTGCCCCCGCAGCGGTAACGGCTAAACCATCGAGAAATTCACGTCGCGTAATCACTTCTCTCCTCCTCGGAGTTTGTTCGAGCTTTGAAGCAATAGGGCGTAAGCCACCCAAAACCCTCTTCAATGCGATGCCGAATACTGTACACGAACGAAGAGAAGATGAGCCAGAGATTCCATCCTGTCCAGGGTTGGGAGCTGTAAACAGGGTCGATAAAAAGAGTTAGTCGATTAGCGAGCGGCCTTCGATATCGAGGGCGACATGGTAAAGAGCATCGCGAGTTGCCAGCACCGCGCATCCATCTTCCACAAAGGCCAGCCCCACCAGATTATTTCCTGAGACCGCAAAGGAAACCTCGCGAGAGGGTGTAATGCGGACAATTCCTCGTTGACCGCGATAGCTCGCAGCAACATATAGGTTTTCATCCTTATCGAAGGCCATGCCCTGAGCTCTTCCGAGCCCTTGAAAGAAGACGCTGCGATTGCCATCACGGTCGATAGCATGAATCATCTGGTTCGACGAAGTGGTTGGCCCTGTGACCAGAAGCGTTCCAGCAGCAGTGAAGGCAAGGTGATAAGCCGCAACCGAAGGCTCGAGCGTTGCAAAAACGAAGATCTCCCGTCCGGGGTTGATCTTGAAGATCGTTCCGGAACGATCGCCAACGTACAGATTTCCCTCCGGATCGAAGGCAATTCCTGTAGCGATTCCCATGCCTTCTGCGTAGGTCGAGATCTCTCCTTCGGGAGAGACGCGATAGACCGTTCCTTCTGCCCGCGAGCTGGCGTAAAGATATCCCTCTCGATCGAATGCCAGTCCCGTAGGGTTCATGAGATCGCGAACGAAGGGGAGCATCTGAAAATCACGCTGGATGCGAAAGATGGAGACAGGAGTCGACTGTCCTCGGGACCCAGAAAGCGTAGTGAAGATCTGTCCGTCAGCATCCACTGCAGGATTGGCGACGGGATGCAGATTCTCCGCCATCGGTACCGCGACGCGCACGGTCAGGGGATTGGAGAGTTCACCGTTGCGATGAAAGATCAGATCGCCGGAGATGCTCCCCTCTGGGACAAGAACGGTCGCTCGATTCGGGCGGCTGAGAAGAACCGGAGCGAATAGATCCCCGATGCTTGCGTGAGGGAGCTTGCCCTCTGCCGGATCAAGATGCGTACCCTCCAGTTCGATCTCTCCTCCAGGCATGGCTGCGGAAGGCTGAAGGGAATTCAGATGGGGGGCTTCGGTCGAAGTGGAGTGAAAGAGGCTCATCCGTCTCCTAAGGTTAGAACGAGGAGGAAGGCAAGACAAGGATGAGACGAAATATCCACTAAATGAATGCGCGAAGAAGCTGAGCGCAGAGCAGAGCGAGAAGTCCTGCAGCTACATCATCCATCATGATGCCAGTACCTTCCGGCAATCGTTCCAGCTGACGAATGGGAGGAGGCTTCAGAATATCGAAGAGACGGAAGAGAAGCAGAGAGAGCACAGCATGCCGCCAATCGGCAGGAATCGCAATCAGTGCGATCAGTTGCCCGGCGGCCTCGTCAACGACAACGTGACCCGGATCTTTGCGGCCCGATTCTCGAGCCACGATGGTTGAGGCAGGAATACCGATCAACGTAACGAGAAGAGCCGTTCCCGCTGTGCCAATCGTGGATACTAACTGCGATGGACCAAAGAGATGAGCCGCTCCAAACCAGAGCAGGAGCGCTGCGACCGAGCCATAGGTCCCGGGTCCCGGCTTAAGAAAGCCCGCTCCGAAGAAAGTTCCTACTGTCCATGCCCATAGGGTCTTTTTCAGCGCAGGTTCATGGATCTGCTGGGTAGAGTTTGGCACTAGCTTTCGTCGTCCGTAGAGGGTTTGTCCCGCTGCGAACGGGAGATCTCTTCCAGAAGATCTGGGTCCTGGATCGGCGACGAGACTTTATAGTCGCCTGAAGCCCACTTGCCAAGATCAATCAGGCGGCACCGGTCGCTGCAGAAGGGAAAGTTCTCATTCGTTACCAGAACAACTTCGCGACACGTTGGACAGAAGAGCGCTTTCGACATGGCAGTAATGATTGTAATCCGTTGCGATCAGGAGATGGAGCGCAGCAAGCCACCTTCGGCTCGAAGCGAGGCACCATTCGTTGCGGCGGAGAGTGGACTGGCAAGAAATGTCACTAGATGCGCGATCTCTGAATCTTCAATCAAGCGCTGCAAGAGCGAGCTTTGACGATGCTTCTCAAAGAATTCTTTTTCTGCCTGCTCAGGAGTTGGATCGTCAGCAGTCGACATGCGCTCAAGAAACTCCACGATGCCTTCGGAGCGTGTCGGTCCGGGAAGAACCGTGTTGACCGTTACAGCTGTGCCTTTCGTCAACTCGGCGAGTCCGCGTGAGATGGCAAGCTGAGAAGACTTCGTCACGCCGTAGTGGATCATCTCTGGAGGAGTCATAATTCCTGATTCGCTCGAGATAAAGATGACGCGTCCGCTGTTGCGCTCGAGCATACGCGGAAAGTAATGGCGCGAGAGGCGAACGCCGCTTAATACATTTGTCTCGAACAAACGTAGCCAGTCAGCGTCGGCGATCTCAGCAAAAGGCTTCGGCTCGTAGATCCCAAGATTGTTAACAAGAATGTCAGTCTCAGGAACCTGCTGAATCAAAGATGCGGCGCCATCCGCAGTTGCAACATCGGCAACCACGCCACGCACATGGCTTAGACCCGCAAGAGCTTTGTCGAGCTTCTCTTGACTGCGCCCTGGAACTGTAACTTCGACACCCTCAGCTGCAAGTTCTTTGGCAATCGCGAGGCCGATCCCCGCGCTTCCCCCGGTAACAATGGCTGTCTTGCCTTTGAGCTGCAGATCCATGAGGCTCTCCTTCAAAATGACTATCGTTAGATAGATGTCGAAATCGGAAAGAGGGATTCAACGGAGGAGTTGAAGTTGGTTATTCGTTGAACTTGGTTATTCGAGGATGCGAGCGACAACGTCGTAGTCATGCGACTCGGTGATCTCCGCACGATAGAAGGTTCCGGGAACCAGTTCCTCATGAGGGCCAAAGTCGTTGATGAAGACCTTGCCGTCGATCTCGGGGGCATGCTGCAAAGTTCGGCCTTCCCAGAGTAGCTCGGTCTCTTCCGATTCACCTTCGACGAGCAGCTCGATCTCACGGCCCACCCATTCGGCCTTCGCCTTGGAGCTGATCTTTTGTTGCAGTTTCATCAGCTTGCGGCGGCGAGACTGGATGGTGCGCTGCGGGACCTTGGTCTCCTCAGGAAGGTCGAAGGCTTTCGCGCCTTCTTCATCGGAGTAGGTGAAGACTCCGAGCCAGTCGATCTTCGCGGCTTTGATGAAGGCTTCGAGCTCTTTGTAATCTTCTTCTCTCTCGCCGGGGAAGCCGACGATGAAGCTGGTGCGGATGATAATGCCGGGGACGATACGGCGGGCCTTCTCGATCAGGTCGAGAAAGATCTTTGCGTTGCCGCCGCGCTTCATTGTCTTGAGGACGCTGGCGCTGGCGTGCTGGAGCGGAACATCAAGGTATTTGGCGATGTTGTCGTGCTTCGCCATGGTCTCAAGCAGCCGCGTCGTCACCTTGTTGGGGTAGGTGTAAAGGAAGCGAAGCCATTTGAGGCCGGGCAGGGCAGCGAGGGCTTCGAGAAGCTGTGCCAGTCCGTCGGTCAGGCCGAGGTCCTCGCCGTAGCAGGTGGTGTCCTGCCCGATGAGGGTGATCTCCCGGACGCCCTGAGCGATCAGGTTTTCGGCCTCGGCGACGATGGAGGACATGCGGCGGGAGCGGAATTTTCCGCGGAGCTGCGGGATGATGCAGAAGCTGCAGGGATGATCGCAGCCTTCTGCGATCTTGATGTAGGCGCTCGCTCTCGGGGTGGAAAGGATGCGCGGCGTCTCGTCGCTGTAGAGGTATTCGGGAAGCGCTTCCGTGGCTCCGTCCCAGGACTCACGGGAAAAGCGTCCCTGTCGCTCGCGATGGGTTCCCTCGGCACGGAAGGAGACCGCAGATTCTGCGACTCCGGTTTCGCCGTCGTTCAGACTGACACTTTTCTGGTTGCCGCCTTCTTTTTGTTCTTCGAACTTCAGCTGCGCGCCGTGCTCCGTGGGGTGAGAGTGTTGATGGACGGCACTGTGGGCGCGGGCGGCGAGCGCCTGCGGCGGAATGTTCGACTGGGGCAGGATGTTGAAGGGCGAGTCCTGAGAGGGTGCGGGCTGAGGGGTGAGGCCGGCTGCGGTGAGGATGGCCTCCAGCTCTCCGGTGCCGACGACGGCGTCGACCTCAGGAATGTTCTTGCGAATCTCGTCGCGGTAGCGCTCGACCAGGCAGCCGGCGACGATGAGGCGCTGGGCTCGGCCGCCGTTGGCCTGCTTGTGCTGGACCATCTCGAGGATAGTGTTCACGGACTCCTGCTTGGCAGAGTCGATGAAGCTGCAGGTGTTGACGACGAGAATCTCGGCGTCTTCGGCTTTCGGGGTGAGCTCGCCTCCGGCGGAGTGGAGGAGGCCCATCATGACCTCGGAGTCGACGAGGTTTTTGGGGCAGCCGAGAGAGACGAAGCCGATCTTCGGGCGGCTGCCGGGGGCTTGGGTCTCGGGGCTGGTTTCAATGGATGCCGGGGAAGTCACAGCCTTCTAGTTTACCAGAGGATGCCACTCCCCCTGGTTTTGCGCAAAATATTGATTTTACGGATGTTAGGTCCCGGACCTATGGTCCAAATTGCTGATTACAAATGGTTTTGAACTCAAGTTTTCCATAATCAATAACATGAGGCTATTTCCCCCTCATGCACCCGAAAGAGGTCTTTGGAAAAGCCTCTCTATCCAGTGTAGAGGAGGGATGGAAACTAATCGGCATTTTTTGGCCCGGGGGAATGGAAAGCAATTCTATTATTTTCAATTATTTAGGCTGGGGACGAAGATCGAGGGTCCTTGACGAAGCTGGCGACAAAGAAAAACCCCTGCCGCACACTGGTGCGCAGCAGGGGTTTGAGCGAATCACCTCTTCGACGGGTTATAGGACGATCCGTCTGAAGCGATTGGTTTGTATTTAGGCAGCCAGACGACGACGCAGAGCGCCTGCCGCACCGATGAGGCCGGTGCCGAGCAGCATCAGGGTCGAGGGCTCGGGAACTGCACTGTTGCTCAGAGCAGTGGCCTGGAAGGTCACGACACCGGCGGTGTTGGTGGTAAAGAGAAGGGAGAAGTTCGTCGGGTCGTAGCTGGAATTCGCGGAGACCATGGTTCCGGCGCCCACGCAGTTGTTGAACTGTCCAGCAAGAGTGCAGGAGATGCTGTTGAGCGTAAGGGTGAGAAGCGAGCTGCCGCTCCCGAAGGAGAGTGCGGAATCACCGGATACGTAGCTGGCATAGTTGATGGGCGAGGTAATGGTGCCTGCTTCGCCGGGGGTGAGGAGGGTGATGAAGTCGCCGCTGATCGTGTTGGCAGCGCCTACATTGATGGTGTTCGGGTTGAAGATCAGCTCGCTACCGGTGTCCTGAACCGAGGCTCCTGTCACGGAGAACTGACCCGTGATGGGGGAGGCATGGAGGGCCGGAGCAATTGCGAGGGCCGAAAGAATAGCCAGGGATGACATCAATTTCTTCACTGAAGAAACTCCTAAAGCGGATAAAGTTGATCGTGCTGAAAATGCTTTTGCGTCTTGCTGGTAAGTAGTAGATGCGACTAAAGTTGTATTGCCTAGTCTGAAAGAATTTTCTGGAGGAAGTGCATATTTTTGCGCACAGAAGATCGTCTAGATTTGGCGCGGGTGCAGAGAATTTAAGACGGGAAAATGCGCGTCGAAAAAAAATTTAAAATCTGCAATAAATTGCACATTAAATCAAGATTTTCGTCCGATTATCGTTGCAAGTGAAGATGGAGTGTAGGTTGCGAAAAGCGACTCTGCCTGCTTAAAAGGCGGCTTCGATGGGATCTTCCGGGGAAGAATTTCAAGGTCAATTATCAGACACGCCCTAGAAATGGTTCGGGGATGGATCTGTGGCTTTGAGGTAGCCGACAGGAGGCAGATTACTGCTCCACAGTTGACTGATCGTGCGATAGAGAGCGATCGAGCGAGGCGGTATTTTGGTGCTGGAGAGGTCTTTTCCTGGTTTGGCCTCGAGAAGCCACCATGTGACGGGGGCTTGTTGAAGATCGTAGCCGGCATCATGAAGCAGCCCCAAGCTTACGCGTCCGCTCTGTTCAAGAGTGTCGGCCTGAATGGATTTATTGGCGGCATAGCTTGCTACGCCTGCGGCTATGCCGAGACCGGGAACAACAAAGCCGCCTGCAGCGGCGGCCCACTGCGATGCCGTCATGGCTTTGCGGGCCGGCAGGAGCCGATAGCTCTGTTTCTCCATGACCGTGGCGATGTTATCCGCCAAGACTGCGGCTAACTGCGAGTCATTTTGCAGACGCTCCACGACCTGTCGGGGAACGAGGATGATGCCATTGGGGAGCGCGAGGGCATCGTGAAACTTTGCGTTGTCGA
This sequence comes from Edaphobacter sp., assembly GCA_035492215.1. GTDB lineage: Bacteria > Acidobacteriota > Terriglobia > Terriglobales > Acidobacteriaceae > Edaphobacter. The sequence goes on along the minus strand of DATJJJ010000046.1, from coordinate 4,176 downwards.
TGATCTGAAAACGAAAGGAGAGTTTCGATGGGTCTGAATTTGGGAGATTGCGTTGATAGGCAGGAATCAGGCTTGAACCGATGCGATCGATTCTGGCCTGCATTGCAGGATCGTGATAGGGCGGGATCATCTTGGGATTAATTCCAAAGAAGGATTTACTGATGGCGCTCTGCTTTGCATCGTCGGGGATCTTTGAGGGGTCGTATTCGCTTTTTTGGAGGAACTTGTCTTCGCCGTTGGAGATGTCGTTCGGCTGAAAAGAGACGTTGTCGGCAAGGAAAGTTCCATCGGAGCTCAGAGTACCGTGATAGGAGATCCACACGTTTGGCACGATTTGAGAGAGAGAATGGAGCGGGTCGGCAAAAGCGATTTTTGTTGTAGGTGCGACCTGGATGAAATAGCCATCGGCCCGCAGGAGCAGCTCATCGTGTGAGGCAGGGCGAAGGATGCGATCGACGACTGCGAAGCCGCTTAAAACGCGAGGTTCAGGTTTGCAGAAGATAATCCTGGCCGCTTCGATCTGATTCTTCTTGCGATCGATCTTTCCGAAGATCAGAACCTGCTCGCCGAAGAAGGGCTTACCGCCGGTGACGTGCGGGACATTATGGTCAACCGAGCCTTGGAAGGTTTGTGATTTTGGACCGAGAGCTATATGAAAGCCGTTGGCGTCAAAGTCGGTGTCCGAAGCTACGCGCGTGACATAGCCAGTGAGTACAGGCTCTGTGTCAGGAGTCTGTGCATTCAGGTTGGGAAAAATAAGGACAGAGAAGAGAACAAGTGCAGCAAGGGGCCGAGCCATGAGACCGAAGATAGAGAAACATGACTCGGCTGTCGAGCAATTAATCGTTGAAAGGTCTTATGCTAGGCCGTTGCGGGCGATGACCTCTTTGTAGAAGTGTGCGCTGAGTTTGGGTGTGCGTTTCTGGGTCTTGAAGTCGACGTAGTGTAGGCCGAAGCGATAGGCGTAGCCGTCGGCCCACTCGTAGTTATCCATAAACGACCAGCAGAAGTAGCCTTTGACCGGAACTCCTTCGGAGACTCCGCGATGAAGCTGCGTGAGGTAGTTGCGGAGATACATGATGCGGTCGGAGTCGTAGACGTGGCCGTCGGGGGTGAGGACGTCAGTGGAGGAGGCACCGTTTTCGGTGATGTAGATCTCTTTGACTCCCCAGATCTGAGCGATGAATTTGGGAGCCCAGTAGAGACCTTGAGGACCGACGCGCAGCCAGGAGCTCATCATGTGCGGGTAGGATTCGGGCGCTGGAATGATGGCGTAGCCGCTGGGATTGTTGTCGGCGCGGACCCAGGTGGTGGTGTAGTTGTTGAGGCCGACGAAGTCGATGGGGGAGCCGATGGCCTTCATATCGTCTGCGGTGAACTTGGGCGCGTTCGCTCCGTGATGGGCGAGGTAAGCGTCGGTGTATTTGCCTTCGAGAATTGCGGTGAGGTAGCCGGCGTTCTCTTCGCGCATGGCCTTGGCGGCTGCGGCGATGTGTTCGGAGGTCTCGATGATGGGAGCGCAGGCTTCGGCGTTTTCTGCGAGACCAACTTTGACTCCTGGTTTTGCGTGGGCGCGGATGGCTTGTACACCGAGTCCATGAGCGAGAACGGCGTGATGGCGGACCTGATTGACCTTGGCGACGGAGAGCTTGAGGCCGGGAGCGTGGCGGCCGTCGCGATAGCCGATATCGACGAAGGAGCGCATCTCGTTGAGGGTCATGAAGTGTTTTACGCGGTCGGAGAGATGCTGTGCGACGTATCCGGCGTATTCGGCGAAGGCTTTTGAGGTCTCGCGGGACTGCCAGCCGCCGTACTTTTCTTCGAGGGCTTGGGGGAGATCCCAGTGGAAGAGGGTGCAGTAGGGCTGAATGTTCGCGGCGAGGAGTTGATCGACGAGTCGGCTGTAGAAGTCGATGCCTTTGGGATTGGGGGTTCCGGTGCCTGTGGGGAAGATGCGTGACCAGGAGACGGAGAAGCGATAGGTCTGGAGGCCGAGGGCCTTCATGAGCTGGATGTCTTCTTTGTAGCGGTGGTAGTGGTCATCGGCGACGTCGCCGGTGTCTCCGTTATTGGTCTTGCCGGGAGTGTGGGAGAAGACGTCCAAGATGGAGGGGCCGCGTCCGTCTTCTTTGACGGCGCCTTCCACCTGATAGGAGGCGGTGGCGGAGCCCCAGAGGAAGCCTTTGGGGAAGCTATGAGCGACGGGTGCGGAGGGATGAAGATTGACGGGCTCCGCGGAGGAGGAGGTGGGAAGGATAGAGGGGACGACAGCGGCGGAGCCAATCAGTTTGGCAAATTCACGTCTGGAAAATCGATTTAGCACAGGGCTTCCTCAAAAAGGGAATGGAGGGAGTGTAGATGGTTCGAAGCAGAGCTGCCAAATGAAGAGATGCGAATTTTTCAGGAGCTTGCGGGAAGAACGGCTCCGAGGGATGCGGCGTCATCGCCGGTGCGGGATCGGATCCAGCGGTTCATGGGCTCGGAGTAGAAGAGGGCAACGAGCCACCCGAGCAGCCCCGCGGCGGTGATTGCTGCAAGGAAGAGAAGAGGTACGCCGCGCAGGGGGTTGCCGATCGCGAGAAAGAGGCGGAACAGAGCCATGACGGCGAACATGTGGGTCAGGTAGATCTCGTAGCTGTGACGGCCAAGGGCGAGGAGCGGAGACAGGATGCGAGGGGAGCGCCATGTGGATTGCGCGGAGGCTCCGATGACGAGGCAGGTTCCAAGGGCGAGGATGGTCATGTTGAGGCCGTTTTTGCCGAGTCCCCAGGCGTAGGCGCGAATGGAGAAGCAGAGGCTGAAGAGGAGAATGGCCAAGCCGATGGCTGCGCAGATACGGATGGAGGCTTTGGAGAGGCTCCGCTGGTAGAGAAGGACGGCGAGGATGCAGCCGAGAGCGATGGCGTCCATGCCGCCGAGGTAGGAGTATTCGCGCCATACGGGATTGGGATTGAAGGCGCGAGCCCGGGCGAAGGGGCCGGCGACGACGAAGAGGGTGAGAACGGGAAGAAGAAACTTTGGCTTGCGGAGGAGCCGCGTGAGGAGAGGAAAGAAGAGGTAGAACATCTCCTCGACGGAGAGCGACCAGAGGATGTCCCAGTTGCCGGGAAGATAGTCGCGTGTGGCTTCGAGGACGTTGATGCGAAAGGTGAGCGCAGCGAGGAGTGCCTGGCGGAGGCCACCGGTCTTGGGAGAGACGATGTAGCCCTGGACGTGCGCGAGATGGAGTCCGCTCAGGATAAGGAGAAGGAGAAACATGAGCGGAGCGATGCGGGCGAAGCGGAGGAGGTAGAAGTCTTTGATGGAGAGATTGTCGAAGGAGCCCCAGCGGCGAAGGCTGGTGGAGGTGATGAGGAAGCCGGAGATGACGAAGAAGATCTGCACGCCGAACTGGCCGTTCCAGACGAGGGTGTAGATGAGCTGGAGTGGCAGTCCTTTGAGATAGGGAACCTTGGCGGAGAGCAGCCGCATGTTGACGTGGTTCATCAGGACGAAAAAGATCGCGAGTCCGCGCAGCAGATCGATGCCGTCGATGCGGCTCCAGCTCCTGGAGGCTTTCGGTTGCGAGGCGAGATTCACGATTGAATGAAGGCTCGGTTCACGTGCGGGGAAATTGGTTGGGTTATCGAGAAACGCAGATCCTTCGACTCGCTGCGCTCGCTCAGGATGACACTCCAGAATCTATGAGGATGATACCGTCTGATTTCGCTGCGACCCTGTAAAACTTACGGGAGTTTCCTGGCTTCGGCGATGGGGTTCCAGTGGTCTTTACCGCGAAGGAAGTTTTGCGGCTCGAATGGTTTTGCCTGAGCGGTGGTTAGCTGATGAGACCAGGGAGCGCGCTGAGCAGTTGCGGCTCCGGGGCCGGTGTTGCCGTGCTCGGCGTAGTAGGCGGTCTGCTCGTTGGAGGTCTTGCCCCAGTTGTTCCAGCCCTGTGGAGCGAGAGTGGCGGGGAGCTCAGTGTTGAGATAGACCACGCGAGAGTATGGGCGCCATGGGCGTCCGAGGAAGAAGTGGTGGCCGTTGAGGGCGGCATCGTCGGCGGTGACGCGGCTGCTGGCGATGACGTAGCCGGTGCTCTGGTAAGCCGCGGTGCGTGACTGTGCGGTGAGGTAGCCAGGGGAGAGCTCGTGGAGCTCGGAGTGGTCGAAGACGGCCTGGGCGTTGCCGAAGATG
>DATJJJ010000045.1:0-11701 GCA_035492215.1 Edaphobacter sp. | reverse complement strand
GGCGATGCCCATAAGACGGGAGGAGAGCTTGTCGGAGAGGTAGCCCTTGAGGATGCCGTTCTCGATGAGGACGTTCTCCTGCGTGGGGTTGCCCTCGTCGTCGACGTTGATGGAGCCGCGGCGATTGGGCAGGCGGCCATTATCGACGACGGTGACTTTGGGCGAGGCGACCTGCTGACCGATGAGTCCGGCGAAGGCGGAGGTTTTCTTACGGTTGAAGTCGGCCTCGAGGCCGTGGCCTACGGCTTCGTGCAGGAGGACGCCGGGCCAGCCGGGGCCGAGGACAACCTCCATCTCGCCGGCAGGAGCATCGACGGCGCCGAGCTGCAGCAGGGCAGTGCGAGCGGCCTCGCGGGCGAAGTGCTCAGGGCTCTTGTCGCCCTCGAAGAAGTCCATGGTGATGCGGCCGCCGCCGCCGGAGGAGCCGCGGGCGGTGTTGGTGGCGTCTTTGGCGATGACGAAGATGTTGAGGCGCGAGAGCGGCTGGGTGTCGGAGGCGAAGGTGCCGTCGGATGCGGCGACGAGGATGCGGCGAAGCTCATCGGAGAAGCTGGCGCGGACCTGGGTTATGCGGGAGTCGTAGGCGCGGGCGGCAACGTCGGCGCGCTGGATGAGGGAGAGCTTGGCGGCGATCTCGGCGTCGGCGGTGGCACCGGTGATGGGGTAGAGCGATTCGCCCTCGGTGTGGCGGAAGCCCTGCATGAGGTCTTTGGCCGGGCCGGAGGCGATGAGCGCGGCGGTGCGGGCGGCTTTGAGAAGTGCGTCGGACGAGAGATCGTCGGTGTAGGCGTAGCCGGTGCGTTCGCCGGAGAGGACACGGACGCCGCAGCCGAGGGAGACTCCCTGCGAGGCGGTTTTGACGAGGGACTCGTCGATGCCGAGGGAGGTGGAGGTGACGGATTCGAAGTAGAGATCGGCGTACTCGCCGCCGGCGGAGAGAGCTTCGGCGAGGCAGCGCTCGATGAGGCGCTCGGAGACGCCAAGCTTGTCGGTGAAGTAGCGCTTGTGATCGGGGGCGGGAGTAGTCATCTTAAGTTTGATGATAGGGAAGCGATATGGTTGCGGCAACGGTAGAGTTCGTCCGGAGAGCGGTTTTGCGCCGCCCCAGGGCCGCCTGGACGGTAGATAATGACCGGATGGTTCTTGGGATTAATCATGTAACGCTTGCGGTTCGGGACCTGGATACGTCGTTTGTCTTCTATACGGAGGTTCTGGGGTTGAGACCGATCGCGAGGTGGTACAAGGGGGCGTATCTGGAGGCGGGGAACGACTGGATTTGCTTAAGCCTGGATAGCGAGACGCGAACCGGACCGCTTGAGGAGTACACCCATCTGGCCTTTTCCGTGGAGGCTGCTGATTTTGCAGGCGCTGTAGAGAGGTTACGTGAAGCAGGGGTGCAGTGTTGGCAGGAGAACCACAGCGAGGGAGAGTCGTTTTATTTTCTCGATCCGAACGGGCACAAGCTGGAGGTGCATGCAGGGGATCTTGAAAGCAGGTTGAAAACACTGCGCGAATCGCCGCCGAGAGACCTGAAGCTGTTTCTGCCGTAAAGAAAGTTTGTACATTTATATTGCGTTCGCTCACCTTCGCGGCGCCGACCGATCTGATACCTTGACTGGAGGTCGACGGGGGCCCCGATCTTAAGGATGGAACGCGCGCGAAGCCATGGATCTGATCGAACGTCTTAGACAGCACAAATTGTTAGGATCGGCACCGCGGGAAGAGCTGGCGTGGCTGGCGGAGCACGGTGCTTTGCGCACGACGGCCAAGGACGAGGTTGTGTCGCGTAAAGGCGAACCGGTCGAGAGCATGTATGTCATTCTGTCGGGCCGTATGGCGTTATTTCTGGATCGCGGGGTGGGGCCGCAGAAGGTTCTGGAGTGGAGGGAGGGCGATGTAACGGGCACGCTCCCTTTTTCGCGGCTCGTCAGTCCGCCCGGAAATGCGGTTACGCAGGAGCCGCTTGAGCTTCTGGCGTTGCATCGGGATCATTTTCGTGAGCTGGTGCGGGAGTGTTTCACAATTACGTCGATCCTGGTGCACCAGATGGTGGACCGCGCCAAGTTGTTTACCTCAAACGAGCTGCAGAGCGAGAAGATGATCTCGCTGGGAAAGCTTTCGGCAGGGCTTGCGCATGAGTTGAATAATCCGGCTTCGGCGATCGAGCGCAGCGTGTGCCTGCTGGCAGACCGGCTGGACGATACAGAGGATGCGGCACGCGCGCTGGTGGCCTCAGGGCTGTCGGGCGAGCAGCTGGCCGCTGTGGATGCGATGCGGGCAGCTTGTCTCGAAAAGAAAAATCGAGTTGCGCGATCCCCTTTGGAACAGGTCGATCGCGAAGAGGCGATTCATGACTGGCTCGCGCGGCATCGGCTGGACTCGTCGCTGGCTGCGATGCTTGCAGAGACTGAGGTAACGCTGGAAAACCTGAACTCGCTGGCGGGGCGTATCTCCGGGCCAACTCTGAATGCTGCGTTAAATTGGGCGGCATCGGGATGCTCGATTCGAAGCCTGACGGGAGAGATTCAGGGCTCGTCGGCGCGGATCTCGAGCCTGGTGATGGCGATCAAAGGGTTTACGCACATGGATCAGGCGATCGTGGCTGAACGGATCGATCCAGGATCGGGTCTGCGAGATGCAGTGTCGGTGATGAATGCCAAGGCGAGCGAGAGATCCGTGGAGGTGTCGGTCGATATAAAGCCTGACCTGCCGGAGGTCTTCTGCTTTGCAGCGGAGTTGAATCAGATCTGGGGGATTTTGATCGACAATGCTCTGGACGCCACGGCGCAGGGCGGGTGCGTGGAAGTAAGCGCGTGCCAGGAAGGCCAGCGCATTGTGGTGCGTGTTGTCGATCATGGCGCTGGAGTTCCGGAGAAGATACGGTCGATGATCTTCGATCCGTTTTTTACGACCAAGCCGCTTGGATATGGCACGGGGCTGGGACTGGACATTGCGCGGCGTCTGGTGCGGCACAACGATGGCATGATCGACTTTGACTCGCAACCTGGCAGGACGGAGTTCTGGGTTTCGCTGCCTGTGGCTGAGGCCAATCACTTTTAGGGAAGATGCCCGCCGAAGCTCAGGGCGTGTGAGCTGGGGGTGCGGTCTCGTCTGAGTCGGCCCAGTAGCTGGTTCGAGCCGTGATGCGGAGGCCGGGATAGTCCTTCAATTGCAGATCGAGTGCGTGCAGGCCGGGGTGGGGTGACTGCGGCTGGAAGCTGAGGATGTAGCGGTTGGGAATGTGATTGGAGATGGTGGCGAGGTCGTGGTCCAGATTTTTGGCGTTGGTCAGTTTGAAGTATTCGCCGCCCGTAAGTTTTGCAACCGTCTCGGGAACATTTTGTTTGAGCCCGTCGGTGGCCATGATGGCCGCCATCTTGGCCAATGCGAGCGGCGGGAGTAGTTGCGTGGCGCAGTCGTAGGCCTGTATGGCTTTATTGTGGGTCGCGTCGGGATCGGGATTGGGATCTTTGCCCATGCAGCCGTGAGGAGGATTGGGATGATGGTTCTCCATCCCGAGGCCGCCGGGTTGTGTGGGAAGCTCGCGAGCGGCGTAGTGAGCCGCCTCGGATTTTCCGGTGGAGTAGGCAATGCTGTAGATGGTGGTGTTGGTGTCGTTGATGACGCGAATTGCATCCTCGATGCTGATCTGGCTACCGCGATCGAGGGTTTCGCTCACCAGCAAAATAGCGCGGCGGTATTCGAGTGGCTGCTTTCGCAGCAGGTCTACGGCGAAGCCGATGCTGTCGAGGATTGCGGCGCCGTTATCGCCGAGCGGAACGTTGCGAAGAGCGAGAGGTGAGGCGCAGTTCTCGAGATGATGCTGGCGGGTGCATCCCGGCGTGAGGGCTTCGAGAGAGGTTGCGGCGGTGTCGATGTCCTGCGTGAAATCCTGTAGAAGGGCAGGGTGGCTGTCGAAGGTGACGACGGCGACTTTATGAGGCACGTTGCCGATGATGGACTCAAGCATGGGAGCCATGGGAGGAGCGATGGAAGTGAATTTGTTAAATTCACGCGCTCCCGCGCCTCCGACTTCAAGAACGACGACGAGAGCCAGAGGCTCCCCTCCGGTGTCCTGCTCGAGATTTAATTTTTGCGGCACTCCGTCGTCGGTCAGTGTGAAGTCGTCGGCCTTGAGGGTATAGACCAGCTCTCCGGCTTTGTTGCGGACCAGAGCCGGGGCAAGGACAAGTGTGGAATGTGTGCTGAGTGTAGCGTGTTGTTCCGCTGCGGGGGTCTGTGCCATCGTCGCCGGGGGCAATGAGAGAAAGGCAAGCGCAGCAACAGTTCGACCCAACATAACCAGTGCCTCTGCGTACGAGTGTACGATCGAGGGCGAGAGAAGTTTGTTTAATGTTCTGCTTCGGGGAGAGGGCGATGAGGCAGGACGCAGGGCTGTTTTTTGCAAAAGGGAACGGAGGCTGTGCTAGTTTTTTCATATACGAGAAGGATTGATAGGAGGGTCGAATGAGTGTGATGGTGGATGATCCGCGCTATCCCATTGGCAAGTTTGAGAAGCCTGAGACGATTACACCGGAAGAGAGACTGAACGCGGTTGCCACCCTGGCCGAGCTGCCGGAGCAACTGCGGAACGCGGTGGAGGGATTGAACTCCGCACAGTTGAATACGCCGTATCGCGAGGGAGGATGGACGGTGCGTCAGTTAGTCCATCACATCGCGGATAGTCATATGAATGCGTTTGTGCGGGTGCGTCTGGCTCTGACGGAAGATTGGCCTACGATCAAGCCCTACGATGAACAGGCATGGGCTACGCTGCATGACTCGGCTGCGCCGGTCGAGTGGTCTCTGACGCTGGTGGAGAGCCTGCATGCGCGCTGGGTGATGATGCTGCAGTCGCTGACGGATGAGCAATGGCTGCGAGGCTATCGGCATCCGGAGAGCGGTGATACTACGGTGGAGTTAGCGACGCTGATGTATGCGTGGCACTCGAGACATCACATCGCGCACATTACCCATCTGCGCGCAAAGGGAAGCTGGTAACGGAAGAGAAGACGGTCAGGGTGGCGGAGCGTTTGAGCTTATGGCGCTGTGTGGGGGCTGATGTGGTAGCGTTCGGCTATGCCGTTTCCTGAGAGTGCAGGAGCTGCGGGGAGAGCTCGCAAGCCATTAGAAGAACAGGCGCCAGAGAAGATTGCGTCGGCGATTGAGACGTTTTTTCTGGAGCATCCTCTGGCAGTGGTGCTGGAGGATGGGCGCGTGATCTTCGATATGCGCTCCGCAAAATATCGGCTGGGCACGGAACATGGCCGGTGCGTGCTGCAGATGTGGAGCGACGACGCAAATCAAGTGCGGCGGGTGGCCGCAGTGGAAGAGCGTAAGGGAACACTTCGGCTGTCGGTGCTGCGGTTCGGACAGACAAAGACGCAGACGCTGGAGATTGTTCCAGAGAGAGATCGCAGGACGCCGACGACGCGCGAGGCGACTCGACTGAAATATCTTCGCGTGCTGGAACGTGTGCTCGTGCGGAGTTTTCCTGAGTGGAGGCCGGAGGGTTTGCGCGCTGCGATGGATCTGGAGAAGAGCTTTGGTCCGGCGTATGCGCGGGGTTCGCTGGTACGTGGACAGCAGGCCTGGGCAGTGATTGCGGTGAATGGAGAAGAGACGCAGGCAACGATCGACGGCATTCTGACGATCGGGATTCTGTGGCTGGAGCACTGTCGTACGAGCGGAGATGGACGCAGGGTGTGGCAGGGCCTGAAGGTGATTGTTCCGCGAGGCGCGGGTGTGCTGACGGCGTCGCGAATGGCGTGGCTGAACGAGCGTGCAGCGCAGTGGGAGCTTTGGGAGCTCGACGAGCAGACGGAAGAGATGGAGCAGCGTGAGGCTGCGGATACGGGCAATATAACGACGCGGCTGATTCATGCTCCGAATCGTGAGGCTGTACGGGAGCGCTTTGCCGCGGCTTCAAAACGTGTGATGGCACTGGTGCCCGAGCCGATGCGAGAACAGGTGGAGGTTGTGATCGCAAGCGGCGCAGAGATGAGTTTTCTGCTGCATGGGTTGGAGTTTGCACGGATTCGCGCAGGCTATGCGGGCAATTCGTTCAATGCGTTGGAGGAGATTACGTTTGGAGCGGGACCGAACGAGACGGCTTTAACTTCAGAGAACGAGAGCGAGTTGCGGGAGCTGGTGGAGCGGCTGTTCGAACGCAGACATGCAGCAGGCGAGAGGCGCGATCCGCTCTATCGCATGCAGCCGGAGCGATGGCTTGAGAGTGAGCTGCGGCGGGATATCGAGCCGCTCGATGCGCATCTGGATCCACGTCATCTGTACACGCAGGTTCCTGCTTTTGCCGCGGGAGATCGCGGCATGCTGGATCTGCTTGGAGTTTTGCGCGATGGACGGCTTGCGGTGATTGAATTGAAGGCGGACGAAGATCTGCATCTGGCATTGCAAGGGCTGGATTACTGGATTCGCGTGCGCTGGCATCATTTGCAGAGTGAGTCGAGTGCGCAGCAAGGGATAGGGCCGGGAGAGATTCAACGAGCGGGATACTTTGGGGATGTTGTGCTCTCGCGGCTTCCCCCGAAGCTGTATCTGGTGGCGCCTGCGCTGAGAGTTCACCCTGCGACCGAGGTCGTGTTGCGGTATTTTTCGCCTGCCGTGGATTGGGAGCTGGTTGCACTGGATGAGCGGTGGCGGAAGAAGGTGAAGGTGATATGGCGCAAGCGCAGCGCGGACTCGGCGAGCCGTCAGAGTTAGGATAGCTGTGCAGTCGAGAGGGACGAGATGCGTTCACTATCGCGTGTGGCTCTGCTAATCTTCGGATTGTGTTGCGCCATCACGGCCGGCGCCAAGACGGTGACGCTTGGGGAGGCGGACAATCGCACTCTGGTGGTGTTGAATCTGGGCGACACGTTGATTGTGGATCTGCCTTCGATGCTTCCAGGACAGTACGGATGGGTCTCTCATCTTGCGAAGGGTGCGGCGCTGACGGCGCAGGGCGATTCCTTGATTCCTGTGAAGGGCGCGGGATCTGCCAAAGGGGAAGGGACGCGGCAGTTTCGTTATAACGCGGCGCGTGTCGGAGAGATGGTTTTGAATCTCGCCTTTGAGATGGAAAAGAAGCAGGGCGCGGGAGTTCCTGAGACGTCACGGTTTTCTGTGCAGGTGCGAGTGGCTTCAGGTACTCCGGTGGGCCTGGTCCTGATCGGAGACTACAAAGGGACATTGCCCTGCGCGGATTGCAGCGGACTGGATACGGAGCTGAAGTTGTATGCGAAGGGAAAGTTCGATACGACGGATGCGTTTTATATCGAGACGCGAACCTATCGCGGAAGTCGCGATGGCGATTTGACGTTCAGTGACCGTGGGGTGTGGACAGTTTTGAAGGGCGATGCGGACGCTGCGAATGCGACGGTCTATCAGTTGAATCCGGACAAGCCAGTGGAGTCGCAGGCGTATCTGGTGAAGGATGGCGGAGCTGCGCTGGTGCAGCTGGACCGCGCGTTGAAGAAGATCGACTCGGAGATGAACCTTACCCTGAGGCGGATGCCATGAGAGTGAGACGAGAGATCGTTTGGTTTGCGCTTGCTGTGGCAGTCTGCGTCGTTTTTGATTCATGGTTGGCTGCGCCGGTGCATGCGGCGGAGCAGTCGTGGGCACTGGTGTGGAGCGATGAGTTCAACGGGGCGGATGGGAGTCCTCCTGACCTGGCGAAGTGGACGTATGACACGGGTGGAGGCGGCTGGGGCAACAAGGAGCTGGAGAGCTACACCTCGCGACTGGAGAATGTGCAGCAGCGAGGCGGCAACCTTGTGATCACGGCGCGGAAGGAGAGCTATACCGGGTTGGATGGTGTGACGAGGCCGTATACCTCGGCGCGGATCACAACGAAGGGACAGTTCTCGCAGACGTACGGAAGGTTTGAGGCGCGGCTGCAGCTTCCGCTTGGCAAGGGAATCTGGCCCGCATTCTGGATGCTTGGAGATGATATCGATAGCGTGCGGTGGCCGGGGGCGGGCGAGATCGATGTGATGGAGAATATCGGCGAGACGAGTCGAATCTACAGCACGCTGCATGGACCGGGTTACAGCGGAGCGAAGGGAATCTCCGCGCCTTACGATCTGCCTGCGGGCGGAGCTGTGAATACGGGGTTCCACGTATATGCGGTGGAGTGGAGTCCGGAGCGAATCCGGTTTTATCTGGACGACAGGCTGATTGTGGAGAGAACGCCGAAGGATCTTCCCGCGGGAACGAAGTGGGTCTACGATCATCCGTTCTTTATGATTCTGAACGTTGCGGTTGGGGGGCAGTGGCCTGGATCTCCGGATGAGTCGACGGTGTTTCCGCAGAAGATGCTGGTGGATTATGTGCGGGTGTATCGCGCGGCGAAGTAGAGGCTAGTCGCAGCCTGCGCCCATGGCTTCGAGCGAAGGGATCAGCTCTTCGGCGGAAGAGTCTTCGATCTCTGAGTGCTGCGTGGTGAAGAATTTCTCGACCGCATCGATGACGGCGTTACCGTTTTTGGATTCGAAGATCTGTTTGCGCAGACCTCCCCCGCCGGGGACACCGTGGGTGAACCAGGCGGCGAACTGCTTCATCTTGCCGACGGCATCGCGATGGCGCTTCTCGCGGGCGATCTGGCCGGAGGCGAGGATGGCCTCGGCGCGGGCGGCTTCGGCGGCCTCTTCAAGAGCGATCTCATCGACCAGCATCTGGAAGTAGGTGCGGATCATACGGTAGCGGTCTTCGTTGGTGGGGATGTCGTAGGTGCCGATGCCGGTGGCTTCCTTGGAGGCGGTGTACTGGGCGATCTGGCGGAAGATCCAGGGATTTGCTGGAGCGGTGCGGCCGATCATGACAGCGTCGCAGCCGGTCTTCTCGACCATGGCGGCGGCATCTTCGGGGGTGCGGATGTCGCCGTTGCCGATGACGGGGATTTTGACGGCGTCCTTGACGGCGGCGATGTACTCCCAGCGGGCCTGGCCGGTGTATCCGTCTTCGCGGGTGCGTGCGTGGAGGGCGCAGGCGTTGAGGCCGCAGTCCTCAGCCATCTTTGCCAACTCGACGCAGACGATGTGCGAATCGTTCCAGCCGAGGCGGAACTTGACGGTGAAGGGGATGGAGACGGCGGAGCGGATTGCCTTGAAGATGCGCTCGATCTGCGGCAGGTCCTTGAGCAGGCCGGAGCCACCGTTGCAGGCGACGACTCGCTTGGCGGGGCAGCCGAGGTTGAGGTCGACGAGGTCGAAGCCTGCGTCCTCGACGATGCGGGCCGAGTCGGCAAGGGTCTCGGGGTTGGAGCCGAAGAGCTGCGCGGAGATGGGGTGTTCGTCGTCGTAGTAGGTGAGGTAGCGCTTGCGCTTGGTCTCGCGCATGCGGGAGAGGCCGTCGGCGGAGGTGAACTCCGTCATGATGAGGCCGCAGCCGGATTGCTGGTTGGTCTTCGCGGCTTCCACGTCGGTGGAAGCGGAGGTCGCGGTGAACTGGCTGGCGTTTTTGATGAAGCGGCGGAAGACGGTGTCGGTGACCCCGGCCATGGGGGCGAGCACGGTTGCGGGTGCGATGGTGACGTTGCCGACGGTGAAGCTGGCAGGCACACGAGCGTGCGCGGGCATCGCGTGTTCGACCGGCGAGTCCCACTTCTTCTGCTCGAGTGTGTAGCGCTTCTTCATAACTGAGTTAAGTATCGCAGGATGAGGTTAAGGAGAAAGGCCCCCGCAGAACGCGGAGGCCTTTCAGACTTGAGTCCACTCCGCTTACTTGGCGGCTGCCTTGGCGGCATCCGACTTGGCGAACTTGCGACGGAAACGCTCGACGCGTCCGGCGGTATCGACCAGCTTCTGCTTACCGGTGAAGAAGGGGTGGCAGGCAGAGCAGATTTCGAGAACGATGTCGCCCTTGTGGGTGGAGCGCGTCTCGAAGTGGGTTCCGCAGGCGCACTTAACGGTGATGGTCTCGTACTTCGGGTGAATTCCCTGTTTCGGCATATCGATCCTTCCGCCGGACGTTCTTTACGCCGGCGTTTTGAGATTTGCTTGTAACGGTTTCGCGGATCGCTTGCAACGGTGAAGTCACGTTACATCGATGTGCCTGTCGCGATGCCGGGGCACCAAGCTGTTGTTATTGTAGCACGTTTTGTTGGACTTCGAGGCACCCACCCCTCCCCCTGATTTTGCGCAAAGTATTCGATTCGCAGAGGTTAGGATGGTACTTCGTGGCGAGGCTCCGGTCTCGCCGGAAGGTCTCCGCAGAGGCTTCTGTCTGTATTTATTTTACGGGAGTGGTGGGGTGGATTCGGCGTTTTCGCATGAATAGATTTTTGCCGGTAAGTGATTGCTGAATCATTGGTTGTCGCGTGATTTGGTCCCTGGATCTGAATTCTGTGGCTTGACAGGAATTGGGAGGAGGAGCCGGGCGGCGTTGAGTTGTCCGGGTTTGGACGCTGGTGGCTGTTCGTGGACAGGATGGCACCTGATAGGGCGGGTCGACGTATTGAATCTATGTGGGTTAAGGGAGTAAGAAACTGGCACTCCAAATGCGGATAGGGCTGGCACGGGTCCCAATCTTGAGCGTCGGATGGATATAGAGGTACATCGCCATGATCAGTTTTGCCCAGGATGTACGGTTTGCACTGAGGCAGTTGAAGAAGAAGCCTGCCTTTACGGTGACGGTTCTGCTGACGCTGGCGGTGGGGATTGGGGCGAATGCGGCGATCTTTACGCTGGTGAATGCCGTGATGCTGCAGAGCCTTCCGGTGACCGATCCGGCGACTCTGATCCGGGTGGGCGATGGCACGGAGTGCTGCATCAATGGCACAACCAGCAGCGATGGACAGTATTCTCTGTTTTCGACCGACACCTATCGTTATCTCCGGAAGAATCTGCCGGAGTTTGAGGATATGGCGGCGATGGAGTCCGGATTCCCGTACCTCCCGGTTACCGTGCGCCGCGATGTACCGGGGGAGGCGGCCCGTTCGGTGGCGGGCGAGTTTGTCAGCGGCAACTACTTCCGTACCTTTGGGCTGAAGCCGGTTATGGGACGGATGCTGACGGATGCCGACGATCGCGAAGGCGCACCGATGGTGGCGGTGATTAGCTACTCGACCTGGGAGCATAACTTTGCCGGCGATCCGGGAGTGATTGGAAAGACACTGTGGGTGAACACGAAGCCGGTAACGATTGTTGGAGTAGCCCCAAAGGGTTTTTTCGGGGACCGGCTGGTTGCGTCTCCTCCAGAGTTCTATCTGCCCATCGAGTCGATGCCTGTGCTGGCCAACGCCGGTTATGTTCATGACCCAGATAAGAGCTGGCTGGAGATTATCGCTCGGCCGAAACCCGGCATCACGATCACGCCTCAGCTGCAACAGAAGGTGGATGCCACGCTTAAGCAGATCTTCGCGACCTACAAAGACTTCAAGGGACCGCAGGGAGCGCGATTGCTGGCCAAGGCCTATGCTCCGCTGGCTCCGGGAGGCGGAGGCATTCAATTTATGAAGGAGCAGTATCAAGCCAACCTGCACCTGCTGATGTGGGTGGCTGGGATGGTGCTGCTGATCGCGTGCGCCAATATTGCGAATCTGCTGCTGGTGCGCGGCATGGAGCGGCGCACGGAGATGAGCGTCCGTACCGCATTAGGCGCGCAGCGCAAGCGGCTGGTGCGCCAGATGCTCACGGAGAGCGTGGTGCTGTCGGTGCTAGGCGGGGTAGCCGGGCTGCTGGTTGCTTACGGTGGAACG